>NZ_JBBKZS010000011.1:0-220622 GCF_037889955.1 Variovorax robiniae
GCCGATCTTGCCGGCGATCGATTCGATCGCAGCCCACTGCGACGGGTACTGGTCCTTGGCATCAAACACCATGCGCACCGCGCGCTCCATGACCTCGGGGGAAAACTTCGGTGACTTTCTCATCTTGGCTCCATTCTCAATCGAAGGAGCCTCCTCAAAAGCCGGGGCGGTTCACTACCGCTGAGGGCAAGGCGATGGTGCGCGATTTTTCCAAGCTCATGTTGCGCGCCTTCAATGCCGAAGCGGACAACCTCGTCCGTTCGCTCAAGCCGTACAAGCTAGATGCCGCCGTGGAACGCCTGCGCAAGGTGGCCTCGACCATAGAGCGCCTCGGTCGCAGCATGGACATCCGGGTTTCAACGCAATACCTGCGCATTCGCATCGACGAGTTGACCTTGACCGCCGATTTTTTGCATAAGCAGGCCGAAGAGAAGGAGGCCGATCGCGCCGAGCGCGAGCGCCTCAAGGAGGAGCGAAAGGCTCAGCAGGAGTTGGAGCGCGAGCGTGAACGCCTTGAAAAGGAGCGCGCACACTACGCCAACGCGCTTGCGGCGCTTGAAGCAAAGGGAGATCTGGAGGCGGTCGCACGCATACGCGATCAACTTGCCGACGTGGATCGGGCACTGTCGGATGTCGACTATCGAGCAGCCAATATCCGTGCCGGCTATGTCTACGTGATCTCCAACATCGGCTCATTTGGCGAGGCGATGGTCAAGGTCGGTATGACTCGTCGACTCGATCCAAGGGATCGCATCCGGGAGCTGAGCGACGCGTCGGTGCCGTTCAATTTCGACGTGCACGCGCTCTTCTTCTCTAAGGATGCCGTGGGCATCGAGGGCCAGATGCATGCGCGTCTGAGCGAGCGGCGCGTCAACGCTGTCAACCGCCGACGCGAGTTCTTCCGCGTAACGCCGCTGGAGGCCAAGATGCATCTGAGCGAGCTCGCTGGCGAACTGCTGGAATTCGAGGACATTCCTGAAGCCTTGGAATTTCGCCAAAGCCTGTCCCAAGTGCCTGCACCGATCGTTCTTGCTACTTCGCAATCCGCCAGCCTTGCGACGCAGTGATCTCGCAGGGATGAGGCATGTCGCTTCAATGCAGGCGTTGGCTCGGCTCGGCTGTCAGAGACGGTGCCACCAGTGGCTGGGACCGACTTCTGGCTCTGCTTCACCCAGGTCGGCTGGTTCGAGCGCCATGGAGGCGGTCGTGGGACTGGGGTGGCCGCCGGCCCGGTTCGGAGATGGGCCATCCGGGCTGGCTGGCCGCAGTAGGGCTGGCGCGTCGTGCGTTCCGGCTCGCTACGGCCGCCGGTCATGTCGTCATGTACGGGCAGCAAGAGCAGCATCTTCGCATCTGCTCGCGCAGGGCGGCTCTCAGTTGCTTTGGCAACGCGCCGAGTTCTTCCAAGCCACGGCGTAGCAGTCCCATGCCAGCTCGACCTGGCCAGCAGTTCGGCCTCGCCCAGGATTAAGAGCGATTTTGGCTTGTGCGTGGATCGGCCTGACTCAGGGCCGAAAGGAGGGTGACAATTTTGGCGGGGCGAAATCGTCATCAGCAATGCTCCGACGATTCCGTGCCGACGGGCGCGTTTCACCAAGGTAGTTTCACAGCTGAGGCGTTGTCTGCCAGGAAGGACACCCAACGCGACTTATCGCGGCGGACCATCCAGCATGTTGGCAGTAGAGCTGCCGAGCAGATCGCCGGCTCGGTAGTACCCCATGAAAACCTCCCAGTTCCGGTGCCCAGTCATCTTCATTGCCTCGCCCGCAGGGACTTGTTGCCGTCCCGCTTCCGTGACAAAGCCCGAGCGCAGGGAATGCGCCGAGTAGTGCCCGGCAAGTCCGGCAAGTTGTGATCGGTTCATGACGATTGTGCGCACAGCACGAGGCGTCAATGGCTCTGCAAGAATCCGCCCGCTTTTCAACACACGTCGAAAAATTGGCCCCTCTCGTACGTCGGCCAGCTTCAGCCAAGCCGAAAGGGCTTTGGCAGCCTGGCCCGCCAGTGGCTTCTGCGTGGAGTCATCGAAGGTTCCCTCTTGGTTGTTTTTCGAGTGTCCGAGCAGATAGATGTAGCCACGAGCACCATGATCTTGAAGGTTCTCAACGGTAGCTGCGGCAACTTCGGATCGGCGCCGACCGCCGCTCGACCATGCAAAGCAAAGGAGCGCGCGATCTCGTACGCCACGCGGCGACGCGTCGCACGTTTGGAGGATGGCTTCCAGGTGATCTCGGGTCAGAGCCATTTGCTGGCGAGGACGGACTTGGCGTCTCGCGTAGCCCGTACGCACCATGCGGATGAGTTGCCGCACAGCAGGGTAGGAGCAGGGGTTGTCCAGTTCGCGTAGTTGATGTGCAGTAGAGAGTACGGATACGCGATGAAGAAGGGTGCTGAGCGCAAGCGGCCCGGGCTTTCCCTTGAAATGCGTTGCCACGAGCAGCCGATCAATCTCCTCGGGCAGGTCGTGTACGAGCCGAACCGGGCGGCCTGTGGTGACCTGGCCGTCGTCGCAGTCCGCCAGGCGCTCGGCGTGGTCCACGATGAATTGCAAGACCACCGGGACGCTCACCGGGAGCGTGAGGGGCTGGCCGTAGCGGGCAGCAAACCATGCCGACCAGTAGCGCGTGGCCGTGGCGTAGGAGGCGAGCGTGTTGGGCGACTGGCCTTGCACCAGGAACTGGCCCACGGAGGCTTCCGTCAGGCCGGAGACGGCCTGGGGGTCGAGCAGGGGAACCTCGAGCGGCCGCAACACCGCGAGTGAATGAGCGTCCACGCCTTGTGCTGCGATGGCGAGATCGGTCGGAGGAGGGCGGTCCAGCGCCGATGGTGCCGAGCCCGCCGGGGCCAATGACTCCGGCTGTGGTGAGCCCGCCGGCAAAGCCCCTTCGACCGTCGGCTTCGAATCACAAGGCCCCTCACTTATTGCCATGCGAGCGCTCCTTGGAACGGTGACCCGGATGGACGTCCGGGGCGGGCCGGGTCCTGGCCGCGCCGCGGGCTGCCTGGCGGACCGGTTGGACAGGACGCCATTCAGCACGATTATCGGCTCCTACGACCGCGCCGTGGGGCGAGGGCGGCGGCGAAAGGCGCCGTCGATACCGTGGAAGTGCCCCTGCTTGCGCTGCCCTGCGTGATGCGCACCTGCGGAGCGCACGCGGCGCGCGTGGAAATCCCATGCACGCGCCCGGAGGCGGAGTTTGGTTGGGCACAATGCACCATGGCCAACATCGCAGCCCTGCTGAAGTCCGAAATTGCCCGTGTGGCGCGCAAGGAAGTGCGCGCCGAGATCGAGAGCCTGAAGAAGGCGAGCGCCCAGCAGCGCGGCGCCATCGCGCAACTCAAGCGCGAGGTGGCGCACCTGCAAAAAGACCTTCGACTCACGCGCACGCGCGCAGGCGCGGCGGTGGCGCTTTCTCCCGCCGCGCCAGCTGCCCACCAGCCCAGCAAGCGGCGCTTCAGCGCCGCGCGGCTGGCCGCCCACCGCGCAAAGCTGGGGCTTTCTGCGGCGGCCTACGGGCAACTCGTGGGCATGAGCGGCGCCACGATCTACAACTGGGAGCAGGGCAAGTCGCGCCCCGATGGGCAGCAGTTGAGCCGCCTCGCCGCGCTGCGGGCGATGCCGCGCAGCAGCCTCGTGGCGCTTGCAAACCCCTAGTGGCGCGGGAAACGCCTCCCCTGAATCGGTCTTGCTTCGCGGAATTGGCGGGCTGTCGGGGCCATGCGCCCCCCTTCCCGCCTTATAACCATGGCAAGTCTATGGTCTTATGCAGCGCGCAGCGACGTGCGTTCCGAGGCGATCTCAGGCGTCGCGTGGGACGTGCGGCAAACCCCGGGTGAGAGGCGCATTGAGCGGGTCTCGAATCGACGCGATGGGCTCGCGTTTAAGCTGCGATTCTGGCCAAGCGCAAGCCCTTGTAGATGTCATTCTGGCCATCTGGATTTTCTGAGAGAAAGTCGATCAACAATGCGCAGGGAGGCGCTTCTGACCAGCATCCAATCGTCACCCCGAGAGAGGGGTCTCGACATTCCGCTTCATTCGACAGGAAGTCAAACAAGAATGGTTCGAAGTTCGGGATGCGGAGCATGACGACACTTTGGCAGATGTGTGGCGAAGCTGAGGGATGCTGCTTCCACGCTGGGAACATGCTGCTCTGACCTTATTTGGCCATTGGACAATAAAGTCCAATATTGTTGAATGAGCATGAAAAGCGTGGCCACACAACTAAGCGAAGAAGGTGAAGCCGATGAGTTCATGTTCTCGATGACCTTCGGCCCATCGTGAAACTGATTCGAACGCGTTTCGCAATCCGGTCAATCGTCTGGACAGAACCTTGAATTTGTTGAGCTTGCAGGGACGAGCGCGGCGGCAAGACGTCTTGCTCGAGCAGCCTTTCAGCGCGCGAAAAACGGCCGCGGCAAGCTGCGAAACGAAGGCGCGAAATGGCTGGACTCTGATGGCCAGGACGTCAGCTCGAGGCAGGTCTCATCGCAGCTTGAAAGCTCGCTGGAGCGGACCGTTTTGCGTGCCGATGCGAAAACTGGAATGATTGGAAGCGTCAAGACAATCGTGTCTGACGTTCACCAGGACAGCGGAAGATGGACTGAAACTTTCGAAGCCTTACGGGCCCCGACCCGAAGGGTGGGTCGGGGAGCGGAAGCGTTCGAGCGCGATCCGGTCCTGTAGGCAACGCAGTCGGAGAAGACTTTTCCAAGGTTACCCGTTAGGTGGGGTGCCGTCAAGGGGAAGGTCTGGGACTGCTTGCGTCTGAGTCGAGGCATCTTCGGGACGTGTCAAGAGAAGGAGCTTTTCATGACCTTGAATCACAACCAGGAGTCCAAGCGCGCGGGCGAAAGCTCGGCAGACACGCCACCGCCTGTGGGGGCGGCCAACGCCGATGTTTACACGCTTGGCAGCAAGCCGATGAGTATGAGGCTAGAAGGACCGAGTGGCCTCGGTAAGTCGCAATGGCTTGCAGACGAGATGCAGTTCCTGCGGCAGCGGAGTTGGGCGCGGTTATTCCAGGAGTTGCGCACGCCGCGTCAGGATTTCGCACTGACGCGCGCTGGCACCATGACCCTCGATGTCTGCACAGAGGGTTGTTCCCGGGACCACAAGGTCATCTTCATCGCGCGGTCCTTGAAGTTGACCCTGGAGATCCCATTCCATACGGCGCGCACTCGTTCTGCGATTTCCGCTGTGCAGCAGGCGGCGGCCGCGTTCCGTGGTGCACAGCACAAGATCGAGACGGTGGAGGCGGATCAACGCCTGTGCAGTGAAGTCCTCACCGCGCATTGCCGCAGTCTGGGTCTGGAGCTCAAGGCGACGGCACACCGTGTGCCCTTCGTGTGGGTGCGCGTCTGAGCGCTCGATAACCCGGCTGAACGCGGCCTTCTCTTGCTGCAGCGCAGCATGAAGGGCCGCTCAGCCCCTTGGCCATCACGAGGCAAAAAATGTCAGCACTGCGCAAGTTCACCACGCAGATGCAGCCGGCGCCGGCGCCAACACTTCAAGCCGCGCACATCGACCAAGGGCACGTGCCTTCGGCCGAGCAACGGCGTCAAATCGAAAACCTGGCGTTCAATCTCCGGTTGAAGGCGCCAGCACGCGACTATCTGCGTAAATGTATCGCCGCCCCCCACACGCCCGAGGGCGTCCTCGATGACAGAAGCACTGTGTTCCTGGATCCGCGATCGGGTGTCCAGTTGGTGATACCTAAGTGGATGGGCACCTTTGCGACGATCCTTGCGTCCGATCCGCGCACGGTCTTCATCTTCGCCTTTCCCGGGCCGGTGCCGCTGACCTTTCACAACGCAGCTGGAATCGCGACGACGGGCAATCTGTATCAACCCCATTTCCTCGTCGTGCGGAAGACGGAAATCGTGGTGTTCCGCGTCACCCGGCGCGCCAAATTTCTTGTCGCCATGAAGCGCAGCCCGTCGCACTACTTCCGAGACAAGGAGGGCAGGATGCGATTCGCTCCGGCGGAACAGTTCTACGCCGACTATGGCTTCGGTCACGAGCTGATCGATGAAACCTGCGTCAGCCGGCAACTGGCGGAGAACACCCGCTTCCTCGAGCGCTTCCGCCGCCCGGGCGCTTTCGAGTTGGAGCCGAAGGTCGTTCAGCGTCTGCTGGGCGCCGTGCAGCCGCAGGGCCTGATGGCATTTCATCACTTGCTCAAGGACGGGTTCAGTGCCAACGAGATCTTCAAGGCGGTGGCCGACGGCGTGGTATACGTCGACCTTTCCAAGGACCTGCTGGACCTCAGCGACAGTCTCGTCATCTACAGCAACGAATCCGCATATCAGACGCTGCATGCGGTGGCGGCCGAACTGCTTCAGCCCCCGCCTCCGTACCCAGGATTTCGGATTCAACCCGGAACCGAAATCGAGTACGACGGCCAGCGCCATTTCGTCCTGCTCCAGGGTGAGCGCGACGTCACCCTGAGAGATGCCGCTGGGGATCTTTTGGTGATGCCGCAGTCCGATCTGCAGCTTCTCAAGAGGGAGGGACTGCTGACGGTCATCGAATCGGCCAACTCGCAGCTCGCGACGGCGCTCACCCGGTGCACCCCGGCAGAGATCGAGCGGGCGCTTGCGAGTCGTCAGGAACTGTATGAATGGAAGGCCGGGCGAGGGGCACAGCACTCCGAGCGCACGATGCGGCGCAGAGCAAGCGCCGTGCAGTCCGCCCGCAATTCGGCCGAAGAGCTCTTCCTGCTCTTGGACCACATGCGCAAGCGCGGCAACCGAACGGATCGATTCACACCCTTTGAGGAGAGACTGATCAAGCGGGCCATCGGGGCGTTCTACAACCAGCCTCACAAGCCCACAGCCAAGGGCGCCTATGCGATGTACGTCCAACTGCATCAGAGAAGCCAGGCCAAGAAGCCCGACATGCCTGTGCGCCGCATTTCTGAGGTTTCGTTCGGCAAGCGCTGCCAACCACCTGAGAATCACAGCCGGAGGTTGACCGACAGCGAGAAGTATCAGCTCAGGGCCGTCATCCCCTCCACGGATCTCACGCTGACCTACCACGGGGTCATTCCGCATGGGGTGTGCTACGTAGACCACACTACTGTGCCCATTGTCCTCATCGCACCGGACGGCACGAAGCTCAACAAGCCAACGCTGACGCTAGCCTACGATGCCGCGGTCAAGCGCGAACGGGCAATGATTCTGCTCCCTCAGGCGCCGAGTCTTCTCATCGTCTTCATGTTGCTTCGGGACTACGTGCGTCGCAACGGGTGCTTGCCGCGGGTTCTGTCCTTCGACCACGGGTCTGAACTCCTCACGCCGGACGTCAGGGCGTTCTGCAAGATCTATCGGATCGAGGCCGTCTACAGAAAGCCGAAAGAGCCGCGCAACGGAGCGCCCGTCGAGTCACGATTCGCCGCAGCCATGACGTACATCGCCAACATGAAGGGCAATACGCTTGCCTTTCGACGCGACGTTCGGATGGTGGACAAAAAAAGGGACCCCTTTCAAAACGATTCCGCCGAATGGACATTGCCCGGATGCTACTGGGCGCTCGAGTGGTACTTCTTCGAATACCACCCGAAGATGGTCAAGGACGGCGATTTGGGCATGACGCCCGAAGAGTTTGAAGCCAAGCGCTATAGGGAGACCGGCGGCAAGGAGATGCTCGAGCCATTCGAACTCGATCAGAACATGTTGCTTGCGACTTCTCCGCACCCAAAGAAGAAGTGGTACAGGGTCATCGACGCGCAGCGAGGCGTCAATGAGAACGGGAAGTACCACTGGCATCCCAGCTTCGCCACATCGGGCGGAAAGCTTGCCGAGGTGAGACTTGAGATCTGGATGGATCGACTGATCTATTGCCGTATCGAAGGCAATCCGTGGGTGGCGGCACTTTCGGACTCCTATCTACGCCAGCCATTCGAAACCGCTCATGAGGCAAACGTTCAAGCGCGCTATCAGCGAGCCGTGAACAAGCTTGGGGCGAGACAAAGCCGGATGGCGCCGGAGGTGCTCTGCCGGCTCGCTGCCACCTACGACCCAAAGAAGTTCGACGCGCGTCTGACGATGCAGGCGAACGAATCCATCTATCTGTACCGCCAGCTTGGCCTGACCACGCTGCCAGTGTGGCCGAGCGACACGCACGAGGGGATTGTGCTGCCCTGTGTCGAGATCACGGCCGCCGGCACGGAAGCCAGTGGCCTGACCAGGGAAGAGGCCGCCAATGATCAGGCGGCGGACGTGAGCATCGCTCCAAGCGCACAAACGGATGACCTTCCGCTCGCCGCCGGCGAAATCGAGGAACCCAACCTGGAGAACGACGATGACGACGACGATGATGAAAATGACGGCGACGACTCCCTCGAACTGCGCGACTTTTTCTGATGGGCCGGTCGACTCGTTGAAGGAGAACGGCGATCCGTTCCCTAAGGACGAACTCCAGGAGGAGATCGACAAGCTGTCCGACAGCGCTTCGAAACCCGGTATCGCCGAAAGATTGCGCAGCATCAGGACGCGCGAAGAGGCACTGAAACTTCCAACCCGACTTCGGCTGGGATGGTTTGCCAACCTGACGATCAAGCACGCAGAGCTGGAACGGGTTCTCAAGGATGTAGGCGAGCTTCTTTCTTCGGGCAACGGGTGTCAGATCATTCCAATCATCGGGATGACGCGTATCGGTAAATCCACGCTCATGGGCAAAGCGCTTCTCGAGTTGATACATGCATATGTTGGACCTGTCGCCATTCACGAGTTGCCATTCTTGGTAGTCGAGGTGCCTTCTACCGGGGACCACAGGCGCTCGTGGGCGGCCTTGTTTCATGAAATTCTTCAGGCAGGAAAGGAGCCACTCATTGAAGTGAAGAAGACGGTTCAGACATCTAAAGTGGGTGGCCTCTCCGTCCTTGCCACACAGAAGGCCAAGGGTGTCGATGGCTTGCGGCAATTCATCAAGCAAATGCTCGTCAATCGGAACATTCGCGTCATCGTCATTGATGAGGCGGTTCACCTCAAGAAGTACGGCGATTCCGAGAGCACCATGAACGCCCTCAAGTCAATGGCGAGCGTGAACAGCACGACCAAACTCCTATTGCTCGGAAGCTTCGACCTCCTTGGCATGGTGACTGGGCTCGACCAGGTGGTCAGTCGCGGCTCGATCGTTCACTTCAGGCGTTACGCCATTGGACGCAAGGAAGCGACGATGACGAAGGACGAGAGGGCGTTCTACCGTTGCGTGGTGAAGCTGGAGAACCTCTGGCCTTGGGAAAGTAAACCGCAATTGACGAAGAACTGGCGCAAGATTGGTCTGGCGTGCTGGGGGTCGATCGGCGCGTTGAAGACGCTTGCAATGCGCCTGTTGATCCTGCAGTCACGTTCGAAGGATGGCGTGCTTACAAAGGAGATGTGGATGAAGGCCAGCATGCCCAAGGAGGCTGTGAAGACGATCGAGGCTTGGGTGGTCAACGGCGAGAAGGCCATTGAGGGCTGGGAATACGGGTCGGGCGCATTCGACCCGGATGAACTGGAAGACTTGGTCGCAGCCTAAAGGTGCACATATGCGTGATGATTTCCGGTTCGAGGTACCTGGCTGGCGGCCGACGACCACGTTGCTGTACGGCCTGATGCCACGGGGATGGGGCACTGGGGATGTCGAGTCGGTCAAGAGCTATGAAATGTCTCTCGCCTTTGAGCATCGCCTCGCAGTCACGAAGCTTCGCCGATTTGTCGCGGGCCGCGCACGATTCGACGAAAGGTTCGTTTGCGAAGCAGAACTGAAAAATTTGATTGTTGCGACTGGTCGCACCGAACTGAATGCGTGCTCTCTGAGGTGTCTTGAATCGGTAGTCGGTAACGTGCTGGGGGATCCCACCAAGCGAGTATGTTTTGATTGTTGCAGGGCGGATCTGCGGCAACCGGGGGCGAAGTCCTACGGTCGGTTGCTGTGGGAGATTCCGGAGGTGACCTGCTGTCCAATTCACAAGAAGCAATTGCTCAAGCCGCAGTGTGGAAGGAGCACCGGGAATCGCAAGCACGCCTTCGGCTTTCTTCGTAGGATTACCATGTTTGGAGTCTGCGCGGAGTGTGGCGCCCTGGGATACCGTTGCAGTCAGCAGAAGCAGGAGCGAGCCTCGATTGAGGAGGTGCAGATCGCCCAGATGCTCACTGGCTTAGTGGCCGATTTGACGGAGATCAGTCTCACCGCGCCCGAGAGCGTCAAGAGGGCGGTGCGTCGATTGCTTGCGCAGAACGGAGGTTTGGTAGCCGTTGCGCAGCAAGCGAACATGAACAAATCAACACTGAGCCGGTGGCTTTCACAGTCCTCAGCAAGGATGCGCCTCAAAAACTTCGTTGCTCTTGCCCATGCACTGAAGGTGGATCTGAGCGAGCTCCTACAAGGCCGGGTGACTCACGTTTCGCTAAGGGCACTTCGTATCAAACGTGCCAGCTACAACTTCGTAGACCCGGAGGTCGCTCGCAAAGCCTTGGCAGACGCACTTCGGTGCGAGCAAAGCATGCATGTAGTTCGTCAAGTGACCGGATTCGATTATCGAGCTCTGCGAAGAGTTGATCCTGACATTTGCGAGCAATTAATCGATCGCGAGAGGCATCGGAGACTGACATTGAAGCAGCAGCGATATTCCTCGATCGCGAAGGAGGTACTTTCGGCCGCGAGGACATTGCACGCGAGAGGTGTCACGTTGACAAATCGAAACACCGAGTTGCTTCCCGGTGGGAGGTGGGGGCCAGTTCAGACTAGGTCAAGATTCCTGTCGCTGTTCCGCCGAGCCCTTGGAGACGAGTGCATTCCTTCGGTCCCGAATATGCCCATTGACCCTGAAATGGAGCGGGCAGTCAATGAAGCGGTGGCTACCTACAACGCGGAGACTGCAGCCCGAGGGAAAGTGCCCTGAACCTGCCCCTTCGCGAAATTACTAGGGCAGCCCGCGGCCGGACGGAAGTACTACGTCTGGTTATGACCGTAGAACGCGGCTAGGTATGGTTTCCGTCAAGGCTGATGCCCCACGGACCCTGCGCGAAGGCGTCCAGTTCGGCCTCAGCGGCCTCGGCGCTGGCGGCCGTGTAAATCGGCTTGATTGGGATAAGCACCGGCTCGAAGCCTCGAAGTTGCCTGCGCGGTCGCGCGGCACCTCGATGCGCAGCGGCCCGTCACGGGCCAGCACGGTCTTGGCGCTCCTGCCGTTGCGCTGGGTTGGCTCGACGCTCGCACCCGCACCATGAGACAAGTCAGCGCGACTGCCCGTCGGGAGCCGCCCATCGTCAGTCTCGGACCGCAAACAACGCCCTCAAAGTGCTCCGCTTGCAAACAATGTCAAGTTATGGTTTTTCTCAGCGGAGTTTCCATGCCAGATGCCGGGTCAGATGCGCACAGATTTGCTTATTTCACGGCCAACAATTACTTTGTTCCCCAGCTATCGAATTGATAGCAGGCTTTTTGTTTTCTTGGGATGATGAATGCGAATCCGGTTCAGTGCGCCTGCTTCGGCAGGTTCAGGCTTTGCAGCACCGGCAGCCACCGATCGGATTCCAGCTTGACGAATTTCGACAACTCTTGCGGCGTGCCGCCGCGCGGCTCCATGCCAATGGCGCGCGCGCGGGCGACAAAGCCCGGGTCTGCAATCACCTGGTTCACCGCCTTGTTCAGCCGATCGATCGAATCCTTTGGCGTACCGGCTGGAACGGAGAGCGAGTACCACAGGGTGGCCACCATGTCGAAGCCTTGTTCCTGGAAGGTCGGTGCGTCAGGCAGTTGGGGCAGGCGGTGGGTATCCATCACGCCCAGGACGCGCAACTTGCCTGCTTGAATGTAGGGCAGCGAGCCGGTGATCGAAGTGCCGTGGATGTCGATCTGGCCGCCGAGCAGCGCCTGCACGGCCGGGCTGTCGCCGTTGAACGGAATGTGCGTGGTGCTGATCCCCAGGTTCTTCTCGAACACGACGGGCGCGAGATTCGTCAGGATCGCGGCGCCAGGTGAGCCGCGATTGATCTTGCCCGGATTCTTCTTTGCATACTCGACCATTTCCTTGATGTTCTTGTAGGGCAGGTCGGCACGGCCCACCAGGATGGCCGGCTGATAGGCGATCTGCGTGACTGGCGCGAAGTCCTTGGCTGGATCGTAGGGCAGCTTTTCGTACAGCACGCTGTTGTTGGCCAACGTGCCGAGCGACGACACCAGCACTGTCTGTCCATCGGGCTTGGCGCGGGCAACATAGTCTGCGGCGAGGATTCCACTCGCGCCGGGCTTGTTCTCGATGATGACATTCATGCCGTGCTTGCCGAGTTCCTGCGCGAGGATGCGGCAGTACTGGTCGGTGCCGCCGCCCGCTGCAAAGGGCACGACGATGCGGGTGACCTGCTGTGCGATTGCCGAGCCGATGGTGACGCCTGCGATCACGCAGCCGAAGAGGAATTTCCGGTAGTTCAATTGCTTGTCTCCTTGTTCTGCTCCATGTGGACTGGCTGAAATCAGTCTAGTTCGCGGCTCCGGCGCCGCATCTGCATTCAATGAAAAGCTGCTTTCCGTCTATTGCAAGCGAGCGAATGTCAGCGGATGACTTTCTGCGCCTGAAGCGAGCCCAGCCGGCCCTCGTCGATGCCCAGCAATTCGTGCAGGACCTCGCCCGTGTGCTGCCCGAGGTCCGGCGGCGTGTGGCGCACGCCGCAACGAGCACCATCGATGACGTAGGGCGGTGCATGGATCGCCTGCGCCCCGGCTTCGGGATCGTCGAAGTGATGCAAAACCTGCGTCTGCGTCGTCCGCTCGGTCTGCATGGCTTCGTAGAGCCCCAGCACCTCGCCGCAAGGAATACCCGCCATGCGCAAGCGGGCCAGGAGTTCCGCGCGCGTGTGCGCGCGGATGCACGTTTCCAGAATGGGAATCAGCGCCTGGCGGTGCTTTGCGCGTTCGGTGTTCTTCTCGAAGCGGGGATCGCTGGCGAGCTCCGGTCGCTGGATGACGTCGATGCAGAACTTCCTGAACTGGCCGTTGTTTCCGACGGCAATCACGAGCGGCCCATCCGCGGCTTCGAACACGCCATAGGGGACGATGGACGGATGTGAATTGCCGAACTTGGCGGGGTCGCATTTGTTCGCCCATGCGGTCAGCCCGTAGTAGGACCCGATCATCATGCCGCTGTCGTAGAGCGACATCTGGATGTGCCGGCCCCGCCCGGTGCGGTTGCGCTCGTGCAGCACCGCGAGGATGGCCTGGGCCGCGTACATGCCGGTGAACATGTCGACCGCCGCGACGCCGAATTTCAGTGGTCCCTGGCCTTCTTCGCCGTTGGTCGCCATGAGGCCGCTCTCGCCCTGGACCACCAGGTCGTAGCCCGGTCGGCTGCGTTCGTCGCCGAGCACCGAGTAGCCGGAAATGGAGCAGTAGATCAGGCCGGGGTTGCGTTCGCTCAGGGCCTCGTATCCGAGCCCCATCTTCTGCGCGCCACCGTACTTGAAGTTCTGGATGACGATGTCCGAGCGTGCCGCGAGGTCGCGCGCGAGTTCGACACCTTCCGGCGTCTGCAGGTCGATGCAGACCGACCGCTTGTTGCGGTTGCAACTGTTGAAGTAGGACGTGTTGTGGCGTCCGATGCGCAAGCCCCAGTCGCGGGTGTCGTCGCCACGCTCAGGATGCTCGACCTTGATGACGTCGGCTCCGAGATCGGCAAGGGCCATGGCGCACAGGGGGCCGGCCATGACCCGGGACAAGTCGAGCACACGGAGGCCGGAAAGCGGTTGCATGGGGGTCATCGAGTTTTCCTGCTTCAGTTTGCGACGTACCCGCCGTCCACCGGCAGGATGGTGCCGGTCACATAGCGGGCCTGTTCGGAGGCCAGGAACACGACCGGCCCGGCGATGTCGTCGGGCTCGGCCGGACGTCCCAGCAAGGTGCGATCGACCATCCGGCCATGGCGCTTGGCGTCCTGCGCGATGTGGCGGGTCATCGGGGTCATGACGAGACCCGGTGCCACGGCGTTGACGCGCACACCATGTGCGCCGAAGTCGCGCGCAAGGAACTTCGTGAGTTGGCCGACCGCGCCCTTGGACGCGCCGTAGGCAAGATGCGCTCCCGTCGCCACGAGCGTGGTGATCGACGCCACGTTGACAACCGCACCCCTGGTGCGCCTGAGGCTCTCCGCGCAAGCCATGGTCAGGTTCAGCACGCCCTTGACGTTGACCGCCATGACGCGGTCGATGTCCTCGCCGAGGGCTTGCGCGTCCTGCTGGGTGCGTTGGCCGCTGACGCCGGCATTGTTGACGAGGACGCCGACCGGCCCCCACGCTTGATCGAGATCGGCAACGATCGCCGCGCATTGGGTCGCGTCGCGCACATCCAGCGCGTAGGGTCGCACGCGATCTGGCGGGCCGCCGCTCTCTGCCGCGGCCTGTTGCGCCTTGCCAAGCTCAAGGTCCGTCAATGCCACGCGACAGCCGGCCTGCAGCAGGCGGGTGGCAATGGCTTGGCCGATGCCCTGGCTGGCGCCGCTGACCAGGGCCACGGTGTTCGGAAACATGGCGTTCATTCACTGGGCCTGCTTGGGCAGTTCGAGGCGCTGCAACAGCGGGATCCACCGCGCGCTCTCGGCCTGCACGTACTTCGCGAACTCGTCAGGCGTGCCGCCCCGCGGCTCCATCCCGCTGGCGCGGGCGCGGTTGATGAATGCGGGATCGGCAAGCACCTGGTTGACGGTGCGGTTCAGGCGCTCGACCACGTCCTTGGGGGTGGCCGCGGGCGCGGAGAGGCCATACCAGAGCAACGCCTCGATGTCGTAGCCCTGTTCCTTGAAGGTGGGCGCCTCGGGCACCTGGGGCAGGCGCTTGTCGCCCATCACACCGAGCACGCGCATCTTGCCGGCGCGAATGTGCTGTTGTGGACCGGTGATGGAAGTGCCCTGGATGTCGATCTGGCCGCCCAGCAGTGCCTGCAGGCCCGGCGAGTCGCCGTTGAAGGGGATATGGGTGGTGCTGATGCCGGCCATGTTCTCGAAGGCCATCGGCGCCAGGTTGGTCAGGATGGAGGCGCCTGGCGAACCCCGGTTGATCTTGCCGGGGTTGGCCTTGGCGTAGGCCACCATCTCCTTGATGTTCTTGTAGGGCAGGTCCATGCGGGCGACCACGATCGTGGGCTGGTACGCGATCTGCGTCACGGGCGCAAAGCTCTTCACCGGGTCGTAGGGCAGCTTGTCGTACATGACCGAATTCGTGGCCAGCGTGCTCAGCGACGACATCAGCAGCGTCTGGCCGTCCGGCCGCGAGCGCGCGACATAGTCGGCGGCGACGATGCCGCTGGCCCCGGGCTTGTTCTCCACGATCACCTGGAGGCCGTGCTGGGTCAGTTCGCTCGCGAGCAAACGCGCGTACTGGTCGGTGCCGCCGCCGGCGGCAAACGGGACGACGATCCGGGTGGGTTGCTGGGCCTGGGCCGCGCCGAATGCGGCCGCCAGGCCAAGAAGCAAGGCGCCGAGGTGTTTGCGAAATGGCATGTCAAAGTCTCCTGATTGGGGGCTTCCGCCCTGTCGATTCAGTCTAGGTGGCGCTGGGTCCGCCGATGCTGCACAGCATGAAAAGGTGCTTTGCAGGTCGCGATGCTGGCCATGGGCGATCGGTCGGCACACTGCGTCCATGACCGTTGCGATCACCAGAATCGGGGAAACGAAGGACCAGCTGGGCGAGAGCCCCTGCTGGGATGCGGACGCGCAGGCGGTCTGCTGGATCGATGCCCTAGCGGGCACGCTTTGGCGACTGGCCCCTGATTCAGGGGCACCGGAGCGGCATGCCATCCCGGGACCGGTCGGATCCATCGCGCCGTGCCGCAGTGATGCGGTCGTGGTGGCGTTGCGCGACAGCTTCGCGCGCTATGACTTTGGGTCGCGCTCGCTCGAGGTGCTGGCCGTCGTCCCCATCGATCATCCGGATGTCAGGCTCAACGACGGCAAGTGCGATGCGGCGGGCAACTTTGTCGCAGGCACGATGCACATGAACCGCGCGCCAGGAGCGCGCGTGTTGGGTGGCCTCTATCGACTGAGGCCCGATCGCAGCGTGGAACAGCTGGCCGACGACATCGGATTTGCCAACGGTCCATGCTTCAGTCCCGACGCACGCACGCTCTACCTGGCCGACAGCCTCGAGAGAACGATCTGGGCCTACGACTACGATCCACGCGGCCCGTTGCGCAACAAGCGTGTATTCACCAGGACGGACCGCTTCGACTCCGGGCCCGACGGTGCCACGGTCGATGAAAAGGGCTTCTTGTGGACCGTGCTGACGCGCGCCGCCAAGCTCGCCCGCTTCGCACCCGACGGTTCGCTGGAGCGCCTGGTGGACGTCCCCGCGACCTATCCGACCAGCCTCTGCTTCGGCGGCCCGCGCTTCGAGCAGCTCTACCTGACGACGATCTCGCGGAGCACGCGACTCGAAGGATCGCTTCCGGGCGATGGCGGTCTCTTCCTGGTCGAGGGGCTTCCGGCGGCGGGCAGGGCGCCGCATCGCTTCGCGGACAGTTAGACGCCGTCCTCCCGCAGCGCGTCAGCCACGAAGTCGACGAACGCGCGAACCTTGAGCGGGAGTGCGCGGCTCTGGCGGAACACCGCGAAGATGCCGTTGGAAAAGCCCCGCACGGCGAAGCGGTAGTCGGGCAACAGCCTGACCAGCGTGCCGTCCTGCAGGTTGCTTCGCACCGTGGGCTCCGACAGCAGCGCGATGCCCATGCCGCCGAGGGCGGCCAGCCGCAGGAGTTCGCCGTTGTTGGCGCTCAGCACACCCTGGATCGGCAGCTCCTGTTGCTCGCCTTGCTCGTCGACGTACTTCCAGCTCGTGGCCTCGTGCTCACGCCGGTAGGTGAGGCAGCGCACATCCGGCAGGTCGGTGGGATGCTTGATGCGCGAATAGATTTTCAAGAACGCAGGGCTCGCCACCAGGACCTCGTCGCTGGACAGCAGCCGCTTGATGACGAAGCCCGAGTCGTTCGATTCGCCGGTGCGGATGTCGACGTCGAAGTCCTGCTCCACGAGGTTGACCGGATGTTCCGAGAGTTCGATCTCGACACGGATGTCGGGATAGCGCTGGGCAAAGCGCGGCAGCAGCGGCGCCACGACCCGCAGGCCGAGGTGCGTGCGCGAATGCACCCGCAGTCGGCCCTCCGGTCGCTGGCGGGAGTTCCGCGCGGCCTGCTCCGCTTCGGCCATGGCCTCCAGCACCACCTCGGCCCGCTCGATGAAGGCCTGCCCGGCTTCGGTCATCTTGAGGTTGCGGCTGGTGCGATCCACCAGTTGCACACCCAGTTCCTCCTCGAGCGCGCTGATGCGCCGCGAGATGGTGGCGGGCGAGAGGCTGAGGCTGCGGGCCGCCGCCGAGAGGCTGCCCTTGCGCTGTGTGGTCACGAAGATGCGCAGCGAATCGAGGGCTTTCATTTCAAAACACGCAAAGAAGCTGTACGCAGGTTGGTGATCCGCAAGGCGCCTGGATTCCTACGATCGACCCATTCAACACCCATCCCACAGGAGCACAGGCAATGGACTTCGGAATCTTCATTTTGATGCAGCAACGGAACAAGCATAAGACCTCGCACCAGATCCTGCGCGATGCCGTCGAGCAGACACGCCTGGCGGACGAACTGGGCTTCGGCGCCGCCTGGTACGCGGAACATCACTTCAGCAACTACGGCATGTGCTCCTCGCCGCTGACGATGATCGCGCATTGCGCCGCCGTCACGCGCAACATCCGGCTGGGCACGGGCATCGTGGTCGCGCCCCTGTACACCCCGGCGCGCTTGATCGCGGACGTGGCGATGGTGGACCAGCTGTCCAACGGCCGCCTGAACCTGGGCATCGGCTCGGGCTACCAGCACTTCGAGTTCGAGCGTTTCGGGGTTTCGCTGGAAACCGCCAAGGGCCGCACCTTCGAGATCCTGGACATGCTGGAGATGGGCCTGCAGCAGCCCAAGTTCAGCTACGACGGCGAGTTCTACCAGCAACCGATGAGCGCGATCAGCCAGCGCGCTGTGCAGCAGCCCGGGCCTCCGATGTGGATCACCAGCGTCGACCCGGCCTTCGTGACGCGCGCCGTGCGCTCCGGCCATCATGTGTTCGTCTCCGGCGGCGACGGCGGCCTCGAAAAGCTGCACGGCACCCGAGCGCTGATCGACAAGATCGCCAAGGCTGAGGGCAAGGATCCGGCCGGCATCAACGTGGGCCTGCTGCGCGCCGCCTACGCGAGCGACAACAAGGACGAGGTGGAGCGCTACCTGGACTGCGCCCGTTACCAGCGCCGCATCGCCGTCAGCCTCAAGCGCCGCACTGCGCAGATCGCCGATGACTACCAGGTGGAGGAAGGCATCGTCGAAGGGGAGCCGACGCTCGACGAGATGCGCGCCCTGTTGCCCGTGGGCAGCATCGACACCGTGATCGAGCGGGTCGTCAACGAGATCCGCGTGCTGAAGCCGGTCCACTATTGCTTCCAGACCCAGATGGGCGATTTCGATCACCCGACCATGCTGCGCCAGCTCAAGACCTGGGCCGAGGTCATCATCCCCGCGGTCCAGCAAGAAATCGCCAACGACCCGCCGCACCGCAGCCAGCCCGAGCGCGAGCTCGTCGCGGCCTGACCTGAGCTCAGCGCAAGGAGTCGCCATGTCAGAAGTCGCCGAACGAACCGCCATCGAACCGACGCAATTCCGGCAGCTGCTCGGCTGCTTTCCGACGGGCGTGGCCGTCATCACGACGCGCACGGCCGACGGGAAGCCCGCCGGACTGACCTGCAACTCGTTCAGCTCCGTGTCGCTGGATCCGCCGCTCGTGCTGTTCAGCCTGCGCAACGCGAGCAAGCTGCTCGACACCTTCAAGGGTGCCGATGGCTTTGCCATCAACATCCTGTCGGAGCGGCAGGATGCGCTGTCGGGAAGGTTCGCTTCCAGCAAGATCGAGAACAAGTTCGAAGGCGTGGGTTGGCGGTCGGGCCCGAACGGCATGCCGCTGATCAACGAGTGCCTGGCCAGCTTCGAGTGCAGCGTGTTCGCGTGCCACGAGGCCGGTGACCATGTCGTCCTCATCGGCGAAGTGAAGCACATGGATGCGGGCGCCGGCGACCAGGCGCTGGTGTTCTACAAGGGCGCCTACATGATGCTGGCCGAGTCGCTGCGCAACATGGTGCTGCAGGGCAAGCTCGGCGACGCGCACATCGACGAGGCCTACCGCGCGCTCTATGGCACGCTGCTTCGTCTGGCATGCGATCGCGCGACAGACGCCGAGCTGGATGCCGTGGAAGAAGCAGTGGACACGATCGAGGGCCATGCCGACGACGCGCCGCTCAAAGACCGCATCGATTCGGCCAGCCGCTTCTTTTCCGCGGTGGCGACCGCAGGCCACAACGAGGCCCTCACGCTGATGGCACAGACGATGACCTCGGTGCTGCGTGAACGCATGACGCACGTGCTGCCGGTGCGTCCCCGTCCCGACCTGTTCCCCCTGCGCCGCAACATCGCCCATTCCCTGCGCCGGCGCGATGCGGACGGCGCCGCGGCCGCCCTTGACGAGCTGATCACGCAGCTGCGCAAGGGCTGAAGTTCAATAACCCGAGGAGACAAGATGTCCATCGATTACGTCGCCTTCCGGCGCGAACTGGAAGCGTTCGCGCGGAAGTCCTGCCCTGCCGAGATCCGCGCCGTCGTGGCCGCGGGCCAGAAGATCACCAAGCGCGAGTACAAGGCATGGCAGATGATCCTGGCCGCCAAGGGCTGGGGTGCGCCCAGCTGGCCCAGGGAAGCGGGCGGCACCGGATGGGACATCAAGCAACGCCTGATCTTCGAGGAAGTGATGGCGGAGAACGATTGCCCGCCGCTCTATCACCACGGCCTCGGCCACATCGGCCCGGTGATCATCCGCTTCGGCACGCCGGAGCAGAAGGCGCGCTTCCTGCCGCGCATCCTCGATGGGTCGGACTGGTGGTGCCAGGGCTACTCGGAGCCGGGCTCGGGGTCGGACCTGGCGTCGTTGTCCACGAGTGCCCGTCTCGACGGCGACGAGTGGGTCATCAACGGCCAGAAGACCTGGACCTCGCATGCGCATGAAGCCAGCATGATCTACATGCTGGTGCGCACATCCAAGGAGGCCAAGAAGCAGGACGGCATCTCGCTGATCCTCGTGCCGATGGACAGCCCCGGCATCACCGTGCGGCCCATCCGCACGATCGATGGCTGGCATCACCTGAACGAGGTGTTCTTCGACGAGGTACGCGTGCGCGCCGACAACCTCATCGGCGAGGTGGGCAAGGGTTGGACCTGCGCCAAGTTCCTGCTGGAGCGCGAGCGCCTGCCGCCGGCCAATGTGGCCCGACTGGAGCTGGTGCGCCGCCAAGTCGCCCGCCTGGTGGAGGATGCCGGGAAGGCCGCGGCCGGCCGGCGCGATTTCAGCGGCCTGCATCACAAGCTGCTCATGTGCGAGGCGGACGTGAAGGGTGCGCGCGTGATGATGGCGCAGGCCACCGACGACCTGATCCACCAGCGCCCGCTGGGCGTGCAGCCCTCCGCGATCAAGATGACCTGTGCGGACGTGGCCCAGCGCCTGACGTCCATCGCGCTGGATGCTGTCGGCCCCGAGGCTGCGAACCGCTTCCTGGCCGAGACGGATGACGGGAGCGCGGATGTGCCTGCCGCCACCTGGATCCAGAACTACATGTTCACGCGCTCCCGCACGATCGCCGGCGGCACCTCCGAAGTGCAGCGCAACGTGGTCGCCAACGAACTCCTGGGAGCCTGACGATGTCCCCCTCTTTTCCCTCGCTCTTCCCCGGCATGCTGCTCGATTCAGCCAGCCGCTACGCCCAGGACCATGCCGCGGCACAGGGCCTGCAAGGTGATCCTGTCCGCGAACTCGGCTGGACCGCCACGCTCGTGCCTGAGGACTGCGAAGGCGTCGGCGGTACCTTGGCCGACCTGGCCTCGATCGTCGAAGGCCTCGCAACGCATGGCCTCGATCTACCCGTGGTGGAGACCTGCGCCGTGGCGCCGCTGCTGTTGCAGGCAGCGCCGCTCGAGACCGCGCGGCGCTGGCTGGAGGCCGTCGCAGAAGGTAGCGCGAAGATCGCTCCGCTGAGTGCGCTGTCGTCTACGCCAGACGAGATCGTCGTGCAGGCACGCCACCTCGACATCGGCTTCGAACTCGATGGCAGCGTGCAGGGTGTCGACGTCTCGCTGCCGGCCACGCACTTCCTCGTGCCGGCCGTGTCGGATGGCGAATGCGCGATCTTCCTGGTCGATGCAGAACGCATCGGCGCGCCCTCGGCGATCTATCGCTCCATGGAGGGTCGACGCTGCGCCGACTTCACGCTGGCCCGGCTGGCCGTGCCGGAAGGTGCCTGCATCGCACGTGGCGCTGCGGCGAGCGATGCACTGGCAGCGGCGAGCGATGCCGCGCTGCTGCTCACCGCCGCCGACACCGTGGCCGCGCTGGCCGCGCTGATCCAGCAGACGGTCACCCACCTGAAGGAGCGGCGCCAGTTCGGCGTTGCACTGTCCACCTTCCAGGTGCTGCGTCATCGCACGGCCGACATGTACGTGAAGTACCTCGGCGCCAAGGGCCTCGTGATCCACGCCTTCCAGCAGCACGAGCAGAACGCGGCCGACCTGCGCCGCACGCTGCGCCTCGTCAAGGTGTCGCTGGCCGAGTCCGCCCGTGCCTGCGCAGAAGCCGCAATCCAGATGCACGGCGGCATGGGCATGAGCGAGGAAGTGCTGGCCACCCGCCTTGCGCAACGCCTGCTCGCATCGGAGTTCCGCTACGGCGACCGCCTCACGCATGCCGCATATCTGCTGGCGCCGCAGCCAGCCGCCGACCACGGTTCTTTTTCCAATCTCACAGGGAGTGCGCGATGAGCGTCAGCCTCGAAGTTTCCGAATACGTCGCCGTCGTGCGACTCGACAAGCCGCCCGTCAACGCCGTGGACCGCGAGACGCGGCGTCGTCTGATCGAGGTCTTCGACGAGATCTCGGAACGCACCGACATTCGCGTGGCGATCCTCACGGGTACCGGCAAGTACTTTTGCTCAGGCGCGGATCTCAAGGATCGCCCGGACCCCGACAAGGCCGGTGATTTTCTCGGCCATAACCGCCTCACGCGGGAGACCGGCAACGCGATCCGCGAATGCGCCAAGCCCGTCATCGCTGCCGTCAACGGTCCGGCGCTGGGCGCGGGCTTCGGCCTCATGGCTGCGTGCGACATCTTCCTGGCGAGCGAGGACGCGAGCTTTGCCATGCCGGAGATCAACGTGGGCCTGGCGGGCGGCGTCTCGATGCTGCGCACGATGGTCGGGCGCTCCTTCACACGCCGCATGTTCTACACGGGCATGCGCGTCAAGGCCGCCGAGCTGTATCGGCGCGGCGTGCTCGATGAAGTCGTGCCGGCTGAACAACTGCTGCCGCTGGCGATGGAGATTGCGAAGGAGATTGCCAGCAAGGCGCCGCTTGCCGTCGCCTACGCCAAGCAGGCGGCCAACATGATGGACCTGATGCCGCAGCGCGATGGCTATCGCGTCGAACAGAACATCACGATGGCACTGTCGAAGACCGAGGACGCCCAGGAAGCGCGCAAGGCTTTCCTGGAGAAGCGCCAGCCTGTCTACAAGGGGCGCTGAGAATGAAGCACACACCCAATGTTCCTCAATTCGTGACCGCCGTGAAGCCGGTCGAAGCAGGGCGCGGACTCGAGGCGCTGTTCAAGCCGCGATCGATCGCCATCGTCGGCGCATCGGAAGATGTCACCAAGATCGGCGGGCGACCGCTGCAATTCCTGCTGAAGTACGGTTACGCGGGCAGCATCTACCCGATCAACCGCAAGGCTGAGCAGGTGCAGTCGCTCAAGGCCTATGCAAGCGTCGCGGACCTGCCGGAGGCACCCGAACTTGCGGTGGTGGCCGTGCCGCCCGCGAGCGTGCCGCAGGCTGTCAGGGAATGCGCCGCACGCGGCGTCCGTGCGGCGGTGGTGCTCTCCGCCGGCTTCTCCGAAATGGGGGAGGAGGGCAGCAGGCTGCAGGACGAGATCGGCCAGGTCGCCAGGTCCACGGGCATGCGTGTCGTCGGCCCCAACTGCCTCGGTGCGATCGGCGTGCCGGACAAGAGCATCGCGACCTTTTCAGTGGCGCTGGAGTCCTCCTTTCCGGAGCCTGGTCCGGTGGGCATCGTCTCTCAGAGCGGCAACCTGGGCAGCTACACGCTGCGCCTCGCGGCCGAGCGTGGCGTCGGCATCAGCCGGATGCTCACCACTGGCAACGAGTGCGACGTCGACATTGCCGATGCGATCGCCTCGCTGGCTTCCGACCCGGGCACCACCGTGATCCTCTGCTGCATGGAGACCTGCCGAAATGGCGCCAAATTGCAGCAGGCCATGGCGATGGCGCGCGATGCCGGCAAGCCGCTGGTGGTGCTGAAGGTCGGCGTGTCGGAAGCGGGAAGCGAGGCCGCAGCGTCGCACACCGGCGCCCTTGCTTGCTCCGATGCGGTGTTCGACGCCGTGCTGCGCAACGGCGGTGCGATTCGGGTGCCCAGCATCGAGCAACTGCTGGAAGTGGGCCATGCGCTCTCGGTGATCGGACCGGATCAGGCGCCCCGTGGCAACAAGGTTGCGGTCCTGACCGCGTCGGGCGGATTTGGCGTGTTGCTGGCCGATGCCGCCAGTGCGCAGGGCCTCGTCCTGCCCAAGCTGGCCAAAGCGACGCAGGAACGCATCCTGTCGGTCGTGCCATTCGCGGCGCCGTCCAATCCGGTCGACATGACCGCGCAGGTTTCGAGCCGCCCCGAGGTGCTGGCCAGGATCCTGGCTGCCGTGGCGGACGACCCCTCCTGCGACGCCCTGATCCTGCAATCGGCGAATGCATTCCATGTGCCACGACTGCGGGAGGTCTTCCTGTCGGCGCTGGAGCAGGTCCGCAAGGACCATACGTCGCGTCTCATCATCCTGTGCGCCCGCGCGCCCCAGGACGTGCGTGCGCGCTTGAATGCGATGGGCTTTCCGACGGTGGAGGGCATCGATGCGGCCTGCGCGACGCTGGCGGCGCTTGTACGCTTCGGCGCGCGCCAGCAAGCCCGGCAGCCGGCGCCCGCCATCGTGCGCGCGCCCCTGCATGCGCAGGCCTTCGCCACCGAGGCCAGTGCCAAGTCGGCGCTTGCGGAGGCGGGTTTGCCGGTGCTCAAGGAGTGCGTCGTTCAAAGCCGCGAGGAAGCCTTGGCGGCGGCGCGCGACATCGGCTTTCCGCTGGTGTTGAAGATCGTCTCGCCCGACATCGCACACAAGACGGAAGTCGGCGGCGTGGTGGTCGGCGTGCGCTCGGAAGGCCAGTTGGTCGACGACTATGAAGGCCTGCTCGCGCGGGTCGCGCAAAAGGCACCGCAGGCCCGCATCACCGGCGTGCTGGTGGCCCGGATGGCGAATAGCGGGGCGGAACTGATCCTCGGCACCAAGAAGGATCCGATTTTCGGGCCGATGGTGATGGTGGGCCTGGGTGGCATCTTTGCGGAGATCCTGAAGGATGTGGCGCTGAGCCCCGCGCCCGTGGATGAAGCGCAGGCCACCGCGATGCTGCGTTCCCTGAAGGCGTTTGCACTGCTCGATGGCGCGCGCGGCCGCCCGAAGGCCGATGTCCAGGCTGCCGCTCGCGCCATTGCCGCGTTGTCGCGCTTCGCCGCCCGTCACGCCGACGACGTGGTCGAAATCGACATCAACCCCCTGGTGGTGCTCGACGAAGGCGAGGGCGCCTTTGCACTCGACGCGCTGCTGGTTCCGGAACTTCCAGAGAAAGCCAAGTCATGAATTCGTCACTCGAAGGCCGCGTTGCCTTCATCAGCGGCGCGGGCCACGGCATCGGGCGGGCGACCGCGCGCGCCATGGCCGCGCGGGGCGCCACCATCGGCATCAATGACCTGAAGCAGGAGTTTGTCGATGAGGCCGTCGCGGAGATTCGGGCCTTGGGTGGCAAGGCGATCCCGCTGCCGCGCGACGTGAGCACCCGGGAAGGCGTCCGCGAAGCCGTGCTGCGCTTGGCACGCGAGGCGGGGCGGCTCGACATCATGGTCAACAACGCCGCGTGGGTACGCTACCAGCCCCTGGCCGAGATCACGCCGGAGGTCCTGGACCGCATGGTCGAGATCGGCTTCAAGTCGGTGATCTGGGGTATCCAGGCCGCAGCTGAAGTCATGGACGCGCAGCGTGGCGGATCGATCATCAACGTGGCATCCATTGCCGCCTTCAAGGCGCCGATGCGCTCGATGGTCTACAGCGGCATCAAGGCGGGTGTGCTCGGCATCACCCGTGCCGCGGCTGCGGAGCTGGGCTCGCGCAACATCCGCGTCAACGCGGTCGCCCCGGGCGCCGTTCCGACGGAGGGCACGGCCAAGCACAGGAATGCGGACCTCGATGCCAGGCGGATCGGACGCACGCCGCTGGGTCGCCTGGGAACAGTGGAGGACATCGCGGATGCGATCTGCTTCCTTGCGGGCGATGATTCACGCTTCCTGAGCGCGGACGTCCTTCGCCTCGATGGCGGCGCGTCGGAGACTTCGCTGTGAGTACGGTGGCTGCCCCGCCGAAGCGGTTGCAGAGCGTCTTCGTCGTCGCGCAGAGGCCAGGCGAACTGCACGCGTTCTACGCGAACGGCTTGGGCCTGCCGCTGAAGTTCCGCGATGAAGACCGCTGGATCCAATACGGCGTCGGCAACACCAATATTGCGCTTGCGTCGCCACAGGAAGCGGCACCCGCGACCGCCGGCCTCGTGATGGTGCTGGAGGTCGAGGATTTTTCCGGCGCCGAGGAACGAATCACCGCCGCTGGCGGCCAGGTCATCGGCATGCGCGACATGGGCTCGCACGGCGCCGTCCTGTCGCTGCGCGACCCGGAGGGCAACATGGTCCAACTCTTCAAGCGTGCAGGATGAACGCGGATCTTCAGGGCTTGCTGGATCGGGAGGCGATCAGGGAGTGCCTCTTCCGTTACTGCCGCGGCATCGATCGCGCGGACGAAGCCGCGCTGCGCAGCGCCTACTGGGAGGACGCAACGGACTGCCATGGGGCGTGGAACGGGAGCGCGACGGGGTTCATCGACCAGGCGCTGCTCAAGCTGCGCAAAGGAGGCCGTCGTGTGCATCAGGTGAGCAACATCGCCATCGAGATCCACGGCGACTGTGCTGCGGTGGAGAGTGCCTTCCTGGCGCTGCAGGCACCGGCATCTGCTCCCCATCATGAGACGTTTCTATGCGGCCGCTATGTGGATCGTTTTGAACGACGACATGGCGAGTGGCGCATTGCCACGCGGACAGTGGTTTACGACTGGATCGAGGAACGCGACCGCCCGGAGCTGGCCCATGAAGACGTCAGGCTGTTTGGTCGCCGTCAACCGAATGGCAGTGCAGCGCCTTCCGATCCCGTCTACAGGCTGCTGGATGAAATGCGCACGCAGCCGCGCAGTCTGGGCGCGCACGGTTCGACGCGCTGACACCATCGGATCGTCAACGCCCGGATCAAGTGACGTTGCCTCCTGAATGCTGACTTTGGCGCGCTTGCCAGCGCATGACCGGGTGCCTTGGAACTGGTCGCTTGCCACGTCATCACCAGGGTTGCGCCGCGGCGTCGAACTCTTGCTGGATCTTCGCTCGCAGCGCGAGCAGCGTTGGTGCAAGTTCGCCCACTGCTGTCATCAGCGGATCCGCAGTCGACAGGCTCACGTTGAGGGCGTACCTCGATCCGTTGAACAACAGGGGACTCGCTACCGCGACAACTTCAGGCTGCCATGTCGCCGCACAGAATCCCTTTTCCGGACCCCGGCTTGAAGCCATGGCGGCCGAGGTGAAGCGCAAGACGGGTGTACTTCCCGAGCGCTTCCTGGTGCAGGAGATGGTGAGCGGGGGAACCGAACTGATCCTTGGCATGCACCGCGATCCGCTGGGCACGGCCATCCTGCTTGGCATGGGGGGCGTGACCGCTGAACTGTTCAAGGACACGACGATGCGGCTGTTGCCCACTGAAGGCGGTCTCGGCAGACAGGACGCCCTGGACATGGCCCGCGAACTCATGACCTGGCCGATGCTCGATGGCTTTCGAGGAAGGCCGAAGGCCGACGTCGCGGCCCTGGTCGATGCCATCGTTGCCTTCTCGCACATGGCCGTTCAGCTGGGTGATCGCCTTGCAGAGGCCGAGATCAATCCGGTCTTTGTGCTGCCTCAAGGCGCGGGCGTGCGTGCCGCCGATGGCGTCGTCGTGCTTCGTTGAATCGGAGGGCATTCGGCGGTCCGAATGCCGCGGTTGCGGATGTTCCCGGGCGCGAGGCGAACTCGCGCTGTGAGCCGGATTGCAGTCGTCTCCGCGTGAAGGCGGAGTTGCGCCCTGGCTTTACCCCGAACCGGCGCGAATGCCCCGCAAGATCATGTCGGTGATCTGATCGGCTTCGGCGCTCGTGAACTTGCCGCGCCGGATCAGCAGTTGATAGTAGAGCGCGCCCGACATCACATCGGCCGCCGCCTCAGCCGACACCCATGGCCCCAGTTCGCCGCGCTCGCGTGCTCGCTCCAGCAATGCGATGTTCATCTTGCGGATGTCCGTGGCAACGCCATCCTGCAGCATCTTGTGGGTCATCGGATTGGATTGCGCATCGGCCACGAAGCCCGCCAGCGCCAGTCCCGCAGCGGTGGTGCGGAAGATCCGGAAGGCGGCGCGGGCGTGCTCGCGCAAGTCACCCTCGAGCGTGCCTGTATCCACCGGCTTGCGTTCCTGGCGAACGATCGTGATGTATACCTCCATGAACACGGCGGCCTTGTTCGGCCACCATCGATAGATGCTGGCCTTTGCCACGCCGGAGCGCTCCGCAATGCGGTCGATGGTGATGCTCGAGTAGCCGATTTCCTTGAGCAGTTCCTCGGCTGCAGCCAACACCGCCTGGTGCGTCTTCGGGTTGCGCCGGTTGGTTGCCGGCGCCTTGCCATTGGAGCCTTTTGCGGCAACTGCTTCTTCGGTAGCACGGGACGAGCGCGGTTCCGAAATGCGCGGGATCAGGAGCGGTCCCCGGGCGAGATATTTCGAGTTCATGACCGAACCCAGTATAGGGCGCGCAGACGCAAGCCTTCGTACCGGCGCGAGCTCAAGTGGATCGCTGTCTCCATGGAAACGATTACGGTTAGACGAGACGTTTCGTCTATTAATGTCGTATAAACAACGCACGGCAAGCCGCTCCACATTGCCATGCGCTCCCCGAACGGAGAATTTGTATGACTCACACTTCTGGCGATCACGAAACGTCCCGCCATCAGACCTCGGAGCGCGCGCGCGAGGCGGCCCCATGCCCGCTGCCGAAACGGCAAGCGCCAGGTCGACGGGCAGGGGCGGATCGCCGACCCGGCGTCAGCGCATGTGGGTGCAGCGCGCGTAGGACATGGCCCCGACATTGCGACGCGAGTTCACTTCCCCGTAAGATCAAAATCATCTCAACCGGCCCTCCGGCCATGGCCAAGTCCGACGACCCGTCCCAGACCTACGTCCGCTTCCTGAATCTGGTCAGCGCCATCAAGGGCCTTCCAGACCTGGACGCGGTCGAGCGCCGCGTGCTCGACGTCCTGGGCGGGATCTGGGCGACAGGGGCGAAGGTCACCGTGCTCGAGGCGATGGGCCTGGCGCACGACGCCTCGCCCGCTACCGTGCACCGGCGCCTCAAGTCCTTGCGCGAGCGCGGCCTGATCGACCTGAAGGAAGACGAGTCGGACAACCGCGTCAAATACGTCGTTCCAACGAACGCTACCCGCACCTATTTCGCCAAGTTGGGCCAGGCGCTCAACAAGGCGGCCCGCAAGACCACCGACTAGGCCAACCGTGGCCTCCGTGCTCCAGGTCGCAGGGGTGGCTGCCCTGTGGTTTGTGCTGTTCAGCCTCAACGACTGGGCGTTCGGATACCTTGACCAGGCCCACGTCATCAGTTGGGTGTTCCTGCCCGCCGCGCTTCGCCTGCTCGGCGTCCTGTTGTTTGGCCGGTGGGCGGCGCTGGGCCTCTTTCTAGGCGCGCTGGCGACCAATGGCACTGCATTCGGGCACTCGATGGCGCAATCGGTGAGCGTTGCCGCGCTTTCCGGACTGGGAGCCCTGGGGGCCCTTCATCTGACGACGCGCATCCTGCAGGTCCCGCCGACCCTGCGCGGCCTCACTGCGGGGCGGCTGGCCGTGTTCGCCGTGGTCGGGGCGCTTTGCAACGTGATCCCGCACAACCTGTTCTTCTGGGCCGTCGGCCTCCAGCCCAACCCGTTCGTGGGTCTGGTCCCCATGTTCATTGGCGACCTCGCCGGGATCGTGATCGTTCTGTATGGCCTGCGGGGCGTCTTGCTGCTGATCGAGCGCCGCATGCGGGTTCGGACGCCCTGACGGACATTCAGGCGCGCTGGCGCCCGTCGACGAACGACGTCCTGCACCGTTGCGCGCTTGCCCGTGCGCGCGGGCGCGGCTCACGCCGCGCGGTCAGGACCGACCGTGCGATGCGATAGCGCAAGGATGCGATCCGCAGGTGTGATTCTCACTTTGATAATCATTATCCAAATGGAAATTGTTATCAAAATGATAATCATCGTGAAATAGCCAACGATCTTGCATCCCGTCCCTCAGAGCGAGGGTGTGAACAACGCAGCAAACGGTGCGCCAGGAGCACAAGTGGACGGTTTCAAAAGTTACCAGCTCCACTGCATCCGTCCTTGAAGGTTGTTACGGTCACCGCCAACAACTTGGAGGTGGGCATGGTCATTCTTGTAAAAGCGGGCATCGGAATGGCCGCGCATTCATCTTGCGTTGCTGTGCGAGCGCGCGGGGGCGTGGCTCCGAAGGCACTTGCGGGCTCGCGGTTCGCGCCGCACAGCATCTGTGTCGCGGTTGCGGTGCTCTGCAGCGAGTTGCTGGCTCTCTCCCCTGCTGCAGCGCAAGACGTCGTCGTCGACAGCGGCACCTTGGACATCAGTGCGGCGAGGAACACAGATGTGGTCAGGATTGGCACAGTGGCCGGGAACACTGCCACGGTGAATGTTCTTGCCGGCGGCAGCATCAATGCAGTTTCCACCGCCCCGGCGCCTGTCATGCAGTTGGGCACCGGCGGCACTGGCGTGCTGGCGGTGTTCGGCACAGGCCGAATCACGGGCTTCGGACTGAACATCGGTGCCGGCGGCACGCTCGACCTCTCGGGTGGCACAGATCCGGCCGGCATCGTGCTGAACAGCCTCACTGGAACAGGCACGATCAACGTCGGCACCAGCGTCCTGGCCGTCAGCAACGCCGAAGCCACGAGCTTCGGGGGCCGCATCAGGCTGGAGGGCGCATCGAACACCAACCCGCATGGCATCTTCGCCAAGGCCGGCGAAGGGACCCTGACCATCGATGGGGCCACGATCGGCAAGGTGGATGCGGGCAGCACCCAGGAGGGGGAGTTCGTCGTGCTCCGCGGCGCCATTGCGCAGACCAGCGGCGACACGAAGCTTTCCTCCGTGGTCATTGGGTTGCAAACGAGCGGTGCCATGAATGTCAGTGGCGGCACGCTCGCCATCGACACCGGCCTGACGGTGGGCTCCTTCGGCGGCACTGGCACGGTCACGCAGACGGGCGGTGCGGTCACGATCAACCAGGGTTGCGGCGCTCCCGCACGCTGCGCCAGTCTCAACATCGGCAACCAGGGCGGCAATGGCACGTACACCATTTCCAATGGCTCGCTGACCTTCAACGGCCCGGGCTTCGTCGTGCTCGGCCGCAATCCGACCGCGACGGCCCCTGCCGCGGGCCTTCTGCAGATCGACGGTGGGCAGGTGTCCGTGAACCAAGGCACGGCCATCCTTGGCAACAATGCGGCCCCGACGGGCCAGGGTGGCACCGGCACCATCACGCAGACCGGCGGAACGCTGACCATTGCGAATGCGGCGGAACTCTATCTGGCAGGCAGCGGAACCGGCACCTACAACCTGAATGGCGGAACGCTCCAGATCGGCGGAACCTCGCTCAAGCGCGACTACGCAGGCCTGGGCGGTGCATACCAGTTCAACCTCGGCGGCGGCACGATCCAGGTGCTTGGCACCGCGCTGACCACTGATGTGAACGCCACGCTGGTCGGTACGACGACGTCGACCATCGACACCAACGGGCTCGGCGCGCAGTGGTCCGGCATCTTGTCCGGCACAGGATCGCTGACGAAGACGGGCGCCGGCACCCTGACCCTGGGCGCCGCCAACACCTACAGCGGAACCACGACCGTCTCGGAAGGCACACTGGCGCTGGGCTCCTCCGCGCGGCTGGGCTTGAGCTCCTCCCTGGTCGTCGGCGCTGCCGGCACCTTCGACATGTCCGCCGTGACGTCGCCCGCTCCCGCCGTCGTCCTGAACGGTCTCTCGGGCGCTGGCCTGGTGAACGTCGGCACCAATGCGCTCGTCGTCGTCGACGGCAGCCCCCAGCAGTTCTCCGGGAGGATGAGCCTGGAGGGCAATGGCTGGGATGCCAGCCACGGGACCTTCGTCATGGCGGGACCGAGCACGCTGACGATCGACAACGCCAGGATCGGGCGCGCCTCGGGCTCGGGAGGAAGCGGCGAAATGATCGTGGGCGGGGGAGGCGCACTCGCACAGACCAGCGGAGACACGAAGATCAGCGCCCTGGTGCTGGGACTCGGCGATGTGGCCGCAGGGTCGGCGAATGTCGGAGCGCTGAATGTCACAGGAGGCAATCTCACGCTGGACACCAGCCTGACCGTGGGGTCGTTCGGTGGCACGGGTACCGTCACGCAAAGCGCGGGCAACGTCGCAGTCAACTATTGCGGCGACATCACGCACTGCGCGGCGCTCAGCATCGGCAACCAGGGCGGCAAGGGCGCCTACAACATCTCCGGCGGCACGCTGGCCTTCAATGGGCCGGGGCAGATGGTGCTCGGCCGCAACGAGGGCGCGACCACCACCGCGAGCACCGGCGAGCTGCTCATCAGCGGAACGGGCCAGGTCATCGTCTCGAACGCAGACCTCATCGTGGGCAACCACCTCAGCACCGCGGCCGCGCAAGGCACCGGCACGATCAGCCAGACGGGCGGCACGCTCACGATCAACAACAATGCGAACCTGAACCTCGGCGGCAGCGGCCACGGGATCTACAACCTGTCCGGGGGCACGCTGCAGATCGGTGGCAGCTCCCTGCGGCACGACTTCGAAGGCCAGACCGCCGGCGGCTACAAGTTCAACCTCGGTGGCGGCACGATCCAGGTGCTGGGCAGCGCGCTGACCACGGACATCGTTGCCGAGTTGGTGACTGGGACCTCGACGATCGACACCAATGGCCTGGAAGCAAACTGGTCCGGTGTGCTGTCCGGCGCGGGCAGCCTGCGCAAGGCCGGCGCCGGCACCTTGTTCCTGACGGCGAGCAACGACTACACCGGAGGCACCGCCATCGACGGCGGCGTGCTCGCCGTCACCAGCGATGCCAACCTTGGCGCCCCGTCAGGTGCGCTGCGATTTGGCGGCGGCACGCTGCGCCTCGATGCTGATTTCACGACTGCGCGCGCCATCACGACCGAGGGTACCGGGAGTGGCATCGATACGAACGGCCACGCGCTCACGCTATCGCAGTCCATCAGCGGAGGCGGCTCCTTCGCCAAGCTTGGCGCGGGCAACCTGGTGCTGACCGGCGACAGCACCTACACCGGCGGCACGACCATCAGCGGCGGCACGCTGCAATTGGGCGACGGCGGGACCACGGGCAGCATCGTCGGCGACGTGACCAACAACACAGCGCTGATCTTCAACCGCAGCAATGCGATGACTTTTGCCGGTGCCATCAGCGGCAGCGGCACGGTGACCAAGCTGGGCGCCGACGCGTTGACGCTGACCGGGGCCAGCTCCTACAGCGGCGGCACGATCCTCAAGTTCGGCCGCATCAACGTCGGCCACAGCACCGCCCTGGGCACGGGCACGTTGGCCATGGACGAGGGCACCACGCTCGGCTTTGCCAGCGACGGCCTGAACCTCGCCAACGCGGTGGTGCTCACCGGCACCAGCGACCCCGTCATCGACACCGGCGCCTTCACCGGAACACTGTCCGGCGTCATCTCCGGCGGCGGCGCACTCACCAAGGACGGCAGTGGCACCCTCGTGCTTGCGGGCGCCAACACCTACACAGGTGCCACCGCCGTCAACGCGGGCACCTTGCGCGCAGGCGCAGCCAATGCGCTGAGCGCGGCCTCCGCCCACACGGTGGCCCCGGGCGCAACGCTCGACACCGGAGGCTTCGACCAGCGCCTGGCGACGTTGACCAACAACGGCACGGTCAGCCTGGCCGGTGCCAGCGCAGCCAGCGCCCTGACCGTCACTGGCGCCTATGTCGGCAACGGCGCCACTCTTCGGCTGGGCACCGGCGGCGCCGGCGTGGGCAACCGCCTCGTGGTCGACGGCCCTGCCGCCTCGGCGAGCGGCACGACCACGGTGCAAATCGCCAACCTCGACGGTCTGGGCGCGCTGACTTCGGGCAACGGCATCGAGGTCATCGGCGCGCGCAACGGTGCCACCACCACCGCGCAAACCACCCGCAGCGCTTTCGCCCTGGCAGGCGGCCATGTGGACGCGGGGGCTTTCGAATACCGGCTGCACGCGGCCGACGCCCGAGGCGCCGGCGAGAGCTGGTACCTGCGCTCGACGACCACCGTCGTTCCACCGATCGACCCCATCATCACGCCGCTGCCACCGATCGACCCCACGAACCCCTCGCCGCCAACGGTCGAAGTGCCGACCTACCGGGCCGAGGTGCCAATGCTGGCCGCCTTGCCGGGCCAGGTCCGCCAGGCCGACCTGGCCATGATGGGAAATCTTCACCGACGCATGGGGGATGAGGCGCCGGGCACCTGGGGCGCCGGCGCGGCGCCCCAGGACGGCTCGGCATTTGCCGCGCCAGGCTCGCGTCCGGCGTGGGGACGCCTCGTGTACGCGGACCTGGACATCCAGGCGCCGGGCGCCGCCCAAGCCCGGGCCGATACGCGGGTGTCGGGCCTGCAGGCCGGCACCGATCTCTTCGTGGCGAACGGATGGCGCGCGGGCATCTATGTCGGCTTCCTGGACGGCAAGGCGGACGTCAGCGGCAATGCACGGGGCGTCAACGCGAAGGTGGGCAGCAACGACCTGCGCTCGCGCTTCCTGGGCGCTTACGGCACCTGGATGGACACCAGCGGCTGGTACGTCGACACCGTGCTGCAAGGGGCCAGCCATCGCCTCGACATCCGTCCCACCGGCAACGCCACCGTCTCGGCAAAGGCCAGCGGCTTCATGGCCTCTGTGGAAACCGGCAAGGCATTTGCCCTCACGGAGACCTGGAGCCTCGAGCCGCAGGCGCAACTGGCCTGGCAGCACAACGATTTCGACGATGTGGTCCTGAGCGGCGCGCGCGTGCGACAGGACTCCAGCAGCGGCTGGATCGGCCGGCTGGGCCTGCGCGTCAAGGGCGATCTGGCCACGGGCGCCGGGCGGCTGCAGCCCTACGGGCGCGTGAACTTCTACCACGGCAATTTCAGCGGCGACACGGCGGTGTTCATCGGCCCCGCCGCGGCCACCGCGATCGACAGCAAGGGCAGTTACAGCGCCGGTGAAGTCGCTGCGGGCGCGACCCTCGCGCTGACGGCCACCACCAGCGTCTACGGCGAAATCGGCACCCTGTGGAACATCGGCGGCGATGCCAGCGTGAAATCCTCGGTGCAGGGTGCGCTTGGCATCAAGGTGCGCTGGTAGTTGGCTGTGCTGATCCGTTGACATGACTGCCACCACAAGCGTCGCTCGCAAGTGGCCGAGCAATGCTGGCGCAACAGCACATTGAGGCGCGAACCTTGATCCCGGTCAGTCCAGGGCGCACGTGGTGCAGGCATGCTCGGCCACCGGCCCTTCTACGGCTGCAGGAGGCTTTCCTTGACGAGCCGCACCTTGGGCGATCGATCGCCGATGGCCATGCTCCCGCGAGAAGTGCGCATGATGCACGGCGAGTTCACGCCCGGCATGTTCCGATGTGGCGGTATTGCCCTCCTGCTGGGTTCCATGCTCGTCCAGGTGGCCGCGGCCCAAGGCGGGCAAGACGCCGCCGGACTGGAGGCCGCTTTCGCGAGCGCGTTCTCGCTCGTGCCGGAGGTCGCCAGGCTCTACGCACCCACCGCATGCAGAAAGCATGGCTTGCAGGCCGCCGAGGTGGCAAGGGCGCGCGACAGCGGTCTCGGGAAAGCGTCAGCGCTGGCGCTGCTGCGACCATCGCAGCACCCCGGGGCCGATGCGGATGACCTGCGCGTGGACGCGGCGCTGGTGCTCGCCTACTCTGCGATCGTCGACTTCGCCTTCGGGCCCGCGCGGCCCACGCCGGAACTCGCAGGGACGATGGTGAACGGGGCATGCCTGCTTGGCGCTGGCCGGTTGGTCGGCGCGCGCAGCATCTGAGATCGGCTGCGGGAGCCAGATTGAGTCCGGTCATCTGGGGCTGCGGCTCGCAGCCAGAGCGCGAAGAGGCATGCGACGACCAGGATAGACGCTTTCATCGGTGAGGTTCCCTGGCTGTCGGGGTGCCGAACAGGGTGTACCTGACTCGACCGATCACCCCGGGGATTCCAACGCGGCGGAATCGGGAGGCGCCATGCCGATCGGCACTCCGGCGATTGAGGGCTTCGACTTCGTCCACGTTGGCAAGGGCGTCGTAGTTCGCGTCCTCATGAGTACGCAACGCAGCCAGCCTGCAGTCAGTTCTTAGCGTGTCGGTCGATGTGCATGGCGGCGCTGCCGCGTTGTGGGTTGCCAGAGAATTTTCCATCGCAGTGTCCAGGTCTCGTCCACAGATCCGCCTGCGCAGCGGCCGTGTTTTCATGAAGTTTCTTGTCGATGCCAAACGCCTCAGGCGATGGCGAAAGTTGCAACTTGCCCTCGCCGCGATTGCGAACTGGCCATGGTGTCGGACGATTCCGGGGTCACCGGCGTCATGGTCGAGCCGATGATGCGGATGCTGAGCACCTTGTCCGCGCGGTGGAATGTCCTGTCGGTTGCCTTGCGATAGACCTTGCGGTCCGACCACGGCATGCCGATGAGGGGCCTGAAGGTGAAAAGATCGCCAGGTTGAAGGTCGCCGAAGTTCATGGTGCTGTCCATCGCCAAAGAAGAGCTGCAGGGAGTAGTCTCGGCTCTGCGACAGATAACGTCCACTTGATAGTTCCTACCTCAGGTATTCACATGCTCAATCTCAGAAGTGTCGATCTGAACCTCTTGCCGGTCTTCGAGGTGGTCTATGAGGAGTGCAGCTTGACGAGCGCCGCGCAGCGTCTTGCCATGAGCCAGCCGGCCGTCAGCAACGCCGTGGCGCGCCTGCGAGTCCTCCTGAACGACGAACTGTTCATTCGTCACGGCAGGGGCGTCCATCGGACCGCTGCCGCGGACGCTGTCTATGCGAAGTTGCATGGTGCGCTGGGCACGCTTCGCGAGTCGGTCTCGGACGCCCGCGGCTTTGACGCGAAGTCCTCGACGCGGTCATTCCACATCAGCGTGTCGCATCCGCTGGGACCCTTGCTGGCGGTGCGCCTGCGCGAGCGTCTCGCGACCGCTGCGCCGGGAATCCATGTCTCTTTCAGCACCCGCTCCAGGCCGGTGGACCTCGAGCATTCACTGAGAAGCGGCGGCTTCGATGCGGCCGTCGACTGGCTGGTGCCGGCAAGCAGCCACTTCCATGAACTCGCGCTCTTCGAGGATGCCCTGGTGGCCGTTGCCCGGCGGGACCATCCTGCGGCGCTCAAGGTCCGTCACGAAAAGGATCTGCAATCGCTGGAGTTCGTGGGATTGCGTCCTCGCATCGATGGCGATAGTCCAGTGCCCGGCCTTCAGGAATGGCTGCGCCTGAAGCTGAACTTCGCGATCGAGGTGTCGGAGATCATGGAAGTCTTGCTGCTCGCCAGCCAATCGGGCCTGGTGGGGCTGGTGCCCAGGAGCATGCTGAAACTGGCACGCGGCGCATTCCAGCTTCGGGTACTGCCTGAAGTGGTCGCCACAAGAACGTTTCCCATCAAGCTGGTATGGCCAGCGAGCAAGGGTTCCGATCCGGGACAGGTGTTCGTTCGCAAGCAGATCGAGATCGTATCTCGCGCGCTCACGGGCCGTTGACCTGTGCGCGAGGCAGCCTGGGTCGCCGATCTGGCTGGTGACGGACGCACCTCGGCTGGGAGCTCGACGACCTGCTGGGCGGACCCGTACGGTTCATCAAGTGAACGTCGCTCGCATGGCGGGTTGTCCTGCGTCAAGGTCGAAACACGGCCTGGCTTCTAAGCTCGCGGCATCTGGAGGACCACATCGCTTCGCTGAGCATCTTTCAGCTCACGAACGCTTCGATATTGTTGCGGGAGAAGGCGCCATGACCCATCCGAGCCTGATCATCATCTGCGGAGAACACCGGGCGCTGTCCGCGATGTTGCGCTCCATCATCCTGATGCTGTCCGAGCACCGCCGCAAGGGTACCTTGCCCGATCTCGAGGCTCTGCAGGCCATGTTGTTCTACGTCGACGAGTTCCCGGAGAAGCTGCACCACCCCAAGGAAAGTCGCCTGCTCTTTCCAAGGATTCGCGGGCGGAACCAGCGGATCGACGCCGTGCTCGACCGGCTGGACGATGACCACGCTCGCGGGGAACAGGCCATCCGCGAGCTCGAACATGCGCTGCTCGGGTGGCGGATGATGAGCGAGACGGATCAGTGCGACGCCCGCCGGGAGAAGTTCGAGTCATTGATGAAGCAGTACGTCGATTTCTACCTTCATCACATGCACGTCGAGGAAGTCGAGATCCTGCCGGTCGCCGAATCCGTGCTCAGCGCCGACGATTGGGCCGAACTCGATGCGGCCTTCCTGGCCAATCGCGATCCGCTTGCGGGTGCTGCGGCCGATGAGGCCTATAGGCCGCTTTTCAAGAAGATTCTCGGCACGCTGGAGCATTCGGGCAATGTTGGCTCTGTTCTAGAGGCATTGGCAGGCGCGGCCTTGCCGAGGTTCACGAACCCGTGAAGCGCGGCGTGCGCCGCGGCAAGATGCCCGGCACGTGCGCGACCGGATACGAACTGGACCGATTGACCGCCGGCGACCACCGGCAGGCGCCTGGAGCACCAGTCAGCGCGGATGTGCCGTTGCTGCCACGGCCGCCTTTTCTCGCTCGACCCGCTCGGTGGCATCGCGTGCCACCGCCACGGATCCCAACGGGGAGCCGTTGGCGTCCGTGATCAGCGCAAAGCTCATGTCCAGGTAGAGTTTCTGGCCGGTCTTGTGCAGTCCCCGCGTCATCGTCGCGCGTCCACCCAGGCGCGTCTTGCCACGCGCCATGGCGGCATCGAACGCTTGCCAGTGCGCCTTGCGCAGATGCTCCGGGATCACGAGGTCCAGGTGCTGCCCCAGCGCGTCGGATGCGGTGAAGCCGAACATCGCAACTGCAGCGGCGTTCCATCGCTCGATCACGCCGGCGCTGTTCGCATAGATGACGGCTTCTGCTGCCTGTTCCAGGATCAGGGCGTCGAGTGGATCATGGGCCATTTCTTCTTCCTCGCGGGCGAATGCGTGCATGCCCGGAATTGCACTGTTCCGGGGCATAAGATATATTACATATAAATCTTCAAACGGAGAAGTACCGTGCTCTCGCCTGAACTCTGCACCGACCGGGAAATCTCTGCCATGGTGCGCAGCTTCTACGAGGCGGTGCGCAAGGACGAGACGCTCGGCCCGATCTTCAACACGCACATTCGCGACTGGGACGGCCACCTCTCGAAGCTGACGGACTTCTGGTCGTCGATCCTGCGGGGCAGTGGCAGGTTTCGCGGCACGCCCATGCCCAAGCATGTGGCCTTGCCGGATCTGAATGCGCATTTGTTCGAACGCTGGTTGGCCCTGTTTCGCGAGACGACGGCGGTGCAACCCAACCGAGCCATGGGCGAACAGGCCTATGACACGGCACAGCGGATCGCGGAAAGCCTCTGGTATGGCTACCAGATGAGCCGCCGTCCTGAGACCGTGCCCACGGGACTGCGGCATGGCTGAGTTGCCTCTCGTGGTTCCTGCAGGGCATGCTGCCGACATGGAAGCGCCTGAGCTTTGGCATTTCGGAGATGATCGATGCGGCTGACCGCAATGGCCGACTATGCGTTGCGCCTGCTGATGTATGTGGCGCAACGCCCGGACCGACATGAGTCGGACGCATCAAGCCGCGGCCACCAGCCCCTGCGCGCGTCGCGTTGCTCGTGTCACCGTGTCGAAGAGCGCCTGGGCCTGCCTTGGGTCGCTGCGCATCCAGAAGTAGCCGCCCCGCGTGGTGGACGTCTGGATGAAGCCGTGGCGCTCGAAGAATTCAACGCGCCATGGGCCGTAGCACTCCAGGTTCAGTGTCGCGTCCGGGAAGCGCGCACGGACGGCGTCGAGTACCTGCCCGCCGAGCCCCTTGCCGCGCATGCCGGGCCGCACGAGCACACAGGCGATGTAGACGTCCCTGACGCCTGCGCTGTCGTCGGTATCAGGATTGACGAACACCACGGCATCGCGCTCGGCGATCATCACGCCAGTGCCATCGCGCACCTGCTCCTCGATGACGCAAGGCGCAATCAGGCAGGCCAACTCCTCGCGGTGGCGCCCGAGCAGCGCAGCCTGCTGGCGGGTCGACAGCATTCGATAGTCGCCCAGGTCTTGCATTGAAAGATCGGCGTCAGTCATGACGTGGGTTCGGCATCTGCGGGCCTTCTGCTGGCTCCTGGCGCCGAGCGCCGATCATCTTCCTCATGTCAACTCCAAGGGTAGAACCACAGGCGGGTAGTTTCTGATCCTGGAGTCATCAAGTCCACTTGATTCCTCGTACATCGGGTATTCACGCAATCAATTTCAGGTGCGCGTGGGATCGCGGTCGCGCAAAGCGGCATCCAGCCTTGCGCCCATCACGAACCAATGTACTCCTGCTGATCATTGAATGCGCGACCGGCGGTGGGTCCCCTTGCTTCGTTCCTGGAACTCGGCGCAAGGCGTCCACTTGTGCGCTCCAACAGCGCGGCCAGGGCGGGCAGCGCGGCCTCGGCGGCGCGCCGTCCTTCCTCCACGAGATAGGGCAGGGCGTCGGTGTCGAAAAGGCCGACGCGGCGCTTGAGTGCCGGAAAGACGCGCAGCAACTCCATGCCGCTCGATTCCGCTGCCGCGAGCCGCGCATGCATGAGGTTGTTGGTCATCGCCGAAGTCACCTGAGCCAGCATCCGCGACGGACCGTCGACACGCGTGGGCAACGGTGCATCGAAACCGAAGGCGATGACGGCGCTTGCGTCCTGTGCTGCGCTCACCGGAAGTGGGTCGGACACGAAGCCGTCGACCAGGCGCTGCCCTCCGATATGGTGCGGCGCGAACATGAAGGGCATCGCAATACTCGCCCGCAATGCGTCGACGATCCGGCCGCGATCGATGACGACGGTCGCACCCGTGGCTGCGTCCGTTGCGGTGACGCGCAACTTCTGGCGCAGGTCCTCGAGTCGCAGTTCGCCGAACGCCTGCGACAACCGTGCAAGGATCAATCGATCGTCGCGCAATGCGAAGTCGGCATCAAAGCCTGCAAGTCGCGGCCACAGCATCTGCGGAATGGCGCGCCACCGATGGCGGCGGGTGATTTCGGCGGTCCAGAGCGTCGTGGCGATCTCGATGGATTCTTCTGCGGGATGCCCCTGTGCGATCAAGGCGCCGCACATGGCGCCCGCGCTGCACCCCACGACGAGGTCGGGCGCGATGCCCTCCCGCCACAGCACCTCGATCAGGCCGAGCGCCGCCAGGCTGCGCACACCGCCGCTGCCCAGGACCAACGCGAGGCGCGGAGTGGTGCTACCGCTCGACATGGAAACTCCCGCTGGCGGCCTGCACATCGCTGGGCACCATCGAACGCCAGGGCAGCCAACGCCAAAGTCCCTGGCGGCGGGATGCGACGGGGCCGGCCCAAGGCAATCCACCAAGGGAGGTCTCGGCGTGAACGAGGTCTTCATCCTCTTGATCTGGCGTGCACGAGAAGCTGCATCGACGCATCAGCGAAAGCATCGGTACATTGCGCGCCCGCACATCGCCATGGAGCCAGCGCAAGCCGGCTTGTTGCGCCGCGATCGTCAACGCCTGCATGGCGCGCCGGCCGAGGCCGCGGCGTTGCCAGCGATCGGCGACCATCACTGCGAATTCCGCACTGTCGGCAGCGCGCGCATCAACGATGTAGCGCGCATCGGCGATCACCTGTTCACCGCGATCTTCATCCTCGCAGGTGATGACGAACGCCATGGTGCGGGCATAGTCGATGCAGCTCATCGAATTGAGCGCGACCTCTGGCAGGCCCTGTATGGATCCGTGGAATCGGTTGCTGCGGCTTGTCGGCGACAGCCGGGTCACCATGTTGCCAAGCAAGGCGGCGTCTTGCGGCAAGACGGGGCGCAAGGTGAGCCGCGTGCCATCGCGCAGGCGCCAGACGTCGATGAATGCGGTCGGATAGCGGGTATGTTCAAGCATCAGTGCCTCGATGCCGGCGAGGGGTGGCCGGTGCAGCCATCCTCGCCGCGCAGGCGTCGCCTGACGCACCGCTGTTCAATAGTGAACAGCGTGGCCGCCCTCCGATCGGCTCACCACTTCGAAGGCAGCTTTGCGAGCAGCACGATGCGATCGCGCGAGACTTCGATATAGCCACCCTTGGCCAGATCGGTCAGCAGCCGGTTGACCATCGCCTTCGAAGCGCCCACGCGCTCGGCGATCCGCTGCTGGCTCAGCGGCCCGGGCACCACGCGCAGGCCTTTGTCGTCGACCGCCAAGGCGTCGAAGAGCCCCACGAGCCGGCCGTAGACGTCCACCGAAGCGAGGCGACCGACCGTGCGCGTCAGGGTCCGCACACGCTGCACCAGCCGCTGGATCATCTGAAACGCAAGCTCGGGACGCTGCGCCAGTACGCGCTCGGCCTGGGCCAGTGTCACGCGCGTCAGCCGTGCTCGCGTGGTGACTTGCACCGTGGCGGAGCGCACTTCGCCACTGAGCATCAGCTCGCCGAAGAGCTCGCCCGGGTGCAGCGTATTGAGCTCCACCACGCGACCGCCGTCCCCGACCACGAACGCGCGCAACTCGCCTTCGTGGATGAGATACATGCAGTCGGCAACGTCGCCCTGGGTCACCACCGAGGCGCCAGGCTCCCAGGTACGCGTCTCGCCGAACCGGGCCAACTCATCGAGGAAGTCTCCGGATTCTTCTGCCCTTGACCCTTCATACATGCCTGCTCCTGGGTTCACTTGTAGCAAAGACTGTAACGTTCAGGACACAAAAACGCCTGGAAAACCTATCATGCAAGCCATGAACGTACCCATTCCCACCTTGCCAGGTGAAGCCACCGCGGCGCAACCGGACGCTCGCGCGTTGCAACTGCAACTGTCCCGCACGGCCTACAACTACGTTCGAAGCTACCCCCATCTCGAAGCGGTCCCGCTGTGCGCGGGCGTGCCGCCCGGCGAGGAGTTCAGCATCGCCTACAACGCGCTGGTCGCGCAGACCAGCGCGGAGATCGCCGAGAACTTCTCCTGCAATGTGCGCCGGCTACTGGAGCAGCAATTCAAGCAGGACCTGGAAACTCTCGAGGGCGACATGGGCCTCCTCGGGTTCCACAAGCTCGGTGCGGATTTGCTCAGACTCGAGCAGGACGTTCAAGCGCTGATCGACGGCATGTATGCAGCCGCTGCCGAGGCGGTTCAGGAAGGGCCGACCGCGATCCTGAAATCGACCTTGTATGACCTGGTACGGCCTGAGCGCCTTCAGGCCACGCAGGAGTCGGACTACAAGGACCTGGTCGTCACGCTGCCCGTGCCGCAGATGATGGCGATCGAGGCCAAGGACTGGATGCCGAAGGAAGGCGAGCCATGCGAGCAGGACTGGTTCTTCGGTTATCTCCAGTTGGCCGGCTTCAACACCACCAACCTGCGCCGCGTGGTGCTGGACAGGGCGACAGGCAGCAAGGCCCTGGTCTGGCGCGAGTTGCAGGCAAAGATGAAGATCCCCGATACTGTGACTGTCCCGAGCCGGGGTGGCCCTGCCAGCCTCACGCTGGTTGACGCGATCACCGCCGGAACGCTCTACGCCTGCGACTACGCCGCGCTGATCGGCGACGGGAATGTGCAACCCAAGGAGAGCTGCCTGCACGGCAAGCACCGCTACCTGCCATCGCCCATCGCCTTGTTCTACTGGAACGGGTCACCCCCCGAGGGCTATCCGTCGGGCGGCGCGTTGCAGCCCATCGCGATCCAGCTGGACCAGGCGCCGGGCTCCGCCATCTTCAGCCCCGACGATGCCTTCCATGCGAACGATGCCAACCACCTGAAGTGGAAGATCGCCAAGTACTTCGTCAACGTGGCCTGCGCGATCCAGCACGAATCGGTCGCTCATCTCGGGGATTGCCACCTGATCATGGAGGCCGTCGCGGTGGCCACGCACCGCCAGTTGGCGAAGGTCCATCCGCTGTTCCAGCTGCTCGAGCCGCATCTGCGCTTCACCATCAGCATCAACGATGGCGCCTCGCACAACCTCATCGTCCCGGGAGGCGTCGTGGCCGCCAACGTCGGCGCCAACATCGACTGGACGCTGCAGATGGTCAACGACGCGCGCGAGGCCTGGCGCTGGCCCGAGAACAGCCCGGACCACATCTTTGGCCTGCGCGGCACGGACAAGCTCGCGGACTACCCGTTCCGCGACGACACGCTGCTGTTGTGGAAGGCCATCAAGGATTTCGTCACCGGCTACGTGGCGATCTACTACGGCGACGACGCCGCCGTCGCCTCCGATCCAGAACTCAAGGCCTGGGTGCGCGAACTGGGCTCGCCCCAGCATGGCAATCTGCCAGGGTTTCCCGAGACGCTGGACACCCTGGAGCAACTCATTGAAATCGTCGCGCAGATGATCTACACCGCGGGCCCTCTGCACGCGTCGGTCAACTACGGTCAGTATCCCTTTGCGGGCTTCGCGCCCAGCGTGGCCGCGGCAATCTACAAGGCCGCGCCGACGCGCGAGGACCAGATCAATGACAAGGCGGAGTGCCTGGCGTGGTTCCCGCCGCTGGACGTCGCGCTGTACACCGTGTCATTCGTGTACCTGCTCAGCAGCATCCAGTTCGACAAGTTGGGGCACTACGCCAGCAACCCGCAATACCCTTACTTTGCGCATCGCCCCGCCCAGAAGGCGCTCGAGGCTTTTCAGGCCGCGTTGGCGCAGGCCGAGATCACGATCCACCAGCGCAACCTCGAACGGCCGGTTCCTTATCTTTTCCAGTTGCCCTCAAGGGTGCCCAACAGCGTCAGCATCTAGTGAGGCTGCGCGCAAGCAGCCTGGCGATGGGCTGTCAGTGCGCCTCGGGATGGCATCCCGGTGCCAGCATCCCGGTTGTTGCTTCAAGGTCGATCACGCCCTCGCTGCGCATGACGGCCTCTGCGGCGAACGCCAGCGCGCGCCCGGCCTCGCCGCCCGTCAACTGCCCCTGCCGGCGCCGCGCGGCGGCGCCGTACAGCTTCAAGCCCGTGGCGTCAAAGACAAGCGTCGCTGCCTGCAGCAACCCGGCCGCCCGCTCGGGTTGCTGCTTTTCGCACGCCAGGCCCGCCTCCAGCACCGCGACCCAACCGGGCACGTGGGGCAGGCGGGTCTTGTTCAGGCGCCTGACCGTTGCCCTGGCAATCTCCACGCCCTCGGCGCGGTCCATCGTGCGTTGCCGCGCGGCAGTCAGCGCGCATCCGGCGCGGTAGTAACCCATCAAGCCGAGCGCGATCTTCATGCGCAAGAGCTGCGATTTCTCGAGCGCCGACCACTGTTGCGCAGCCAGCGCGGCGCCGCGCGCCGGCTGGCCTTCGTAAAGCGCCAGGTTCAGATCGGCCATGAGCATCAGGTAGTCCGCCCATTGATAGATGCTTTGAACCTGATAGCTGGCCTTGGCCTGGCCGATCCGCCGGCCCGCGTCGGCAAGACCGCGGTGCGCCAGCAGGGCAGGCGCCGCAAAGCCGATCACGCCGCACGCCAGGTACTGGTCGCCCCGTCGCAAGGCGTTCTCGACAATGCCGGGCGCCGTGGTCGAGGTCCGGGCATATTCACCCAGATGATTCTCGGCATTCGCGCAGTAGAGCAGGGTGCCGGCCAACTCGAACGGCACCTCCGCGCAATGGGAGCCATACCACTCCAGGGCGTCTTGCAGCACCGGCCGGGCTTCGGCATAGCGACCTTCGTGCGCCAGCACGCAGCCGCGAATCTGGCGCACCCAACCCGTCAGTTCGTGCTGCGACACCTCGCTGGCCAGGCGTTCTGCACGCAGCATGATCGGTTCCGTCCTTGCGCGCGTGCCCGGGCCATCGAAGCTGGCCATGTAGGCCTCCATGGACAGGGCCCTCGCGGCATGCGCCCGCGAGCCCGTGTTCAGGGCCAGTCGAGCGTAGCGGGCCGCCATGTCGACCATCACGAATGGATCGTTGCCGACCGAGCCCTGGACCACGGACCACATCGCACCCAGGCGGGCCTGATCGCCTGGACGGGGTGCGGCGGACAGGTCGATCTCGAGGCCTCTGCATTTCAGCAGAAAGCGCGAAGCCAGTGCCGCCGCGATCGCCGCGCGCGGCGACTTCGGCATGGACAGGCCGATGGCGGCGAGCACTTCGCCCAGCAGGACGCGCGCCTCGTCGGTAAAGCCACTGGTGCTGAGCAAATGCGCCGCTGCACGCTTGTATTCGAGCGCTTCCTGCGGAGAAGCATCGATGCTCGCAGCGCGGTAGACCTCTGCGGCCTCGCGGCTGTTGCCCATCGACGCCAGCATCGCCGCGAGCTTGACCTGCACCTGCCGGAACCGCGAAGGGTCGGCATCCATGAGGTCCAGGCACTGTCGATACTGGCGGGAAGCGAATTCGAACGCCAGCTTGGCTGCGAAGACATCGCCCGCCTTCTCGTAGTAGACGCTGGCACGCTGGCTGTCCCCGGCGCCATGAAAGTGCACCGCCAGGTGCTCCGGTTCCGAGCCCTCCCGCACGGACAGTGCTTCCGCCAGGCGGGCGTGTACGCCGCGCAAGGCGTCAGGCGTCAAGGCGTCGGCCACGGACTCGCGAATCTTGTCGTGATAGCACTCCAGCACGCGACTGTGCGCACTGGCCCTTGTGGTGCGCGCGAGCCGCTCGAACAACAAGGCGTCGAGGGCTTCATGCGTCGCTCCGGCGGCATCCACGGCCAACTGCGCTGCCATCGGGCGCCCCGCCACGGCCAGCACGTTCAGCACATCGCGCGCTTTCGCAGGCAGCAGGCTGACGTGCCTGTCCACTGTCTGGCCCAGCGTGAGCGCGTTCGGGCCGGCCCCCGCCGTCAGCCGGGAGGAGCGGGCCTGGCGAACCAGTTCACCGACGAAGAAGGGGCTGCCTCGACCCTCGGCCGCGATCAAGGCGGAGTCCACGGTGCTGGCCGAACCGAGCAGCTGCTGCGCCAACTGCACCGAAACTGCCGGCGGCAGCGGGCCCACGTGCAGGGACCGACACTCCACCCCCGGCCTGCTGGCCGCAATATCCAGGGTCTGCTGCAAGAGCGCGTTGTCCCCGGCGCCTTCGCTGCGATGCGTCGCCACCCACAGGAACGGCGTCGGTTCGGGCTGGCTCAGCAGGTAATCGAAGACGACGATCGAATCGCTGTCGGTCCATTGCAGGTCGTCCACGAAGATGACCAGCGGCCGCCGGTCGCGCATGCGTCCGAGCAGTTCACTCAGCGCGGCGAACGCGCGCAGCCGCAGTTCCTGCAGATCGGGGATGACCTTCTTCGGCCCCCGGGCCACCGCCTCGACACGCTCGAGCACGGGGAAGAGACGGGCCAGGGCGTACATCTCGCGCGGCATCAGGTCGCCGGCTTCCTCGCGCGTCAGCCCGTGCAGGTGGCTGCTGAGTTCGTCCATCACCGAGTCGAAGGCCTTGAAAGGCACGCTCTCACGGTCGTAGCAGCGTCCCTCCAGCGTGACCGAGCGTCCACTGGCCTTCACCTGGTCGAGGAATGCATGCAACAGCGCACTCTTGCCCATGCCTGAATCGCCGCTGACAAACATGACCACCGGCCGGCCGGCCAGCATCGATGCATGGGCGGCGTGCAGTGCGGCCATTTCGCTCTCGCGTCCGAGCAGGATATCGGGCTGGAGCGCCATGCCCATCGGCGCCGCGGCCACCTGGCCCCGCGCATCTGCCGCGTCCGCACGGTCCAGCGCTGCCTGCACCTGGGCCGCGTCGGGCCGCGCTGCGGGGTCGCGCTGCAGCAGTGCATCGCACAGCCGGGCAAGGTCGTCCGGCGCGTCCGCGCACAGGCTGTGCACGCTGGGCGCGGCCTGGCTTCGCTTGAGTTCGAGTACGTCGCTGACGGGCCCTTCGAACGGCAGCTTGCCGGTCAGGGCAACGAACAGCATCGCCCCGATCGCGTACAGGTCGCTGGCGGTCGTCGGCGCCAGATTCGCCGCGCTCAGCGTTTGCTCGGGCGCCAGGTAGCCGGGTGTGCCGCTGAACCCGGATTCGGCCGGACGCGCGGCTGCGCACGCACGCCCGACCACCGCCAACCCGAAATCCAGGATCACGACGCGCCCGCCCTTCTCGACGATGACGTTGGACGATTTCAGGTCCCGGTGCAGCATGCCCGCGCCATGGATCGCCACCACGCCCTTGAGCAACTGCTTCAGGGCGGCGCGCAGCCGCTGCTCATCGAGCCGCCCGTCGGGACGCACCCACGCGTTGAAGTGCTCGCCTTCGACAAGCTCCATGCTGAAGAACCAGCCCTCGTCGCTGAACATCTCGTGCAGCCGGCACAGGTTCGGGTGGTGCATGTCGGCCAGCGAGCGGAACTCGCTCTTCAGCCTGTAGACGCTGCCAGGGTCGAGCCCACTCAGGGTCTTGATCGCGACGGCGCTGCGCCTGAGGTCGTCCCAGGCTTCGAACACCACCCCCATGCCACCCTCGCCAATCTGGCGCGTGATGCTGAATCTCCCGTCCACCACGCTGGTGCCTGGGACCAGTCGAAAGCTCGAATCCGGGGATTGCGCTTCGGGAACCGGTGAGGCGCGCTGAAGCAGGTCGAGAAACGATCCGCCGCTGCCCTCGGCGGTGAGGTCGAGTCGGGTCGCTTCGTTTTCTTTTTGTGGCATGACGCCCTCGCAACCACCGTGGAAGTGCTTAAATGATTATGAATGAACATCAAGGCAATCTGTGACCATTGTGGTGGCGTTGTTACGGAGGCATCTTCGTCAGCATCCCTTCAGGGTGTGCCGTGCGCCTGACCCTGGCAGCCACGACCGCAGGTGCCGTCAAGCGCCTGGACTTCAGCACCGCTGAACCTGTGACGATCGGGCGCTCGCCCGATTGCCAGATCCAGATCGACGCCGACCAGGGCAGCGTGTCGCGGCTGCATGCCCAACTCGTACCGACCGGCCAAGGCTGGGTGCTGGAAGATCTCAGCAAGTTCGGAACCCTGGTGAACGGCATGAAGCTGGGGCATGGACTGCGTTGTGTGCTGCGCCTGGATGACGAGTTGCGGATCGGACCGCTGCGTCTTCGGGTGCTCGAGTTGGGGGGGCAGATCGAGCAGACGATGGCCACGGAACTCAGGTTGACGGCCGTCAATCTTGCGACGCTGGACCCGCAATTGATCCTGAAGTCGGCGCTGGAATTGCCTCGTCTGTTCGGCGAGGCGCATGCCGAAGGCGAGGTGTTGCAGAAGGCTTGCGCTTTTCTGGTGCAGGTGCTCTCGCCCGTCGTCAGCTCAGCCTATGTCGTGCAAGCGCATCCGGACAACATCGAGTCGTCGCGCATGCTCGCAACCTGCTCGTTGAACGGAGAACGCGCCCCGGTGCTCAGCCGCAGGGTCATCAGCGGCGCGCTCCACCTCGACGGTTCGGTTGCTTTTTTCAACCATGCCACCTCGACCGGCATCGATGCCACCGTGAGCGACACGACGCGCACCGTCGGGGCCTGCCTGATCGAGCGCAGCGCCGACGGCGAGCCCATCGTGATCTATGTCGTCGGCGAGCGAACCTTGCCGAACAGCAGCACCGACATCGCTGCCGGCTACCTCAGCCTGGTGAGCACACTCACGCGCCAGCACCTGGTGACCCAGAGGCAGGCCCATTTGAGGCAGTATTTTTCGCCCAAGGTCGTTGATCTGCTGATGCGCCCCGGCGGACGCTCCAGTGCCGAGGGCGACCCTCGCATCATGGAGGCCACCAGCCTGATCTTCGATCTTCGAGGGTTCTGCCTTTCCACCGAGGCGGCGGCAACGGACTTGCTTCGATGGCAGAAGGAACTGCGAAGCATCATGGACATCGTCTCGCGCGAAGTCTTTGCGCACGAGGGAACGGTGATCGACTACCAGGGCGACGGGTGTTTCGCCGCCTGGGGAGTCCCGTTCGAGCAACCCGGCCAGGCCCGATTGGCCGTCGACTGTGCGCTGCGGATCCTCGAGCAGTTGAAGTCAACCCCGTTGCAGTCCTTGTCGGCGCCATCGGGGCCGGTTTGTGGCATCGCCATTGCCAAGGGGCAGGTGTTGGCCGGTTCGATGACATCGAGCCGGCATTTCAAGTACGGGTTGCTGGGCACTTCGGTGAACTGCGCGGCCCGTGTGGAGGCGCTCACCAAGCCCGGCCGACTCGACGCGCCGCTGCTCGTCACCGAAGAGGTGGCCAGGCTTCTGGACGTGACACGCACGCCATTTGTCCGGGCGGCCCGCGTGGCCCTGGCAGGCATGGAAACCCTGGTCAATGTCTACGAGGTGCTCGATTCCGCACGGGCCCTGTCGTCGGCGGACCATGCAAGGCGCTGGGAGGATTTCTTGAGCAAATTTGAAGGGTCGCGCCGGTTGGCCGATCTGCAAGCGCTCGAGGTGGCGATCAACGCGACCGCGTGGGCAGACGACCCCCGCGTGCGCTGGTTGCAAGCGCAGTGCAGGCACCTGGAAGATCCGGAACAGCTCTCCCGATGGGACGGCGTCGTGCGCTACGAAAAGTAGCCCGTTGCGAGTCTCCGCGCACGTTGGAGCGATGCTTCAGAACGTTGGCGGGTTGTGCCGCTCTGTATTCGTCGTCAGAATCGACTGTTCACCCACACGAGGAGCGCGCAATGAATACCCTGCAATTCCGGCACTGGATGCAAGCGGCTACCTCGGTCGCCGCTTCAGCCGGTTTTCTCCTCGCCGCAGACACTGCGTTCGCAACCCAGCAATCGCAACAGCGTCAAGTGGGTCGGGCTGTCAATCAGGGGGCCAAGCACGACGCTCGCACGGGCAAGCAAGAGTGCAGGGCGGCGAACCAGAGCAGCAATGCCCAATGTCGCCAGGACAAGCGGGACACCAAGCAAGAAGGCCGACAGGAAAAGCGCGACATCAAGTACTGATGCAGCCGAGGCCCGCGGTGCCTTGATGATGGAACGGCGCGGGCGGCGCCGCACTTGATCAGAGCCTCCCTAAGGCTCGTCCGTCAGCCGCAAGACCACCCGGCCTTCGATGTCGCCCTTGCGCATGCGATCGAAGATCGGGTTGATGTTCTCGATGCGGTCTTCGCTGAACACGGTGTGAACCTTGCCCTCGCCGGCGAAGGCAAGGGCCTCCTGCAGGTCCTTGCGCGTGCCGACGATGGAACCGCGCACGGTCTTGGCGTTGAGCACCACGTCAAAGATCGGCAGTCCGAATTCGCCCGGTGGCAGCCCCACCATCGACATGGTGCCGCGCTTGTGCAGCATGCCCAGGCCCTGGGCGAATGCGCTGCGCGCGGCCGCGGTCACGAGCACGCCATGCGCGCCCTTGAGCTCGCGCTGCAACGTCGCCACCGGATCGCCGGTGGCCGCGTTCACGACCATGTCCGCTCCCACCTCCTGCGCGAGCTTGAGCTTCGCGTCGTCCACATCCACTGCCGCCACGTGGAAGCCCATGGCCTTGGCGTACTGCACCGCCAGGTGGCCCAGGCCGCCCACGCCGGAAATCGCCACCCAGTCGCCCGGCCGGCAATCGAGCACCTTCAACCCCTTGTAGACCGTGACGCCGGCGCACAGCACCGGCGCTATGGCCGAAAATCCGATATTGGCAGGCAGGTGTCCCACATATCCCGGATCAGCGAGCACGTATTCGGCATAGCCACCGTTGACGGTGTAGCCAGTCATCTGTTGCGAATCGCACAGGGTTTCCCAACCGGTGATGCAGTGCTCGCAATGACCGCACGAGGTGTGCAGCCAGGGCACACCGACCCGATCGCCTTCCTTCACGTGCTTCACGCCGGCGCCCACCGCGGCCACGTGCCCTACGCCTTCGTGACCGGGAATGAAGGGCGGGCTCGGCTTGACCGGCCAGTCGCCCTCCGCCGCGTGCAGGTCGGTGTGGCATACGCCGGAGGCCGCCACCTTGACGAGCACCTGACCCGGTGTGACCTCCGGCACGGGGACTTCCTCGATCCGGAGTGGCTTGCCAAACTCATGAACCACGGCAGCTTTCATCGTCTTCATCACGGCCTCCTCAGTCGTTCGGGGCAGACCATTGTGAGCACGCGCGTCAACCGACCCAAGTGCGGTTGCAGGCTGATACAGCAGCGGCTTCATCGTCACGCCGTGGCGATCCTCGATCGCCCACCAAGACGTGAACTGCCAGCGCCTGGCCAGCGATTCGAGGTTGAACCCCATCGACAAATGGATTTGCCGCGAAGCGGCCGCGGTTCCGTGTGGAACCAACCGTTCAAACCAACTCTGAAGCAGTCAAGGTTTCGCTTGCGTGACCGTCGAGACGTAGCGTGCCAGCGCGGCGACCTGGTCGTCCGTGAGCGCGGTGAACGCGGGCATGGCACCCATTCCGCTTCGAATGACCCGGGCGATACGGGCCGCATCAGGCTTCAGATCGTCCAGGTCCGGCCCGATCTGTCCGGTCGACCCGGCGTCCTTCAGTGTGTGGCAAAGCGCGCAGGCGGGGGCGGATGCTGCGCCGCTGTTGAAGATCTGGCGCCCTTCGGCGAGGGCGGGATCGGCCGCAAGGCACGGGGCAGCAAACGCGATCCCCGCCAAAGCCACAGGCACGACTGACTTCTTCAAGCGAACAGTCACCCGGCTCATGCGACGGTCACCGTGACGGCGTGGTCACGCCAGCTGGTGTTGAGATAGCCCGCCTTGTTCTCGACGCGCATCTCCGGCTGCGTGCGTCCCTTGGCGTCGGTCACGCGACTGGCCAGTTGGTGGCTGCCAGCACCGAGGTCGACAGTGGCCGCGAATTCGCGCCACGCAAACCGACCCAGATCGGGGCCGACAAGCGACGCAACCTTCCACGTCGCGCCGCCATCGGTCGAGACCTCGACCTGCTTGACCGCGTTCGTTCCGCCAAACGCGACGCCCTTGATGACCGCTGCACCCGGACGCAGCGTTCCGCTTTCGGGTAGTGGCGAATTGATCCACGACTTGGGCGGCATTTGCCAGACCGAAGGATCCGCGGGATTCACGGCCTTGGCATCCGGGGCGCTCATCCGGTAGTCGGTCTGTTGGATCGACGCGTCGGACTCATCCGGCGTGAACGCGACGCGCTTCACGTACTTGATGCTGTTGACGCCAGTGAAGCCGGGCACGATCAGGCGCAGGGGACCGCCGTGCGCCAGGGGGATCGGCTGTCCATTGAGCTCCCACGCCAGCAGCGCGTCATCCATCGCGGCGACGGGCACGCTGCGCTCGATGCGGGTCTTGGGATCGAGACCTGCGGGGATGACTTCGCCGCCAGTGCCGGTGAGGAACTTGGCGCCGGCATCCATGCCGCCGAGCTCACGCACCAAGTGACGTAGCGGCACGCCAGTCCACATGACGCAGCCTGCGGCGCCGACCTGCCAGGGCGTACCGGAAGGCTTGGACGGGAACATCCCGCGACCGTTGCCGCTGCACTGCAGGACCATCGTCACCGTCTCGGTCGGCATCTTCTTCAGTTCGGCCAGCCTGAAGGCGCGCGGGCGGCGCACGCCCTCGATCCGCACTTCCCAGGCGTCCCTGTCGTTCAGGATGTCGGCGCTTGGCGGCGCAATGTTGTTGCGCACGTAGAGGTGCCTGGCCGGGGTGATCACGCCGTCGCCCATGGCGCTGCGACGCAGTTCGATGGTGTTCGGGCTGTGCACGATCATGGCGCCCGCGTCCTTCCACGTCGCGAAGGGGGGCAACGGTCGAGCCTGCTGTGCGAACGCCGATCTCCAGGGACCGAGGCTTGCCATCGCTGCGGCGGATGCCGACACGCCCAACAAGGCGCGGCGCACGGGATTGACTGCGAAATGAAGAGGCATTCGAATTACCGAGGGTTGATGAGGATGCTTCGAGATGATCAACGCGCCGTTGTCGCGGCCACCTCAGGGTATCCGCGCAATATTGGCATCTCTTGCGAAGACGCCAATGCTGCACCGGGGCGAGCCGCGCCACCCCCTCCTCGAAGGAGGGGGAAGGGCGGGACATAGGCCAAAAGACGGATCGGCCGGGGCGTGGCGCCTCAGCACAATCCGCGGATGCGCGCGCGGTCCATCCCGATCCCGGTCGTCATGTTGCTGGCGCTCACACTGGGGGCCTGGGCCGGCTCGCTGGCCGGCGTTTTCCAGTACGACGACCTGCGCAACATCGTGCTGGACCCGGCCACCGCCGATCCGGTCGCCTTGCGCGAGCGGCTCGGCAACGGATTTCGCCCGCTGCTGCGGCTGAGCTATGCGGCCGACCATTGGCTCTGGGGGTTCTGGCCGGCGGGCTTCCTGCTCACCAACCTGCTGTTGCACGCGGCCTCAGTGGTCGCGGTCCGGGCGCTGGCCCGGCACCGGGTCGACGCGCTGGCGGCATGGTGTGCCGCCGCCGTGTTTGCGGTGCAGCCGGCGCATGCCGCGGTGGTGGCATCGGCCAGCGGGCGATCGACCGGGCTGTCGACCCTGCTGCTGCTGTTGGCGCTGCTGGCCCACGAGCAATCGATCCGCCAGCGGGTCACGACGGCAACGCGCTGGTCTGCACTGGCGCTGCTGATGTTCGCGCTCGCCGTGGCCGCGAAGGAAGTAGCGCTCGTCTTTCCGGCGGTCGTGCTGCTGTGGGAGTGGACGCGGCCCGATGCGGCGCGGGGCGGGGCACTTGTTCGTCGACTCGCGCCGGCTGCGTTGGCGGCGCTGCTGATGGCGGCGATCGCCTTCGCCTGCAGCAGTCGATTGCGCGATATCACTGCGTTCTCGATCGCGCTGGGCACGCCGATGGAAGCCCTGGCGACGCATGCCGCTGCCCTGCCTTTCTCCCTGGCCCTGTGGTTCCGTCCGGGCGCGCTGACGATCGAACATGCGCCCCTTCCTGCGCTGGCCGCGCTGCCGGGCATGCTGGCCCTGGCAGCGGTGGTGCTGGCCGCGATCGCAGCGCGGCCGCGCGTGCCGCTTCTCACGCTGGCGCTGTTGTGGCCGCTGGCGATGCTGTTGCCGACACACTCGGTGCTGGCGCGGCTCGATCCGGTGGTCGAGAAGGCGCTGTATCCGGCCTGGATCGGACCGAGCATCGCCATCGGAGCGCTTGCCGCCGCGGCCTGGAACCGCCTGCAGGCCAGGCGAACGGCCACCGTGTGCGCGAGCCTCGCGCTGGCCTCGCTCGTGCTGTGCTGCGAATGGCGTGCCGCCGTGTGGGCCGACCCGCTTCGGCTTTGGCGCGAGGCCACGGAGCACGCGCCGCTGTCGGCGCGCGCGTGGCACAACCGTGCCTTGGCCGAACTCGATGCGCGGCATGTCGCGCAAGCCGCTGCATGCATTGCCCGCGCGCTGACGCTGGACCCGGACTCGCAGCGCAGCCACGACCTGGCGCTTGCGATTTCCCTGCTGCTGCCAACTCCCCCACCGAAGGAGCACGCCTCGTGAAATGCCTGCCGTCCCTGTGCCTGTCCCTGTCGATGGCCTTGTGGGTGCCGTTCGCGGCGCATGCCACCCCTGCCAACTGCGACGATTGCAGCGACCTGCCGAACCTGTACCGCGAACTGCTCGAGCAGGAGTTCCTGTTGGCCCTGTTCCAGAGCTGGGCCGCCCAGGGCTACCCGCTCGCGACGCCCAAGTCGGCGCAGGACGCCGCGGTTGCGCGCCTCGACGCGGCCATGGCCGGCAATCTCTATGGCGTGCTGGCGCCGCCGTCCCCCATTGGCGGCACGGCGCCGGGCAGCGCCGCGCCTTCTTTCGGCACCGTCACCGACACCCCGGACTGCGCACTGGTCGAATACCGACGTGACAAGCCCGCCGACAAGGAGCTCACCGCACATCCGGTCACGCCGGCCGAGGTCCGCAAGAAGCTGTGCAAGCCCAAGGCGGACTTCACGCTGGCCCATGAAGGTACGCACAAGGCCTCGTGCGAGGCCGCCTGGAAGGCGAAGGACGACAAGTCGCTGAAGACCGTGAAGTGGTACATCGACAACGACGCCCAGGCCTACCAAGCCGGCATCAAGGTGCTGCGGGAAGCCATTGCCTCGCTGGCCACCAAATGCAAATGGTCCGGTTCGGCCAACGAGTACCGCAAGGACAAGACCAAGACAGTGCCCACGCCGGAGGAGATCAAGTCGCTGGCGCAGAACACGAAGCAGAAGGTCTCGGCGCTCAACCGCGCGACGAAGAAATAGACCGCCCCCGCAGGAGACGCCATGACCCCGACCCTCATCCTTGGCGCCGCGCTGCTGATCGGCGGTGCGCGCATCGACATTCCGCCCGACCAGGTGCAGGCCCAGTTCGAGAAGCAATGCGTGGATGGCCGCTGGAACAACGACAGCTGCCCCGCGCTGCGCGTCGAGCTCGAGCTGCAGCTCTACGACGAGTTGCAGCGGCTCGCGCTGCAGGGCGAGGTCGACCGGGCGTCGCTGCAGACCGCCGCGCGCGCCCGCTTTCCGATGCTGGCCGAGTTCGGCCTGCGCAAGCTCGGCAAGATCACCAGCCAGGACGACCGCGACGCCGCGCTGGCGGCGGTCGAGCACCCGGCGCCCACGGTGCGTGCACTGGCCAGGCAGATGCTCGAGGTGCAGGACGACCGCTGGCGCAAGGGCATGGGCGTGTGGTGGCGCGGTGGCGCGCGCAACGGCTTCGCGGGCATGGTGCCCGACGTGGTGCCAACGGCGGCGCAACTCGGCATCGCGCCGGTGAACGACAACGAGGCGCTTCGCTTCCGGTACTTCGCGAGCAGCACCGAGCGCGAGCGGCGCCTGGTCTTCACCACGAAGCTCACGCCCGACCAGGCGCTGGCGCTCATCGCCAGGGGCGGCAAGGTGGTCGATGGCAGCAAACTGCCGCCCGGCCCGAAGGAGCAGGAGGCCTTGGGCAAGTCGATGGCCGGCGTGCAGAAGGAGATCCAGGAGGCGATGGCGCGCGGCGACATGAAGGCCGTGGCCGAAATCTCGCAGCGCATGAGCAAGCAGATGACGGCCGTCATGCCGACGCAGGAAACGATGATGCTGCGGCCCGTCGCCGAGTTCACCGCGCCGCCCGCCAACGTGCGCTACGTGCAGGTGCCGACCATCGACAAGACGCACACGCCCGTGACCGCCGCCGCCTCGCGCGAAGAGTCGATGGGCGGGGAGACGGTGGTGGTGATCCTGTATTGAGGTTGGTGGTCGCATTGGCGCATCGAACAGAATGAGGGTCGCTCCCGCGGCCAGCGCCACAGACCTCTCACCCATGCACCCCACCGGATCCCTGCGCGGCATCGCCGCGATGCTGCTCGCCTGCGCGTTCTTTGCGTGCATGGACGCGCTGCTGAAGCACCTGGCCGGCCACTACCCGGCAGTGCAGGTGATGGCACTGCGCGGTCTCACGGCCCTGCCATTGGTGTGCCTGTACATCGCCTGGCGGCGCGATGCCGCTGGCGTGTTCAACCGACGTTTGCGTTGGCGGCTGCATCTGCTGCGCGCCGTGCTGAACATGACCATGCTCGTGCTCTTCGTCCACGGCCTGAAGACCCTGGGACTGGCGGAGGCCTACACGCTCAGCTTCATCGCGCCGCTGCTGATGGTGCTGATCGCCGTGCCGATGCTCGGCGAGTCGGTCCAGCCCCGGCACTGGCTCGCCATCGGGCTGGGCTTCGTCGGTGTGGTGATTGCATTGCGGCCCGAACAGGGGGCTTTCCTGTCGATGGGGGCATTGGCAGTGCTGGTGGCCGCGGCTTGCTATGCGCTGTCGAACATGCTGGGCCGGCTCATCAGCCGCACCGAATCCAGCGGCGCGCTGGTCTTCTGGACGACGGCCGGCATGGCCGTTGGCGGGAGCCTGCTGGCGGCGCCGCAGTGGGTTCCGATCCAGTCCGGGCACGCGTGGGTGCTGGTGGGACTGGCGGTCAGTGGCTTCCTGGGCCAGATGTCCATCGCCGAGGCCTTCCGCCATGGCCAGGCCGCCTCGATCGCCCCTTTCGAATACAGCGCCCTGGCCTGGGCGTTGGTGCTGGATTGGCTCTTCTGGCAGGCGGCGCCCGATGCATGGACGCTGGGCGGAGGGGCGCTGATCATTCTGAGCGGGCTGTGGCTGGCGCGAAGCGAGGCGCCGAGGTCCGCACGTCAACGGCGAAAGGCCGATTGATTCGCGGCGGATCGTGCGCGGAGCCGCCGTGATGACCAGTCTTGCTACAACGCAGCGGCAATGCTGCGGGCCAGAAAGTCGTAGACCTGCCGGATCCAATGGCTGCTGCGAATCTCGCGATGCACCGCCAGCCACACGGGCAGTGGCGGTATCTTGAGCGCAGGCAGGACGCGCACGACGTCTGTGTCTGTTCGCGCAATGTAGTCGGCCACGAAGCCGATGCCCATCCCCGCACGCAGCGCCTGCCAGTGGACGTTCAAGTCGTCGCTGCGCAGGCAGAAGGCGTCGCGCGTCAACGGCGTTCCAAAGGCGGCAGAGCCGCGCACGATGCTGTCGTCGCGATCGAACCCGATCAGGTCGTGCGAAAGCAAGTCGGAAGCTTCCCGCGGCACGCCGCGTCGGCGCAGGTAGTCGCGGTGCGCATATGCGCCCAGCGTGACTTTGCCGATGCGCTTGATGACCAGCGAGGCTTGCTGCGGCGGAACCATGCGCACGGCGATGTCCGCCTCGCGCCGGAGCAGGTTGCTGACCTCGTTGCTCGACACCAGTTCGATCTGCACGTCGGGCAGCGCCTGGCGCATCTGGGCCAGCAGCGGCGGCAGCAGATGCACCGACACAGGCTGGCTGGCGCTCACGCGCACGGTGCCTGATGCAACGGACAGCGCACCCGAGAGACTGCGGGCCAAGGCATTCGCGCCAGCTTCCATGGCGCGTGCCGCATCGGCCAGTCGCAGCGCCATGGCCGTCGGCTGCATCCCGCGACCCGTGCGTTCGAACAGCACTGTGCCGAGTTGCGTTTCCAGTTCCATGATGTGGCGTCCGACCGTGGGCTGGCTGGAGCCCAGCATTCGCGCCGCGCCCAGCAGGCTGCCGCGATCGAGGGCCGCGAGGAAGGAGGGGATCAGTCGCCAGTCGAAATCGGTGGAGCTATTCATTCCCGCATAGCTGGTGTGAGTAATCGACCAATTGTGAATGGCCGCGCACGTTCTCACAATGCACGCATCAGGGCAAACTGCGTGAGGCTCGTCATGGTGAACCGTCGGAATTTCGTGCGTCTTGTCGGTGGCGGCGTGGTGTTGACTGCCGGGGCTGCGGCGGTGGGTGTCCATTCCTTGACCAACGACATTCCAGCGGCTGCCATCGAGATCTGGAACGGACCCGGCGAAGAGACCGATGTTCGGAAGCGCGCGGTCGCCTACGCCGTGACGGCCCCCAATCCGCACAACCGCCAACCCTGGCTGGTGGACCTGCGCGAGCCCGACGCCATCACGCTCTATTGCGATAACGATCGCCTGTTGCCCGAGACGGATCCCTTCGGTCGCCAGATCCTGATCGGCCATGGCGCGTTCCTGGAGTTGATGGTGATGGCACTCGCACAACAGGGCATGCGCAGTGAAGTGACGCTCTGGCCCGAGGGAGAGATGGCGCCACAGCTCAGGGATTGGGATACCCGGCCGGTGGCGCGTCTGCGCCTGCTTCCGGGCGCGCAGGCGGACCCCTTGTTCGCATCGGTGCTGCAGCGGCATACGCCGAAACTGCCATTCGACACCACGCGCCCAATGGCGGCAGCCACGCTGACGGCGCTGCTGTCGCAACCACACGGCAGCGACGTGGTGCGCGCGGGTGGAACGATCGACGCCGCGCGCGTGGCCCAACTGCGGGCACTGTGCTGGGAAGCGGCAAAGGTCGAACTCACGACGCCGCGCACCGTGATGGAAAGCATTCGCCTGATGCGCATCGGACCGGATGAAATCCTGGCGCACCGCGATGGACTCACGATCAACACGCGCATGGCGCGCATCGCATCGGGCCTGGGCCAGTTCGATCGCAGTGCGCCACCCTCGCCGGACAGCCCCGCGCACAAGCAGGCGATGCAGACCTTCGACGGCTACTGCAGCACGGCCATGGGGTTTACGTGGCTGAGCACGGGAGGGAACAGTCGCAGCGACCAAATAGCCGCGGGTCGCGCCTATGTTCGCCAGCAATTGCGCGCGACCCAACTCGGCATCGGCATGCACCCGATGAGCCAGGCGCTACAGGAGTTCCCTGAAATGGCGCCGCACTACGAACGTGCGCACCGGTTGCTGCTTGACGCGGCCGCCCCCGCTTCGGCACGAGACGCCACCGTTCAGATGTTGTGCCGCATTGGGTATGCCTCGGCGGCAGCGCAGGCGACACCGCGTCGGACGCTCTCGCAGTTCTTCAGGGCTTGACGCGCGGTCGAGAGATAGAGGCAATCACGCCGCTCGCAAAGTTGCCCGGCTACGACAAGGCGGCGTTTTTGTGCACAAGTTGGCCTGTGTAGCGCCTTGGCGATATTGCGCTTCAGCGCAGCGCGACCTAATCTGGTCTGGACTTCACAGCTTCTTTGGCACCCACGACTTGCGTCGGATTTCTCATGTGGCTCGCAACGACTTTCCTGATTGCTCTCGCGATGCGCGAGATCTACCTGGCGCGATGGCTGGGAAGGTCGGCGTGCATCCGACGCAAGCGGAATCATTGGGTCACCCTGGAGATCCGGCGCCGCGTCAGCATGGAAAGCGTGCCGAGTCATGTCTCGGAGTACCCGCTCCCGCGCGAGGAGCGCATCCTCGTCAGCCGCCTGCTGGGCCTTGTCCTCTGGCACCGCGAAGTCAGCGTGGCGCTGCCCAACTCGGCTTGCGGGCATCTTGAAGAAGTCGGTCCGCAGGACTTTGATCGGCAGTTTCCAACCTGGCTTCGCCTGGGCAGCAACTGAGCGTCGGAAACGCAGCGACGGGGCTCACTGACCGGCGTCCGCCGCGCCATCCCGCGCCGCCCTGGCCTGCGCCAGCATGTAGTCAATGAAGGTCGTGGCGGCACGCGTGCGATGGCGGCCGGGCATGTAGAGCATGTACATGTGTGTGCCGAAGATCGACAGGCGCCACTCTCGCAGCGCGGCCACCACTTCGCCGTTTCGCAGTTCCTCGGTGAACACATAGTCCGGCACGATGCCCACGCCCAGGCTCGCCTGGATCGCCTTGCGCAGGAACAGGAAGTTCTCCGAGATGAGGGTCGGCTCCAGCAGCACCTCGTGCCGCTCCTCGCCAAGGTAGGCCGAGACGCGCAGTTGCCGCCCATGCACGGCCGAGGTGATCAACGGCACATGCCGCAGGTCATCGAGTTCCGAGGGCATGCCGTGTTCGCGGGCCCAGGCGCTGCTGGCGCATGCCACGTAGTACACCGGCCCCATGTCGCGCGCCACCAGGTTCTGCGGCGGCTCGGACATCACGCGGACCGCGATGTCCACCTCCTCGCGCATGAGGTCTTCCACCCGGTTTTCGAACATCACGTCCAGCACGATGCCGGGGTAGCTGCGCTTGAAGTCGACCAGCCAATCGGACATGACGAGTTGCCCGTAGCCGCTGGGCACCGACAGCCGCACGCGCCCCTGCAGGCTCTGGCCGAGGGCCACCGATTCGCTGGCGGCTTGCAACTCGTTGCGGATCGCGCAGCCGTGCGCATACAGGCGCAGGCCGATCTCGGTGGGCTCGATGCGGCGGGTGGTGCGGCGCAACAGTTGCTGGCCCAGCTCGCGCTCGAACTGGCCGAGGCGGTGGCTCACGTTGGCGCGGCTCATGCGCAGGCGGCGCGCGGCCTCGCTGAGGTTGCCGGCCTCGACGATCTCGACGAACAGGGAGAGGGCGTTCTGGTCCATGGCGTTCACTGTCAAGCAGGAGTTGACAGTGTGTCAATGCCCAGGGGAATTGTCGATATGGGATTGTCAGATCAGAATTTGCGCAAAGGCCCGCTCGCGGCCAACACGCCCCTGGAGACACCCATGACCACCGTTCCCGCCCCCGCCGATGTCGTACGCAGCGCCCGCCACGGCGACGTGCTGTGCATCACCATCGCCAACCCACCCGTCAATGCCATCTCCTCGGCCGTGCGCCGTGGCCTGAAGGCGGCCGTCGAGGCCGCCGATGCCGATGCCGGCGTGAAGGGGATCGTCATCGTGGGCGAGGGCGGCAACTTCGTGGCTGGCGCTGACATCCGCGAATTCGGCCAGGCCCCGCAACCGCCTTCGCTGCCCGAGGTCTGCAACCGCATCGAAGCCTGTGGCAAGCCGGTAGTCGCCGCCATCCGCGGTGCCGCGCTGGGCGGCGGGCTGGAGATTGCGCTGGCCGCGCACTACCGCGTGGCTTTGCAGGACGCCAAGCTGGGCCTGCCCGAAGTGCAACTGGGCCTGATGCCCGGTGCCGGTGGCACCGTGCGCTCACCGCGCCTGGTTGGCGCGCAGGCTGCGCTGGACTTGATGCTCAGCGGCCGCCACGTCAAGGCCGGGGAAGCGCTGTCGCTGGGCCTGGTGGACGAATTGGCTACGGGCGAGGATGCACAGGCCGCAGGCCTGGCGCTTGCCAGCAAGTTGCTCGCGCAGGGTGCCGGCGTGCGCCGGACCGCTGACGCACAGGGCCTGGCCGACCGCGCCGCCGCGCAGGCCGCCATCGATGCCGCCAGGGCCGACACGGCGAAGAAGTCGCGCGGCCTGTTCTCGCCCATGAAGATCGTCGAGGCCGTGCAGGCCGCGCTCGACAAGTCCTTCTACGAAGCCGTGAAGCTGGAGCGAGAGGCTTTCCTCGCCTGCATCGACAGCCCGCAACGCGCCGGCCTCATCCATGCCTTCTTCGCCGAGCGCGAAGTGGCCAAGGTGCCCGAGGCCAAGGCCGCGCAGCCGCGCAAGCTGGAAAGCGTGGGCATCGTCGGCGGTGGCACCATGGGTGCGGGCATTGCCGTAGCTGCGCTCGATGCGGGCTTCCCGGTGGTGATGGTCGAGCGGGACCAGGTCTCCATCGATCGTGGCCGCGCCAACGTCGAGAAGGTCTATGACGGCCTGGTCGCCAAGGGTCGCATGACGGCCGAGGCCAAGGCCACGGTGATGGCCCGCTACACCGGCAGCACCGACTACGCTTCCTTCGCCGGCGTGGACCTGGTGATCGAAGCGGTGTTCGAGGACCTCGAGGTCAAGAAGGCCGTGTTCAAGGAGCTGGACCGTGTGTGCAAGCCCGGCGCCGTGCTGGCGACCAACACCTCCTACCTGGACATCGATGCCATCGCGGCCAGCACCTCGCGCCCACAGGACGTGGTCGGCCTGCACTTTTTCAGCCCGGCCAACATCATGAAGCTGCTGGAGATCGTGGTGCCGGGCAAGGTCAGCGCCGACGTGGTGGCCACCGCCTTCGTGCTGGCCAAGCGCATGAAGAAGGTGGCTGTGCGCGCCGGCGTGTGCGATGGCTTCATCGGCAACCGCATCCTGGCTGTGTACCGGCAGGCCGCGGACCACATCCTTGAAGACGGTGCCAGTCCCTACGAGATCGATGCCGCAGTGCGTGCTTTCGGCTACCCGATGGGACCCTTCCAGGTCTCGGACCTGGCGGGCGGGGACATCGGCTGGGCCACTCGCAAGCGCAGGGCGGGCACGCGTGACCCGAAGGCGCGCTACGTCGAGGTGGCCGACCGCATCTGCGAGCGCGGCTGGTTCGGGCAGAAGACCGCCCGCGGCTATTACCTTTATCCCCAGGGCGCGCGCGCGGGCCAGGAAGATCCTGAAGTCCTGGCGATCGTCGATGCTGAACGGCAGAAGAAGGGCATCACGCCACGCAAGTTCACGGTGGACGAAATCATGCGCCGCTACATGGCCGCGATGGTCAACGAGGGCGCCAAGGTGGTGGCCGAAGGCATCGCGCTGCGGCCGCTGGATGTGGACGCGACCTTCCTCTATGGCTACGGCTTTCCGCGCCATCGCGGCGGCCCGATGAAGTACGCCGACACCGTGGGCCTGCCGAAGATCCTGGAAGACATCCGCACCTTCGCCAAGGACGATCCGCTGTTCTGGAAGCCCGCGCCGCTGCTCGAAAAGCTCGTGGCCGAGGGCAAGGACTTCGCCAGCCTCAACCAGCCGCAGGGCTGAATCACATCCGTCCATGCCGCATCCCCCAAGGTCGGGGGAGGGCGGCGCTCACCCAGAAACTTCAAGGACAAGTCCATGCGCCAGGCCGTCATCGTCTCCACCGCCCGCACGCCGCTCACCAAGTCGCACCGCGGCGAATTCAACATCACCCCCGGCCCGACGCTGGCCAGCTTCGCCGTGCGCGCCGCGGTCGAGCGCTCGGGCATCGACCCGGCCTTGATCGAGGACGCAATCCTTGGCTGCGGGTATCCAGAGGGCATCACCGGCCGCAACATCGCGCGGCAGGCCATCATCCGCTCCGAGTTGCCGCTCAGCATCGCCGGCACCACGGTCAACCGCTTCTGTGCTTCGGGCTTGCAGACCATCGCCATGGCTGCGGGGCGCATCGTGGTGGACGGTGCGCCCGCCATGATCGCGGGCGGGGTGGAAAGCATCTCCGGCATCCGCACCCGCGAAGACGGCAACTCGGGCATGGACCCGTGGATCGTCGAGCACAAGCCGGCGCTGTACATGGAGATGATCGACACCGCCGACATCGTGGCGCAGCGCTACGGCATCAGCCGCGAGGCGCAAGACCGCTTCTCGGTGGACAGCCAGCGCAAGACCGCAGAAGCGCAGGAGGCCGGCCGCTATCGCGAGGAGATCGTGCCGGTGACCACCACCATGGCGATGACGAACAAGGAGACCGGCGAGGTCAGCAAGAAGCAGGTGACGGTGGACCACGACACCTGCAATCGCGCCGGCACCACCTACGAGTCGCTGGCCAAGCTGGCGCCGGTGAAGGGCGCCGACAGGTTCGTCACCGCGGGCAACTCCTCGCAACTGTCCGATGGCGCCAGCGCCTGCGTGATGATGGAAGCAAAGGAGGCCGAGCGCCTGGGCCTGCAAGCGCTGGGCGCCTTCCGCGGCCTGGCGGTGGCCGGCTGCGAGCCTGACGAGATGGGCATCGGCCCGGTGTTCGCGGTGCCCAAGTTGCTGAAGCGCTTCGATCTCAAGGTCGAGGACATCGACCTGTGGGAACTCAATGAAGCCTTCGCTTCGCAATCCATCTATTGCCAGCAGACGCTGGGCATCCCGGCCGAGCGGCTCAACGTGGACGGCGGCGCCATTTCCATCGGCCATCCCTTCGGCATGACGGGCGCACGGCTGGCGGGCCACATCCTGTTCGAAGGCCGCCGCCGCAAGGCCAAGTGGGGCGTGGTGACGATGTGCATCGCCGGTGGCATGGGCGCGGCAGGCCTGTTCGAGATTTTCTGAAGAAGAGGCCTTCACATGGATCTGAAGTTCACCCCCGAAGAAGAGGCCTTCCGCAGCGAGGTGCAGCAGTTCCTGCGCGAGAAGTTGCCCGAGCGGCTCTCGCACAAGGTCCGGAACGGCCTGCGCCTGACGCGCGAGGATTCGGTGCAGTGGCATGCCATCCTGCACGAGCGCGGCTGGCTGGCCAACCACTGGCCGCGTCAGTACGGTGGCCCGGGATGGAGCGCGGTGCAGAAATTCATCTTCGAGCACGAGTGCGCGCTGGCCGCTGCGCCGCGCATCGTGCCCTTCGGCGTCAGCATGCTGGGGCCGGTGCTCATCAAGTTCGGTAACGAGGCACAGAAGCAGCATTGGCTGCCGCGCATCCTGAACGGCGACGACTGGTGGTGCCAGGGCTACTCGGAGCCCGGCTCCGGCTCGGACCTGGCGTCCGTCAAGACGACAGCGGTGCGCGACGGCGACCACTATGTCGTCAACGGACAGAAGACATGGACCACGCTGGGCCAGCATGCCAACATGATCTTCTGCCTGGTGCGCACCAACAAGGAAGCGAAGGCCCAGTCGGGCATCAGCTTCCTGCTCGTCGACATGAAATCGCCCGGCGTGGAAGTGCGGCCGATCATCACGCTCGACGGCGAGCATGAGGTCAACGAGGTGTTCTTCAACGACGTGCGGGTGCCGGTCGAGAACCTGGTGGGCGAGCAGGACAAGGGCTGGACCTGCGCCAAGTACCTGCTGACCTATGAGCGCACCAACATTGCGGGCGTGGGCTTCTCCGTCGCGGCGCTGGAAAAGCTCAAGCGCATCGCATCGAAGGTGCAGCGCAACGGGCGACCGCTGGCGCAGGACCCGCTGTTCGCCACGCGGCTGGCCCGGGTCGAGATCGACCTGGAGAACATGAAGACCACCAACCTGCGCGTGATCGCCGCCGTCGCCGGTGGCGGCGTGCCGGGCGCGGAAAGCTCCATGCTCAAGATCCGCGGCACCGAGATCCGGCAGGAGATTTCCTCGCTGGCGCGACGTGCCATGGGACCGTATGCGCAGCCTTTCATCGAAGCCGCGTTGCACGAGGGCTGGGACGAGGCACCGGTCGGACCGGCCGAGGCCGCACCGCTGGCTGCGCAGTACTTCAACAACCGCAAGCTGTCGATCTTCGGCGGCTCCAATGAGATCCAGAAGAACATCATCTCCAAGATGATCCTCGGCCTGTGAGGCGCACCACACCATGAATTTCGAACACACGGAAGACCGCCGCATGCTGGCGGACTCGCTGGACCGCTTCATCGCGGAACAGTACGGCTTCACTTCGCGTGACCACATCGCCGGCAGCGACGAAGGCTTGAGCCGTGCGCATTGGTCGCAACTGGCCGAGATCGGCGCACTGGGCGCGTTGTTTCCCGAAGAGGTGGGCGGCTTTGGCGGCGCCGGTTTCGACGTGGCCGTCGTCTTCGAGAGCCTGGGCAAGGGCCTGGTGGTCGAGCCCTTCCTCGGCGCGCTGGTCGTAGGCCGCGCCATCGCGAAGGCCGGCAGCGATGCGCAGAAGGAAGGCATCGCCTCGCTGATCGACGGCAGCACCATCGCCGCGCTGGCGCACGAGGAGCCGGGTTCGCACTACGAGTCGACACGCGTTGCCACGCGCGCTGAGCGATCCGATGACGGCTGGTCGCTGAGCGGTGCCAAGGCGGTCGTGGTGCAGGGCGAGCAAGCGGGCTTGCTGCTGGTGTCGGCGCGCACCGGTGGCGCCGATGGCGATGCGAAAGGCCTGTCGCTGTTCCTCGTCCCGAGCGACGCGCCGGGCTTGAGTTGGCGCGGCTATCCCCGGATCGACGGCGGGCGTGCCGCGGAACTGCTCCTCGACAGCGTGCGCGTACGTGCCGATGCATTGCTCGGTGCAGAGGGGGAGGGCGCCCCGGTGCTGGAGCATGCCGTCGGCTGGGGCCTGCTGGCGCTCGCCGCCGAATCGCTGGGCGCGATGGAAGTCGCCAAGCGCGACACACTCGAGTACCTCCGGATCCGCAAGCAGTTCGGCGTGCCGCTTGGCAGCTTCCAGGCGCTGCAACACCGCATGGCCGACCTGCTGCTGGAGATCGAGCAGGCGCGCTCGGCCGTCATCAATGCGGCTGCCGCGATCGACGGCAGTGAGCGCATCGATCGCGAGAAGGCGCTGTCCGCGGCCAAGTACAGCATCGGTCGCATCGGCACCCGCGTTGCGGAAGAATGCATCCAGCTGCACGGCGGCATCGGCATGACCTGGGAACTGCCGCTGTCGCACTATGCCAAGCGGCTGGTGATGATCGACCATCAGCTCGGCGACGAAGACCATCACCTGGCGCGCTACATCGCGCTGGGCCAGGAGACTGTGCAATGAATGACACCGCAACCATCCCTCCCATCCTCGTGCGCCGCGAAGGCCCGGTGTTGGTGCTGGCCATCCACACGCCCGGCAAGCGCAATGCCATCAGCCCGGGGCTGTACGGCGCGCTGGCCGACGCACTGGCATCGGCCGCGGACGATGCCACCATCGGCTCGGTGGTGCTGACCGGCGCCGATGGCTACTTCTGTTCGGGCGGCGACCTGAACACGCTCGCCACGCGCCGTCTGCTCACGCCCGAGCAGCGGCGCGAGAAGCTCGAAGGCCTGCATGGCCTGGTGCGCCTGCTGCGCGACTTTCCCAAGCCCATCGTCGCGGCGGTGGAAGGCGGCGCGGCCGGTGCTGGCCTGTCGATGGCGCTGGGCTGCGACCTGCTGGTTGCCGCGCGTGACGCGACCTTCTCCGTCGCTTATGTGAAGGTGGGCCTGACGCCCGATGGCGGTGCGACGGCCTTCCTGGCGCAGGTGCTGCCGCGCCAGTTCTTGACAGAGATGTGCCTGACCGGCGACCGCATCGGCGCCGAGCGCCTGCATGCCTTGGGCGTGGTCAATCGGCTCACCGAAGCAGGCGGTGCGGATTCCGAGGCCATCGCGCTGGCCACGCGGCTGGCGGGCGGACCCGAGCAGGCGATGGCGCGCATCAAGACGCTGTGCCGCGAGGCGGTGTCGAGCACGCTGGATGCGCAGCTCGACCGCGAAGCCGAATTCATGGTCGAGGCGCAGGGCAGCGCCGAATCCGCAGCGGGCATCGACGCCTTCCTGGCCAAGCAGACACCCGATTTCACGCGCTTGCGAGGCCCGCGTTGAGCGCGGCCGGCGCATCGCGCCTGCCACTCACCGGCGTGCGCGTGCTGGACCTGTCGCGCGTGCTGGCCGGCCCCATGTGCGCGCAGGCGCTGGGCGACCTCGGCGCGGAAGTCATCAAGATCGAGCACCCCGGCCGCGGCGACGACACGCGCGACTGGGGCATTCGCGTGGGCTCGCGCAACACGGCTTACTTCAACAGCGCCAACCGCAACAAGCAGTCTGTGGGCGTGGACCTGCAGAAGCCTGAGGGCCAAAAGCTGGTCCGCGAGTTGGCTGCGAAGAGCGACGTGGTGATCCAGAACTTCAAGTTCGGCGGCATCGCGAAGATGGGGCTGGACTATGAGTCCCTGAAGGCGATCAACCCTGGCCTGGTCTACTGCTCCATCACCGGCTACCGCACCGATGGTCCGGAGGCCGCGCGCCCGGGCTACGACCTGGTGGTGCAGGGCGAGGCCGGCCTGATGGCGCTCAACGGCGAGGAGGGGCAGGGGCCGCTGAAGTTCGGCGTGGCGGCGGTGGACATGTTCACCGGCATGTACGCCGCGCAGGCGATCCTCGCAGCCCTGTTCGACCGGCAGCGCACCGGCGAGGGCCGGCATGTCGAGATGGCCCTGTACGACTGCGGCCTGATGATCACGGCCTACTACGGGATGGAGGCGCTGCTCATGGGCAACGACCCGCCCAAGTACGGCAACGCGCACCCGTCCATCGTGCCCTATGGCGTGTTCGATGCGGCCGACGGCCCGGTGGTCATCACGGTGGGCAACAACGCGCAGTTCCAGCGCTTCTGCACCGACGTGCTGGAGCGTCCGGACCTGGCGGCCGACGAGCGATTCACCACCAATTTAGCCCGCTCGCAGAACCGCCATGTGCTATTGCCAGAACTGCGCGCCGAACTGGCCCGTCGTCCACGCGAACTATTGCTGGCACGCATGACAGCCGCCGGCATCCCCTGTGGCGAAGTCCTGGGCCTGCTGGAGGCCTTGCAATCGCAGCGCAGTGCGGAGGCCGGTCTGCTGGCCGAACTGCCCAACCCCGAAACGGGCAGCGTGCAGGTCCTGGCGCCACCGTACCGCATCGATGGCCAGCGCATGCCCGTGCGCGCCGCGCCGCCGCTGCTCGCGCAGGACACCGAGCGCGTGTTGGGCGACCTGCTGGGCATGGATGCGGCGGCCATTGCCGCGCTCCGGCAAGGCGGGGTCCTGTAGCTTCGTCCAACCAGAAGACCCTCGGGCGACTTCGCCCGATCGGGCAAGTGCTGTTGACAGCCTGCAAGGCGCTGGTCTAGCCTTGGTAATACCACGGTAAGGCAACTGGGCGAACGCCGATATGGCGCACGTCGAGACAGCGACTGAAGTGAAAGGGTCAATCCGATGGCTGAAGACGAAGCACGTTCACCGCACGCGATCGCGGTACCCCGTTGGCCGGCGATTGGCCTCGCGAACGATCACGCCGGATTCCTCCTGAAAGGGTTCGTCGCTGGCGTTCTCGCCCAACACTGCGATGAAGTCTTCGATGTCGGAGCGGCCTCCGATTCGCCGGTCGACTTTCCGGACGTCACGCGCAATGCGATCTCTCTCATTCGCGAGGGAAAGGTCAAGCGGGTCATCCTCGTCTGCGGCACAGGCGCGGGCGCCTGCATCGCGGCAAACAAGTTTCCAGGCATTCGTGCGGCGGTCTGCCACGACACCTTCGTGGCTCGGCAAGCCGTCGAACATGACGACGTCAATGTTCTATGCATCGGCGCCTGGATCGTGGGGCCCCAGGTGGCCCGCGACGTCATCGACACGTTCCTTGCATCGGAGTTCAGGACGGAAGCGCATTTCCGCCGCCGCGTGGAGAAGCTTGCGGACCTGGAGCGGGAAGCGGCGCAGTTCCTGAACCAGGGAAGCAGATAGGTTCCATGGTCGAGTCAGTCCGCGCGATGAGCAAGTCGATCAAGATCGTCCAGCAGGACGACGCGAACGAGGATGGATACGACCGCGTGCTGTCCTTTCTTCGGGACCAGCTGCTGACAGGCCGCTTGAAGACGGGCGATCGACTCCTGCCGGAACGTGACCTCGCCAGCGCGCTCGGCGTCAGTCGGCCGGTCATCCGGGAGGCGCTGAGGGCGCTGGCAACCTTGGGTGCGGTCGAGATCCGGCGCGGCTATGGGACGGTGGTCCGGGAGCCGGACTTCACTGCACTTGCCGACTACTTCAGCCTGGTCCTCGCGCAGCAAGCGGGCGCCGTCGACGATGTGATGCAGGCGCGCATCGCGATCGAGCGACAGGCGATCCGCCTGGCGTGCGCTCGTGCGCTTGCACCGGACCTGGAGAAGATCTCGCAGGCCTTGCAGGCCATCAAGGAAACCATCGACGATCCGGTGCAGGGCGGCGCAGCGGACTTTCACTTCCACACGATGATCGTGGAGGCGGCCCACTCCCCGGCGCTGTCCAGCGTCTACGCAGCCGTCGCCAAGTTGCTCCAGCAGTCGCACATGGAGCGCAGGCAGTTGATTGCGAACGTCCCCCAGGTCGACTCCTATCTCATCGACCATCACGAGGCGATCATGTTGGCGATCAGGCGCAAGAACGCATCCGAAGCGGATGCGCTGCTCGCCGAGCACTTCGAGATCGGTGCGAACCTGCGCGAGGACGCCGCGGTCGCAAAGGCGCAACGACTCGGCCGGAAGCGCATCGCGCGGCGGGTCTCCTGAGAGGGCGTTCGCATGACACAGCCAGACGGTCCCGGGATCATCGTGTTCGGCAGCCTCAACATGGACCTGATGGTCCGCGTGGAGAGAGCCCCGCGTGGTGGAGAGACGCTGCGAGGACTTGGGTTCCTGGCGAACCCCGGCGGGAAGGGTGCCAACCAGGCTGTAGCCTGTGCTCGACAAGGCGCACGCGTTGCCATGGTGGGATGTGTGGGGCACGATGACTTCGGCGAGGCCTTGCGCAATGCCCTCGCTTCGGATGGGATCGACGTCACCAACGTCCGCAGCGCCGGGGAAACCACCGGCGTCGCTATCGTGATGGTCGACGGCGAGGGAGAGAACCGCATCACCCTGGTTCCTGGCGCCAATGATTTGCTGAAGGCGGATCCCGAGGTCCTTGGACGGGCAGTCGCTGGACAGTTCCTGCTGTTGCAGTGCGAAGTGCCGATGGACGAGGTTGTCCTTGCGGCGGAGATCATGCATGCGAAGGGCGCGATCGTGGTGCTGAACCCCGCGCCCGTTTGCAAGCTGCCCGACAAGCTCTGGTCCCTGGTCGACGTCATCGTCATGAACGAGATCGAGGCCTCGGAACTGGCCCGGATTTCCGTCGTGGATGCCACCAGCGCGGGCGCGGCGGCGACGTCGATCCGCCGTCGAGGCCCGTCGACGGCGGTGGTGACGATGGGAAGTCAAGGGGTGGTTGTCGCGGACGACCGCGGCTGCCGTCACTTTGCCGCGCTGGCCGTACGAACGGTGGACACGACGGCCGCGGGCGACACCTTCATTGGCGCCATGTGCGCCGCACGTGCGGCCGGACAGTCCACGGACTCCGCCGTGATGCGCGGGATCCAGGCCGCCACGCTGTGTGTCACCCGGGCGGGCGCACAGGCATCGATACCGCGCGACCACGAGCTGGACCATGTGCAGCAGGTGGGACCGCCCTCAGCGCTTGCATGACCTACAAGTTCGACTTCACCAGCGTGCTGGCGCAATGGCCGCTGTTCCTGCACGGCGCCTGGCTCACACTCAAGTTGTCGCTTGCCGCGACGCTGCTCGGCCTGCTCATCGGCACGCTCTGCGCGATCGGCCGTGGCAGCCGCAACCCGGTGGTGGCGCGCGCTTGCGCGATCTACGTCGAAGCGATCCGCAACACCCCCTTGCTCGTGCAGATCTTCCTGGTGTACTTCGGGCTCGCCAGCATCGGGCTGAAGGTGCCAGCGTTCATCGCCGCGGTGCTGGCCATGGTCATCAACGTGGGCGCCTACACCACCGAGATCATGCGCGCCGGCATCGAGTCGATCCACAGGAGCCAGATCGAGGCCGCGGAGTGCCTTGCGCTCTCGCGCGCGCAGGTCTACTGGCACGTGATCCTGCGCCCGGCGATGGAGCGGGTCTATCCCGCGCTCACCAGTCAGTTCGTGCTGCTGATGCTCGCCACGTCCATCACATCGCAGATCTCGACCGAAGAACTCACGGCCATCGCGAACAGGGTGCAGTCGGACACCTTCCGCTCTTTCGAGACCTATGCCGTGGTGGCGGTGTTCTACCTCCTGCTGTCCCTCCTGATGCGGGGTGCCTTCTGGGCGGCGGGACAGGCCCTGTTCACCCGTCGTCGCAAGCTGGGCACGCCGCTGTGAACATCGCCTTCAACTCGAATCACCTCGTGTTCCTGCTGCAAGGAGCAGGTTGGACCCTGGTGCTGTCGCTCATCGCATTCGTCGGTGGCGGGCTGGTCGGGTTCATCGTGGCCCTGTGCCGCATCTCGCCCATCGGGCCGCTGCGCTGGCTGGCGACAGCCTACGTGCAACTGGTGCAAGGCACGCCGTTGCTGATCCTCATGTTCCTGGCTTACTTCGGCCTCAGCATCGTCGGCCTGAGCCTGCCGGCCCTGGTGGCCGCCGGCATCTCGATGACGATCTACGTCAGCGCCTATATCGGGGAGATCTGGCGTGGTTGCATCCAGGCTGTGCCGCGCACGCAGTGGGAAGCCGCCGAGTGCCTTGCGCTGTCCAGGGTGCAGCGGATGGGCCTGGTGGTGCTGCCACAGGCCTTGCGCATTGCGACTCCACCCACGGTGGGCTTCATGGTGCAGATCGTCAAGAACACGTCGCTGGCCTCGGTGGTCGGCTTCGTCGAGTTGGCGCGCGCCGGCCAGGTGGTGAACAACTCGCTGTTCGAGCCCTTCCTCGTCTACATGCTGGTCGCGGGCCTGTACTTCCTGCTGTGCTTCCCGCTGTCGTGGTGGAGTCGGCAACTGGAGCGCCGCCTGCTGGTGGCCCATCGCGTGGAGGTTGCCGCGGCATGAGCATCATCCTGCTCGACAACGTGCACAAGAGCTTCGGTGCGCTGAAGGTGCTCGACGGCGTCAGCTTCAGCGTGAACAAGGGCGAAGTGTTTGCCATCATCGGCCGAAGCGGTTCCGGCAAGAGCACCGCGCTGCGCTGCATCGATCGCCTGGAGCACATCGACCAGGGCCGCATCCAGGTGTGCGGCCACGAGGTGAGCGACCCCCGGCTCGACCTGCGCCAATTGCGCCGGGACGTGGGCATCGTCTTCCAGAGCTACAACCTGTTCCCGCACCTCACGGCCGCCGAGAACATCGCGCTGGCGCCGCGGCACAGCAAGGGCAAGACGCGCGCCGAGGCGAAGGAGTTGACCGCGCGCGTGCTCGCGCAGGTGGGGCTGTCCGACAAGGCCCAGAGCTATCCCGAGCAACTTTCAGGCGGCCAGCAGCAGCGCGTGGCCATCGCGCGCTCGCTCGCCATGGAGCCGCAGGTGATGCTGTTCGACGAGGTGACGTCGGCCCTCGACCCGCAGCTCACCGGCGAGGTGCTCAAGGTCATGGCCGACCTGGCTGCCGGCGGGATGACCATGGTGCTCGTCACCCACGAAATGGCCTTCGCGCGCAATGTGGCGGACACCACGCTGTTCATGCACAAGGGCCGCGTCTGGGAGCAAGGTGGCCCCGGCATGTTCGAGCGGCCGCAGACGGCGGAACTCCGGCAGTTCCTCGCCGCTGGTCTTTGAAGGTTTTTTTGCCCGCAACCACTGGAGACAACATGATGAGCCCCAAGAGCCTGTTCCGCCGCGCATTGCTTCTGGCCGCCCTGTCGACGACCCTGTCCGGCGCACAGGCCGACACGCTGGACAACATCCGCGCGGCCAAGAAGATCCGCGTGTCGATCGACCTCGCCGTGCCGCCCTCGGGGATGACGGATGCGAGCATGAAGCCGACCGGATCGGACTACGACGTGGCCGTGCTGCTCGCCAAGGACCTCGGCGTGGCGCTGGAAGTGGTGCCCACGGTCGGCGCCACCCGCATTCCGAACCTGCAGACCGGCAAGGCGGACATCATCATTTCCACCCTGGCCTGGACCGCCGAGCGGGCCAAGGTCATCGACTACTCGGTACCGTACGCCCCACAGATCTCGCTGGTGGGCGGCGTGAAGAGCCTCAACGTGAAGAGCATGGCCGACCTGGCCGGCAAGAGTGTGGCGGTCAATCGCAGCACCACGCAGGACACCGACCTCACGCAGAACGCCAAGGGCGCCACCGTGGTGCGCTACGACGACGACGCCGGCGTGATCACGGCCGTGGTGACCGGCCAGGCCGACCTGGTAGGCACGTCGAATGCCCTGTTCCAGACCATGGTGCAGAAGGCGCCGAACCGGCAGCTCGAGCAGAAGTTCGTCCTGCGGGTCAACGACCTTGGTATCGGGGTGCGCAAGGAGGATCCCGCCCTGCTGGCCTGGGTGAACGACTGGGTGAAGGCGAACCATGCCAATGGCAGGTTGAACGAGATCTTCAAGAAGTACCACGGCACCGAGATACCCAGGGACGTGGTGGAGAAGTGGGTGAAGTAACGGCCCACGACGTCGGGGGCGCAGCGGCCCCCTGGACTCAAGACGGGGTTGTCCGGCTCTGCATCCAGCGAACGACGTGATTGCCATAGCTGCGCGGGGCCTTGGCGCCCGTGCGGGCTGCGATGTCGGCCAGCGTCTGCGATGCGAGTGCCTCGCGCATGCGCTTTTCGGCATCGAGCATCACCGCATGAATCGAACAGACGCCAGCCGTGGCCCAGCGCGGCGCCTGGCCATCGAAGACCGCGCAGCGCGTGCGGATCTCGCGGCATTCGAACAGTGGCTTGACGCCATCGATGGCATTCACCACGTCAAGCACGGTGATCTCGTTCGCGGGCTTGGCCAGCCGGAAGCCGCCGTTCTTGCCTTCGGTGGAAACCGTCAGTCCGGCCTTCCCCAGTTTGGTGAAGAGCTTGGCCACATAGTCGACGGACACGCCTTGCAGTTCCGCCAGGTTGCGCACGCTCGCGACCTCGACGCCGGTGGGCGGGCCTGACAGGTGCAGCAGGCAATGCAATCCGTACTCGACCCCAACGCTGATGTGACTCAATGGCTCTCCGGAGATGTAGGAAACGCAAGCCGGGCATGGTAGCCGACAGCTACTTCTTCTTGTCGAACTCGACCAGGTCCTTGTCCTTGCTGTCCGCGACGAAGATCGCGAGCAGCTTTGCGGGCTCGGTGGCGCTCGCGTTCTCGCTCAGGCTGTGGTGCGTGCCGGGCACTTCGGTCCAGCTTTCGCCAGCGCGAAACACCTGCTCCTTGCCGTCGTTGAGGCGGCTGCGGATGGCGCCCTCCAGCACGTAGCCCACGACAAAGGCCTTCCCGTGGCGATGCGCGGGCGTCTTGCCACCCGGCGGATAGCTCACCACCAGCGCCGTCATCGTCTTGCCGGGGACGTTGGCAATGGCGTGGGAGAAAGCCGGTGCGATCGCTTCGCGAGGTGCTTCGGGGCCTGCGGCCATCACGGAGGTCGTAGCCATGATGACGGCGCTGGCCGCAATCCATTGCGTCAGCGCTCTTGAACGGACATTCATTTCAGTCTCCTTGCACAACAAAAAGGATGAATCGACCGGTCCTCTCCGGACCTGCGGCAACTGCCATGTTGCGCATGGTATCAAACAAGGACAAAGTTTGTCGTAGTTGGTTCTTGCCTTATTTAACTACGACTCGTAGAGTCGCCGTATGACGCTGGGCGACATGCCCCGTCATGAAGACCGGGCGGCGCGCGTCCATCACGATCCGCCGACGGAAACCACCGAATCACCCAACACTGGAGCATCGAAATGACACAACGAATCCTGGTTGTAGGCGCCGGGTTTGCCGGCATGTGGAGCGCCTTGAGTGCCGCGCGTGCGCTCGACCTGGCGGGCAAGGCTGACGGGTCCGTCGAAATCCTGCTGGTGGCGCCGGAACCGGCGCTGCATGTGCGCCCGCGCTTCTACGAACCGCCGGTGGAAGCGATGAAGGCGCCGCTGAGCGCTGTATTCGCCGCCGCTGGCGTGCGCTACCAGCAGGGCAGGGTGGGGGCGATCCGCACGGGCAGCCAGGAGGTCGATGTCGTGGATTCCCACGGCGCCAGCACAAGCCTTGCGTATGACCGGCTCGTGCTGGCCGCGGGAAGCCGCCTGTTCCGGCCGTCGGTGCCGGGCCTGCGCGAGCATGGCCTGAGTGTCGACCAGTTCGAGGAAGCGGTGCAACTCGACCAGCACCTGAGGAAGCTGGCGAACCTGCCTTCGACGCGCGCCCGCAATACCGTGGTGGTGGTGGGCGGGGGATTCACCGGGATCGAGACCGCGGCCGAGATGCCCGCGCGCATCCGGAAGATCATGGGCGGGCAGACGGAAGCGCGGGTCGTGATCATCGAGCGGGAAAGCGCCATCGGGCCGGAGCTTGGCGCGGGTCCTCGGCCGGTGATCGAGAAGGCGTTGAGGGACCAGGGCGTGACCTGGAAGCTCGGGACTTCCGTGGAGAAGATGGATGCCGACGGACTGCTCACGTCCACCGGTGAACGCATCGAGGCCATGACCGTGATCTGGACCGGCGGGATGCGAGCGACCGACTTGACCGAGCAGATTCCGGGTCGACGGGATGCGATCGGCCGCCTCCATGTGGACCGGAACCTGGCGGTGACCGGCGTGCCGAAGGTCTTTGCCACGGGGGACGCGGCGTTGGCGGCGACGGATGACGAGGGCAATTTCGCCCTGATGTCATGCCAGCACGCGATGGCGCTGGGTCGTTCGGCGGGCCACAACGTCGCGGCCGACCTGCTTGGCCTGGAGAAGATCCCGTACAGCCAGCCGAAGTACGTGACCTGCCTGGACCTCGGTCCCTGGGGCGCCGTCTACACCGAGGGCTGGACGCGGGAGGTCAAGATGGAGGGGGCGAAGGCGAAGGCCCTGAAGCACCAGATCAACACGGAGTGGATCTACCCGCCATCGGCCGAGCGCGCGGAGATCCTCGTAGCGGCCGATCCTCGCCGGGTGGTCGTGGCCTGAAGGCGTCGGCGAAAGCTGCCACGCGACGCACTGGGGTAAGCGATCGGTGATTTGCCGGAGAACGCCTTAGCATGCGTGCAGCATTCAGAACGACTCAGGAGACAACGTGGGAGAACTGCTTTCTCTCCTGCGCTTCAACGCCGGTTCAGGCCACATCTGGCTGGACGAGCAGCGCATGCTGCTGTTGCACGCGCAGGCATTCCGGGAACTGCGGCGTGCGCTGCTCGACACGCTTGGGGTAGAGCGCGCGCGGGCCTTGCTCGTGCACATGGGATTCGCCTCCGGTCAGCGCGATGGCGAACTCGCCGTGAGGGAGCGCCGCGCCGGCATGCGCACCGAGGACGCCTTCATGCTGGGGCCGCGCCTGCATTCCATCGAAGGCATCGTACATGTCGAGAAGGTCCATCTCGAGATGGACCTGGCCACGCAGCATTTCTACGGCGAGTTCCTCTGGGAGAACTCCTGGGAGTGCGAGGCGCACGTGGCCGACTTCGGCTGTGGGGAAGACCCGCAGTGCTGGTCGCAGATCGGCTATGCGTCCGGCTACACCAGCGCCTTCATGGGACGGCTCATCGTCTACAAGGAAACCGAGTGCAAGAGCATGGGCGACAGCCGATGCCGCATCGTCGGCCATCCGGCCGAGGAGTGGGCCGATGAGCGCTACCTGAGCTACTTCCGACAGCACCGGATTGCCGAGCGCCTGATCGAGTTCAACCTCGGCATGGAGCATGTGCGCAGCTTGCAGCCGCGCCGCGAATACGACCAGAAGCTGGTGGGCGTGTCGCCGGCCTTTCGCGCGGCGTTCGATCTGCTGCGCACGGCTGCCAACAGTGCGATCACGGTGCTGCTGCTCGGGGAAACCGGCGTCGGCAAGGAACTGTTCGCCCGCTGGCTGCACGACAACGGCCGGCGCGCGAACCAGCCCTTCATCGCCGTGAACTGCGCGGCCATTCCGGCCGACCTGATCGAAGCCGAATTGTTCGGCGTGGAGAAGGGCGCCTACACCGGCGCCCACCATGCGCGCGCCGGCCGCTTCGAGCGTGCGAACGGCGGCACGCTGTTCCTGGACGAGGCCGGTGACCTGCCGGCGGCCACGCAGGTGAAGCTGTTGCGCGTCTTGCAGACCGGCGAGGTGGAGCGGCTCGGCGCGGAGCAGCCGATGCGGGTGGATGTGCGCATCGTCGCGGCGACCAATGTCGACCTGCAAGCGGCGATGCGCACCGGCAAGTTCCGCAGCGATCTCTTCTACCGGCTCAACACCTTCCCGATCACGATCCCGCCGCTGCGCGAGCGCACGGCCGACATTCCCGCGCTGGTGACCCGCTTCATCGAGAAGTTCGGCGCGCTCTATGAGAAGAAGCTGCGCGGCTTGACCGACCGCGCGATGCGCGAGGTGCTCCGCCACCCGTGGCCGGGGAACATCCGGGAGTTGGAAAACGCCGTGGAACGCGCGGTGCTGCTGGCGCCGGAACACGGCGAGATCGAAGCGTCCCACCTGTGGGGCACGGCCGCGCAGGCACGCGACGACGGGCGGCTCGACGCGGCCGGCCAGATCACGCAGGGCGGGACCGACGCACTGGATGCCCTGTGCGCGCAGGTGCTCGAGCAGAACATCGACATCGCCTCTCTGGAGCAGCGCCTCATGCAGACGGCGATGCAGCGTGCCAACGGCAACCTGTCGCAGGCGGCGCGACTGCTGGGCATCACGCGCCCGCAGCTGGCCTACCGACTCAAGAAGGAAGGCCTGCCCGCTTCGTAGCGGCGGACGGCATTTCATCATTTGATCAAGCTGCACCGCAGCAATTGATCAATCGAAGATCCGGGACTACCCGGTGATCCGCACCCCCGGCGCGAAGGGGGTCATACAAATCAATCACTTAGGCGCGCTGGCACGGCCGTTGCCCTTCTTGTCACGGGTGGCGCTCTTGCTGCCCGCCAAGTGATGGATTGAACAAGTGATGACTTCGCTGCCCGACCACCGCAATGCCAACGCCGGCGCCAGCGCCGCGCAAGTCACCGGCCAACCGTGCTTCGTCCGCGTGACCGGCACGCGCGACACGCGCTTCATCGAATTCGAATTCGCCATCGGCGATCCGGACCTTGCCGTCGAACTCGTCATGCAGTTCCACCAGTTCCGCGAATTCTGCGCACGCCACGAGGTGCGGCACCTGACGACCGAGGAGGGTGCGCGCCTCGATTACGAACGGATGAAGTGGCGCTACGGCGCACCCGGCATCGATCACTGAACCCACCCCTCGCACCAACCCGAAACCCGCAGGAGAACCCCGTGCAAGTCGACATCAAGACCTCCGACATCCGCCCCATCCGGCAGACCTTCTCGCATGTGGCGCGACGGCTCGGCGACAAGCCCGCCTCGCGCTATCAGGAAGCCACGCTGGACATGCAGCCCACCGCCAACTTCCACTACCGCCCGCTGTGGGACCCGCAGCACGAGCTGTACGACAAGCGCCGCACGGCGATCGTGATGGCCGACTGGTACAGCTTCAAGGACCCGCGCCACTTCTACTACGGCGTGTACACGATGACGCGCGCTCGCCAGCAGGAGGGCGCCGACCGCCAATTCGAATTCGCCGAGAAGCGCCAGTTGCTGGCGCAGGCCGACGCCAGCACCCGGGCATCCTTGCAACAGTTGCTCGTGCCGCTGCGCCACTACGAATGGGGCGCCAACATGAACCACAGCTTCTGCTGCGGCTACGGCTACGGCACGGCCATCACACAGCCCTTCGTCTTCGCGGCCATGGACCGCCTTGGCATCGCGCAGTACCTCTCGCGCATCGGCCTGCAACTGGACGGCAACTCGGGCCATGCGCTGGACGCAGGCAAGGAGGCGTGGCTGTCGCACCCCGCCTGGCAGGGCGTGCGCCGGCTGATGGAGAACTTGTTCGTGACCCGTGACTGGTTCGAAGTCTTCGTCGCGCAGAACCTCGTGTTCGACGGCTTCATGTACCCGCTGGTGTACCGCCACTACGTCAACGCGAAGAGCGGCGCGACCGGCAATGCGCTGGCCATGCTGACCGAGTTCATGAACGAATGGTTCGACGAGAACGTGCGCTGGGTCGATGCCACGCTCAAGACCGCCGCCACGGAGTCGCCTGCCAATGCCGCGCTGCTCGCCAAGTGGTACGCCGGCTGGCGCGACCAGATCGTCGAGGCGCTCGCGCCCTTGGCCGCGCTGGCCATCGGAGGCGAGAGCGATGCCACCTTGCAGGAGCTGCGCAGCGCGCTCGATGCGCGCGTCGCACGACTCGGCATCGCGACTTGAACCCCACCCAACACCCCATGCATCCCGCCATCAAGGAGACCCCATGACCACAGCCACTGCCGAACTGTCCCGACCGCCCGTCTTCATCGCGCTGCAAGCCGGCGAGGCCGCCCGCGCCATCGTCGATGCCATCGTGGCCGACAACCCCGACGCGCAAGTCAACGAATACCCCGCGATGGTGAAGATCGATGCGCCCGGCCGGCTGGTGATCCGGCGCGAATCGGTCGAGGCGCTGGTCGGCCGCCGCTGGGACCTGCAGGAGATCCACCTGAGCCTCATCTCGCTCTCCGGAAGCATCGAGGAGAGCGACGACGAATTCATCCTCCACTGGGGCGCCTGAGCCCTCGCATCCAAGGACTTCACGATGACCCAAGCAGACACAACCAAGCGGCCCGCAGCGCGCCTCGGCCTCAAGGAGCGCTACGCGATGATGACCCGCGGCCTCGGATGGGACACCACCTACCAGTCGATGGACGACGTCTTCCCCTTCGACAAGTTCGAAGGCATCAAGATCCACGACTGGGACCAGTGGGAAGACCCCTTCCGCCTGACGATGGACGCCTACTGGAAGTTCCAGGGCGAGAAGGAGAAGAAGCTCTACGCCATCATCGACGCGTTCCAGCAGAACAACGGGCAGTTCAACATCAGCGACCCGCGCTACCTGAACACGCTCAAGCTCTTTCTCACCGGCGTCTCTCCGCTGGAGTACGCAGCGCACCGTGGCTACGCGATGGCCGGGCGTTCCTTCCGCGGCGTGGGGGCGCGCGTGGCTTGCCAGATGCAGTCGATCGACGAGTTGCGCCATGCACAGACGCAGTTCCACACCATCAGCCACTTCAACAAGTACTTCCATGGCTTGCATGACCCGCAGCACATGCACGACCGCGTGTGGTACCTGTCGGTGCCCAAGAGCTACTTCGAGGATGCGATGTCGGCGGGGCCCTTCGAGTTCGTCACGGCGATCTCGTTCTCCTTCGAATACGTGCTGACCAACCTGCTGTTCATGCCCTTCATGAGCGGCGCCGCCTACAACGGCGACATGGCGACCGTCACCTTCGGCTTCTCCGCGCAGAGCGACGAATCGCGCCACATGACGCTGGGGCTGGAAGTGGTGAAGTTCATCCTCGAGCAGGACCCCGACAACGTGCCGATCGTGCAGAAGTGGGTCGACAAGTGGTTCTGGCGCGGCTACCGCCTGCTCACGCTGGTGGCCATGATGATGGACTACATGTTGCCCAAGCGCGTGATGAGTTGGTCGGAGGCGTGGGAGATGTACTTCGAGAAGAACGGCGGCGCGCTGTTCCAGGACCTGGCGCGCTACGGCATCCGCATGCCCAAGTACCACGACGTGGCCGCGAAGGAAAAGAGCCGCATCTCGCACGAGGCCTGGGCCATCTTCAACAACTACGGCCATGCCGCCGACTTCAACGTCTGGGTGCCGAAGCCCGACGAAATGGCGTGGCTGGCCGAGAAGTATCCCGACACCTTCGACACCCTGTACCGCCCGCGCTTCGAATGGCTGTCCGAGCAGGAACAGCAGGGCAAGCGCTGGTTCAACAACACGCTGCCGATGCTGTGCCAGGTCTGCCAGATCCCGATGGCCTTCACCGAGCCGGACGACCCGACTCGGATCTGCTACCGCGAGAGCACGTATCACGGCATGAAGCATCACTTCTGCTCAGACGGCTGCAAGGACGTCTTCGACGGCGAGCCGGAGAAGTACGTGCAGGCCTGGCTGCCGGTGCACCAGATCTACCAGGGCAACTGCTTCCCCGAGGGCACCGACCCGACGGCGCCGGGCTTCAACCCGCTGGCGGCGGTCCTGCAGTACTACCACATCAACGACGGCGCGGACAACGGCGAATTCAACAGCTCGCCCGACAAGGCGAACTGGGAGCGCTGGACCGGCCAGGACCTCTCCGCGCAGGCCAAGGCGGCCTGAAACTCATCGCTCCTTGCTCCCGCCGTGCCTCGCGCACGGCGTGGGCGGAGCTCACCCCAAAAAGGAGAACTACATGTCTGTCGTTGCACTCGCCCCCGACTACACCGGCACCGTGGCCGACAGCGAAGACCGCTTTCACGGCAACCGCCTGCTCTACATCGGCTGGGACGACCACCTGCTGTTCTGCTCGCCCGTCTGCCTGCCGCTTCCTGCCGCCATGCCCTTCGGCGCGTTGCAGAGCGATGTGCTGCCCGGCGTCTATGGCAGCCATCCCGACTTCGAAAAGATCGACTGGAGCCGCACCCAGTGGTTCGACTCCGGCAAGCCCTTCACGCCCGACCCCGCGAAGTCGCTGGCGGACAACGGCCTCGTGCACAAGTCGGCGATTCGCTTCCGCACGCCCGGCCTGAAGGGCATCAAGGGCTCGTCGAGCTGAAGTGCAAGGAGCGATGCCATGAGCTTCCAGATCATGATCGAGCCGCTGGGGCAGGGCGTCCCGGCGCGTGACGGCCAGACCGTGCTTGACGCCTGCCTGCGCGCGGGTGTGTGGCTTCCGCATGCGTGCGGCCACGGCGTCTGCGGCACCTGCAAGGTGCAGGTCCTCGAAGGCGAATACGACCACGGCGAGGCTTCGAATTTCGCGCTGATGGACTTCGAGCGCGACGAAGGAAAGATCCTCGCCTGCTGCGCGATGGCGCAAGCCGACCTGGTGATCGAGGCCGAGATCGACGAAGACCCGGACGCGCAGTTCCTCCAGCTCGGCGACTACGAGGCCGAGCTGGTCGAGGCCCGCATGCTCACGCCAACCATCCGCGGCCTGTGGCTTCGCACCGACCGGCGCGCGGAATTCCAGGCCGGCCAGTACGTGATGCTGCATGTGCCCGGCGTCGAAGGCGAGCGCGCCTTCTCGATTGCCAACGCGCCGAGCGAGGACCTCATCGAACTGCACATCCGCCGCGTGCCGCAGGGCCGCGCGACGGGATGGCTGCATGACGAGTTGCAGGTCGGCCAGCGCCTGCGCTTCACCGCGCCCAACGGCCGCTTCTTCGTGCGCAAGTCGGCCCGGTTGCCGATGATCTTCGTGGCGGGCGGCTCCGGACTGTCGAGCCCGAAGTCGATGGTGCTGGATTTGCTGGCCGAAGGCTGCACGCTGCCGATCACACTCATTCAGGGTGCACGCAACACAGAAGAGCTGTACTTCCGCGACCTGTTCGAGCAACTGGCCGACCAGCACCCGAACTTCACGTACGTCCCGGTGCTGTCGGACCTGCCCGAGGGCGCCGAATGGACCGGCGCACGCGGCTATGCCCACGAGGCGCTCAAGGCCCACTTCGCGAATGACTTCCGCGGCCACAAGGCTTATCTGTGCGGCCCGCCGCCGATGACCGAGGCCTGCATCGCCACGCTGATGCAGGGCCGGCTCTTCGAACGCGACATCTACACCGAGAAGTTCTTCACCGCCGCCGATGCCGCGTCCGCTGCACCGCGCAGCCCGCTCTTCAAGGCGCTGTGACATGCCGCTCGCCATCACGAAGTTCGTCGTCGCCATCGGCAACACGCAGGAACGCTATGCGTGCCGTGCCGACCAGACGCTGCTCGGCGGCATGGAGCAACTCGGCCGCCGGGGCATCCCTGTCGGCTGCCGCGGCGGTGGCTGCGGCGTCTGCAAGGTCCGCATCGAGTCGGGCGCCGTGCGGCGCGACCGCATGAGCCGCCGCCATGTCAGCGCGAAGGAAGAGGCGGAGGGCTACGTGCTGGCCTGCCGCGCCTATCCCCAAAGCGACCTGCAAGTGCAGGCCGTCGCCACCCTCGCGCGCTGCCTCGAGCGGCGCCAGAAACCACATCCGATCACCCCCCACTGACCCCACCCCAAAGGAGACCATCATGGCAATCACTGGCGTTCTGCGTCCCGGACATGTACAGATCCGCGTGCTCGACCTGCCTGCCGCAGTCAAGCACTACACCCAGGTCATCGGCCTGATCGAAACCGCGCGCGATGCGCAGGGCCGTGTCTACCTCAAGGCCTGGGACGAGCATGACCATCACAGCGTCGTGCTGCGCGAGGCCGAGGAAGCGGGCATGGACTTCATGGGCTTCCGCGTCGATTCGCCGGCCACGCTCGACAAGCTGGCCGCCGACGTGAAGGCGAGCGGCCTGGCCACCGACATGCAATGGATCGAGGCCGGCGAGCACCTGCGTACCGGCAAGCGCTTCCGCTTCACCGTGCCGACCGGCCATTCGATCGAACTCTTCGCCGAGAAGGAGAAGGTCGGCAACGGCATGTCCTACGAGAACCCCGAGGTGTACCCGGACGATCTCAAGGGCATGGCCCCTTCGCGCTTCGACCATTGCCTGCTCTACGGCGACGACCTCGACGGCACCATGAAGCTGTTCACCGAAGTGCTCGGCTTCCAGCTCTCCGAGAGCGTCGTGGCCGGCCCGGATCGCATGCACATCGCGGCCTTCCTGACCTGCTCGACCAAGCCGCACGACATCGCCTTCATCCGCCATGCGGAGAAGAACAAGTTCCACCATGCCTCCTTCCTGCTCGACAACTGGGGCGAGGTGTTGAAGGCGGCCGACATCATCTCAAAGAAGCGCGTATCGCTGGACATCGGCCCGACGCGGCATGGCATCACGCGTGGCGAGACCATCTACTTCTTCGACCCGAGTGGCAACCGCAACGAGGTGTTCTCGGGCGGCTACATCTACTACCCGGACAAGCCGCCGCTGGTGTGGACCGACGACGAACTGGGGCGCGCGATCTTCTATCACGACCGCAAGCTCAACGACGCCTTCCTGAGCGTGCTGACCTGAGGACTCGAGCGATGAAGCAGTTCATGAACTTCATCGGTGGCGAATTCGTCGCCACCTCGAAGACCTTCGAGAACCGTGCGCCAGTGGACAACGGCCTGATCGGCCTGGTGCACGAGGCCGGCGCTGCTGAGGTCGATGCCGCCGTGCAAGCGGCGCGCAAGGCCCTCACGGGCGAGTGGGGCCGCATGAGCGTCGTGCGGCGCGTCGAGCTGCTGCACGCAGTCGCCGACGAGATCAACCGCCGCTTCGATGACTTCCTGCAGGCCGAGATGGCAGACACCGGCAAGCCGCATGCGCTGGCCTCGCACGTCGACATCCCGCGCGGCGCGGCCAACTTCAAGGTGTTCGCCGACATCGTGAAGAACGTGCCGACCGAAAGCTTCGAGATGGCCACGCCCGATGGCGGCCAGGCGGTCAACTATGCCGTTCGTTCGCCGCTGGGCGTGATCGGCGTGGTCTGCCCGTGGAACCTGCCGCTGCTGCTCATGACATGGAAGGTCGGCCCGGCACTGGCCTGCGGCAACACGGTGGTCGTCAAGCCATCGGAAGAGACGCCCGCCACCGCGACGCTGCTTGGCGAGGTGATGAACGCGGTCGGCATTCCGCCGGGGGTCTACAACGTGGTGCACGGCTTCGGGCCGGGGTCGGCCGGCGAGTTCCTCACGCGCCACCCCGGAGTCGACGGCATCACCTTCACCGGCGAGACGCGCACCGGCGAGGCCATCATGGGGGCGGCCTCCAAGGGCGTGCGTCCGGTCTCCTTCGAGCTGGGCGGCAAGAACGCGGGGATCGTGTTCGCCGACGCCGATTTCGACAAGGCCGTGGCAGGCATCACGCGCTCGGCCTTCGAGAACTGCGGGCAGGTGTGCCTCGGAACCGAGCGCGTTTACGTACAGCGGCCGATCTTCGAGAAGTTCGTCGCGGCCCTGAAGGCGAAGGCCGAGGCGCTCAAGCCCGGGCCGTCGATGGAGGCCGGCGTCAACTTTGGCCCGTTGATCTCGCGCGAGCATCAGCAGAAGGTGCTGTCGTACTACAGCAAGGCGGCAGAGGCCGGCGCCACGGTGGTCACTGGCGGCGGCGTGCCGGAGATGCCGGACGCGCTCGCGGACGGCCACTGGGTGCAACCGACCATCTGGACCGGCCTGCCGGAGACGGCCGCCGTGATCCGCGAAGAGATCTTCGGCCCCTGCTGCCACATCGCACCCTTCGACACGGAAGACGAGGCGATCGCACTGGCCAATGCCACCGACTACGGGCTGGCCACCACCGTCTGGACCGAGAGCCTGGGCCGCGCCCATCGCGTCGCGAAGCTGGTGCAAGTGGGCATCTGCTGGGTCAACAGCTGGTTCCTGCGCGACCTGCGCACCGCCTTCGGTGGCGCCAAGGCGTCGGGCATCGGCCGTGAGGGCGGCGTGCATTCGCTCGAGTTCTACACGGAGCTGCGCAATGTCTGCATCAAGCTCTGACCGCACCAGGACAACACCCATGAGGAACAGAGAAAGAACCGCCGCAGTCGGGGCGCTGAAGTTCATGCTCGCAGCGGTCTTTACGGCGGCCCAGTGCGCGGCAATGGCGGCCGGCCCGGATGCATCGACCGGCTCCACTGCGCGCCGGCCGAACATCCTCCTGATCGTGGCCGACGACCTGGGCTATTCGGACCTGGGCTCCTTCGGCAGCGAGATCGCGACACCGAACCTGGATGCGCTCGCGAAGGACGGGATGCGGATGACGAGCTTCTATGCCTCGCCGTTCTGCTCGCCGACGCGCGCCATGCTGATGACGGGCGCGGACAACCACCAGGTGGGCTTCGGCAGCATGGCCGAATTGCTGACACCGCAGCAGCGCAGCCGGCCCGGCTACGAAGGCTTCCTCACGGACCGCGCCGTGCCCTTCCCGGCGTTGTTGAAGGATGCGGGCTACCACACCTACATGGCCGGCAAGTGGCATCTGGGCGTGAAGGAGGAGCACGCCCCGCCGAACCGCGGCTTCGAGCAGTCCTTTGCCATGATGAACGGCGGTGCCAGCCATTTCGACCAGACTGGCATCATCACCTTCGATGTCAACAAGACGCCGATGGCGCTCTACCGCGAGAACGGCAAGGAGGTGCAGATCCCGAAGGACTTCTATTCCAGCGAGTATTTCGCATCGAAGCTCACTTCGTACATCGACGCGAACAAGGGTGATGGCCGGCCCTTCTTCGGGTATCTGGCGTTCACGGCGCCGCATTGGCCGTTGCAGGCGCGGGACGCATACATCCACAAGTACGAAGGCAAGTACGACGTGGGCTATGACGTGATCCGCGAGCGCCGTCTCGAACGCATGAAAGCCCTCGGCATCCTGCCCAAAGACACGCAGGCCTATGTCGGAAACCCGGCGTGGCCACGCTGGACCCAGCTGAGTGCGCAGGAGAAGCAGGTCGAGTCGAAGCGCATGGCGGTCTACGCCGCGATGGTCGAGTCGCTGGACGCCGAAGTCGGCCACCTCGTGGCCCACCTCAAACGCATCGGCGAATACGACAACACCGTGATCTTCTTCATGTCGGACAACGGGGCCGACGGGAACACGGTGCTCGATGAAGGCGAGACGCGCGCGTGGGCCCGGGCGCATCGCGACAACAGCCTTGCCAACACGGGTCGGGTCGGTTCCTTCGCCGAGTACGGGCCGGGTTGGGCGCAGGTCGGCTCCACGCCCTTCAACATGTACAAGGCCTTCATGTACGAGGGCGGCATCTCGGTACCGGCCATTGCACGCGTGCCGCATGGACTGCGCCACGACACGATCTCGCGTGCACCCGCGCACGTGACAGACATCGCCCCCACGCTGCTGGAAGTGGCCGGCGTGAAACCACCGGGCACGCACTACCAGGGCCGCGAAGTGCTGGCGATGCAAGGGCGCTCGATGCTCGGGCTGTTGTCGGGCCAGCGAAACAAGGTTCACGACGAGTTCAGGCAGGGCTGGGAGCTCAACGGGCGCCGCGCCATGCGTGTGGGCGACTGGAAGATCGTGCAGGCGAACAAGCCATGGGGCTCGGGCGAGTGGGAGCTGTATGACCTGGCCCGCGACCGCCCGGAACTCCACAACCTGGCCGCGAGCCATCCCGCAAAGCTGAAGGAACTGCTGACGCAGTACGAACGCTATGCCAGGGACAACGGCGTGGTCGAGTTCGAGGGCCTGTCCACCCGGGCGGGCTACAGCAACAGCCTCAACTACTACAAGGACATCGATGACATCCAGTGAAGCATTGGCCGATGCCGTCCGGCAGCCCGACCGACCAACCCTCCCCAAGGGAACACCCATGGACCCCACACTCATCCGGCAACTCGGCGACGAGCTGTACGGCGCCTTGCGCGACCGCACCGTCGTCGAGCCGCTGACCAACCGCCACGAAGGCATCACCATCGCCGATGCCTACGGCGTGCAGCAGCGCATGATCGCGCGCCGCACCGATGCGGGCGAACGGATCGTCGGCAAGAAGATCGGCGTGACCTCGCGCGCCGTGATGAACATGCTGGGCGTGTTCCAGCCCGACTTCGGCTACCTGCTCGACGGCATGATCGTCGGCGAAGGCGAGTCGATCGACAGCAGCACGCTGATCCAGCCCAAGGCCGAGGGTGAGATTGCGTTCCTGCTCAAGCGCGACCTCATGGGCCCCGGCATCGGCAATGCCGACGTGCTAGGCGCCACCGAATGCGTGATGCCGTGCTTCGAGATCGTCGACTCCCGTATCCGCGACTGGAAGATCAAGATCGCGGACACGGTGGCCGACAACGCGTCATGCGGGGTGTTCGTGCTGGGCGACAGCGCAGTCGACCCGCGCCGCATCGACCTGGCCACCTGCGGCATGGTTCTGGAGAAGAACGGCGAAATCATCGCCACTGGCGCGGGTGCTGCTGCACTCGGTTCACCCGTCAATGCCGTGGCCTGGCTTGCCAACACGCTGGGGACGCTCGGCATCGGGCTCAAGGCGGGCGAGGTCATCTTGTCCGGCGCGCTGGCGGCGATGTTTCCGGCCAAGGCCGGCGACAACTTCCGCGTGTCCATCGGCGGCCTCGGTGGCTGCTCGGTCCGCTTTCATTGAAGAGAGGAGCACTTTCATGACGAAGAAGATCAAGTGCGCGCTGATCGGTCCGGGCAACATCGGCACCGACCTGCTCGCCAAGTTGCAGCGCAGCCCGGTGCTCGAACCCGTGTGGATGGTGGGCATTGACCCCGCGTCCGACGGCCTCAAGCGCGCGAGCGAAATGGGCCTGAAGACCACCGCCGAAGGCGTGGACGGGCTGCTGCCGCATGTGAAGGCCGACGGCGTGCAGATCGCCTTCGATGCGACCAGCGCCTATGTGCATGAGGAGAACAGCCCGAAGCTCAATGCGCTGGGCGTGCTGATGATCGACCTGACGCCCGCGGCCATCGGCCCGTTCTGCGTGCCACCGGTCAACCTCCCATCATTGATGGCCGGGGAGGGTGAGCTTCCCGCGAACGTCAACATGGTCACCTGCGGTGGGCAGGCCACGATCCCGATGGTGGCGGCCGTGTCGCGCGTGCAGCCTGTGGCTTATGGGGAGATCGTCGCCACCGTGTCGAGCCGCTCGGTCGGCCCCGGCACGCGCAAGAACATCGATGAGTTCACCCGAACAACCGCGGGTGCAGTCGAGCGCGTGGGTGGCGCAGCGAAAGGCAAGGCGATCATCATCGTCAACCCCGCGGAGCCACCGCTGATCATGCGCGACACCGTGCATTGCCTGACGGAAGAGGAGCCGGACCAGGCGCGCATCACCGCCTCCGTGCACCAGATGCTGGCCGAGGTGCAGAAGTACGTGCCGGGCTACAAGCTGGTGAACGGCCCGGTCTTTGATGGCAAGCGCGTGTCGATCTACCTCGAGGTCGAAGGCCTCGGCGACTACCTGCCCAAGTACGCCGGCAACCTCGACATCATGACCGCCGCCGCGGCGCGCACGGCGGAGATGTTCGCCGAAGCGATGCTCGCCGGCGCCCGCCAACCCGAAGACGCCACTGCCTGAGAGCACCACCATGACCACCACGAACATGAAAGGCCGCCGCGTCACCGTGCACGACATGACGCTGCGCGACGGCATGCATCCCAAGCGCCATCTGATGACGCTTGAGCAGATGAAGGACATCGCCACCGGGCTCGACGAAGCCGGCGTGCCGCTGATCGAGGTCACGCATGGCGACGGACTGGGCGGCAGCTCGGTCAACTACGGATTCCCCGCGCACACCGACGAGCAATACCTGGGCGCCGTGATCCCGTTGATGAAGCAGGCCAAGGTCTCGGCGCTGCTGATCCCCGGCATCGGCACCGTCGACCACCTGCGCATGGCGCACGGCCTGGGCGTGCACACGGTGCGCGTGGCCACGCACTGCACCGAGGCCGATGTATCGGAGCAGCACATCACGATGGCGCGCAAGCTGGACATGGACACCGTCGGCTTCCTCATGATGGCGCACATGGCGCCACCCGAGGTGCTGGTGAAGCAGGCACTGCTGATGGAAGGCTATGGGGCCAACTGCATCTACGTGACCGACTCGGCAGGCTACATGCTGCCCGACGATGTGACGGCCCGCGTCGGCGCCGTGCGCGCCGCGCTCAAGCCGGACACCGAGCTCGGCTTTCATGGCCATCACAACCTCGCGATGGGCGTCGCGAACTCGATCGCGGCGGTGGGGGCGGGCGCGAACCGCATCGACGCCGCAGCGGCCGGCCTCGGCGCCGGCGCGGGCAACACGCCGATGGAGGTGTTCGTCGCGGTGTGCGACCGCATGGGCATCGAGACCGGCGTGGACGTGTTCCGCATCCAGGACGTGGCTGAAGACCGCGTGGTGCCGATCATGGACCACATGATCCGCGTCGACCGGGACTCACTGACGCTTGGCTATGCCGGCGTGTACTCCAGCTTCCTGCTCTTCGCCAAGCGGGCCGAGAAGAAGTACGGCGTGCCGGCGCGCGAGATCCTGGTCGAACTGGGTCGGCGCGGCATGGTCGGCGGGCAGGAGGACATGATCGAGGACACGGCGATCACCCTTGCGCGCAGCCGCAAGTCTGCCGTGCAAGCGCAAGAGGTGGCGACATGAAGCTCGACGACAAGACCATCGCCGCGCTGGCCGAACATCTTGAGACCAGCGAACTCGAGGCGCGCGATACACCCAAGATCACCGACGACTATCCGCAGATGGACTGGGACGACGCCTACGCCATCCAGAACGAACTGCGCCGCAGGAAGCTCGCACGCGGTCACCGCGTCATCGGCCTGAAAGCCGGCCTGACCTCGCACGCCAAGATGAAGCAGATGGGCGTGACCACTCCCGTTTTCGGCTTCATGGCCGACAACTATGCCGTGCCGGAAGGTGGGGAGTGCAAGGTGAGCGAGTTGATCCATCCCAAGGTCGAGCCCGAGATCGCCTTCGTCACGCGGCGCGCGTTGAAGGGGCCGGGCTGCCACATAGCGGCCGTGCTCGCGGCCACGGACTTCGTGCTGCCGGGCATCGAGGTGATCGACAGTCGGTATCGTGATTTCAAGTTCGACCTGAAGAGCGTGGTGGCGGACAACACCTCGGCTTCGCGCTTCGTCGTTGGCGGGCGGGCTGTGCCGGTGGACGAGGTCGACCTGCGCACCACGGGCATCGTGCTGGAGAAGAACGGCGAGCCGGTGGCCTTCGGCGCCGGCGCCGCGGTGCTGGGCCATCCGGCGGCGGCCATTGCCATGCTGGCCAATCACCTTGGCGCGCGGGGCGAGGAGATCCCGGCGGGCACGTTGATCCTGTCGGGCGGCATCACCGAGGCGGTGGCCGTGAAGGCGGGCGATGCGGTCACGCTCAAGGTGCAGGGCATGGGCAGTGTCGGACTGCGATTCGTGTGAATCAAGGGCGGAAGGAACATGCCATTTGCGCAGATCTACCTCATCGAGGGGCGAACTGAAGAGCAGAAGCGCGCCCTGATCGAGAAGGTCACGGTTGCCATCGTCGAAGCCGTTGGCGCGCCCAGGGAGAACGTGCGCGTATGGCTGCACGACATTCCCAAGGAGAACTGGGGCATCGCCGGCGTATCGGCAAAGGCGCTCGGGCGTTGAGATGAAAGGGGCTGCGCTCCTGGCGCAATCCGCTTGTCAACCGCCAGGAACGCACACCATCGCGATGCTGATCCAGACGCCCAGACTGAAGTAGGGCGTCAGCCAGAGCGCATCGGCCTTCCATGCCGACCAACTGCCGCTTTGCACGCGCCGGTGCCAGGCGTCGCGCGCGCCCTGGTCCAGCCGCATGTAGGTCTGCCCGCGCGCGCGGCCATGCTGGTAGCGGCGCCAGTACATCGGCACGTCCACGCCCAGGACATAGGCGACGAAGGACACGGAGCCCAGGATGCCGAAGATGGCCAGCGTGTTGACCCAGCCACTGCTGTCCAGCGCGATGACCGCCAGCAGCGCCGCCATCCATGAAAATCCTGCCGCCCAGAGCAAGGACTCGACGGCTTGCGTGATGTGGTTCAGCGTCAGCACGCTGTGCCAACAGAAGCACTGGGCCACCACCATGAACACCGGGACCACCCACGCGGCCGTTTGCACCCACGGCATGCCGGCATGCGCGCCCAGTTGATGGACCAGCAGCCCCAGTTGCATTGCGAAGCAGATCTCGGCGACCGTGGCTGCGGCGCGGCCCAGGAAGATGCTGGAGAGGCGCGTGTCCACGACCACCAGGCGTTCGAGGTCCACCCGTGGAAACATCGAACGGTAGGCGCAGACCAGCACGTAGACGCCGGACAGCGCCAGTTGCAGCCCGCCGTGGACACCGTTGATGGGCCCGAAGTGCAGCACGGCCAACCAGAGGCAGACATTGAGCACGGCGAGCGCACGCAGCGTCCGCCACCACGACAGCACCTTCGCGTCCGGCTGGACAACGCCTATCGACATTTCGTGACGGAGTGATGACATGGGGCGGCGAGCGTAACCGGGAGTCGATCGCGCAGGCAAGCCCCTTCTCGACATCGCGCTGCCTGATGTCAGCCGGGATGGATCGACAGCATCAGGGAAGCGGAGAATGCATCTCCGATGGCACATCACCCCACTTCGATAGCAATCGTCGGCGGCGGCATCGGCGGCCTTGCAGCAGGCATCGGGCTGTCGCAAGCGGGCTTCGATGTGCAGGTGTACGAGCAGAAGCGGGATCTGCACGAGGCCGGCGCGGGCATACAGGTCAGTCCCAATGCGTCCCGCGTCCTGCATCGCCTCGGCCTCGCGGACGCATTGGCGGCGACGGCCGTTCGCCCGCTTGCCTGGCATCAGCGACGTTGGGACGACGGTCGCACGCTGCTTCACACGCCGCTTGGCGACACCGTCGAGGCGGCCTTCGGATTTCCTCACGTCCAGGTTCATCGGGCCGATCTGCTGGATGTGCTCCGGCATGCCCTTCCCTCCGAACGCGTGCACACCGGCCATCGCTTCGAAAGTTGCACGGACCATGGGGACCACGTCGAGCTGCGCTTCGAAAGCGGGTCGCGCACCCAATGCGATGTGTTCGTCGGTGCCGATGGCATTCACTCCGCCGCGCGCCGCGTTCTCTTTGGCGATGCAACCCCTCGATTCACCGGATGCGTCGCCTACCGGGGCCTGGTGCCTGCCAGTCGGCTGGCGCACCTGGGCCTTCCGCTGGAATCCCAGGTCTGGATGGGACCGGGCAAGCACTTCGTGCACTACTTCGTGCAGAAGCAAGCCCTCGTCAATTTCGTCGCCGTCGTCGACCAGGACGAATGGGCGCGCGAATCATGGATCGAGCCGGCCGCCATGGCCCAGGCGCTGGCCGCGTTCGAGGGCTGGCATCCACAGGTCCGCACGATCCTCTCGGCCGTCGACGAGATCTTTGTCTGGGGTCTCTTCGATCGCTCGCCCATGGCGCAGTGGTCGGTCGGACGATGCACCTTGCTGGGCGATGCCTGCCATGCCATGCTGCCCTTCATGGCGCAGGGCGCGGCACAGGCGATCGAGGACGGCGCGACCCTGGCGGCGTGTCTTGCAAAGCTCGGCCCGCAGGACGTCCAGGGGGCGCTGCGGCTCTATGAATCCTTGCGATTGCCGCGGGCCACGCACGTGCAGGATGCGTCGAGGGAGAACAAGACCCGCTTCCATCTGCCGGACGGTCCCTTGCAAGAGGCACGCGATGCGCAGATGGCGCGTGGTGCGACCGACTGGTCCTTCAAGGCCGTCGAGTGGCTTTACGGTCATGACGCGGGCGTGGTCGAGGTCTAGCTTTTTCCAGCCTGTTCACCGTCATGGACTCAAGCGTTGCTCATCGACGTTCCGCACCTCGCGTATTGACGTAGAGCGCGTAGATCGAATGGCTGCTCGCCATGAAGAGCCGGTTGTTGTCCGCACCGCCGAAGCAAAGGTTCGCGCAGCGCTCCGGCAAGCGGATGTGGCCAATGGGGCGGCCTTCGGGATTGAAGACCATGACGCCGTCGAGCGCGCTGGCATCCGCGCCGGCCGAGCCATCGCTGCCCCAGCCGGCCCAGATGTTCCCGTCCGCGTCGCACTTGATGCCGTCGAACGCGCCAGGCCCCTGCGCGTCGATGTGCAGTGTCTTGTTCGAGAGAGTTCCGTCGCTGCCGACCGAATAGGCCCAGACGCGCCGGCTCGGCTCGGCACGGCTCTCGACCACGTAGAGCGTTCGTTCGTCGGGCGAGAAGCACAGCCCGTTGGGGCCGGCGAGGTCGTCGATGACCTGGCTCAGTTGCCCGCTCTCCGGGTCGATCCGATAAACCGCGTGCGGCAGTTCCTGCGTGGCGATGCGGCCCTCGTAGTTGTTGGCCAACTGGAAGGGCGGATCGGTGAACCAGATCGCGCCGTTCGACTGGCACACGATGTCGTTGGGCGAGTTCAGGCGCTTGCCTACGAAGCGATCTGCGAGGGTGGTGATGCGACCATCGTGCTCGGTCCGGCTGATGCGTCGCGTGACGGCTGCTTCGCAGGTGATCAGGCGACCCTGCAAGTCGCGCGTATGGCCGTTCGCATGGTTCGACGACTCGCGGTAGACGGAGGCCACGCCGGTGACCTCGTCCCACCGGATGATGCGGTTGCTGGCCACGTCGCTTGCGAGCAGATAGCGACCGTCGCCGAACCAGACGGGGCCTTCCATCCAGCGGAAGCCGGTGGCCAGGCGCTCGACGCTGGCTGCGAACAGCCGGTACCTGGCGAAGGAGGGATCGAGGATCACCACCGCCGGGTCCGGATAGCGCAGCGAAGGGGCCCAGCCCGTGCGCGCTCCCATCGGGAGATCGTTCATCGTGTGCGTTGTCATGGTGATTCAAGCCTGAACTCGACCGCGCCACTCAATGTCTGACCGGGCGCCAGCACCTGCGTGCCGGTACCGGCGACACCGTCGGCTGCGAGGTTGAAGGCGTCGGCGGTGTGGCTGACAGGTTCGATGCAGATGTAGGGCGCGTCGGCCGGTCGGTGCAGGACCAGGTGGTCCAGTTCGCGTGAGGCAAGGATGCGCAGGGAAGGGGTGGATTCGTCTCCGCTGCCAAGGCGCAAGTCACCGTCCCACGCGCTGTAGCAGCGCGTGAATCCTTCGAGGCCGATGGGGCGCGTGGCGCTGAAGTCGTCCACTGGGTCGACGGCATCGGCGCGCAGGCTCAGGAAGTCCGGTGTCATCACCCAGCATTTGTGCGCAGTGAAACGCAGGCTTGAAGACGTGTGGCAGTGGACGTAGGGGTGCAGGCCGATGCCAGCCGGCATGGGCTTCATATCTGCGTTGCCGACGGAGATTTCAACGCGCAGCGAAGCGGGGCTGAGGGCCACCGTCAACTCGGCCCTGTAGCGCCACGGCCAATGCGCGTCCGGTTCCTTGTCCAAGCGAAGGGAAACTTGCGCTTCCTCTGAGCGGACGACTTGCCATGGGCTCTGGTGCGCCGTGCCGTGCAGCGTGTGCGGCAAGGCATCCGGATGCGGACACAGCGCGATGCGCTCGCCGGCATGCCGCAATTGTGCATTCGCAATCCGACCCCAGTAGGGAACCAGCGGGTACATGCCGCCCTTGGCCCAATGCAGGAGTTCGCTGCGCTCCTCCGGGTAGGGATGGAAGACATCGAACGCCTGGCCATCTCCATCCGACAGTCGGCACTGCGTGATGCGACCGCCGAGCGCAGGCGCGACGCGCACGAACGCTGCTCCCTGACGCAGTTCGATGATCTCGCTCATGTCGTCCCCGACGCCTGCAACACCGATGCCAGCGACGCAGCCGCGTAGGCGCCGCCGACATGGTCTCGCCCCGAGGTCTCGGGGTCCATCGCATCGTGATCCAGATAGCCTGGCGCCAGGAAGTCCGAGGCGTTGTCCTGCGGCCGGTAGCCGAGTTCCCGCGCACGGTGGTTGGCGAAGAAGGGCCGCGGGCTGTCGGAGACACCGTAGACGATCTCGTTGACCACGCCAGGATGCTCCAGCCCGATGCGGATCAGTTGCGCGAGGTCGCGGATGCTGACCCAGATCCGCAGACGCCTTGCATCGCCGACCTGCGCATCCGCATTGCCGATGCGGATGACGAAAGCCGCCGGCCCGCCGCGCAACGCATGGCTTGCGCAGGCCGCCTCGCCGAACACCTTGCTCATGCCGTAGTAGCTGTCGGGCGCCGGCGGCAAGGTGTCGAAGAACTCGGCGGCGTCGGCGCGGTATTGCCCGAGCACGTGGTGGCTGCTGGCAAAGACGAAGCGCTGCACGCCGTGGCGATGCGATGCTTCCAGCAACTGGAGCGTGGCCTGGTAGTTGGGACCGAACGTCGATTCGAAGCGTGCCGCAGGCCCGTGGACGCAGGCCAGGTGCAGCACCGCATCGACGCCCGCGACGGCCCTTTGCACGAAGGCCGGGTCGCACAGGTCGCCGTTCATCGTCTCTTCGCCTTCCGTCGGCGTGATGGCCTGCAAGTCGACGAGGCGCAGCCGGTAGTGCTCGCGGAGCAAGGGTCGCAACGCGGTGCCGACCAGTCCGGCCGCGCCGGTGACGAGAAGTAGTTTCATGTGGTCGCTCACGATGATTTCTGAACCCGGACCTTGCCCACCATCTGCGTCGGATCGATGAAGCGGAAGGCGATCAGCACCCACACCAGCGTGGTCAGCATGTAGATCACGGCCATCGCATCGATGGACTGCGCCGAGCGGATGCCCGCGGCGAACACGGCGTAGTAGAGCGCCACCACCAGCGTCTGGCTGTCCGCGCCTGCCGTCAGGAAGGTGAGCTCGAACATCGAGATCGTGCGCACCAGCACCAGCAGCGAGGCGGCCATGATCCCGGGCAGCAGCAGCGGCATCAGGATGCGGCGGAAGATAGTCAGCGTGCCGGCACCAAAGACCCGCGCGGCCACTTCCACCCGCGTGTCGATCTGCTCGATGAAGGGCGTCATCACCATCACCACGAAGGGCGCGCAGGGCACGAGGTTCGCGAGGATCACGCCCCACAGCGAGCCGCCCAGGTTGACCTGGTAGAGCACCGTGGCCAGCGGGATGCCGTAGGTCATCGGCGGCACCAGCAGGGGCAGCAGGAACAGCAGCGTGACGAGCCGCTTGCCGCGGAATTCGACGCGTGCGAGCACGTACGCCGCGGGCACGCCGATCAGCACCGACAGCAGCACCACGGCGCCGACCGCCAGCGCGGTGGTCCACAACACGTCGCCGAGTTGGAACTCCTTCCAGGCGCGGCTGTACCAACTGGTGGTGAAGGCTTCCGGCAGCCAGCCGGTGAACCACTGCGTGCCGAAGGAGTTGACCGCCACCACCGCGACGATGGCCGCGACGTTGAGGATGATGAATGCCATCAGTACGCCGAAGGCGATGCGGAAGGCGCTTTGGCCGAGATCACTCTTTTGCATGGTCAACCCTTTCCGCCGCTGGCCGGCCCGCGATAGGCTGCGCGGCGGATCGCCAACGCGAGCAACACGACGACCAATTGAACGGCGCCCATGATGAGAGCGATGGACGAGGCCATCGAGTAGTTGAAGTCTTCATAGGCGGCCTCATACGCGGCCAGCGAAATCACTCGCGTCGAACCCGCCGGAGACCCCAGCAGCACTGCCGAAGGAAACACCGCGAAGGCCTGCACGAAGACCAGGCAGAAGGTCGTGACCAGCCCTGGCACCAGCAACGGCAGGTAGACCCGCTTGAACTGTGCCGAAGGCGATGCGCCCAGCGTGGCCGCGGCCCGACCGAGCGAGGGATCGATGCCCGTCACATACGACAGCAGCATCAGGAACGCGAACGGGAAGCCCGTGATCACCAGCGACAGGATCACCGCCAGCGGGCCATGCAACAGTTGCAAGGGTTGCGAAATCAACCCGAAGCCCAGCAGCGTGCGGTTGAACCAACCGTTGGGCGACAGGTAGGTCAGCATGCCCTGCGCGACCAGCACCGTGCCCAGCGTCATCGGGATCACCAAGGCCGCCGCGATCAGGCGCTGCTTCGTGCTCGGCACGCGCAGCAGGTAGGCCATCGGCAGCGCGATCAGCAGGTTGAAGATCGTGACCGGCAGCGAGATCAGCAGCGTGGTGCCGATGGTCTGGTACAGCCGCGGCTCCGAGAAGAAGCGCGCATAGTTCGCCGCCCATCCGCCTTCGGCCGGCTTGAGCGAGAGGATCACGCCGTAGCCAAAGGGATAGATGAACAGCAGCAGCACCGCGAGCACTGCGGGAATCAGCAGCAGCACGCGCAGGTCGCGCCCCGCGACGGCGCCGTTCATCCTGCCTCCGGCACGAAGGCGTCGGTGAACAGGCGGATGCGCTCGGGCGCCACGCGGAACTGCACGCGTTCGCCCATCGTCACGCGCTCATGCGTTTCCATCGTGACGTGGGTGCCATCGGCCGTGCGCAGGTCGACCAGCCAGAGCTGGCCGCAGTATTCGACTTGCGCGACCTCGGCGGGGATGCCTTCGTTCGCGAGCTTCACATCGTCCGGGCGGAAGGCGAGCGACGCGGCCGTGCCGCCGGCGGGCAGTGTCAATCCATCGAATCGCATTGCGCCAATGCCTTCCCCGACCAGCGCACTGCCGCCTTCCATGCGCACGGGGGACGCATTGCGATAGCCCATGAAACGCGCCACATAGAGGTTGCCGGGCGCGTTGTAGAGCGTCTCGGGCGCGCCCTGCTGCTGGATGCGGCCGTCGCGCATCACCACGATGCGGTCCGACAGCGAAAGCGCCTCGTCCTGGTCGTGCGTGACGTAGATGGTGGTCAGGCCCAGTGCGTGATGCAGGCGCTTGATCTCGTGGCGCAATTCCAGTCGAAGCTTGGCATCGAGGTTGGACAGCGGCTCGTCCATCAGGACCAGCGGCGGTTCGATCGCGACGGCGCGGGCGATGGCCACGCGCTGCTGCTGGCCGCCGGAGAGCTGGCCCGGCAGCTTGTCGATCTGGTTGGACAGGCGCACCGTGGCCAGCGCGCGCTCCACGCGCTGGTCCACCTCGGCCTTGGGCACCTTGCGCATCTCCAGGCCGAAGGCCACGTTGCGCCGCACGCTCAGGTGCGGAAAGAGCGCGTAGTTCTGGAACACCATGCCGAAGCCGCGCCGCTCCGGCGGCAGCACGTCGATGCGCCTGTCGTCCAGCGTGATGGTGCCCGACGAGATCTGCAGCAGCCCCGACAGGCAGTTGAGCGCCGTCGACTTGCCGCAGCCTGAGGGACCGAGCAGAGAAACGAATTCGCCCGCCTTGATCGTCAGCGAGAAATCATCGAGCGCCTTGAAGCCGCCGAAGCGCAGCGCCACGCGGTCGAGTTGCAGGGACTGGAAGGTGGCCATCAGGTCTTCACCTTCTGGCCGCCGATCTGCTCGTCCCAGGCGCGAAACATCGCGATCAGGGGCTTGGGTTCCAGCGGCGCCTTGACCGGGGTCGAGGCCAGCAGCGGCTCGTAGTACGACAGCCGGCCGAATTCGTTGAGCACCTTCTGGCTTTCCGCCGGCGCCTGCGACAAGGTGATGCCCTTGCGCGCCGGGCCGGGGTACAGGTAGCCGTCGGCGTAGACCATGGCCTGCTGCGTGGGTTGCAGCATGAACTTGAGCACGTCGAGCGCGGCGGCCAGGCGGTCTTCCGGCAGGCCCTTGGGAATGGCGACGAACTGGCCGTCGGCGACGAAGGTCGGCTTGTCGAAGGCGGTCACCGCCGTGTCCTTCGGCACGATGCCCTGCACGCGCGGGTAGATGTCCCAGCCCATGGTCGAGATGATCAGGTCGCGCGAGCCCTGCGCCAGTTCGCGCATGGTCGGCGTGGTGCCCGAGGGGTAGTACTCGACGTTCCTGTTCAGCTCCTTCAAGTAGGCCCAGGTCTTGTCCCAGCCCTTGACCGGATCGAGCGGGTCCTTGTCGCCCAGCATGTACGGCAGCGACATCACGAAGGTGCGGCCCGGGCCGGAGTTCGCCGGCCGCGCGTAGAAGAACTTGTTCGGGTTGGCCTTGGTCCAGGCCAGCAGGTCGTCGAGGGTCTTGGGCGGCTTGGCCACGCGTGCCGGCGCGTATTCGAGCACCGGGCCCTGCTGCGAATAGGCAATCAGCATGCCGTTGCCACCCGCCTGCTTCTGGATCGCTGCCGCGCCGCCGTCGTAGAGCTCGGCCGGGTTGCCGATCTGCGCGTAGTAGGGCGACAGGTCCTGCCACACGCCTTGCTCGATGCCTGCGGCGATGCCGTCCAGGCCGGTCAGCACCATGTGCAACTCGACTCGGTTGGCCGCCTGCATGGCGCGGATCTTCCCCGCCAGTTCCGGCGCGGGGGAGCGGGTGAAGGTGAAGCGCGAGACGCGCTCCTTGTTCGTGGCGCCGTAGGCATCGAAGACCTTCTGCGTCAGCGCCAGGTTGCCAGCCACGTCGATGACGCCGAGCGGCACCGGCGACGATCCGAACTTCGGCAAACCCTGTGCCCAGGTGGCGGGCAGGACGGCGGTGGCGGCGGCACCGAGTGTCGTGCGCAGCAGCGCACGTCGCGAGAAAGCCGGATGGCCCGGGATGTTCATGCTTGTCTCCTGTTCGTAGGCGTTCGTCGGATGCGGGAAGCGTCGACACGGGGCGGAGTTTCAAGCGGCTACTTCTGACTGTCCATTTCTGAATACGCAGCATGTAATACCTAAAAGTTAAGATGTAGCGCCATGGACCTGCGCCAGTTGAACTACTTCATCGCGGTGGCCGAGGAGAAGCACATCGGCCGGGCCGCCGAGCGCCTGCACGTGTCGCAGCCGCCGCTGACCCGCCACATCCAGGCCCTCGAGGCCGAACTGGGCGCCAAGCTGTTCCGTCGGACGCCGATGGGGATGCTGCCGACGCAGGCGGGGCAGATCCTGCTGAAGGAAGCGCTTGGCGTTCGCGCCTCGCTCGCGCAGGCGGCACAGCGCGTCAAGCAGGCAGCGCATGGCCAGGCCGGACAGATCGGGGTGGGCATCTACGGCTCTTCGGTGTTCGGCGTGATCGCGGAACTGTTGGCGCAATTCACCTCCACGCACCCGGACGTGGTCGTCGTGCTGAACCATGCGCAGACGGCGGACCAGGTCGCCGCGCTCCGCCAAGGGCGTGTGCAGATCGTGTTCGAGCGCTGGTTGCCCGATGAGCCGGACATCGTGAGCGCGCCCCTCACGCGCGAGCGCCTGTTCCTCGCGCTCAGCGAGCGTCATCCGCTGGCGCAACAGGAAACCGTCGACCTGGAAGCGCTGCAGGGCGAGACGCTGATCACCGGCGCGGCGCCCAATCTCATTGCCGGCGCGCTCGCGATCTGCCGGGCGCATGGCTTCGAGCCTCGTTTCGCGCCTCCGGTCCACGACGTGGTGACCGCCACGCTGTCGGTGATCACGGGGCGCGTGCTTTCGTTGGTGCCGGAGTCGATGCTGAACGTGCGCTTTCCGGGCATCACCTATCGCCCGCTGCGCTGTCGCGTCGAGTCATCGATGGAGGTGCGGCACTACCGGATGAAGGGCGAGTCGTCCCCGTTGCTGGATGCGCTGCTCGGCACGATCGAGGAGTTCATCCAGGCGCGGGATGCCGCGTCGATCCCGCCACTTCGTCCCGCCGATTGGGACTGAGCAGGGAGCTCGGGCGCGCCCGCGGTCTTTCGATGGCTACAGATGGACACGTGTCCATTCAGAATTGGCGCATCCATCCAACGAGGCAAGAACCCCATGTACATCAGCGAACAACTCCTCAACCCCGACGAGCACCGGCTGCGCCTGTCCACCCAGCTCGGCGTGCAGAACGTGGTGCTCGACAACCGCGGCACCGAACTGGTCTCGGCCACCGGTGGCGTCAGCGAATGGGACGCCGCCAAGCTGCGTGACTACCGCCAATGGGTCGAAGGCTTCGGCCTCAAGCTCGACGTGTTCGCACTCGACGTCGGCTCGATCCTGCTCGATTCGCTGACCGACATCGAGGGCGCGAAGAAGCAGCGCGCGATGCTGGCGCAAAACATCCAGAAGGCCGCCGACGCCGGCATCACCTGCCTCAAGTACAACGTGCAGATGGTCGGCATCACGCGCACCGGCCTCAAGCCGGGCCGGGGCGGCGCGCAGAACTCGGGCTTCGTCTACGCCGAGTATTCGGCTGCGGACGACCAGAAGCATTCGTACTGGGGCGTGGGCTATCCGAGCAACCAGGAAGAGGGCGGCTCCACCTCCGCGATGCTCTGCGGCCAGAAGATGGCGCGCGAGGTCCCGCCCGTCACGGAGAAGGCCGGCTGGGACGCGATCGAGTTCCTCGTCGAAGGCCTGGTGCCCGCCGCCGACAAGGCCGGCGTTCGGCTGGCCTGCCATCCGCACGACCCGGCCTATCCGGTCGGCGGCCTCAACGGCATCGAGCATGTGGTCGGCTCGGCCGATGGCATCCGCAAGTTCCTCGCGTTGTCGCCCAGCAAGAACCACGGCCTGAACTTCTGCCAGGGCACGGTGGCCGAGATGTTCAAGGAGCCCGGCAAGGCGATGATCCCGGTGATCGAGGAGTTCGCTGCTACCGGCCGCATCTTCATGGTCCACTTCCGCAACATCCGCGGCGGCTACCTGGACTTCCAGGAGGTGTTCCCGGACGAGGGCGACGTCGACATGTTCGAGGCCATCAAGGCTTATCAACGCGGCGGATACACAGGCCCGCTCTGCCCGGACCACGTGCCGGTCTCGGAGATCGACGAGGGGCGCGAGCGCTTCATGTCCTTTGCCTTGGGCTACACGCGTGGCTTGCTTCAGGCGGCGGGCGTGTGGTCGACAGCACGAAAGAACTGACGTACACCCCGCACATGGCCGAACTCCAAAAACTGCGCAGCCAACGCTGGCTCGCCAACAACGACTTCCGCACCTTCAACCATCGCAGTCGCATCATGCAGATGGGCTACGACCGCAAGGAGTGGGAGGGCAAGCCGCTGGTCGCGATCATGAACAGCTGGTCGGACTACAACCCCTGCCACATGCACTTCCGCCAGCGCGTGGACGACGTCAAGCGCGGCGTGCTGCAAGCGGGCGGCTTCCCGCTGGAGATGCCGACGATCTCGCTGAACGACTCGATCGTGAAGCCTTCCGCGCTGCTCTATCGCAACCTGATGGCGATGGAAGTGGAGGAGATGATCCGCTGCTATCCGGTCGATGCCGTGGTGCTGATGGGCGGCTGCGACAAGACCGGGCCGGCCATGCTGCTCGGTGCCACCAGCGCCGACGTGCCCGCGATCTTCCTGCCCGCCGGCCCGATGCTGCGCGGCAACTCGCGCGGCAAGACGCTGGGCTCCGGCTCCGACGCCTTCAAGTTCTGGGACGACCGGCGCGCCGGCCTCATCACCGAGCCTGAATGGGACAGCATCATCAGCGGCATCGCGCGCAGTCCCGGCACTTGCATGACCATGGGCACGGCCAGCACCATGACCGCGATTGCCGAGGCGCTGGGCATGGCCTTGCCCGGATCATCGAGCGTGCCGGCGGTCGAGGCGGGGCACCAGCGCATGTCGGCGCAGGCAGGCCGGCGCATCGTCGAGATGGTGCATGAGGACCTGCGGCCCTCGCGCATCCAGAGCCGCAAGGCCTTCCTCAATGCGATCACGGTGGCGATGGCGATGGGCTGCTCGACCAACGCGATCATCCATGTCATCGCGATGGCGCGTCGTGCCAAGGCCGACATCAGCCTGGACGACTTCGACGCCATCAGCCGCAAGGTGCCGGTGATCGCCAACGTGCGGCCCAGCGGCACCAGCCAGTACCTGATGGAGGATTTCTACTATGCCGGCGGCCTGCCCGCGCTGATGAAGCGCATCGACGTGCACCTGCATCTGGATGAACCCACCGTCACCGGCAAGACCGTAGGCCAGAACATCGAGGGCGCGCAGGTCTACAACGACGACGTGATCCGCACGCTCGACAACCCCGTCTACACCGAAGGCGCATTGGCGCATCTCAAGGGCAATCTGGCGCCGGACGGCTGCGTCATCAAGCCGAGCGCGATGAGCGAGAAGTTCCTCAGGCACAGCGGCCCGGCCGTGGTGTTCGACGACTACCCGACGCTCAAGAAGATGCTCGACGACGAAGACGCCGACATCACCGAGGACCATGTCATCGTGCTGCGCAACGCCGGCCCCAAGGGCGGCCCTGGCATGCCGGAATGGGGCATGGTGCCGATCCCGGTGAAGCTGCTGAAGATGGGCGTGCGCGACATGCTGCGCGTGAGCGATGCGCGCATGAGCGGGACCAGCTACGGCGCGTGTGCGCTGCACGTCGCGCCGGAGGCGTACATCGGCGGCAACCTGGCGCTGGTGCGGACGGGCGACATCATCTCCATCGACGTTCCGAAGCGCCGGCTCGACATGCTGGTCAGCGAAGAGGAACTGGCGCGCCGCCGTGCCGAATGGACACCGCCGCCGCCGCGCTTCGGGCGTGGCTACGGATGGATGTTCACCGAGCACATCCTGCAGGCCGACCAGGGCTGCGACATGGACTTCCTGCAGACGCAGTTTGGTGAGTCGGCCGGGGAGCCCGACATCTTTTGAAGTGAAAGCCCACCCCCGAAGCGCTGCGGCGCCCTGCGCGGCCACCAGAGGTGGCTGCTCTTGCGGACCGTCCAAGCCTGCGCGGGCAGGCTTGGAGCCGCGGCCCTCAGCCCCTCAAGGGGGCGCACCCAGCGGCCCGGCAAAGCCGGTTCCGCGGGTGCCCACGAACAGGCACATGAGCCCGCCGCGCGTGGACCGCGGCGGAAGCGTCGCCCAGTTCGCTTCAGGCGCTTTCGCGAAGAGCCAGCGAGAAGCCGATGTCATGGATGCGCGGCACCTCGCCAGGCTCGCGCGACAGGCGCCGCGCCAGCAACAGGCCTGCGCGTTCGCCCAGCTCGCGTGAGGCGATGCGCACGGTGGTGAGCGGCGGAACGCAGGCCGCCGCCACCGGCAGGTCCGAGAAGCCGACCAGCGACAGGTGTTCCGGCACTGCGAGTCCGCGCCGCCTGCATTCGAGCAATGCACCGAGTGCCAGGGTGTCATTGCTGCAAAAGACGGCTTGCAGTCGGGGCTCGACAGCCAATAGTTTCGCGAGGCCGGCAGCGCCGTCATCGATGGAAGTGGGCGGCGCGGCAGAGTGCGTCACGACTTCGCCGCCACCAGCCCGCGCGATGGCCGCGCGGTAGCCTTGCAGTCGCTTGCGCGCACGGTCTTCGTCGGCGCCGAGGAAGCCGAAACGACGGCGACCCCGTGCCAGCAGGTGCGCGGCCACGGCCTCGCCGGCCGCCTCGTTGGAGAAGCCCACCACCATGTCGATCGGGTCGTCGCAGAGGTCCCAGCATTCCACTGCCGGGATGCCGGCGTTCTGCAGCTTGAGGCGCACGCCCGCGGTGTGCGCCGTGCCCGTCAGCACCATGGCGTCGACACGGCGGCCGAGGAAGGCATCGACCAGCTTTTCCTCGGCATCGGCGTCGTAGCCGGTCTGGCCCAGCAACAGTTGGTAGCCGGCGGCGCCCAGCACCTTGGACAGCCCGTCCATCGTGTCGGCGAACCAGGCGTTGGACAGCGTCGGCACGATCGCGCCGACGATGCGCGAGCGGCTCGACGCGAGCGTGCCGGCGTTGAGGTTGGGGACGTAGCCGAGGCGCGCGACCGCTTCCTGGACGGCGGCGCGGGTGGCCGGTGCCACGCTGTCCGGGTCGCTCAGCACGCGCGACACGGTCACGCGTGCCACGCCGGCCGCCTTGGCCACATCCGACATCAGCACCTTGGCCGGCTTCACGTGCTGGCCCGCGTCACGACCTCGAAGCCGATGTCGATCAGGTCGGCGCCGGTCGATTGGCCCGACAGCCGCGCGAGCAGCATCTGCCCCGCGTGCTCCCCCATCTCGGCGCGGCGGATGAGCACGGTGGAGAGCCGTGGCGATGCCGCACGCGCCACCGCCAAGTCGCCGAAACCCAGCACCGCGATGCGCCCCGGCACCTGCCAGCCGCGCTGCACGCACTCGAACAACACGCCCGCCGCGAGCAGGTCGTTGTTGCAGAACACGGCCGTGACATCGGGCCGGCGCGCGAGGATCTGCGCGAGGCGAGGGCCGGCATCGTCGATGAGGGCAGGCGGGCGGATCAGTTCGGACTGCACATCGCCGATGCCGTGTGCCGCCGCCACCGCGCGGAAGCCTTCGAGCCGCAGCCGTGAGCGGTCTTCCTCGGCGCCGATGAAGGCCAGCGCACGGTGCCCGCGGTCGATCAGGTGCTGCGCCGCCGCCTTGCCGGCTTCCAGGTTGGAGAAGCCCACCAGCATGTCGATCGGGGCGTTGGGCGGCGTCGGCAGGTCCCAGGTCTGCACGACCGGCACGCCTGCGCGCTTGAGCTTGGCGCGCAGGGCGGGTGATTGGGCATTGCCCGTCAGCACGAGGCCGTCGACACGTCGGCCAAGGAAGGTGTCGACCAGCGTCGCCTCGTCACCGGCGCGGTACCCGCTCTGGCCGAGCAGCAATTGGTAGCCGCCATCGGCCAGGGTCTGTGCCAGCGCCTCGATGGTTTCGGAGAACACGAGGTTGGAGATGGTGGGCACGATCGCCGCGACGATGCGCGAGCGGTTCGATGCGAGGCTGCCGGCCGTGAGGTTGGGGACGTAGCCCAACTGCTCGACGGCGGCGCGCACGGCGGCCAGCGTGTCGGGCGCGACCTTGTCGGGCTCGTTGATGGCGCGCGAGACGGTGACGAGCGAAACGCCCGCCACACGGGCAACGTCGCTCATGCGCGCGCGTTCCGGGGCGGGGGAGGGAGGGGGAGTCTGTGGGCGGGTCAAGGGCAGGGTTATACCGCGACGCTTGCAATGATGGAAGCGCTTCCATACAATTGCCTCAACAGCGCGAAATGCAAACCTGAATTGAGGTATCGGAAAGGGCAACGACCGCCCTTTTTCTTTGCCTTGAGATGGAAGCGCTTCCATAACATTCGGAGTCACGATGCACGAGATCACTTTCGAAGGCTTTGTCCGCGCGGACGGCCGGGTCGGCACCCGCAACCATATCGGCGTGTTCGTCGTCGGCAACTGCGGCGCCACGGCGGCGCGGCGCGTGGCCGACCACTTCAGTGCGAAGCGCCTGGCCGCCTATCCCAACGTCGACGAAGTCCTGCCCTTCGTGCACGAGATCGGCTGCGGCATGGAGGCCACCGGCGAACCGATGAACCTGCTGCGCCGGACCATCGCGGGCACCATCCGCAATCCCAACATCGCGGGTGCCGTGGTGATCGCGCTGGGCTGCGAGCGCAACAACATCCGGGCGTTCTTCGAGCAGGAGCAACTGGTTCCCGGGCCCATGCTGCACATGCTGGTGATGCAGGAGATCGGCGGCACCGCCAACACGATCGGGGCGGGCATTGCCGCCGTCGAGGCGATGCTGCCGGAGGCGAACCGCTTCCAGCGCGAGGCCGTTTCTGTCGAGCATCTGGTGGTCGGCCTGCAATCCGCCGCGGCCGACAGCGACACGGCCATCTCTGCGAATCCGGCGCTGGGCGCGGCGATCGACCTGCTGGTACGCCATGGCGGCACGGCCATCCTTTCCGGGACGAGCGAACTTGCGCCGGTCGCACATCGCGCCACAGCGCGCGCTGCGAGCCCGGCCGTCGGCGCGCAACTGGAACAGCGCATCCAGTGGTGGAAGGGCTACACGGCCGGGCGCGACACCGGCATGACGCGTGCGGCCCCCGCCGAGACCGAAGGCCTGCGCCGCGCCGGAACCTCGCCGCTGAAGGCCGTCTACGAATACGCCCACCCGGTCACGCAACGTGGCCTGGTGTTCATGGACGCGCCGGCCTATGCGGCGGTATCCGCCACCGGCCAGGTCGCCAGCGGCGCCACGATGGTCTGTCTCACGACCGGTGGCGGATCGGGCTTCGGGTCGGCACCGGTGCCGACCGTCAAGCTGGCCAGCAACTCCTCTGTCTTCGCGCGCATGGAAGACGACCTGGACATCGATTGCGGTGGCGTGCTGGCCGGCGAGATCGGCGTGGAGCAGATGGGGCAGCTGGTGTTTGAGCGGATGTTGGCGCATGCCTCGGGCGAGGCCACGAAGAGTGAAGAACTGGGCGTTGGCCGGGATGAATTCGTGCCGTGGCCCATTGGCGTGCTGGCTTGAAGAACGAGGAGACAAGACACATGAGCACATCGACCACCGCCGCCATCGTCCCGACCATCGCTTCGACCGTGAAGCCTTCGGAGGCCGTCCAGCGCAACCCCTTCATCCGCCTCGATGCCAAGGACAACGTCGTCGTCGCCCGCATCGAGGTGCCCGCCGGCGTCGCGGTGCCGAGCGAAGGCGTGACCACGCTGCAACCCGTGCCGGCGGGCCACAAGCTAGCGGCCCGCTTCATCGCCAAGGGCGAACCGGTGCTCAAGTACAACACCGTGATCGGCTTCGCCTCCGAAGACCTGCCGCCGGGCACCTGGATGCACAGCCACAACATCGCGTTCGGAGACCTGGTGAAGGACTACCGCCACGGCCTCGACTATGTGCCGACGAAGCTGTTGCCCTCGGACGAGCGGGCGCGCTTCCAGGGCATCGTTCGCGCCGATGGGCGGGTCGCGACACGCAACTACATCGGCGTGTTCATCGTGAGCCACGGCGCGGCAACCGTGGCGCGCAAGATCGCCAGCTTCTTCGACGAGGACGAACTCGCTGCCTTTCCGAACATCGATGGCGTGGTGCCGTATGTGCACGAGCAGGGCGCCGGCATGGAGCGCAGCGGCGAGCCGATGGAACTGCTGCGCCGGACCATCGGCGGCTACATCCGGCACCCCAACACCGCGGCCGCACTGGTCATCGCGTTGGGCGAGGAGCACAACGGCCTCGACGAATTCCTCGCACACCAGAAGCTGGTGCGGGGCCCGATGTTGCAGACCCTCGTCATCCAGCAGGCGGGCGGCACGAAGAAGGCCATCGCCGCGGGCATCGAGCAGGTGCGCAGCATGCTCGCCGCCGCCAACGATGTGCGGCGCGAGCCGGTGTCGGCCGAGCACATCAGCATCGGGTTGCAGTGCGGCGGTTCCGATGGCTTCTCCGGCCTGTCGGCGAATCCTGCGTTGGGGCGCGCGATGGAAATCCTCATCGAGCATGGCGGCACGGCGATGCTGTCGGAGACGTCGGAGATCTTCGGTGTGGAGCACACGCTGACCGCACGCGCCGTGACGCCCGAGGTCGGCAGGAAGCTGGTCGCTCGCATCGACTGGTGGCTGCGCTACAACGAAGGCCGCGACACGCAGATCAACGGCCGCGTGAGCCCCGGCAACAACGCGGGTGGACTCGCCAACGTGCTGGAGAAATCGCTGGGCGGTGCGAAGAAGGGCGGCAATGCGCCGCTGATGGAGGTCTACGAATACGCTGAGCCCGTGACGCAACACGGCCTCGTCTTCATGGACACGCCCGGCTACGACCCGGTGTCCGCCACCGGCCAGATCGCAGGCGGCGCCAACCTGATCTGCTTCACCACCGGCCGCGGCTCCTGCTTCGGCTCGGTGCCGGCGCCCACGATCAAGCTTGCGAGCAACACGCCGATGTATGCACGCATGTCCAACGACATGGACATCAACTGCGGCGTCGTGATCGACGGCGAGGCCACCATCGACCAGATGGGCCGCGCCATCTTCGAACAGATCCTGCGCCATGCGTCCGGCGAGCCGACGAAGAGCGAGGCGCTGGGCGTGGGGCTCAATGAGTTCGTGCCGTGGCCTTTAGGAATATCGGATTGATTTGTCCCACGGGGCGGGACACCGCAGCCGCCCTAGGGGACACCCTGCATGGCTCGCGCAGGACGATCCCGATTCAATGACCGCACACCCATCCATTCGCATCCAAGGAGACACCCCGTCATGAAAAAGCGCAACTTCCTCGCCGTCGCACTGGCCTTCGCGACCGCATTGCCGATGGCAGCGTTTGCCCAGGCCGACTACCCCAACAAGCCCGTGAAGATCATCGTGCCGTTCCCGGCCGGCGGGACGAGCGACATCATGGGCCGGCTCATCGCCGAAGGCCTGAGCAAGCAACTCAAGCAGCCCTTCGTGGTCGACAACAAGGGCGGGGCGGGCGGTGCGATCGGCACCGACCAGGTGGCCAAGGCGCCGCCGGACGGCTACACGCTGCTGCTGACGGGCATCGGCAGCAACGCCATCATCCACGGCTTCACGCCCAAGCCGCCCTACGACTCGAACAAGGACTTCGTCCACATCTCCGAACTGGCCGCCGGCCCCAACGTGCTGGTGGTGAACCCCGAGTTCCCGGCGAAGACCTTCAAGGAGTTCATCGCGTGGGTCAAGGCGAACCCCGGCAAGTTCAGCTACGGCCAGGTCAACGCCTCGTCGGGCCACGTCACCACCGAATACCTGAAGCAGGTGGCCGGCCTCGACATGGTGGGCATCCCGTACAAGGGCGGCGCGCCCGCGCTCAACGATGTGGTCGCCAACCAGATCCCCGGCATGTTCACCAACCAGGACGTGGTGCAACCCTTCATCAAGGCCGGCAAGCTGCGTGCGCTGGTCGTGACGAGCGAGAAGCGCAACCCGCTGTACCCCGACGTGCCGACAGTGGCCGAGTCCGGCTACCCGGGCTTCAGCGCCGTGTCATGGACCGGCCTGTCCGCACCCAAGGGCACGCCGAAGCCCATCGTCGACAAGCTCGAGGCGGCCATGGTCGCGGCCTTTAGCGACCCGGCAGTGCGCGCCAAGATGGAAGCCAACGGCTTCGTCGTGCTCGCATCGAAGTCGCCGGACTTCACCAAGTTCGTCGCGGATGAAATCGCCCGCTGGTCCAAGGTCGTGCAGACCGCCGGCATCAAGCTCGACTGATCGTTTTCCACTCTTCAAGACAGAAAGTCCATCACCATGGGTGCCGTTGAATCCAATATCGTTTCCTACGCCAAGATCGGCGCCGACGCGCGCACCGCCGCCGAGACCGGAGACCGCATCGCGCACATCAAGCTGTCGCTGGTGTTCCTGCCGCTGGCCACGCCGGTCAGCGATGCCAAGGTTCTGACCGGGCGCCAGAAACCGCTGACCGAGATCGCCTTCATCTTCGCGGAGATCTCGACGCGCGATGGCCACAGCGGCATCGGCTTCGGCTACTCGAAGCGCGCGGGTGGCCCGGGCATGTACGCGCATGCCAAGGAGCTTGCGCCCCACCTGATCGGCGAAGACCCCAACGACATCTCGCGCCTGTTCACCAAGCTTTTGTGGGCCGGCGCAAGCATGGGCCGCAGCGGCCTCACGACGCAGGCGATCGCCCCTTTCGACATCGCGTTGTGGGACCTGAAGGCCCGGCGCGCGAACCTGCCGCTGGCCAAGCTGCTGGGCGCCGAGCGCGACTCGGTGCAGTGCTACAACACCTCGGGCGGCTACCTGCACACGCCCCTGGACCAGGTGCTGAAGAACGTCGAGATTTCGAGGCAGAGCGGCATCGGTGGCATCAAGCTCAAGGTCGGCCAGCCCGACCTGGCCATCGACATCGAGCGCGTCGCAGCCGTGCGCAAGCAACTGGGCAATTCGTTCCCGTTGATGGTCGACGCCAACCAGCAATGGGATCGCCAGAAGGCCACGCGCGCCTGCCGCGCCTTCGAGGAGTTCGACCTGACCTGGATCGAGGAGCCGCTGGACGCCTATGACTTCGAAGGCCACGCCCAACTCGCGGAGCGCTTCGACACGGCGATCGCCACCGGCGAAATGCTCACCAGCTTTGGCGAGCATGCGCAACTCATCATGGGGGAGGGCAGCGACTTCATCCAGCCCGATGCACCGCGCGTCGGTGGCATCACGCCCTTCCTGCAGATCATGTCGCTCGGCGCCTTCAAGGGCCGCAAGCTCGCGCCGCACTTTGCGATGGAGATCCATCTGCACCTGGCAGCGGCGTATCCGATCGAACCATGGCTCGAACACTTCGAATGGCTGGGCCCGATGTTCAACGAGCAGATGCACTTGAAGGATGGGCGCATGCATGTGTCGGACCGGCCGGGGCTGGGTTTCAGCCTCAGCGAGCAGGCGCTGTCGTGGACGGCGGAGACGGAGGAGTTCGGCAAGAAGCCTTGAGCGAGCGTCGATCCGGCTTCAAATCTTCACGACTTGGCAAGCTCGCCGCCGTGACAAGCCCGCTGGCGCGACAGGCCGTGCGCAGCCCGGCGTTCAGACGCCCTTCCAGAGCAGCAGGGCGGCGTCGTTCTTGCCTGCTGTGGCCGAGCCCAGAGAAGCATTTGCCAACTGGCCGACCTTTTTATTCTGGTACTGAATCAAGTCGAAGGTGCTGGCGTTGCGCTTGGCGAACCGGGCGCCAACGAGGGTGCGCAGGCAATACAGCGATTGAATGTTCGCCTCCTGGCCGCCCAGCCCGATCGTGGAGATCAACGCATCGTTGACGATCTCAGGGCAGCAGAAGGTGTTGCTGGTCCACGCGATCGTAGGATAAGTCTGGCTGTTGGCCTGCCTTTCGGACTTGAAGTTGTCGAACAGGGATTCCCAGATGTAGAGGTGGAAGTTGCCCGTCATCACCCAGCTCTTGGGCCACTTCCAATCGCCCATGCTCCTGAACACCTCGAGCAGGCTCAATCCCTTCAGGTCCACCTCATCCTTGGCGGCATTGCCGATCGCGTACCACTGCAGGCGGTGGGAGAACTCGCCATGCGCAGCGCCCGCGCCGACGTCCTTGAACTGGTAGCCGTGCGCCAGCAGGATCTTGTTGAAGTCCTGTCCATCCAGGTTCTGACCGGTCACGATCGGCGCCTTCTTGGGCAAAGCGACCGCGGTCGGACCTTTTACAGTTTTCAGCACGGTGGCGGGCTTGTTCGACTCGTCCTCCTGCACCTGCTCCCGGATGTCGAAGTTGAACACGCCCGGATTGTTGAATGAGGAGCGGGTTTCGAAGGCCTGCAAGGCGGTGGTGAGAGCCTTCTGGCTACCCGTCAACTTCTGCACCACGTCGCTGCCGTCGGGGAGCACGCCGAGGTTTTCCCGGATCGATGCCTCGAGGGACTCCCAGGCCTTGCGGACCGCTGCACGCCGGGTCAGGAATGCACCGATGGAAGCGTAGACCTCGCCCAGGCGCACCCACTCGGGCTTGGTCTCGGTCTTGTCCATCCCTTTGAGCTGGTACTTGATCGTGCCGCTGATCAGTTGCGGGAAATACGGCTCGATGATGGCCTCGTGGAACTGCTTCGCGGTCATGTTAGGGGTCACGGGGAAGGGCATGGAATGCTCCTTGTTCAAGGTGACGGAGAGATGACTGTCAAAGAGGCATGGGCGCGCACAGGAATTCTAGGCGCCCGGATCTCGACGCGAAACTGGCAAAGTGATGTGGCACATCGGTATCCGGCGTGGTGTCGGGCTAAAAGTTACCGCTCTTCCTTCGCTGCTTCGTGACGACGACCTTCTCGGACCCTCCCTCGGTGGCCAGGTTTGCGACTCTGGGGTAAGTGATCTTGCCGGTCGCCACGTCCAATGCGACCGCCGAGTGATACGGATACTTCCCCGCCTGGGTTTCCGGGGCACGCTGTTCCGCTGCGTTGCGCAGCACGTTGATGGGGATGTAGCGATTGCCGTGCAGCGCCTTGCGTACGGCGTCGATCAACGGTTTGGTCAACTTGTCGCCGGTCGTCGTGATGATGTCGGAGCCTCGATTGAGGCTGGAGCCCCCGAACACCCAACCGGTCCACGGGCCTCGGAGTACAGGACAGGCCTCGCGCAGGATCTCCATGGCATAGCGACCTGACTTCTCAGTGTCGCGGCCCAACTCTCCAGCGAAATGTGCAACCACCCCTCGGTGGTGCCGCGGCCCATACAGCGCCAGTCCGACGCAACTTCCGAAGCTGCTCGAAGTCAGCACGCCAACGCCATCGGCCATGACCCAGGTGCAGGTGCCTTCGACATAGGGAGCATCCAGGCCAGTCCGTCTTTCGAGCATGGTTTGCCTTTCAGGAGGACGGTCATCCTAGGCCCATTCAGGTGGGGTGACCAGGGGTGCACCGCAGGTAGCGAGGTCGACACGAGCCCGGGAAACCCTCGAAACACGCAGCTATCGTTGCAACCCGTGCGCTGATCGATCAGCACGTCTTGTACGGTGCCAACGCACCCACGAGACTGCAAGCTCCTTCTTCTACAGGTCCTTGCTTTCATGAAAATCGGTGGCAGCACACGCGTCTTCCTGATCCTCGGCGACCCGGTGGCCCAGGTTCGGGCGCCGCAGGTCTTCAATCACCTCTTCAAGCAACACGGCGTCGACGCGGTGCTGGTCCCGGCCCGCGTGGCGCCGGCCGACTTCGATTCCTTCGCGCGCTCGGTGCTCAAGGCCGGCAACATCGACGGCCTCTGGCTGACGATTCCGCACAAGACGGCGATGGTGCAGATGCTCGACCATTGCGATGCAATGGGGCGCGCGGCCAATGCCGTGAATGCGGTGCGCCGCAATGCCGACGGGTCGATCGAGGGCGCGCTGTTCGATGGCATCGGCTTCGCCAAGGGGCTGGACCTCTGGGGCGTTCCGGTGGCCGGGCGCAACGTGCTGATCGTGGGCGTGGGTGGCGCGGGTGTCGCTATTGCCGCGACGCTGGCGGCGCGGGGCGCCGGGCGCATCGCCCTGGCGGCACGCGACGTGAAGCGCGCCACCGGCATCGCGGACGGACTTCGCGCAGCCTTCGATTGCGAGGTGGTCGCCGTTCCCACGCCCGACCCCGCGGGCTACGACCTGGTCATCAACGCCACGCCGCTCGGCCTGAATGCGAGCGATCCGCCGGCCTTCGATGTCGCACGCCTCGACAGCGATGCCTGCGTGGTTGACATACTCATGAAGAACCAGCCGACGCCGCTGCTGCGGGCCTGTCATGCACGCGGCGTCGCGGCTTATCCGGGGTTCGAGATGCTGATCCAGCAGGTGCCGGAATACCTGACTTTCTTCGGGCTCGGCGATGTCGCGGCTGCGGTGCAGGATGACCTCTCTGGCGTGCGGGCGCTGTTCGAAGCGGGCGACTGACCCTTTCGATTGCTCGCGAGATTCAGCGAACAAACGCAACAAGTCATGGGGGAGGGCGGTGCCTTGCCCGAGTCGCGAAGGCCGCAATCGTGCGCGTTGCGGCGCTTGGTGCTTACGTCGATGACACCGGTATCTTTTGACGGTGCCCAGGCGCTAATATTGTGGCCCTGACTCCAAAGAAAAGCCCTCCCATGCCGCCTTCCACTTCAAGCGTTGCCCGTTCGCCATCCGCTTCCCCCCGAGGTGTGACGCTGATGGATGTCGCGACGGCCGCTGGTGTATCCAAGATCACGGCATCGCGTGCCATCAGCAACCCGAGCGTGGTGACCGAGGCGACGCGGCGCAAGGTTCAGGAAGCGGCGTCCAAGCTTGGCTACGTGCAGAACTTCATCGCGGGCAGCCTGAAGTCGCGACGTAGCCGGTTGATCGCCTGCGTCGTCCCGACCATCGGGGCGGGCTCGGTCTTTCTTCCGGCTGTGCGCGCGATGACTCAGGCCTTCGAGCGATTGGGCTATCACGTGATGCTCTCCCAGCGTGGCTATGGCGTCGCGCAGGAGCAGGAGCAGATCGACACTGTCCTGGCACGCCGACCTGATGGCATCGTGCTGACCGGCACCTTTGTGTCTGCGGCAGCGCGGCGCAAGCTCAAGGCGTCGGGCCTGCCTGTCATGGAGATGTGGGACATGGCGCGTTCTCCGATCGACATGCTGGTTGGCTTCTCGCACGAGGCGGCCGGTGGCGCAGCGGCGGCCTATCTGCACGGGAAGGGGCATCGCCGCATTGCCATGATCAGCGCGACGGAGCCGCGCAGTGCGGCGCGCGAAGCGGGCTTCGTTGCGGAACTGCTGCGCCTGGGCCTGCCGGCGCCGCGGATTCACGCGGTTGCGCCACCCACGCGCATGGGCCATGGGCGCGCGGGCCTGGGCGAGTTGCTGCTGGCGGATCCGAAAATCGATGCGGTCTTTTGCACCACCGACATGGTGGCGCTGGGCGTGATCCTGGAGGCGCAATCACGCGGCCTGCGCGTGCCGGAGCAGTTGGCAGTCATGGGCTTCGGTGACATGGATTTCGCTGCCGACGCAAGCCCTGCGTTGACCACGATTCACGTGGACAACGAGCAACTCGGCGAACGTGCTGCAACCCTGGTGGTCGAGGCACTGGACGGTCGCCGCTCGAAGCGCGTGTCGGACATGGGCTTCGAAATCGTCGAGCGCGCCAGCGCCTGAAACCCCGACAAGGCAGTCCGGTCATCCAACTTGTTGACTCGAAATGATATCGGTGTCAGAATTCATGACACCGATATCATCCGAAACGACAAGACAATGCTTGAACATGCAAAAGGGCTCTACGTGGTGGCCCAGACCCCGTTCGCGGCGGACGGCGCCATCGACTTGGCCAGCGTCGACACGCTGTGCGATTTCTACCTTCAGCACGGCGCGAGCGGGCTGACGGTTCTCGGCGTCGCCGGCGAGGCCGGCAAGCTCTCGCAGGACGAGTCCGTTGCCGTCGCGGGGCGATACATCCAGCGCGCGCAGGGCAAGCCGGTCATCGTCGGCGTCAGCAATCCGGGCATCGCCCAGTTGCGCGATCTCACGGCGCGAGTGATGGACCTCGGCGCCGCCGGCGTCATGATCACGCCGCCGAACGGCCTGCGCACGGAGGAGGAACTGTTCGGCTACTTCGCCGCCGTGTTCCAGCAGATCGGCGATGTGCCGACCGTGTTGCAGGATTTCCCATTTTCCAGCGGTACATGGATGTCGGTGTCCTCCATCCTCGCCTTGGTGGAGAGGCATCCGCAGATCCGGCTGCTGAAGGAAGAGGACCTGCCCAGCATCACCAAGATCACGCGCTTGCGTGAAGGGCAGGGCCGGCGCATCGCCATCCTCACCGGCAACAACGGCATGTTCCTCCCGCTGGAAATGGGGCGCGGCGTCGATGGCCCGATGTCCGGCTTCTCGCATCCGGAGATGCTGTCGGGTGTCTACGAGCTTTACGTCCAGGGCAAGGTCGAACAGGCCAATGACTTGTTCGACCGCTACTTGCCGCTCCTGAGCTACGAAAACCAGTCCCAGTGGGGCGTTGCCGTACGCAAGGAGATCCTGCGGCAGCGCGGCGCGATCTCGTGCGCGGCCATGCGCAGCCCCGGCCCGCGGCTCACACCCACCGACCACGCGGAGATCGAGTTCCTCTTGAATCGCTTGCGTCGGTCGCTTTCCGAGCTTCGCTGACCCCCATTGAAGGAGACACACGTGCAAATCAAGAATCAAGTCTGGGCTGTTGGATTGCTGGCCTTGGCAACTTCATTCGGCCTCGGGACAGCCAACGCGGCCGAGCCGTATCCCAACCGGGCGATCACTGCCACTGTGCCATTCCCACCCGGTGGATCCTCGGATGCGGTGATGCGAGCGGTATCGGCACCCATGTCGAAGCTGCTCGGGCAACCGGTCGTGCTCGACAACAAGCCCGGCGCCAATGGCACTCTGGGGGCGCAGGCGGTGGCGCGAGCGCCGGCAGACGGCTATGCCATCGTCATTGGTTCAGTCGGCACATGGGCCATCACGCCCACCTTGCTCAAGGGCATGAACTTCGATCCGCGCAAGGACCTGACGCCGCTGACCCTTGCGGTGCGCACGCCCAACGTCATGGTCGTGTCGCCATCGCTTCCTGTAAGCACCGTGGCCGAACTCGTGGCCTACATGAAGAAGAACCCCGGCAAGGTGGCATTCGCATCCGCGGGCATCGGCTCCACCGATCACCTGACCTCGGTGCTGTTCTGGCAGCGCACCGGTACCGACGGTGTCCACGTGGCCTATCGCGGGGGCGGAGCGGCGATCACGGACGTCATGGCAGGGCACTCCCAGGTATTGATCTCCAACGTGGGCGTGTTGGCCGGGCACATCAAGGCCGGCAAGCTCAAGGCGCTGGCCGTCACGTCAACCGAGCGTATCCCGGAACTCCAGGACGTCCCCACCATGAAGGAAGCCGGTGTCCAGGGACTGGAGGTGTATTCGTGGCAAGGCATCGGCGCGCCCAAGAACCTGCCGCCGGCGATCCTTGCAAAGCTGCAGCCCGCCCTGGTCGCTGCACTCAAGGACCCGGCGGTCGCGAAGACGCTGGCCACCAGCGGATTCGAAGTCGTGGCCAGTTCGGCGGCGGAGTTCGCCTCCCTGCTCGAAAGCGAAACCAAGCGCTGGAAGGCAGTCATCGACAGCGCCGGCATCAAGGCGGAATGAGCCGACCGTCGACCTTCTCACTCATCTCTCAACCCACATCCCCTCTGGAGACTCCATGACCGCCATCAATCGCATCGAGTTCATCGACTTCGAGTACGAAGTGACGAACCTCGCCGCCCACACGGAACACACCCACAACCACGTCGCCTACCGCAAGGGCGCCAAGATGAAGATGCGCAAGTTCGCCGTGGTGATCGAAGCCGACGACGGCTCGCGTGGCGAATACGTGACCATGTGGGGCGGGCAGCGTCCTTCGCTGGCCCAGGGCATGATGCTGGCCCCCAACGTCCTGGGCCGTGATCCGGCCATGCGCGAGGACATCTACGACGACTGCAAGCGCCTGCTGCACCACTTCGACCACATGGGCTATGCGCCCATCGACATCGCGCTGTGGGACCTGGAAGGCAAGCGGCTGAACGCCTCCATCCAGCGCCTGCTCGGCGGCTACCGCAAGCGCCTGCCTGCCTATGCCAGCACCTTCCACGGTGACCATGCCGGCGGCCTCGACAGCCCGGAGGCTTTCGGCCAGTTTGCCGTGCAGTGCAGGGAGATGGGTTACAAGGGCTACAAGATCCACGGCTGGTTCGACGGCGACAAGAAGGCCGAGTCCTCGATCATCCTGGCGACCCGCAAGGCCGTCGGTGATGACATGGATCTGATGTACGACGGTGCCTGCGACCTGAAGACCTTCGCGGACGCGCTGTACGTCGGCAAGGCCTGCGACGAAGCCAACTACTTCTGGTACGAGGACCCCTATCGCGACACCGGCATCTCGGCCTTCTCGCACAAGAAGCTGCGCGAGATGCTGAAGACGCCGCTGCTGATCGGGGAGCACGTCCGCAGCCTGGAACCCAAGGCCGACTTCATCATGGCCGGCGGCACCGACTTCGTGCGCGTCGATCCGGAGTACGACATGGGCATCACCGGCGCCATCAAGACCGCGCGCATGGCCGAGGCCTTCGGCCTGGACGTGGAGATCCATGCTGTGGGGCCCGCCCACCGGCATGTGATGGGCGCCATCCGCAACTCCAACTACTACGAGGTGGCGCTGGTCGGCCCCGACTGCCCGAACGTGATCCCTCCGGTCTACACCTGTGGCTATTCGGACCAGATCGACTGCATCGATGCAGCCGGGACCGTGCCGGTGCCCGAGGGTCCTGGATTGGGCGTGACCTACGACTGGGACTGGATCAACAAGCATGCGGTGCAGCGTCATGTCTATGACCTGAAGCGCTGAACCGCCTGTTGACGCTCAATACTGGAGACAAGCATGTGGATGAACTACAGCCGCCGCGTTGTGTTGGTGGCCTTCGCCGCAGCCTTGCCGAGCCTGGCGGCGCTCGCAGCCGACACCTATCCGCAGAAGCCCGTGAAGCTCGTGGTGCCCATGGCGGCCGGAGGCAACGGCGACATCATTGCCCGCTTGATTGGCAAGGACCTGGCCCAGCTTCTCGGCCAGCCTGTGCTCGTAGACAACCGTCCGGGTGCGGGCGGCAACATCGGCGCGGACGCCGTGGCGAAATCACCTGCGGACGGGTACACGCTCGTGCTGGGTGCGGTCGGGACGCACGCGATCAACGCCAGCCTCTACAAGCGCATGCCCTATGACATCCGGCGGGACTTCACGCCGATCACCATGATGGCGACGGTGCCCAACGTGTTGGTGGTGCCAGCCGCCTTGCCGGTCAAGAACGTCCAGGAGTTGATCGCCTATGGGAAGAAGCATCCCAACGGCCTGAACTTCGGCTCTTCCGGCGCGGGCAGCTCGATCCACCTGTCCGGCGAGATGTTCAAGTCCATGACGGGCTTGCAGATGACTCACGTCGCGTACAAGGGGAGTGCGCCGGCCATGACGGATTTGCTGGCAGGCCAGGTGGACCTCGTGTTCGACAACCTGCCCACGGCGCTGCCGCACATCCAGTCCGGGAAGTTGCGTGCATTGGCCGTCACCAGCACGGTGCGCTCGCCTGCGCTGCCGGATGTGCCGACGATGGAGCAAGCGGGTGTGAAGGGCTTCGAGGCAGGTTCCTGGTTCGGCATCCTTGCGCCAGCGAAAACGCCGCAGGACGTGGTGAATGCCTTGGATCGAGACATCCAGGCGTCCCTTGCTCGCCCCGAGACACGCAAGGCCCTCATCGACCGCGGCTTTCAACCGGCGACCAAGGGGCCACGCGAATTCACCGCCTTCATCGATCAGGAAATCGACAAGTGGGCGGTCGTCGTCAAGAAGTCCGGCGCGACTGCGGACTGATCAAGCGCAAACGTTGAATGCCCACTCGTTCGGGCCACGGTATGCGACTCCCGGAGCCCACCAGGCGCTTCTTGTCGAACTGAACGTATCCAACTGGAGACACCCATGAAGAGATCCGACTTTCATTTGCGGCGCGGCATCCTTGCAAGTGCCTGCCTGAGTGGCCTGGGTGCGCTGCCCGCGCTCGTGCGCGCCGCGGCTCCCGCGTGGCCATCGCAGCCGATCCGGCTGATCGTTCCAACGGCGCCAGGTGGCCCCAGCGACCTTGTCGCACGCACCTGGACAAGGGCCGTCGGCGCCGAATGGAATGCCATCTTTGTCGTGGACAACAAGCCTGGCGCATCGCAAATCATCGGCACGCAAGCCGTAGCGTCCGCAGCCCCCGACGGCTACACCTTGCTGCAGGCGGCCTCCAGCATGGCGACGATGCCCTTGGTGGTGGACCATCTGCCCTTCGACGTCAACAAGGACTTCGTCGCGATATCCCAGACGCACCTCACGCCACTCGTTGTCGTGGTCGATCCGAAGCTGCCGATCAAGAGCATGGCGGACCTGATTCGCTATGCAAAGGAACATCCGGGTGCGTTGTCGTTCGGGCACACGGGCGAAGGCAGTTCGCAGCAACTCGCCACGCGACTGCTGGCGCAGAAGGCGGGGCTTCCGAACCTGCTGGAGGTGCCCTACAAAGGCAGCAGCCAGGCACATCCGGATCTCATCGGAGGCCGCCTGTCCGTGATGATCGATCCGGTCTCGGCGGTGGCGCCACACATCAAGTCGGGCGCATTGCGCGCCTTGGCCGTCACGACTTCCGCACGCGTTGAAGCGTTCCCCGATTTGCCCACCGTGGCCGAAAGCGGCGTTCCCGGCTACGAAGTATCCAGTTGGGGTGGCGTGTTCGCACCGGCGGGCACGCCCAAGGATGTGGTCAACCGTGTCTACCAGGCCTTGCGCAAGACGCTGGAGACGCCTGAAACGAAAACGAAATTCAGCGACTGGGGCCTCGTTGCCAAGACCAGCACGCCGGCGGAGTTCGACAGTTTCGTCAGGTCGGAGGTGTCGCGATGGCGCGCAGTCATGCTCGCGCCCAAGACTTGACGATCGGAGAAGACGCATGACCCAAGGCGATGCACAGATGAAGCACCGTGTCCTGCAGCATGGCCGATTGATTCCTTCGGTCGAGCAGCGCCTGGCGCAACAGTTCGAGGTGGTTCCGCTGTGGCAGCAGGACGATCCGTTGGCCTTCCTGAGGTCGCAGGCCAGCACATTCACCGCGATGGCGACTTCTGCCGGCAAAGGCGTCCACGGCGATCTGATGTGCGCCGCTCCGGGATTGAAGGCGATTGCAAGCGTTGGCGTCGGCTATGACTCGCTGGACCTCCACACCGCCAGGCGACTCGGCATCCAGGTCAGCAACACACCGGATGTGCTCAACGACTGCGTCGCCGACCTGGCTTGGGGAGCGCTGCTCGACATCGCACGTGGCATCACCGAATCGGACCGATTCATGCGCCGCGGCGATTGGATGCATGGGTCTTTTCGCCTGGCCACCCGCGTATCCGGAAAGCGGCTCGGTGTCGTCGGACTGGGGCGCATCGGCGCCGCAATTGCTGCGCGTGGTGCCGGCTTCGCGATGGACATCCGCTATCACAACCGCAGGCCGGTCGAGGGTGTGAAGTACAAGTACATGAGTGACCTTGCGCAGTTGGCGCAATGGGCGGACTTCCTGGTCGTCGCAGTGGCAGGTGGAAGCGCCACACGACATCTTGTCTCGGCTGATGTCTTGCAAGCGCTGGGGTCGAGCGGCTACCTGGTCAATGTGTCGCGGGGTTCAGCAGTGGACGAGGCGGCATTGATCACAGCCCTGCAAGCTCGCACCATCGCGGGCGCCGCCCTCGATGTGTTCGAGAAGGAACCCTGTCATCCCGAACAACTGACAGGTCTCGACAACGTCGTCTTGTTGCCCCACATCGGAACAGCGACGCACGAGACACGCAATGCAATGGGCGATTTGATGATCGAGAACCTGCATGAGTTCTTCCGAACCGGCAGGCTCGCGACGCCCATTTCCGAAACCGTTTGTTGATCAACTTCATTCGTCAGATGCAAGCATTCAAGAACCTCGTCAACGGAGAATGGATCTCCGGGCTCACCGCCTCGCCGAATCTCAATCCGGGCAACCTCGCCGACGTCATCGGGGAGTACACGCAGGGCGATGCCACCCACGTCGAAGCCGCCGTGGCCGCCGCCACCGCCGCCTTCCCGGCCTGGGCCACGGGCAGCATCCAGGCGCGCAGCGACGCGCTCGACAAGATCGGCACCGAGATCCTCGCGCGGCGCGAAGAGTTGGGCACGCTGCTCTCGCGCGAAGAAGGCAAGACCAAGGCCGAAGGCATCGGCGAAGCCACGCGCGCCGGCCAGATCTTCAAGTTCTTCGCCGGTGAATGCCTGCGCCTCTCGGGCGAGACGCTGCCCTCGGTACGCCCGAACATCGGCGTCGAGATCACGCGCGAGCCAGTCGGTGTCGTCGGCCTGATCACGCCATGGAACTTCCCGATCGCGATTCCCGCCTGGAAGATCGCGCCCGCGCTGGCTTTCGGCAACTGCGTGGTGTTGAAGCCCGCCGACCTGGTGCCGGGCTCTTCGTGGGCGCTGGCCGAGATCATCAGCCGCTCGGGCATCCCGGCCGGCGTGTTCAACCTCGTGATGGGCCGTGGCAGCGTCATCGGCAACGCGCTGGTGAACCATCCCGGCATCCATGCGATCAGCTTCACCGGTTCGGTGGGCGTGGGCCGCAACATCGCGATCCAGTGCGTGACCAACCACAAGAAGGTTCAACTGGAGATGGGCGGCAAGAACCCGCAGATCGTCCTCGATGACGCCGACCTGGCGCAAGCCGTCGAGCTCAGCGTGCAGAGCGCCTTCTATTCGACCGGCCAGCGCTGCACCGCGTCGAGCCGCCTGATCGTGACCGAAGGCATCTACCCCAAGTTCATCGCCGCGATGCAGGAGCGCATGGCGAAGATCAAGGTGGGCGATGCACTGGCCGCGGGCACCGACATCGGCCCGGTGTCGAGCCAGTCGCAACTGGACCAGGACCTGGAATACATCGCCATCGGCAAGGGCGAAGGCGCGACGCTGGCCGCGGGCGGTGAGCGCCTGAAGCTGGGCACCGAGGGCTACTACATGTCGCCCGCGCTGTTCAGCGAATCGGTGGCGTCGATGCGCATCAACAAGGAAGAGATCTTCGGCCCGGTCGCCAGCGTGATCCGCGTGAAGAACTACGAGGAGGCCTTGGCCACGGCCAACGACACCGAGTTCGGCCTGTCGGCCGGCATCGCGACCACGAGCCTCAAGTACGCGACGCACTTCAAGCGCCACAGCCAGGCCGGCATGGTGATGGTCAACCTGCCGACGGCGGGTGTGGACTATCACGTGCCCTTTGGCGGGCGCAAGGGTTCGAGCTACGGCCCGCGCGAGCAGGGCAAGTACGCGCAGGAATTCTTCACCACGGTGAAGACGGCCTACACGCTGGCTTGACCAGCGAGCGCAAAGTCAGCGACAGAGACACCCATCCGCGTTGTGAAGTGAGGACGATATGCAGAGAACGAATCTCCTGAAGCTTGCGAAAGCAACGCTGTTCATCGCACCCATGGGGCTCGCAACAGCGTGGGCCCAGGGATACCCCGACAAGCCCGTCAAGCTGGTCGTGGGCTTCCCACCTGGCGGCACGACCGACGTGCTGGCACGCGTGATGGCGGTCAAGCTCGCTGAGAAGCTTGGGCAGCCGTTCATCGTCGACAACCGGGCAGGTGCCGGTGGAATGATAGGCACGGACGTCGTCGCAAAGGCATTGCCCGACGGCTACACCCTGCTGTTCACCAGCAGCACCTTGGCAACCTATCAGTCGCTCTACGCCAAGGTGCCCTTTGATCCCGCGCGAGACCTTGTGCCCATCGGCATGGTCGCCACCACACCCTATGTGCTGGTCGTCCATCCAAAGCTTCCCGTGAAGACCCTTCCTGAACTGGTCTCGTACGCGAAGGCCCATCCGGGAGAGATCAACTACGCGGCCTCTGCACCGGGCGGGGGGCAGCAACTGGCCTGGGAGATGCTCAAGCGGAACACCCAGACCAACATGCTCTACGTTCCCTACAAGGGCACGGGCGCACTCATGCCGGATCTGCTGGGTGGCACGCTCCAGGCGGGCATCGACAACGTTGCCGTGCTCGTCCCGCATATCAAGAGCGGGGCGTTGCGGCCCATCGTGGTGACCGGCGCAACGCGCACACCGTTGCTGCCGGAAGTGCCTACGGCCATCGAATCCGGACAGCCCGACTTCAAGGTCATCGGCTGGTTCGGCCTGATGGCGCCGGCGAAGACGCCTGCGGCTGTCATGCAGCGGGTGAGCGCGGCCATGTCCGAGATCCTGAGCCAGAAGGACGTCCAGGCTCGCATCGTCGACCTGGGCGGGGAACCTGACACGCGCGATGCCGGGGGCATGCGCAAGCTGATCGCGTCCGAGTCGGAGAAATGGGGCAAGCTTATCCGCGAAGCAGGGATCAAGGCGCAATGAACAATCTCCCCGAAGTCCGACTCGAAGCGGGTGAAGTGCGCGCCAAGGCAGAGGCGTTGCTCTGCGCTGCGGGACTGGACAAGGAGAGGGCGATGGCAGTCGCTCGGCGCATGATCGAGGCGGATCTGCTCGGGCATCGCACGCACGGCCTGCAACAGCTTGCCATCTACCTCGAACGCCTGGGTGATGGCCGCATCGCGACCTCCGGTGAGATCGAAGTCCTGTCCGACTCCGGCGCAAACTTCAGTTGGACCTGTGCTCGCTTGCCGGGCGCATGGGCGATGGAGCGCCTGGTTTCACAGGCCCTGGAGCGATCGACGCAGCACCCGGTCGTGACGGTCACGCTGTCCAACTGCTCGCACATTGGTGCGCTCCAGGCCTATCTCGAGGACATCGCTGATCAAAAGCTGCTTGCGTTGCTCATGGTGACCGATCCCGGCGTGGCGTCCATGGCGCCGCCAGGGGGCATCGATCCCGTCATCACCTCCAATCCGATTGCCGCTTGCATACCCACGCACGGCGATCCCATCCTGATCGACCAGACCACCACCCTGGTCAGCAATGGCGCGGTGGCGCAGCACGCAGCGCAGGGCATGCTGCTGCCCGGGAACTGGGTGCGCGACAACCAGGGACGTCCCTCCAATGACCCGCACGTCCTCAGCGCGACTCCTCCCGGCACGTTGATGCCACTGGGAGGAGAGGACTTTGGCTACAAGGGGTTTGCGTTCGGCTTGCTCGTGGATGCGTTTGCGCTCGCGCTGTCTGGCTTCGGGCGTGACCAGCCGCGTGTTCGTGGCGCCCAGGGCGTGTTCCTGCAACTCATGGATCCGGCTCACTTCGGCCTTGGCAAGGCTGGATTCCTGGATGCCACGACCGCCCTGGTCGAGCAATGCAGGACCGCTCGTCCAGCCACTGGAGGCAACGGCGTCCGATTGCCGGGGGAGCGCGCCCTCAAGGACAAGAAGGCGCAATTGGCCAATGGAATCGTCTTTTCGCAAGACGTACTCACCGTGCTGGATGCGTGGGCAGTTCGACTCGGCACGGACCTGCGCTTTGTTTCGTGATGACGCAAGGAAGCTAAACAGTCGCAGCAGACTTCACGAGGTGCTACTTGACAATGGTCATGACACCGATATCATTTCAATGAATGACACCGATACCATAATTGCCCCGAGACGGCGTTAGGAGACACATGAAAGCCACTTCCTTTTCCCTTGCAAGCAAGAAGACCCGATGCGGGGCTGCTGCCACGCTTCTCGTCGCCCTGACCGGAATCAGTCTGCAAGCCAATGCGCAAGGACCTGACGGTTACCCGGCCAAACCCATTCGCCTCGTGGTCCCGGCGGCGCCCGGCGGCACCTCGGACATCCTCGCGCGAACCATCGGACTGGAACTGACCAAGCGATGGAACCAGCCGGTGATCGTGGACAACAAGCCCGGTGCCGACAGCAACGTCGGCGCCGAGCTCGTCGCGAAGTCGCCGTCCGACGGCTACACCCTGCTGTTGCTCGACACGAGCACGTTGACAATGGGCCCGAGTCTCTATCCAAAGCTGAACTACGACCCCCGCAAGGATTTCGCACCGATCACGATGATCGTGTTCTCTCCTCACGTGCTGGGCATCCACCCGTCCCTTCCAGTCAACAACGTCAAGGAGTTGATCGCTTACTCGAAGGCCAACCCCGGCAAGCTCAACTTCGCATCCGCAAGCAACGCAAGTCGCCTGGGCGCAGCCCAATTCAATCTGCAGACGGGAACGGACATGTTGATCGTGCCGTACAAGGGTGGCGCGGCCAGCATCAATGCTGTCGCGGGTGGCGAGGCGAACGTCATCCTCAATGGCTTGCTGGCCACGCTGCCGCAGGTCAAGAGCGGCAGGATCAAGGGGCTTGCAACAGCAAGCGCCCGCCGCATGGAAGCGACGCCGGATGTGCCGACGGTCATCGAGAGCGGCGTTCCCGGCTTCATCACCGGCAGTTGGCAGGGCTTGCTCGCACCCGCAGGCACGCCGTCCGAGATCGTGCGCAAGCTCAACAGCACGCTCGTTGAGATCCTCAAGGCGCCCGACACTCATCAGAAACTTGTGGCGATGGGCGCGGAAGTCGTTGCCGATTCGCCGGAGGAGTTCGGTCGGTTTCTCCGGGGAGAGACGGTGAAATGGACCAAGGTGGTCAAGGACGCAGGTATCAAGCCCGAGTAAGTTCTCGAAGCCGTAGCGCCGCCCCACAACCTCTCGACACCATCGAATTGCACCAACAAATGCCTCAGATCAATCACTTCAAGCGTGCGCTGCAACAAGGCCGCGTGCAAATCGGTCTCTGGTCGACTTTGCCTTCGCCGCTGGTTTCGGAACTCGTGGGCGGAGCGGGATTCGACTGGGTGCTGCTCGATACCGAACACACGCCCACGGACGTGCCAACGATGTTTCATCAGCTCCAGGCTTTGGCTGCGGCAACGCCGCCAGCTGGAGTGCCAAGTACCTCGGCGGTGGTCAGGCCGGCCTGGAACGATGCGGTCTTGATCAAGCGCTACCTGGACATCGGGGCGCAAAGCTTGCTGCTGCCATTCGTACAGGACGCACAAGAGGCGGCAGCGGCCGTGGCTGCGACACGCTATGCGCCCCTTGGCGTCCGCGGCATGGGTGGCTCGACGCGTGCATCGAACTTCGGGCGAGACAGGCGCTATGCGCGCGAAGCGGCCGACGAGTTGTGCGTGATGGTTCAGGTCGAGACACCCCATGCGCTGGAGCAGATCGAAGCCATTGCGTCGGTTGACGGCATCGATGGCATCTTCATCGGTCCCGCCGATCTCGCCGCGAGCATGGGGTATCCCGGCGAACCAGGGCATCCTGCGGTGAGAAGTGCAATTGAAGACGCCATTGCGCGAATTCGGGCCTGCAAGCGCGCGGCAGGGATCCTGATGGTCGATCCCGAGTACGCCGAACGGTGCCTTGCGCTCGGCGCGCAGTTTGTCGCCGTTGCGATGGATCTGCTCTTGCTGCGCGATGCCGTGGACTCATCGGCGATTCGGTTCAAGGGATCGACAGCAAGGAATGCCGACCCGAACTATTGATTGCGGGCGCCTGCCTTCAGTTGTTCATGGCCAACCCAAACCGCCGCCGCAACGCCCCCGCCACCCGCGCAAGCCCCCACGACATCAGGAAGATGAACCCGATGTAGATCGCCGCGGTGGCCGTGAGAATCTCGATCGGCTCGTACCAGCGGTTCACCAGCTTCTGCGATTCGAACATCAGGTCCGGCACCGCGATCACAGACACCAGCGCCGAGGACTTCACGATCACCGTGAACTGGTTGCCGATGGACGGCGCGGCATCCAGCAGCATCTGCGGCAGCACGATGCGAAGGAAGGTGCGCGTGCGTGACAGTCCGAGCGACCCCGCCGCCTCGAATTGCCCGCGCGGGATGGCCTCCAGCGCGCCGCGGAAGGTCTCGGCCAGGTAGCCGCTGGATTGCAATGCCAGTGCCACGCAGGCCGCGGTGAAGAAGGTGTTGGGCCAGCCGAAGAGTTCGGGCCACACGTAGTTCACCCACAGCAGTTGCACCAGTACGGGCGTCGCGCGGAAGAACTCGATGAGGAAGATCACCAGCGGCCGCAGCAGCGCGACCCGCACGCGCAGCAAGGCCAGCAGCAGCCCACCCGCCAGTGCGCAGACGAAAGCCACCCCGCACACCTGCAGCGTGACCGAGAAGCCTTGCAGGAACAGCTCGCGCTGGTCCCAGACCATGCGTTGCCAGTTGTTCATGCGTAGACCTTCGCGCGCCAGCGGCTGGAGAAGGACTGCAGGGCCGTCGCCGCGCAGAACACGATCACGAAGTACACCAGCGCGGCGCCGGTGTAGAGCGGCATCGGCTTCATCTCCTGCGCGCTCACCATCTGCACCTGGTACATGAGGTCGGGCACCGCGATCAGCGACACGATGCTGGTGGCCTTGAACATCGAGATGAACTGGTTGGTCGATTCGGGCAACATACGCCGCACCACCTGCGGCAGCACCAGTCGCCAGGTGATGCGCCTTGCGCTCATCCCCAAGGCCTGCCCGGCCTCGATGTGGCCGCGCGGAACGGCCTCGATGCCGGCCCGGAATGTCTCGGCGAAGTAGCCGCTGTAGACGAAGGCCAGCGCGATCACCGCCGAGTAGAAAGGGTTGAACTCCAGCCGCTGGCCGATCACCTTGCCGACGAGCAGCGGCAGCACGAAGTGGACCCAGACGATCATGATGTAGTCGGGTGCATTGCGTGCCACTTCGGTGTGGAAGATCGCATAGCGGCGCAGCCAGGGACGCCGGCCTACACGCAGCAGCGCGATGCCCAGGCCCAGCGCCAGGGCCAGCACCGCCGAGGACGTGAACACGCCCAGGCTCATCCACAAACCCTTGAGCAGCACCGCCCGGTATTCCCCGAACAACGTCAGGTCGAACACCTCGCGCAGGTTGTCGCTCAAGCGCGGCTCCCTTGCTGCACGTTGGTCCGGCTGAGGAACTGCCGCAGCCGCTCGGACTGCGGCGCACCGAACACACGCTCGGGCGGCCCCTGTTCCTCGACCAGTCCGTTGTGCAGGAACATGACGTGGTCCGACACCTCGCGCGCGAAGCCCATCTCGTGCGTGACCACGATCATGGTGGTGCCGTCCCGCGCCAGCTCGCGCATCACGGCCAGCACTTCCTCGGTCAACTCGGGGTCGAGCGAGGAGGTCGGCTCGTCGAACAGCATGACCTTGGGCTGCATGGCCAGCGCGCGGGCGATCGCCACGCGCTGCTGCTGCCCGCCCGACAGGCGCGCCGGATAGGCGCCAGCCTTGTCCCACAGGTGCACGCGTCGCAGGCAGGCCTCGGCCACCTCGCGCGCCTTGGCCTTGTCCATGTTGCGCACGTGGCGCGGCGCCTCCATCACGTTCTGCAGCACCGTCATGTGCGGCCACAGGTTGAACTGCTGGAACACCATGCCCAGGTCGCGGCGGAGGCGATTGATCTCGTTGTAGCCGAGGGCACGGCCATTGGCCTGGACCAGCGATTGCCCCTCGAAGAGCACATCGCCCGCAGTCGGCGCTTCCAGCCGGTTGATGCAGCGAAGCAGCGTGCTCTTGCCCGAGCCGCTGGCACCGATCATGCTGAGCACGGTGCCGCGGTGCACCTCGAAGGAGACGCCCTTGAGCACCTCCAGCTCGTCGAAGCGCTTGTGCAGGTCGACCACGCGGATGCATGGCGTCGCCGCCGCCGCGATGGCGTCGCTCTCGATGCGCTGCGCAGCGGGCAGGGCGGACACGGTGCCGGAAAACTCGGGCTTCAAGCGTTGCCGATCCTGTCCATGTGCAGCTTCATGAGCCGGTCCGTCTCGCCATTGGTGCGCATGAAGCCGGCCCAGAAGTCGAGGAAGTTCTTCCATTCGTAGTCGCCGTAGCGCACCGCCCAACTGCTGGGGCGGCGGTCGATGGGATGCTCGGGATCGAAGGCGACGGCCCAGTTGGTGCGCTTGGCCATGAGCAGCACCGCGACCTGGCTGCTCATCCACACGTCGGACTTCTTGGCGCGCACCGGCTCCGCGCCCAGCTCGGCCTGGCCGGTGGTGGTGATGAGCTTGGCCTTCGGAAAGAGGATCGGGATGCGCGGCTCCTCGCTGCCGCCCGAGACCACCGAGAAGGTGACGGACGGATCGTTGAAATCGGCCAGCGTCTTGAAGCGGCCGGCGTTGTCCTTGTGCACCATCAGCAGGCTGCCGACCTCGTAGAGCGGACCGATGTAGTCCACCGCCATGGCGCGCGCCATGGTGTAGGTGAGGGCGGAGCCGAACACGTCGTAGTCGTCTCGGCGCAGGCCCACGGTGGCATTCTGGAAGGTCACTTCCTTGAACTCCACCTTCACGTTCATCTGCTTGGCCAGCTCGGTGGCGGCGTCGAAGTAGATGCCGCCGAGTTCGCCGGTCTTGGCCACCTTGTAGAAGAAGGGGCCGGTCTGCGCATAGCCCACCCGCATCACGCCGCTCTTGAGCACCTTGGCCAGTGTGGACTCGGGCCGGATGCCGCTGTCCAGCGTCTGCGCGAGCGCCTGCTGCGGCGCCAGCGCGGCCGTCAGCCCCGTGGCCGCCGCGCCGAGCAAGGCGGTGCCCTTGAGGAAGTCCCGCTTGTTGCTGCCGAAGTCAGAGCTCATGTCGCTTCTCCTGTGGTGGGTCGATGAAGAAATAGTTGCTGCAATCAACGTGCCGCCGGGATCTGCACGGTCGACGGCGCGCCGCCTTCGCGGGTGGCGTGCATCGTCCGGTGAAGGAAGGTGATCGCATCGGCATAGCCGGGCTCGAACACGATGCGTTCGCCGATGGCGGGCTGGCTGGCGCCGTCGGCCAGCGTCAAGGTCAGATGCTCGGCGGCGGGCGCCATGTGAAGCACTTCGGACAAACCCGAGGCGCGCGGCGCGACGGGGTAGTGGGGCAGGGTCTTCCAGCCTGCGTCGCAGACGATGCGCTGCGGCGTCGGACGTGCGAGCACGGTGGCGTGCAGCCAGAGCGCGCATGCCATCGGAACGCCCAAAGTCTCGCGCGTGCGCAGGTCGCCGAACACGCCGCCACCGGCCTGGATCTCGGTCACGCCGGAAAGAAAGCTCGTGGTGAGGAACGTGGCGGTGCCGCCACAACTCACGATCTGCACCGGCAAGCCCTGCTCGCGCGCGAGGTCCGCGCTGCACGTGAGCAGGCGCACCGCGCTGCGGATGGCCTCGGGGCGTGCGGCCGGGTCCGGCAGCCGCGTGACATGGCCTTCCCATGCGACGAAGCCCATGAACTTGAGCGAGGGTTGCGCATGCACGCCGCGTGCGAGTGCCACTGCCTCCTGGCCCGGCTCTGTGCCGGCGCGCTCCAGGCCCACTTCGACTTCCACCAGCACCGGCAGGCGCACGCCGTGGCGCTTGGCTGCTGCCGCCAGCATCAGCACGTGGGCCGGTGCGTCGACTGCGCACATCACGCTGGCGTCGCGATTGAGTTGCGCAAGCCGGTCCAGGTCGCTGGAGTGCACCACCTGCGAGGCCACCAGTACATCGCGGATGCCAGCGTCCACCATGACCTGCGCTTCACCCACGGTGGAACAGGTGACGCCGTTCGCGCCAGCGGCGATCAATTGATGCACCAGATCAGGTGCGCGGATCGCCTTCACATGCGGACGCCAGCGCTTGCCGCCCTCGTGAACGATGGTGCGCGCCATGCTGGTCACGTTGCGGTCGAAGGCGTCGAGGTCGAGCACCAGCGAGGGGGAAGAGGGAAGTGTCATCGCCACATCATCCGACGATGGCGCTGCGCGCCTCGCGCATTTCGGCACGGCGGGTTTCGGTGGCGTCGTCGTCGACGTGCTTGCCGCCGGCATCGAGGCACACGCCGTAGTCGCGCTGGGCGGCCTCCAACGTGACCTTGCCGTCGATCACGTCTTCCAGCACCGCGGCAGGCTCGCGCTCCAGCGGATCGCCCCAGCCGCCGCCGCCGGCCAGCACGGCCTCGTAGAGTTCCCCGCGCAGGAAGGTGCGCATGAACTTGCCGGGCAGTTGCCGGCGCGGGCCTGTGCCATCGTTGAGGTAGTTCGCGGCCAGCGCGCCATCGTGCCCGCCTTGCAGGCCATAGGGCTGGAACTTCTGCCGGTCGCTGCGCACTTGCAGCACCGCCTCGGGCACGCCGGTGAGCCGGTAGCTGCGCACCATGCCGACACCGCCGCGATGCTTGCCCGGCCCACCCGAATCGGCACGAAAGCCATAGGACTCGATGCGCAAGGGTTGTTCGCCTTCCAGCACTTCCACCGGCGAGTTCGAGTAGTTCACTGCCAGGGAGGACAGGCCGTCGTTGGTGTCCTTGTTCGGCCGGCCGCCCCAGGTGCCGAAGAGGAATTCGAGCAGCACGAAGGGTTCGCTGCGCGCGTCATAGCCGGCGATGGTCACGCCGAAGTCGCCCTGCGCGCCGCAGGCAAAGACCTTGCTGGGCAGCATGAGGGCGAGCGCGCCCCAGATCGCCTCGGTGGCCCGCATGGCAGTGAGCCCGCGCGCCGCCACCGGCGCTGGCGTCACCGGGTACACGACCGAGCCGGGCTCGGCCAGCACGCGGATCGCGCGCATGAAGCCGCTATTGGTCGGCAGGCTGGGGTCCATGATGCAGCGCACGCAGGCCCAGGTGCAGGACTGCGTCATCGAGAAGGGCAGGTTGATCGAGCCTTTGACCTGTGGCGAGCTGCCGCTGAAGTCGGCCGTCAGCCCATCGCCGCGCTTGACGATGCGGCAGCGGATGCGGATGGGGTCTTCGCTGAAGCCGTCGTCGTCCAGGTAATCGTCGAAAGTCCATTCGCCGTCGGCGAGGGCGCGCAGTTCGGAGCGCGTCATGCGCTCGGTGTAGTCGAGCAGGTGGGCCATCTCCTCGCGCAGTACGGCAAGGCCGTAGCGCTGCGCCAGTTGCTGCATGGCCCGCTCGCCACGGGTGCAGGCCGACACGGTGGCCATCACGTCGCCATGCACCTTCTCGGGCAGGCGCACGTTCAGGCGCAAGACGGCCATCATGTCCTCGCTCACTTCGCCGCGGCTGAACAGCCGCACCGGCGGAATGCGCAGGCCCTCCTGGAAGATCTCGGTGTTGTCGCAGGCATTGCCGCCGGCCACGCGCCCGCCGATATCGGTCTGGTGGCCGATGGCCGCCGCGAAGCCCAGCAGCTCTCCATCGAAGTGGATGGGCTTGAAGACGTAGATGTCGGGCAGGTGCGTGCCGCCCCCGGTGTAGGGGTCGTTGGTGATGTAGACGTCACCCTCGTGCATGTCACCTGCAAAGCGCGACAGCACCGTCTCGATGGTGGGTGGGAAGGAGCCCATGTGCATCGGCAGGCACAGGCCCTGCGCGATCAGGTTGCCTTGGGCGTCGATCAGGCCGGTGGAGAAGTCCATCGCCTCCTTGATGACATAGGAGCGGGCGGTGCGCACCACGGTGGCCGCCATTTCGTCGGCGATGGCGGCGAAGGCGTTCTTCAGCAGTTCCAGCCGGATCGGGTCGCGTTGAATGGGGGTGGTCATGCGGTGCTCAGACGATGGCGCTCAGGTCGATGCGGATGCAGCCGGTGTCATCCAGGTGGACTGCGGCGCCGGGTGGCACCACGGTGGTCGTGTCATATTCCTCGATGACCAGCGGGCCGGCACCTGGCAACAGTTGCTCGCGTCGCACCACGGGGGTTTCCTGCCATCCCCAGCGCTTACCGAAGTAGACGCGGCGTGTTTCGGCATGCGAGGTGTGCGTGGCATCGATTGCCGACCGCACGCTGGAGGCGCGCACCTGTGCCGTGCGGCCGGCACGCGCACGTACGCGCAGGCGCAGGTTGACAAGCTGCACCGGTTCTTCCGGGCTGAAGTAGCCGTAAGTGCGCTCGTGCTCGCGATGGAAGGCTTCGACCGCGGCGTCGATGGCGGCGCGCGACAGGGGCGGCGCGAGGTCCACCGCGATCTCGGAGCTCTGCCCGCGATAGCGCAGTTCCAGCTGGAGCGTCATTTCGCTGGCGTCGAGCTGCACGCCTTCGGCGCGCATCAGTTCGTTGGCCTCGTCGCGCAGCTCGCCCATGAGGGCTTGCAGGCGCGGCAGGTCGGGCAGCGCCGCGTCCATGCCGCAGGTGCGCACCAGGCGATGCTCGATGCGCGTGAACAGCAGCCCGAAGGCGCTGAACACGCCCGAGGCCGGCGGCACCACGATGTGGGCAATGCCCGCCGCCAGGGCCAGCGTGGCGGCATGCACCGGTCCGCTGCCACCGAAGGCGATCATGGTGAAGTCGCGCGGCGAGCGGCCGATCTCGCTGGTCACGGCCTGCACCGCGCGGACCATGGTGGCATCGGCCACGCTGTGCACGCCCCAGGCGGCCTCGTGCGCGGGCAGGCCCAATGGTTCTCCGAGCTTGCGCGCGACGGCCGCCTCGGCCGCGGCGCAGTCGATGGGCATGGCACCGTCAAGCAGGTGCGAGCGATGAAGAAATCCGATCACCACGTTGGAATCGGTCACCGTCGGCGTTTCGCCACCGAGGCCATAGCAAACGGGGCCGGGCACCGAGCCCGCGCTGCGCGGCCCCACGCGCAGCGCACCGCCCGCGTCGATCCAGGCAAGGCTCCCGCCGCCCGCGCCGATCTCCGCCAGGTCGATGGCCGGTGCGCGCACCACATAGCCGCCGCCGCTGAGCAGCCGCTGCCCCGCATTGAGCGCGGCGCCGACTTCCAGCTCGGCCGTCAGCCGCGGCTCGCCGTTCTCGATCAGGCAGGCCTTGGCCGTGGTGCCGCCCATGTCGAAGGCGATGATGTTGGCGATGCCCAGCAGGCGCCCCAGTGCGGCCGCGCCCACGGCACCTGCGGCAGGACCGGACTCGATGCAGTAGGACGGCAACTGGCGCGCGGTCTGCGACTTCATCACGCCGCCGGCCGACTGCATGATCATCAGCGGCGCGTCCACCCGCGCTTCGCGCAGGCCTTGTTCCAGGCGCGCCAGGTAGGCGTCGACTACGGGCTTGACGAAGGCGTTGACCACGGTGGTGCTGGTGCGCTCGAACTCGCGGATCTCGGGCAGCACCTGGTGCGAGGCCGAGATGGCCACGCCAGGCGCGCGGGCCCGGGCGATCTCGACCACGCGGCGCTCGTGGCGCGGATCGACATAGGCATGCAGCAGGCACACGGCGATGGAGTCCGCGCCGGCCTCGACCAGCGTGTCGACGGCACGGCGCACGTCGTCCTCGTCCAGCGGCGTCACCACCTCGCCGGTGGCCGAGAGGCGCTCGCTGACCTCCAGGCGCAGCGCACGGCGCACCAGCGGCGGCGGCTTGTCCCAGTCCATGTTGTAGAGCTGCGGCATGCGCAGGCGCCCGATCTCCAGCACGTCCCGAAAGCCCCGCGTGGTGATCAGCCCGACGCGCGCGCCGGTGCGGGTGAGCAGGGCGTTGGTGGCCACGGTGAAGGCATGCACCATGCGGTCCACGCTCGCCGGTTCGAGCACCGAATGCGCCACCAGCCGGTCGATGCCTTCGAGGATGCCGCGGCTGTAGTCTTCCGGCGTGGACAGCACCTTGAGCGTGCGAATGTTGTCGTCCGCATCGCAGACCACCAGGTCCGTGAAGGTGCCGCCAACGTCGAATCCGATTTGTTGCATGCCTGCCTTGCTTGCCATCGATGCGGCCGACTTTAGGGTCGGCAGGCGTCGCGGCGGTAATCGGAAATCCCGTCGCCGGTGATAGAGTTTCTCGATCATGCGCGCCACCCTTGCCCAGCTCGAAGCCTTCTACTGGATTGCACGCCTCGGCAGCTTTCATGCAGCGGCACGCCAGTTGCACCTGACGCAGCCGACCGTGTCGGCACGCATCGCCGAGCTGGAGGCCAACCTGGGTGCGCCGTTGTTCAACCGCGTCAAGCAGCGCGCCGAACTCACCGCGCGCGGCAGCGGTATGGTCGACACGGTGGACCGCATGCTCAAGCTCAGCGACGACATCGCGACCTACAGCACGGGCGGCCGCAACCTGCGGGGCCTGCTGCGCCTGGGGGCGGTCGAATCGGTGGCGCTGATGACGCTGCCGCGCCTGCTGCCGCAACTGGTGGCGCGCTACCCGGAGCTGAAGGTGGAGCTGACGCTGGACGTGGGCTCTGCGCTCAACCGCAAGCTCAATGCCAACGAGCTGGACCTGGCGGTGCTGACCGACCCGCGCGTGAACGATGCGGTGACCGTCGCGCCGGTGGGCGGCATCGAGCTGGCATGGTTCGGCTCGCCGCAGTTGCGGCTGCCGCGCAAGCGCCTGAAGCCGGCCGACCTGCGGCGCGTGCCGGTGCTGACGATGCCCAACCCCTCGACCATCTACCGCGCCGTCGCCGGCTGGTTCTCCAGCGGCAATGTCGAGCCGGAGCACCTGAGCTCATGCAATTCGCTGGCGCTGATGGTGCGGCTTATCACCGCGGGGCAGGGCGTGGCCGTGCTGCCGACGGCGATGGTGCGGCAGGAGGTGGCGGCCGGGCAGTTGGTGCCGCTCGATACGTCGAGCGAGATTCCGCCGGGCATGTTGGTGATCGCGCATACCGGCCCGGCGCACCGCTATCGGCCCCTGGTCAAGACGATTGCGGGTGCGCTGCGTGACAGCGAGTTGGTGGCGCCGCTTCCGGCATAGGCCGTATCGATCGCCGGCCTTCGGGAAGACCCCGCATTCAAGCAAGCTGGAGGCCGCGTCCCACCATACACGCAGCGAGCGCATCGACGATGGCCGGTGAGAGCGGGACGCCCAGTTCTTCCGCGGCGCGCTGCTGTGCCATCGCATGTTCTCCTGGTACGCGGACCTGGCTCACCCCCGGTCGCGGCGGATTGGAGCGGCAGGCCACGGTCAGCCAAGTGCTCTCCGCTTCGAAAGACGCACGACCGCCAAAGGCATCCGGATCGATCACCTGGAGGAACACGTTCATCAGCGTGCCGCTCGGACGTGTGTGGCGCCCCAGTCCCGACAGCCCCTGCGTCAACGCCTCGACCAGCAGTGCGAGGCCGTAGCCTTTGTGGCCGTGGTCCAGGCCGCCGATGGGCAGCAGGCTGCCACCGCCCGAGACTGCGACACGCGGATCGTCGGTCGCGTAGCCCTGTGCGTCCATGACCCAGGGCGCGGGAAAGCGCTCGCCCGCGGCAGCGAGCTGCTTGGCCCGGTTGTTGGTGGTGATGGAGGCGCTGATGTCCAGCAGCACCGGGTCGCCGGACGTGGGTATGCCAGCGGCGATCGGATTGGGCGTGAACAGGGCGCGCGTGCCGCCGAAGGGCGCAACGCCCGTTGCGGCGGGTCCGGAGCAACTCAGGATCGGCATCAGGCCGCGCTGCGTCAGGCGTGGGAGGTAGGTGGACAGTGCGCCTGTGTGGTGGCTTCCCGCGATGGTGACGGTGACGACGCCATGCTGCGCGATGCGTTCGAGCGCGAGGTCGATGGCACGTCCCACCAACCAGGCGCCCGGCAGGCGATGGCCTTTCCAGGCGACACACGCACCGCGGTCCGAGACGACTTCCGGCTCGCCTTCCCGGGCCATGTCGCCCGAATCGAGCGCGGCGGCATAGCCTGGTGCCAGGGCCAGTCCATGTGTCACGTGACCCATCATGTCGGCGAGTACCAGCGCATGGGCGACGCTGCCGGCCTTGTCCTCGGACAGCCCGCAGGCCTGGAAGAGCAGGGTGACCTTGCGCTCCAGTTCGGCGCGCGGGAATCGGGTGGCGACGTTGCTTGAGGACATGCGTGCGTCAGGTGGTGTAGTCCACCGCCGCCCACTCGAAATACGGCTTGAGGTCCGCCACCAGCGCCTGGTGCAAGGGATGGAACAGGTACGCGTCCAGCGCCTTGGCATCGGCAACTTCGGCTTCGAGCACGTAGTCCCAGCAGATCGGGCGGCTGAGTTCGTTGGCGGCGAACTTCCAGCCCTGGATCGCCGGGATTTGCGCGCCCAGCAATGCCATGCGCTGCGTCAGCGCCTTCTCCAGGGCCGCATCCTTGGCGACTTCGCCTTTGCGGCGGAACAGGACGATGTGGCGCATCAGCATGGCACGCCCTTTCGTTCGATGAGCCATGAGGGCGCATCCTGCAAGGCCACGGGTCGCAGGAAGCGATCGAGTGCGGCATAGCCGACCGAGGTCGTGAAGGGCTGCGTCGACGCGGGGAAGGGGCCGCCGTGGTGCTGTGCGGCGGTCACGGCCACGCCGGTGGGCACGCCTTTGAACAGCACGCGCCCGGCGACCTGCGTTGCAGCGCGTACCAATCGGCGTGTCTCGTCGGTCTCTGCTTCTGCGCCCCACAGCGTCACAGTCAACGAGCCGCCGATGGCTTTCAGCACCTCGATGATTTCTTTGGTCGACGCCACGCGCACGACCAGTGCTGCACACCCGAAGGCTTCCTCGTGCAAGGCATGGCTGGCGATGAAGTCGGCCGCCGACACCTCGGCCAGGAAAGGTTGCGGCGCGGGCGACGTTGCATCGGCTGTGTCGCCAACCAATGGCTTGAGCTGTGGCGCACTGCGCCATTGCGCAACGCCTCGTTCGAAGGTCGCGCGGATGGCGGCCGACAGCATGGCGTGCGGTTGCATCGGTCGCAGTGCGTCCGCCAGCGCCTTGACGAAGCTGTCGCCAGCGGCATCGTTGGGCACCAAGATCACGCCGGGACTCGTGCAGAACTGGCCTGCGCCGAGGCAGATGGAACCGGCCAGAGCAACGGCTAGTTCTGCGCCATTGCCTTCAAGGGCGGCGGGCAGCACGACGAGCGGATTGACCGACCCGAGTTCTCCGTAGAACGGAATCGGGCGAGGGCGTTCAGCGGCCACTTTCGCAAGCGCGGTGCCACCCTTGAACGAACCTGTGAACGCCACAGCCGCGATGGCCGGCGACTGTACGAGCGTCACGCCGACCTCGATCGAGCCGCCTTGAACGAACTGGAACACACCCGCCGGCAGGTCCTGCGCGCGGACCACCTCTTGCGCAATCGACGCCGTGCGGCGTGACAGTTCTGGATGCGCGGGATGGCCCTTGACCACCACAGGACAGCCAGCCGCAAGCGCCGACGCGGTATCGCCGCCAAGCACAGAGAAGGCGAACGGGAAGTTGCTGGCCGAGAACATGGCGACCGGTCCCACGGGCACGCGAACACGTGTGAGGCGAGGGCGGCCCATGGGCGGCGCGCCATCGACGGCGGGATCGTCGATCACCGCATGCGCCGTGCCGCGCTCCAGCACTTCGGCAAAGCCACGCAACTGAAAACTCGTGCGATCGAGTTCGCCGTTCAGGCGTGGAAGCCCAAGGGCGCTTTCTCGGTCGGCGATAGCGACAAGCGCTTCGCGATCCGCCTCCAGTGCATCGGCCAGCGCACGCAACAGCGCAGCGCGCGCACTTGCAGTACTGGCCGCGAAGACATCGCTCGCATCAGCGGCAGCCTGGACGGCCGCATCGATCTCGAAAGCAGTGGACTCGGCCCAGCGCCCGCCCACAGCGACGCCGGTGCGCGCTTCAACAGATTGCAGCATCGATCGCCCTACTTGCTCTTGAGCGGATAGCCCCGACCGACGTAGTCGAAGGCCACCAACTCGTTGATCTTCACTTCCTTGTCCGCCGGTGCGGCGTAGTAGGCGCGGATCTCCTTGATCTTGCCGGTCTCGGTGTCGAAGTCGTACCACTCGGCGCCGCGCAGGGCCGTGCCGCTCTTGTTCTTCCAGTGGGTCCACTCGATCATCGCCTCGGGCGTGTTGTGGCTCACGATGAGCTTGTCGATGGTCCATTGCGAGCCCAGCGTCTCGACGCACCATTGCCACTTCTTCGCGATGGTGTCGGCCGTGCGCCAGGGGATCTCGGGCAGGCCGGCGGGGAAGTAGTGCACGGCATCCGGGGTGAAGCAGTCGACCAGCGCGTCGTAGTCGGCGGCGTTGCAGGCGTCGAAGTAGCGGCGGATGAGCGCGGCGTGGTCTTCGGGGGTGAACTTGGCCATGTCGTTTGTCTCCGTCGTTCAGCGGCTGCCAGCGGGCTTGGCCGGGGCGATCGGCGGGCGGCCGTCGGCCACCCATTGCTTGTGCTGTGCACGCGTGGCATCGCTCGGCGGGTACAAGCCCCACAGCGCCTCGCCGGCCTGCACGCGCAGGGCCAGGTAGGCCTCGATGTCGTCGCGCTTCTCGCAGAGGTCGGCCATCTCCTCGGCCAGGTGGGCAGGGATCACGGTGATGTTGTCGCCGTCACCATGGATCACGTCGCCCGGATACACCGCCACACCGGCGCAGCCGATCGGCACTTGCAGGTCGGCGACGTGGTGGTAGCTCAATCGCGTGGTGGCGGTCACGCCGGTGCACCAGATCGGGAAGTCCATCTGGCTCAGCTCCGTGCCGTCGCGGAAAGTGCCGTCGGTGATCACGCCGCGGGCGCCGCGCATCATCATGCGAGTGATGAGCATGTTGCCCATCGAGGCGGCGCGGCCGTCCTTGTTGCTGTCGATCACCAGCACGTGGCCGGGCTCGATCTGCTCGACGCCGACCCACTGGAGGTTGTCGGCGCTGGGCGAAGTGGTGAGGTTGCCGTAGACATCGACATCCTCGCGCGCCGGGATGAAGCGCATGGTATAGGCGCGGCCGGCGAAGGGCTTGATCTTCTTGTTGAGCGGCGTGAGGCCATGCAGCACGGGCTGGCGGAAGCCCTTGATGTAGAGCTGGGTGGTCAGCGATCCGCTGGTGGCCTTGGCCAGGCGGTCGAGCACGGCATCGGACACGTAGGGCGCTGGCGCGCGCTGGGGGATCGCGGAGAGGGGAGGCGGCGTGGTGGTCATGGTGTTTGTCTCAAATGGTGGGAACACAATGGGTCGGAAGACAGATTGCAGCGAGTGATCCGATCGTAGGGAGACTGGCGCGCAAAGAAAATCGATTGCCATCGGGCGGCGACATGCAACCTGCCCCCGCGTACCACCATTTGAGACAAACCGAACGACATGGCCACTTCTTCCGGTGAGGGCACGGGTGCCCTTGAAAAAGCGCTCGACGTGCTGGACGCCATCGGCGCCGCGCCGCAGGGACTCGGACAGACCGAGTTGGCGGAGCAGTTGTCCTTGCCGCGCACCACGGTCTATCGCCTGCTCGCGACCTTGACGGCACGCGGCCTGGTGCGGCGCGATCCGCTGCGCAAGGTCTACTGCCTGGGCTTCCGTTGCTTCGAGATGGCGCGGCAGGCCTATGCGATGCCCGACCTGGTCGCGGCCGCCGCCTTCGAACTGCGGGCCCTGCGCGACCTGACCGGCGAGACCTGCTACCTCGCCACGCTGGATGGCCGCGAGGTGATCTCGCTCGAACGCTGCGACGGTGCGCACAGCCAGCGCTCGGCTGCTGCGCTCGGCGAGCGCAAGCCCGTGCACTGCACCAGTCAGGGCAAGGCGATCCTATCGGCCATGTCCGACGAGGCCCGCGATGCGATCGTGCGCGATGCCGTGCTCAAGCCGCTGACGCCGCTGACGATCACGGACCGCCGCAGGCTTCAGGCCGAACTGCGCATCACGCGCTCGCGCGGCTATGCCATCGACGACGAGGAGATCGTGCTGGGTGTGCGCTGCGTCGGCGCGCCGGTGATCGACGCGGCGGGGCAGGTGAGGGGGGCGATCAGCGTGGCGGGCCCGGCGTATCGGCTGACCCGCGCGCGGCTGGAACTGCTGGGCCCTGAAGTGGCCGAGGCCGCACGCCGCGTCGGCGCCCAGTTGTCTCCCGTGGGCAGTGATGTGGCCGTGAGTACCGAAGCGGCCGTCACGGCCCTTCCGGGGCAATGGGCCTTCCATGGGGCGTATCCGCTCTGGTCGGCGGACGGCGCGCGACTCTGGTGGGCCGACGCGCTCGCGCCCTCGGTGCGCCTGTACGAGAACGGCCAGGACCGCGAGGTCGCCACGCTGGAGTCGCCGCTGGTGGGACTGCTGCGCGATGGCGACGACGTCATTGCTGTGCACGAGCGCGCGGCGGTGCGCATCAATGCCGAAGGTACGGCCACGCCCGTCGAGAAGTGGCTTTCCGCCCAGGCGCTCGCAGTCTGCAGCGGCGCGGACGACGAGGTGTGGGCCGCGATCACGCTGCCGGAGTCGGGCGCCGCGATCGGCCTCGTGCGCGGCGACGGCACGCTCGATGTTCGATGGCGCATGGGCGAGCCCGTGCAATGCCTGGGCTGGCACGCGGCCGAGCGGCAGCTCTATGCGACCGCACCCGGCTCCGGCGCCATCCTGTTGCTGCAACCCGGGCAGGCATCGGTGCGGCGCCTGGCCACGGTGCCCAAGGGATCGGGCCGGCTCAGCGGCCTCGCCTTCGATGCGCAGGGCGGCATCTGGACGGCGCTGTGCGATGGATGGTCCGTGGTGCGCTTCACCCAGGACGGGCAGCTCGATCGCGTCGTCGGCCTGCCGGTGCCCTGCGCCACCGACCTGGCGATCACGCCCGGGGGCGAGGCGGGCGGCGAGCGCATGGCGATCACCACGTCGCGGCACAGCGTGCCGATCGATTCGCTGGCGAGTGCGCCGCTGTCGGGGCGCTTGCTGAGCGTGGGTCTTTGAGGCCAGTACCACCTCCAAGCGCGACGGCTCCGGCACCTTGTCCAGCCCTCGGAAAGGTGTCGTGAGCCCGCGCTGCCCCAAGGTGCAAGGCCCTTCGCAACACGCTGCACCGATGCAATACTGAGAGCGCTCGCTTCGCCATCACACGCCCGTTGCCAAATGCGGTGTCCGGTGTGATTGTCCGGCGCACTGCGCCCTCACCCGGAGGCACAAGCCCATGTCAAGACTCTCGCAGGTCAGAGCACTGCTCAGGCAGCACATCGTGGTGAATGAACCCTTCAGCGCGCCGCGCGCGAAGCAGATCGCGCAATTGGCGTCGGACTGGTTCATCGAATACAAGGAATGGGAGAAGGCCGACCGCTTCCTTGCCGCGGTTCGCGACAAGCGTATGTGCATCTCCCAGCGCGGCACCGATACCGTCATCGGTGCCGGCAATCGAAGCAATCCGGCGCACCTTGGGGTCAAGGACCAGGACAAGCAGGGCGGCACCACGCAGAAGATCCTCTACAAGACGCTGAGCTATCGAACCGGCGTGGACAGCCTGAAGGAGCGCCTGGACCCTGCCAACTTCGGCTCCAGCCCGCAGGGCGAGGAGATCACGCGCCTGAAGTACAAGCTGGGGCTGCATGACCTGAGTGCGTCGTTGATGAACCCGGACAAGCCGACCATCAAGGAGCAGGCACGCTGGGAGCTGGACCCGATCGGGAGCAAGTCCAAGTGGCCCCTGGTCTTCATGCCGCTTCCGAAGCAGAAGGACCTGGTCGTGTTCAACCTGCTCAACCTGCTGCACAAGGAATGGCGAACCGCGGGCCACCTCGATCTCGCCGAAACCGTGGCCCGGATCCGCCGTCGCATGACACGGGTGAAGTTCGCACAGGATTCGGACATGGGCGCGGGACTCATCAATGCGAATCCCGCGGGCAGCGGCGATCCCAACCTCGCCAAGTTTCGCTACGGCATGGCCGATGTGCAGGGCAAGGAGGGAACCACCCTGACCGTCTACATCAAGGGGATCTCGCTCGTTCGGCAAGCCAAGGCGCTGGAGTACCAGTCGATCCTGGCCACGCAGACGAGCTCCTCGAACGAGATCGTCGTCGCCTTCCGGCAGCACGACAGCCCGCGCTTCCCGATGATCGGATTGTGGAATGGCAACGGCGTCGATCTGGAAGGCGGGCCGACCGGCATCCAGGGCAATTTCATCCCCAACAACTGGGCGAGCACGGTCGAGCTTTGAGGCGTCGCTGCGACGAGCTTGCCGCTGCGCGCTCAGGTGGCCGGCGCCGGCGGCAGCCCCAGCACTTTCTCGATCGACAGCCCGATGCCGAGCAGGCGCCGGTCGCTGCCCAGTGGCCCGTCGATCTCGAGCCCGACCGGCAGTCCGCTGGCCGACATGCCCGCCGGTTGCGCAAGGCCCGGCAGGCCCGCGTTGCTGCCCGGATCGACATTGCGGATGAGCACCATGAACTGGGCCGCGGGCCCGCCCGGCTGTTCAACGCCGTTGATCGACACCGCTCCGGTGAACTCGGGATCGATCGGAGGCGGCAGGATCGGTACGGTCGGGAACAGCATGCCTTCGACGGCGTGCTGCTCGAAGTAGCGTGCATAGAGCTCGATCAGCTGCGGCCTCCAGACCTTCATGGCGTCCTCGTACGCGGCAGCGGGCATGTCGCGTGCGAGGCCGAAGACGCCCTGGACATCGGGGCTCTTCACCTGCGCGATCACATCCTCGATGCCCAGCGGGATGCCGCCTTCGTCCAGGTAGGCCGTCAGGTCGCGGTGATAGAACTCGTAGAGGGCCACCGGCATCGAGACCCGTTCGTTGAGCGCGGCCCAGCCTTCCAGGTCGGCCTCGATGAAGATCACGCCCGCATCGCGCAACTTCTGCACAGCCGCGTTCATCACGGCCTCCACCTCGGCGTCGAGGTTCTCCCAGAAGCCGCCGCGCGGCAGGCCGAGGCGAAGGCCCTGCAGCGGCACAGGCTCGGCCACCTCGGTGCCGGTGGCGACGGCATCGAGCAGCGCCACGTCGGCCACCGTGCGCGCCATCGGGCCGACGGTGTCGCGCGTGCGCGAGATGGGCACGACCCCTGCGCCGGGATAGCGTCGCTCCTGGCCGCCATTGCCCACCGAAGGACGCAGTCCCACGATGCCGCAGAAGGAGGCCGGGTTGCGCACCGACGCGCCGGTGTCCGTGCCAAGGCCGGCCGGCGCGATGCGCGCGGCGATCCCGGCGGCCGTGCCGCCCGAGGAGCCGCCGGGGATGCGTGTGGTGTCGTAGGGGTTCCGGATGAAGCCGAAGGCCGCGTTGCTGCTGGTGCTGCCGAAGGCGAGTTCATGCAGGCTGGCCTTGGCCAGGACGATGGCGCCGGCTTGCAGCAGCGGATCGAGCGCCGGTGCGTTGCGCTTGGGCACGACACCGCGCAGGGCCGGCGTGGCCCCGGTCGTTTCGATGCCCTGCGTGTCGATGTTGTCCTTGATGAGGATCGGCAGTCCGGCGAGCGGGCCGAGCTTGTCGCCGCGCGCGCGGGCCTGGTCGACCGCACGGGCGGCCTCCAGCGCCCCGTCCGTGTTGAGCGTGATCCAGCTGTTGAGATGCCGCAGTTCGTTGGCGCGTGCCAGCAGGGCTCGCACATAGTCCTCCGACTTCAATGTGCCGCGCGCGAAGGCATCGAGCACCTCGCAGGCGCTGAGCGCCAGCATCTCGTGGACGGGCAGGGGGGCGGCGGCGAGTGCGGTGCGGGTCATGGTGGATCGCTTTCGTTGAAGGAGCTGTATGCCCGTGGATGATCGGGTTCTCCGCAGCGCGAGGGTGCGAGCCTGCGGCAAGACAGAGTTGACACGATTTCATGGGTTCGGCGCCAGCTTGCCGTCAACATCAGGGATGATTTCAGTTCTCCAAACACTCCCGGTTGCGCATGGAAAAGACGCTCACTCTTGATTCGATCAGTGGCAACGATGGCCTTGATCACACGTCCGTCCGCACGCTGGTCGAGGCGGCGCATGTGCTGGCGCACCAGGGCCACGCGGCCAGTCTGGCCGGCCAGGTCACGGTGCGGGACGGCGACTCCTGCCGCCTGCGCACCTTTGCACTGGGCCGGGGTTTCGAGGAGATGACGACGGATGACATCCTGCTGGTCGACGAGTCCTGGAAGGTCATCGAAGGGCACGACAAGCCCAATCCCGGCATCCGCTTTCATGGATGGATCTACCGGAACCATCCCGAGGTGCGCGCCATCGTCCACACCCATCCGCCTGCGATGTCGGCACTGTCGATGCTCGGCATCGAGATGCCCGTGGCGCACATGGATGCCGCCATGTTCCATGAAGACTGCGGCTTCCTCGCGCACTGGCCCGGCGTGCCCACCGGCGACGACGAGGGGCGCTTGATTTCCCAGGCGCTGGGAGACAGGCGCTCGGCGATGCTGGTGAATCACGGCATCGTGTGCACCGGCGCCACCTTGCAGGAGGCCGTCTATCTCAACGTGTTCGCGGAGCGCAATGCGCGCATGGTGCTCGATGCGATGGCGGCCGGCGGCATCCAGCCGGTCGATCCGCATGCCGCGCGCGAGGCGCATGACTTCCTGCTGCAACCCGCCATCGTCAACGCCACCTTTGCCTACTGGGTGCGTCAGGCGAGCCGCGCCGCATAGGCCTCGATGGCCTGCAACGCGGCTTCGATCGCCTTGCCGGGGCGGGCGTCCGGCCGATGGATCAGGGCCACCTGCCGTCCCAGCTTCGCGCCGCTGATGGACAGTCGGCGCAGGCCGCGCGGCGCGATCATGAAGTCGGGCAGGGCGCTGGGCAGCAAGGCCATGCCGATGCCGATGGCGGCCAGGTCCAGCAGCACGCTGACCGAGTTGGCTTCGGCGGCCACGTTCAAGGGACCAGGCAGTTCGCGCTCCAGGACGCGGCGCATCGCATAGGGGCGCGGCGGCGCCACAAACGGGTGGGTTGCCAGCTCGGCCGCGCTCAGTGAATGCACCGACGCCGGCAGGGCGGAAGCGGCACAGTAGGCGCTGAGCTCCTCGACGTAGAGGCGGCGCATCCGCACGGCATCGGTGTCCACGGCCATGTCGTACACCAGCCCCAGGTCGGATTGGCCGCGCGTCACATGCTCCACGACGTCCGGTGCGCTGGCGTTGTCGACGCGGGCAGTCAGCAGCGGGTTGGACTCACGCAGAGACGCCAACACCTTCGGTACGAGATAGGCGGCCAAGGTGTTGACGGTGGCGATCGACACGCTGCGCGGCGCATGGGCGGAGGCGCGTGCATCGTCGAGCGCCGCGTCGAGTTGGCCGAAGCCGCTTCCCGCACGCTCGGCGAGCCGATGGCCGAGCGGGGTGACCATCATCCCGCGGCCATCGCGCGTGAACAGCGCGCTGCCCAGCCAGGCTTCCAGCGCACTGATCTGCTTGCTCACGGCGGGCGGCGTCAGGTCGAGCATGTCGGCCGCCTTGCGCAGCGACCCGCTCTGGGCCACGACCAGGAAAGTGCGCAGGAGGCGATCTTTGTCTTGCATGTCGGATGTGGAGTGAGGGGCGATTCGAGGCCGCCACGAGGGCGCAAGTTTGCCTGCGCTGCCTGTTGCGCGCACTGGGCGTTCAACATGACACGGCGCGTCAAGAAGCGGGACACAGGCCGTGCGCATTCTTTTCCTGCTGCCCGGCCATGAGGTCAATGAGGTGCTTCGCCTGGTTTGCGCCAGCGAAGAGGCGAGGCGCGTGCACGAGGCGCTGCGGGAACGGCTCACGGCCAATTCCTGGTGGCAGGCACGATCACGGAAGTGCTTGCTGGTCGCGCATTGCGAGCAGGTCGAGTCTTGCTCTCGGTGCGCTTTGCGTGTCTGATGCGTTCGTCATTCACTCCTTCGCGAGGCCCGCATGGAAGCCAGGCTGCAAGCGTCTCCGCAGCAGTTCGTCGTCAGCCATCTGAAGGAGGAAGACTTCAAGACCGATGGCCTGCGCGACTATTCGTCCTATCGGGATCTCGCCGTGGCCGCGGCGACGAATGGACTGGCGCAGGTCCATGTGATCCGCATGATCGCGCCCTTCCGTCCGGAACTCAGCGTGCGACACCACCACAACGTGCAGTTCCAGATGGTCTATTGCCTGAAGGGCTGGTTCGAGACGGAGTTCGACGGCGCCGGGCGCCACCGCCTCGTCGCGGGCTCCAGCTGGGTGCAGCCGCCCGGCATACGGCACACCGTGGTGGGCTGGTCGGACGACTGCGAGCTGCTCGAGATCCTGATGCCGGCGGAGCCCGAGACGGTCAACGACGAGTGATCGTCACGGTCTACTGCCGTGCGAACTGGAACTCGCAAACCCGGCCGGTCAGGCGCTGCCCCACGCCGCTCGTCGGCTCGAAGCTCGCCTTGACGCGGTAGGAATATTCCTTGCCGCGCTGGGCGTCGTTGATCGCGTATTTCGGGTTGTTGACGATGCCGTCCAGTCGCAAGGTCGCGCTGCCGTCCTCATTGATCTTGCCGTGAAGATGGTGCCAGCCGGGTTCGCCTTCCGCGCCATGGGTTCCATCGAGACGGCTCTTGCGGATCTCTGCAGGAAAGCGATGCGTGTAGCCCTTGGCATCGTCATCGTCCGCATTGTGGGCGGGGCATCGCATCGTGACGTTCCAAGCGCCGTCGAACCTGGCTTCCTGGGCGGATACCGGCAGGGTCGCGCAGAGGGTAAGCGCCGCTGCAAGAAGAGGGTGTGCTTTCATGGCTTCGACGATACGCCTGAAGTGAGGTTGACGCGGCGGCCTCGCGTGCTTCGCAAGACCGCCGCCTTCCGTCAGAACAGGTAGTTCACCCGGATGATCCCCTCGTTGGACCGATAGCCCGAGCCGAACTGGCCCGAGTACTCGACCTTCACCTCCAGGTTTTTCTTCACCAGCAGGTTCACGCCCAGCCGCACGTTGCCGAGCGTGGACGGCACGCTCGCCGCCGTCTCGAAAGGCGCCACGCCCGGTGCCGCACCCTGGAACTGCGAGGTCGCACCCCATTCGTTCTTGTTCTGCACCGTCGCGCCCACTGCGACATAGGGCCGCAAGGTCATGCCGTTGTCCATGTCGACCCGTCCCCCGACTTCGAGCATGGGCGAGGCGGACAGCATGGTGTCGCTGTTGCCGTTCACGTTCAGGCCCAGCGGCCCGGCGCCCGTTTCGCTGTAGCTGCCGGTGTGCATGTGCACCGCATGCAGGTCCAGGTAGGGCTTCAGGTACCAGTTGTCCTGCGGGATCAGGTAGGCGATGCGCGAGTGCAGGCCGAACTCCGTCAGATTGAAGCTGCCTTTGGCTTGCGCCGCATAGCCGGGGAAGGCGATGTTGCGCAGCGTGTCGTAGCGGCCGTAGCCTGCATCGGCCGCGCCCGAGAAGGTCCAGTTGCCGACTTCGTGCTTGATGACGGCACCGATGGAACCGCCGTTCCCGCTCACGCTTCCTGCGCCGGTGGAACTGCTGAGGTTCTCGCTGTCGAAGGCGGCGCTGCCACCGAGGAACCAGCCATCGGCAATCTGCTTCTGGCCGCCCACCTGCACCGAATGCGTGCTGGCGCTGTAGTTGGTCCGGTCCGCGCCGCTGTCGGTGGTGCGGTTGTCGATCACGCGGCCCCAGGCGCATTCGCGTTCCTTCATGTCCGTGCCTTGCGGCTGGTCGAAGGTCGGGCAGGAGTTCATGCGCTCGACGAAGGCGTGGCTGGCGGCCAGGCGCGATGTGCCCACGGCCTGCTGGGCTTCGTTGCCGAGGCTGGTGAGGGCGGCCTTGTAGGTCGTCGGATCCTGCACGCCGTTGGCCAGTTGCGCCAAGGGCGTGCCGAGGCTGTCGGCACCGGCATTGAAGTTGGCTTGCAGGTGCGCAGCGACCGACTCGGCGTTCTTGCCCAGACCCGTTGCGGCTGCATCGAAGCGGGCCTGCGGTGTGACGAAGACGGATTGCTGCGCGCTGCCATCGGATGCCGTCGTGCCGGCGGTTGAGAGCTGGTAGTGCACCAGCATCGGGTCGGCCGACTTCAGTTGCGATGCGTCGAGCTGACCCTTCACGTCCACCACCTGCGCGGTGCTGGACGACAGGCGCGAAGGCCGCATCTGGATGGCGCCGGCCAACGTGGCATTGCCATCCACGGTCAAGCGATCGGACGTACCTGCCACATGATCGCTGTCGATCACGATGCGGCCGGACGCGCCCTGCGCGAGATTGCCGCTCACCTCGGTGCCCGCGCCCGCCGCGCCCTTGCCGCCGATGTCCAGCACCCCGTTGTTCTGCGTGAACGCCGCGCCCACTTTGCTGCCGGTGTTCCAGATGCCGTCGTTCAGCGTGCTGCCGTTGCCACCGTTCAGGGTCACGTCGACGGAGCCGTTCATCACACCGCCCACCAGGTTGTGCACATAGGTCTGGCCACCGCTGCCGGTGAGGGCGGTGCCGCCGACACCGTTGACCGACGTGATGGTCCCGCTGTTGGTGACCTGGTTCATGGCCGTTGTCGTCGTGGAACTCGATCCATCGACCACCTGCACACCGGCGCCGCTTCCGTCGCCCTGCGAGAAGTCGGTACCGCCGGAGACCGAGCCGCCGGCATTCACCGTCACATTGACCTGCGAGCCGCTCGTGCCCGCCCCGCCATGGCCGGAGCTTTCCGCATAGATCCCCGGCGATGCCACGCCCTTCGCGCTGACCGAACCGGACACGTTGACGCTCACCACGCCGCCATTGCCCGTGCCGCCGGCCGAGCCCACGTACGCGCCTTGCTGCGTCGTGATGCGGCCGCCGCCACCGCCGATGCTCTGCGCCCAGATCACGGGCGTGTTGCTGGCGGCATTCGTCACCAGGCTCGCACCGGTGCCGACGTTCACGTTCACCGCGCCGCCATTGCCGTCGCCCGGATGGTTCCAAGACGGGTCGAAGGCCTGCTGTGACGCCGTCCAACCGGTGTCGCCCGCCAGTCCACCGCCACCGCCGATGCTTTGCGCCAGCACCGCCATCGCGCCTTGTCCGCTGGTGGTGATGCTGCCGCCCACGTTGACCGTGGTCGTGCCGCCGTCGCCGATCATCTTGCCGGTGCCGAAGAAGTTGCTGCCCGCCGCGATGTTGCCGCCCAAGGTCGCGCCACCGCCACCGCCGATGCTCTGCGCCAGCACGCCATAGCCGTTGCGCCCCGAGGTGGTCACGCTGCCGTTCTGGTTGACCATGACGTTGCCCGCCCAGCCATCGCTCGCCGTGCTGTTTTTGGAGCCGCCGAAGGTCAGCGTGATGTTGTGCGCCGGGTTGGTGTCCTTGATGCCCACCGGGTCCGCGTTGGCGCCGCCGCCGTTGTTGTCCTGCGCGTCGGTGGAGAAGCTCTTCACGATGCCGCCGCCGCCGCCGATGCTCTGCGCAATGATCGCGCTGGCGTTGTGGCTCTGCGTGATGATGGTCGCACCCGCATCGTTGTTCACTGTCACCAGGCCCGAGGACACCGTTTTGTCATTCAGGCCGCTGCTGGCACCGTCGGCGCCGATGTTGATGCTGACGTCCTTGAGCGGGCCGTTGCGCGCGCCGCCGACGCCCCCCACGCCACCGCCGCCGCTGATGCTCTGCGCCACGATGCCGTTGGCCAGCGCGCCCGTGGTGATGATGCTGGCGCCGCCGCCATTGGTCACCGTGACATCACCCGCCGCCCCGGCCACACCATCGCTGCCGCCGACATTGACGTTCGCATTGGCATCGCCCTTGGAGGTCGACGGCGTCGCGGCGCCGCCCTTGCCGCCGCCACCGCCAATGCTCTGCGCCAGCACGCCATCGGACATGGCGCCCACGGTGCCGATGCTGCCGTTGTTCTTCACGGTCACGATGCCGCCCGTGCCACCGGTGCCGCCCTTGCCGCCGACGCCCACGTTCACCTTGATGCTGGTCGAACTGCTGCCGTCGCCCGCGTCGCCTTCGCTTTCGCCGAGGTCGTTGAGCGAGTCGGCATCCTGCTCGGGGTCGTCGCTCGTGCTCGCCATGGCGCGCAGGCCGGTGCTGGATGAACCAGGAGGAGGGGGCGGGGTGAGCAACGCATTGGCCTGGTTCACCAGGGCCTGCGTGGACATGAACTGGCCCACGCCGCCGCCCTGGAAGGCCTGCTTGATGTTGTTCAGCGCTGTATCGGTGTTGCTGCTCCCGTTGCCGCCGTCGTTGGTCGACTTCTTGCCGCCGATCGTGGTCGCGCTCTTGCCGCCCATGCCGCCGCCGCCGCCGATGCTTTGCGCGACGATGCCCGGTGCGTCCGCGCCGAAGGTCACGATGGATGCGTTGGCCGAATTCGTGACGCTGACCATCGTGGACGGCGGGGCCGGCGCGGGTGCCGGTGGCGGCGGCAGGCTGATGGTGGAGCCGCCGTTGCCACCGGCGCCGCCGATGGTGACCTTGGCCGCGAATGCCTTGTCGTCGCTGTCCCCCTGGGCCGTGCCCGCGCCACCGCCGCCACGTCCGCCACCGCCGCCGATGGCCTGCGCGACGATGCCGGAGGCGCCGTCACCCAGCGTGAGGATCGCGCCCGCGTTGGTCGACTCCACGCCCTGCTGCGCGTTGCCGCCGCCGCCCGCAGTGCCGCCAATCGCGAGGGTGGCGCTGAAGCCTGTGCCGGCGCCCGTGGCGTTGGCCTTGGCATCGCCGCCACCGCCATTGCCGCCTCCGCCACCGATGCTCTGCGCCAGGATGGCGTCGGCCGATTCGCCGGTAGTGACGATCATCCCGGCGTTGTCGGCGCTGACCGTGCTGCCGTTGCCCGCGCCGCCACCCTTGCCGCCGAGCGCCACGCTGACCGCGATGTTGACGTCGCCGCCGTTCGCGGTGGAGCTCGCCTTGGCATCGCCGCCCGCGCCGCCGCCGCCGCCGATGCTCTGCGCCACCATGCCGATGGAGCCCGCGCCGGTGGTGGTGATGAGCCCGCCGTTGTTGATGGCCACCGTGTTGCCGTCGCCACCAGCGCCACCCTGTCCGCCGATGGAGGCCGTCAGCGACAGCCCGGGCAGGTTGTCCGGTGCGTAGACCTTGGCCTCGCCCACCGAAGCCGCGCCGATGCCACCGCCCCCGCCGATGCTCTGCGCAATGATGCCGAAGCTGTCGGAGCCGCTGGTCTGGATCGTGCCGGTGTTGGTGCTGCGCTGGCCGTCGTTGTAGCCCAGCCATTGCGCGGCGCCGCCCGCGCCGCCGCTGCCGCCGACGGACTCCTGCGCGCCGAACACGCTGCTGGTGTCGTCGCCGAAGGCCGCGCCGCCCTTGCCGCCGCCGCCGCCGATGGACTGCATCTCGATGCCCGAGGAATGCTGGCCGGTGGTCGTGATGTTGCCGCTGTTGAAGGCCGTCACGTAGTTGCCGTCCCCGCCGCCCGCGCCGCTGCCGCCGACCACCAGGTTGATGCCCAGCCCGCTGCTTTTGGTCACATTGCCGCCGTTGCCGCCGCCGCCGCCGATGCTCTGGCCCGTCATGCCCGCCGAGGCGTTGCCCGAGGTGGTGATGCTCCCCATGTTGTTCAGGATCACCGACCCGCCGTTGCCGCCGACCGCGCCGTTGCCGCCAATGGACAGCCAGCCGTTGGAGTCGCCGCCGTTGCCGCCGCCACCGCCGATGCTCTGTGCCAGCACGCCGGCCGAGTCCTTGGTTGCCGTGGTGATCTGGCCCGCTGCCTGGTTGGTGACGATGACCTGCATGCCGGAACCACCCGTGCCGCCTTCGCCACCGACCGAGCCGATCCAGCCATCGCCGCGGCCGCCGAACGCGCCCGCGCCACCGAAGGACTGGGCCAGGATGCCCGGCGAATGCGGCGCCGTGGCCGTCGAGAGCGCACCTGCGTTCGTCACGCCCACGGTGCCGGCATCTGCGCCGCTGCCCGAGTTGCCCGACGGGTCGCCACCCGCGCCCCCGATGCCGCCAAGCGACTGCGCCCAGATGGCCGGGGTGTTCGACACGCCGGACAACGTCGCCACGCTACCGCCTTGCACGGTCACCAGGACGTTGCCGCCGAGGCCGCCATTGGCGCCGTTGCCGCCCTGCGCGCCAACGCCGTCGGTGGGGCCAGTGCGACTGTTGCTGGGGCCTTTGCCGGTGCCGCTGCCGCCCGTGCCGCCGTTGCCGCCTGCGCTCATGGCCCAGATGCCTGCGCCCTGGACGCTGCTGGCTGCGCCGCCCTGGCCGAGATCGGAAAAGCCGACCACGGACGTGTTGCTGGTGATGGTGACATTGCCACCGTTGCCGCCGGGCGCTGCGTCCACGCCCTGGTCAGCGTAGCCGGGGATGTGGTCGTTGCCACTGCCGCCGTTGCCGCCGACCGACTCGCCGAACATGCCCGTGGCCACACTGGCGACCGCAGACTTCGCGGCGCCCTGCGTGAAGAAGGTGTCGACCTGATTCGGGTTGGCCAGGTTGGTGATCGTCACGTTGCCGGCTATCGCGCCGACCTGCGACATGCCGTTCCCGCCTTGGGGCGTACCGATGCCGCCGCCACCGCCGGAGCCGCCGCCGGAGTAGACCCAGATGGCGGGCGGCTGAAAGCCCGGGTTGTTGCCGATCGAACCGCCGAGGGCCTGCACGTTGGCGCCTTGGGTGAGGGTCAGGTTCGCGTCGCCGGTCGCGCCGGCGGTGCCGCCAGCGCCGCCGACCAGCCACAGCGGGGGATCCTTGTCGTTGTCGCTCGCGTTGCTGCCGGCGCTGCCGTTGCCGCCGATCGATTCGATCTGGATGCCGGCCATCAGGCCATCGGATGCATAGGTGGCGGAAATCGCGCCCAGGGTGGTCGTGACCGTCGTGGACGGGTTGCCTGGATTGCCCGGGTTGCCGTTCTGGGTGCGGCCTGGCTTGGATGGAGGCTGGCCGGGAGTCCCCACCGAACCGACATAGCAGTAGTTCTCGCCGCCGTCGTTGCAGGTGCTTTGTGCACGGACCGGGGCGGCAACGGCCATGAGAAGGCTGCCGGCCGTCAGGCCGAGGGACAGTTGCACGAGTTGCGAGATGCGGGTGCGAGCGAGACGGGGGCGGTTCGCGCGGATGGGGGTGGAAAGCATGGGTTGATTCGGTGTTGGGTTGGACGAGAAGGAGCAGCGGAGAAGCGAACGACGCTTCCTGGGACCCGACGGCGTGGATCTCGCCCCGCCCGCCGCAGCGCTCCTGGGCTGCGGTGCGGGAATAATATGAGTCATGCTCAGGTTTGACGACTCGCGTTGCCGCAGGCCTGCGCCAGGGCGGAAAAGCGTGATGGATCAAGGACTTGCGCGGCGATGGGCGCGCGCTGCACGGCCTGCTTCAGGCGCGTCGCTCAGGTTTGATGGAGCGCAAGCCTCGGCAATGCGATCCGGGCCCTGGAGGGGCATGGGGGGAAGGGGATAGAGAATGCGCCTGCGTCGTGTTGCCGGCAAAAGGCCGCCAACGCACGGCGACGTGCGCGTCGACAGAAACGCTCTTCTCAGGACGGCACGTCGGCTGATCAGCGCGCGGCGATCGTCCAGGCTGTCTTGCCCGGCTTCAGCCGGGAGTGACACCGTCTCTACTTGCGGGCGCGCTTGTCCATCTCGCGACGCAATTCCTTCCTGTCCAGCGCCTCGGCGTGCCGCCGCTTCTCATCCGGCGTGAATGGGCGAAGCGGGGTCACGGCGACGGGCTTTCGGTTCTCATCGACCGCCACCATCGTGAAGAAGCATGAGTTGACATGTCGGGCCTCCTGGGTCCGGATGTTCTCGGCGACCACCTTGATGCCCACCTCCATCGATGAAGTCCCCGTGTGGTTGATGGAAGCCAGGAACGTGACGAGCTCGCCCACATAGATGGGCTGGCGAAACACGACCTGGTCGACCGACATCGTGACCACATAGCAAGCGGCGTAACGTGCGGCGCATGCATAGGCGACCTGGTCGAGCAACTTGAGAATGGTGCCGCCGTGGACATTGCCCGAGAAGTTGGCGGTGTCGGGCGTCATCAAGACGCTCATCGAGAGTTGATGTGCTGGCATGTCCATGAGGTGCGCTCCTTTGCCGTGATGTCCCGATCATCACACCGGCAGGAACATTTCACTCCGGGGCTCCACGAGCTTCGGGTCCGCGGCGGACTGCTTGATGATGGCGCCTTCACATGGACGGGGATGGATGGTCCGTCGCAGGTAAACCTGCTTGCTCCCCGCGCCGACTCGTGGCACAAGCTGACTTCCGCTTTGAAGCCTCACGAGGTGATCCAACCATGTGTGAACTGAATGACCGTGAAGAACTCGGGAAGTACACGCGCCGCGACTTCGCTGCGTGGGCCGCATCCGCTGGTGTGCTGACGGCATTGCCCAGCGTGGCCAATGCAGTGGCCGTGACCGAGCGCGAGGTGACCATCACCACGCCCGATGGCACCTGCGACGCGTACTTTGTCGCCCCTTCCGCGGGCGCCGCACCTGGCGTGCTGGTGTGGCCCGACATCTTTGGGCTTCGCCCCGCCTTCAGGCAGATGGGGCGGCGCCTGGCCGAGTCCGGCTACAGCGTGCTGGTGGTGAACCCCTTCTACCGGCAGAAGAAGGCGCCTACCGCGGCGCAGGGCGGCAAGACGCCCATCCCCGAAGTGCTGCCGCTGATGCAGGCCCTGACGCCGGCCATGCACCTGAGCGATGGGAAAGCCTTCGTGGCCTGGCTCGATGCCCAACCGCAGGTGGACAAGGCGCGCAAGATCGGAACCACCGGCTATTGCATGGGCGGGCCGATGGCGGTTCGCACGGCCACCGTGGCGCCCGGCCGCGTGGGCGCCGTCGGAAGCTTCCATGGCGCCGCGATGGTGACCCCGGCGCCCGACAGCCCGCATCGCCTGGTCGCCCAGACGCAGGCGCGCTACCTGGTGGCCGTGGCCGAGAACGACGACGCCAAGGATCCGGAGGCCAAGACCGCCCTGCGCACCGCGTTCGACGCCGCCAAGCTGTCAGCCGAGGTAGAGGTGTATCCGGCGGCCCACGGCTGGTGCCCGCCAGATACGCAGGTCTACGACGCCGCCCAGGCCGAACGCGCCTGGGCGCGGCTGCTGGAGACATTCGGCAAGGCGCTGGCCTGATCGCAGCAAGCGGCTGACGAGTTCACCCCGGAGCGGTGCAACGCTCCGGGGTGACTGCGCCACGGCGCCCGACGTTGTGCTGCCGGCGTCAGCCCTGGAAGATCTCGCCCAGCCAGCCGACACATTCCTGCGTCAGGCGAAGCCGGTTGTTGACCTGCACATGCCCATCCGCGCCGGTGGATGCATCTAGCAGCACGAAGGACTTGCGCGTCGAACGGATATCGTTGTGCCAAGCCTTGGCCTGCCGCGCGAACACGGGCGAGTCGCCGGCGCCGAGGATCGACAGGAAGGGCAGGGTGACGAGCGAGGCGTCGGCCTTCATGTTCGCCGTGCGGGACACGAATTCCTCCGGCGTCTTGGCGCCGGCCTTCCAGAACGATGACTGGTAGCTGCGCAGCGTGGCCTCGGTGGGCGGCGTGGTGTTGCCGGAATCCACCGCATGCTTGACGGACAGCGCGAACAGGTCCGCCGGGTCGGGGAAGGGCGTGCTGGCCATCACCGTCGCAACGCGCTTCTCGTAGCCTGCGGCCCGTGCGACGAAGTAGCCGCCCAGGCTGAGGCCGAGCAGCGCGATGCGGCCCGGCTTGGCGTTGAATCGCTCGACCAGGACGTCGATCACCGAGGCGATCGACTTCTCCGCCTCCGCTTCCCAGTACAGGCCGTTGGCCTGGTTGATGCCCTGGCCGGGCAGGTCCACCATCGCCACCGAATAGCCGCGGTTCAGCAGGTTGCGACCGCAGGTGAGGAACAGGTCCTCGAAGCAGGTGTCGGCGCCACCGATCACCACGACGACCGATGCGTCCTTCTTCGGGTTCTGCAGGTACACGCCCGGCAGTTGCTTGCCCTTGTACGGCGCGCCGAAGAAGCAGGCCGGCATTTCAAGCTCCGCCATGGCGGTTGCAAAGGCCGTCTTGTGCTTGGCATAGATGCCTGCGAAGACGCCGCCTGGTGCGGCGAACTGCCATGCAGAGCGATAGCTCGCAAAGGCCTTGAGACGCGCTTCGCCCGCGGCCTGTTTCCAGCCCTTGGCCTTCCAGGTGTCGGCTTGCGCGTTCTGCAGGTCGCCGTATCTGGAGAAGGCCTGCACCCAGCTGTCGGCGTCACCATCGGTGATGGTCGAGGCGACGTACCAGGCCTGGCCGATGTCGAGTCCGCCGGTCGGGCCCCAGCTCATGGCGGCCATGAAGAACAGGTCCATGTTGGGATCGTCGAAGCGGTACTTCTGCGCCATGCGCTGGTCCGGTCGCGGTGTCGAGTTCGTGGTCTGAGCGCCAGCGGTCGTGGCTGCGGCCAGGGCGGTGGCTGAGGCAATGCTGGTGCCGGCCTTCATGAAAGTTCTCCGTTGCATTTGAGGGGTTTCCAAGGGTTTGATAGGGTGAAGGAATAATATGAAGGATGCTCAGGTTTGACGACTCGCATTCCCCGGTGGACCGTGCCCATCGAAAAGATGGGGTGGATCAAGGACTTGCGTGTGTGGCGGCGGTCGCCATGTGCCTTGCGAATGCGGCGACGCTCAGGTTTGCTCGCATGCGCGAGGCGATGCGCTCAATTGATGCGCTCCACCGGCGGCGGTGACCAGGTGCGATTCATGATCTCGGCTTGCGGCCAGTACGCGCGCAAGAACAGCTCGAATTCGCCCGAGGGCGCCGGCAGCCAGTTGGCGAGCTTGTCGATGGAAGGCGGGGTGTTCTGGACGTAGAGGGTCAGCGAGCCATCCGCGTTGTAGACCAGGCCCTTGTTCTTCGTGCCCAGCGAATAGCGGTTCATGGAATTCGGAGCGAAGAAGTGCTCCGCGTCATGGAGCGTCACGGACCAGAAGCCTTTCACCGGCGCCAGCGCGCCAGCCTTGAAGGTCAGTTGATAGGCGTGCGCGCCATCGAGGCGCTGCTTCGACGCGTCGTGTTCCTGCGCGAAGTACGCGGACTCGCGGCGTGGGTTCACGAAGATGTTGGCGCGTGCCGCGGCGGCGCGGCATGGCGCGGCGCCACGCGGACCGTCTGGCACGCTGCTGGCCAAGTTCGTGCGCGCACTGGCTGCGCGCATCGACGATTTGTGCGCCTGCGAAGCGCGCGTATTGAGCATCGCCGCCTTGCACATGATGGCCGTGGCGCTGCTGCCGATCAGTGCCTCGCTGCCGTTGGCGCCGCATTCCCGTCAGTTGCTGGTGCGGCGCATCGGGCACTTCATCGACGAGCACCTGTCCGATCCGGACCTGTCGCCCGCGCAACTGGGCGAGGCGTTTTGCATGTCGCGATCGACGCTGTTTCGAACGCTGGAGGCCGTGGGCGGCCCGGCCACCTTCATCCGGGAACGCAGGCTGGCGCGCGCACATGCGCTCCTGACGGGGGCGAGGCGGCGCGTTCACCTCAAGCGCGCCGCCATCGAATGCGGCTTCAAGGACGCGTCCAACTTCAGCCGCGCCTTCCGGTCCCAGTACGGCTACAGCCCGCGGGAAGCGCTGGCGCACGCGCCGGTCTCGGAGGGAGTGGCGATAGACGCCGAAGGGGCAGGGCGCGCGCCGGTCGGAAGCGGCAACCCCTTCGCCAGTTGGCTGCAAGCGCTTCGCGGCTGATGCCAGGGCTGGCCGAGAACGTGACGTGCGTACTCGCGGCCGCAACGCGCTTGCCAACACCCTCGGCATCAAGCAACATGAGCAACACTCAGATGAGTTGTCCGAACCTCCAGCCATCTCGAAAAACGTGACCAGGAAAGCAATCCCGGAACCCGCGCCGATCGCACGGCGCAACCCGCAGCAGGCCCGCGCGCAGCTCAAGGTCGAACTCATCCTGGAGGCGGCCATGCGTCTCCTGGACAAGGGCGACCTCCAGGCACTGACGACCAACGCCGTGGCCGAGAAGGCCGGCGTGAGCATCGGCACCCTCTACCAGTACTTCGACGACAAGGCTGCCATCCTGGACGCCCTGGCCCAGAAAGAGGTCGATGAACTGGCCGCGAAGGCCCTGGCATCGCTGACCGGACTGGAGCCGGCGGGAGGACCCGGCGAACGCATTCGCCGGGTGATGCGCGCGGTACTCGGCGCCTATGGGGGAAGACCCCGCGTCCACCGTCTGCTGCTGGAGTACGGCCTGGGCCGTGGCAGGACTTCGCGCCTCAACCCCCTCTACGAGAGCATCTCGTCGCTGCTGGCCGCGGGAGGCGTGCAGGGCCCCGGCGGCAAGCTGCGCCCGATGGGGCCTGCGGATGCCTTCGTGCTGACCTATGCCATCTCGGGCGTGTTGCGCGCGTACGTGGCCAGGGAAGAGGAGCCGGCCGGCCGGAAGGACGTGGAGGACGCGCTCGTGCGCCTCGCACTGCGTTTCGTCGGTATCGAGGAGGAGGGCGGCGCAGCGCGGTCCGCTGACGTGCCGGCCCCGCCGGTTCGCCAGAAGAAGTCTGCCGCAGGTTCCGCCGCGGGTGCCGGCAAGGCTCAGCGTTGACCAGCCTGCGATGATGATCGGGCCCCTACCTTCAAGGAATCAAAGTGCTGACCGTCCACCATCTCGGCAAGTCGCAATCGGAACGCATCGTCTGGCTTTGCGAGGAGCTCGGCCTGAGCTACGAAATCAAGCACTACGTGCGGGACCCGGTCACCTCGCTGGCACCGCCTGAACTCGTCGGCCTGCACCCGCTCGGCACCGCGCCCGTGATCAGCGATGGCGAGCTTCTTCTTGCGGAGTCCGGTGCGATCATCGAGTACATCATCGCGAAGCATGGCAACGGCCGACTGATGCTCGGCCCGGACCATCCGGACTACGCCGACTTCATCTTCTGGTGGCACTACGCCAATGGAAACTTCCAGCCGAACATGGGCCGCAACATGGTCCTGAGGCGGCTGGATGTGCCGAAAGACAACCCGATGGCCGTTCGGCTGAGTGGACGCCTTGCAAGCGCCTTCGCGCTGATCGACAAACGGCTCGGCGAGGTACCGTTCCTGGCTGGCAAGGAGTTCACGGCCGCGGACATCATGACCGTCTTCTCCCTGACGACGATGCGCTACTTCATGCCCTGTGACCTCACGCCGTATCCGAACATCCTGGCGTACCTGCAACGCATCGCAGCGCGCGAGGCCTACCAGCGTGCCATGCAGAAGGGCGATCCCGGCATGCCGCTCCTGCTTGCCTGACGGCTCGGTGGGAGGCATCCGTCGGGTGTGTCAACACAGTCGTATACATTTGTGCCTGATGCCGGGTAGCCCCCGGCTGGAGGGTGACCAAGCTGTCGCGGAGACGATGGAAAAAGGTCTCGCTTCGAACCGGGAGTGTTGACCTGATCGTTGCGTACTTTCGTGCGACGGCGATGAAGAACCATGATGTCAGATTCAGGTTTGCCAGCGAGAAGCCCTGCCGCCGAGTTCCTGGACGGAGGCGGTGGCGTCGGTGCATTGATGCGTTCGCAGGACTGGTCGAAGTCGCCGCTCGGTCCGCCGGAGACCTGGCCGCATCCCTTGCGCACGGTCGTCGGGCTCCTGCTGCAATCGCGCTTCCCCATGTTCGTCGCGTGGGGCGAGGAACTCGGCTTCCTCTACAACGACTCGTATGCCGAAATCCTCGGTGCCAAGCACCCGGGCGCACTGGGCAATCGCTTCCAAGACATCTGGTCGGAGATCTGGGCGGACATCAGTCCGCTGATCGATGCCGCGATGAGCGGCGAGTCGATCTATCGCGAGGACCTGCCGCTCGTGATGAATCGCAAGGGCTATGACGAGCAGACGTGGTTCACCTTCTCCTATTCGCCGGTTCGCGACGAGAGCGGCAAGGTCGCCGGGATGTTCTGCGCGGTCTCGGAAACGACGCGCAGGGTGCTGGCCGAGCGCGCGCTGCGAGACCTCAACGAGACGCTGGAGCGTCGGGTCAGCGAAGCCCTGGCACAGCGCAAGCTGCTGGCCGATATCGTCGAAGGCACCGAGGCCTTCGTGCAGGTGGCCGATCTCGACTACCGATGGCTGGCCATCAACAAGGCTGCGGCGGACGAGTTCGAGCACATCTTCGGCGTTCGGCCCAAGGTCGGCGACAGCATGCTGGAACTGCTGGCTTCGCAGCCCGAGCAGCAGGCCGCCGTCAAGGCCGTGTGGAGCCGTGCGCTGGGCGGCGAGGAGTTCGTGGAGATCGGCGAATTCGGCGATCCGCGGCGGGAGCGCCGCTTCTACGAGATGCGCTACAACACCTTGCGCGAAAGCACCGGCGTGCGCATCGGTGCGTACCAGTTCGTCTACGACGTGACCGCGCGCATCCTCGATCAGGAGCGCCTGAGGAAGACCGAGGAGGCGCTTCGCCAATCGCAGAAGCTGGAGTCGCTCGGGCGGCTGACCGGCGGCGTGGCACACGACTTCAACAACCTGCTGGCCGTGTTCGCGAACGGCTTGCAGATCCTGGAGCGCGACATGACGGCGCAGCAGCGCGAGCGCGTCCATGCCACCATGCGCCGCGCCCTGACACGGGGCACCGGACTGACGCATCAGTTGCTGGCGTTCACGCGCCGGCAGGCCATCAATCCGGAGCCGATCGACCTGGCACTCCATCTGCAAGGCATGCGTGAAATGCTGGAGCATTCGCTGCGAGGCGGCATCCGCGTCGAGTTGGTCTTCACGAGCGAACTGTGGCCGGTCGAGATCGATGCGGGGGAGTTCGAACTGTCGATGTTGAACCTCTTCGCCAACGCCCGGGACGCGATGCCCCAGGGCGGCGTCATCACCCTCCAGGCAAGGAACGTGATGAAGGCGGCCGGTGACGGTACACAGGCCGAATATGTCGAGCTATCCGTTGCCGACACGGGGAGCGGCATGCCGACCGAAGTCCTGGAGCGCGTGTTCGAGCCCTTCTTCACGACCAAGGAGGTCGGCAAGGGATCAGGATTGGGGCTGCCGCAGGTCTACGGCTTCGCGCAGCAATCCGGCGGTCAGATCAGGATCGACAGCCGGATGGAGGCGGGCACCACCGTGACCCTGCTGTTGCCCCGCTCGCTGCGGACACCGGTCGCGCCGGTCGGCACCAGCTTCGCGCCCCCGCTTCACGGCGATGGGGGGCTTGGTCGTCAGTTGCTTCTCGTCGAGGATGACGCGGAAGTCGCGGCACTCACGCGCGAAATGCTGATTCACCTCGGGTTCAACGTCATCCACGCGGCAAGCTCGGACGCTGCGCTGGGCGCGCTGGCCAATGCGCGAAGCATCGACATCGTGTTCTCGGACGTGATGATGGCGGGCAGCGTCAGCGGACTCGAGCTCGCCCGGGAGATCAGGCGGCGGCGCCCGGGCTTGCCCGTCGTGCTGACGACCGGATATGCCGGAGCGGCCGCCGGGATGGGCAATGCGGAGTTCCGGCTGCTGCTGAAGCCATACAGCCTCGAAGCCCTGGCCGATGCCTTGAGCGTCAAGGTCCGATAGGCTGTCAGTCCTCGTCGTCGCGGTCGCGATCCTTGTCGCGCTCGCGGTCGTCGTTCATGCGCTGCGGCCTGGTAGCGCGGCAGGTCGCGGTCGTCAAAGGCGAAGACGAAGAACTGGTTCGGGTTGGGGACCAGGCGATCGCGGCGGCCGTTCCTACAACTCACACCCCCCGTGAACCGACAAGACGCACAGGACCCGCCGCCTAAGGTCCATGGATGCAATCAATTCCGCCCCGGTTTCGAGACAAGGCCCCCGATGTGGCCGGCACCGGCGACGACCTGGTCCGGCTTCAGCGCGAGCATGGCGAAGGACTGACGCTGGCGCCGCTGGTTGCCATGGGCCTCGACAGATTGCCGATGCCCGGCAGCGGCCAGACACTGCAGCGATGGCGCCGGCTTGCCGCGGTGGCCGCGCACGATCTCTCCCTCGTGAAGCTGTTCGAAGGGCACACCGACGCGCTGGCCATCCTGCATGAACTCGACGGGCCCGCGCCGCCGGACCATTCGCTCTGGGGCACCTGGTGCGCCGAGCCGCCGGGCGCACGCCTGGCGTTCGTTCCGCAGGGCAAGGGGAACGGGATCCGGATCCGTGGAACCAAGGCCTGGTGCTCGGGCGCGGCGAGCGTGACCCATGCCGTGGTCAGCGGCTGGAACGAAGCCGGCGAGCCCTGCCTCGCCGCGGTCGCGATCCGGCGGCCGGGCGTGCATGTCACGCAGGCCGGCTGGCAGGCCGTGGGCATGGCGGCTTCGCACAGCGTGGACGTCCAGTTCGACGATGCGCATGGCGTGCTCGTCGGATCGCCCGGCGACTACACGCGGCGGCCCGGCTTCTGGCATGGCGGCGCGGGAATCGCAGCGTGCTGGTTCGGCGGCGCGCTGGGCATTTCGGAGATGGCTCGAGAACTGACGGCGACGAGCCGCGATCCGCACCGGCTCGCGCACCTGGGCGCCATCGATGTGGCCATGGCCGGCGCGGCCGCGCTGCTGCGCGAGGCGGCCGCAGCCATCGATGCGGATCCTCGCGCCAATGCCGAGTCCTTGGCATTGCGTACCCGGCTCTCCGTCGAGGCCGCCGCCGAGAAGGTGATGCGCCATGCGGGCCGTGCGCTTGGCGCCGGTCCGCTGTGCCGCAACGCCAGGTTTGCAAGGGCCATGGCCGACCTGCCGGTCTTCATGCGCCAGAGTCATGCAGAACGCGACCTTGCGGCGCTGGGCCAGCGCGTGGTCCAGCCCGGCCCGTGTCCATGGGAGTTGTGATGGACAGGGATCGCCTGATCGTCGAGGGCGACGGCACGCCGGAGCGCGACTGGTTGCCGTGGCTCCATGCAGCGCGTCTGCCGTCTGTCACGGCCGAAGTGCTCGTTCCCGATGGCGCACGTGCCGTGGTCGTGGCACCGCACCCTGATGACGAAGTGCTTTCGGTGGGCGGGCTGCTGGCCCAACTCGCCGAAAGCGACCGGGAAGTCTGCGTCATCGCAGTGACCGATGGCACGGCAAGCCATCCCGGATCGAGCGCATGGACGCCCGCGGACCTGGGGCGCGTGCGTGCGCTCGAAAGCCAGCGCGCGTTGGCGCTGCTCGGTTTGCTGCAACCTCCCTTGCGCCTGGCCCTGCCGGACGGGCGTCTGTCGGAGATGCGGCCCGTGCTCGAAGACAAGCTTCTGAGCCTGTTGCGGCCGGGCGATGTCGTGTTCACGACGTGGCGCCTCGATGGCCATCCGGACCACGAAGCGGCCGGCCATGCCTGCGCCCACGCGACCCGGCAGGCGGGGGCTACATTGGTCGAGGTGCCGGTGTGGGCGTGGCACTGGGCCGTACCCGGCGATCCACGAATGCCGTGGGCGGGAGCATGTCGCCTGCAACTGTGCGCGAACGCATTGCCGCGAAAGATTCGCGCCACCCTGGCCTTCCAGAGCCAGCTTCAGCCGGACGACAGCACCGGCGCGGAGCCGATCCTGCGTGCCAGCACGGTGGCGCGTGCGCGTCGCCCCTTCGAGGTCTTCTTCACATGAGTGAGGAGCGCAAGGACTACTTCGAGGGCCTCTACGACGCCACGGAAGACCCCTACGGACTGCGCGATCGCTGGTACGAGCAGCGCAAGCGCGCCATCCTGCTTGCGAGCTTGCCACGTGAGCGGTTCAGGAACGCGTACGAGCCGGGTTGCGGCGCCGCCGAACTCACGGTGGAACTGGCGCGGCGCTGCGATGCCGTGCTGGCGAGCGACTTCTCTCCAAAGGCGGTGGCGGCCGCGCGACGCCGCACGGAAGGGCTCGCGAACGTGCGTGTCGAGGTGCAGAACTTGCCGGTCGACTGGCCGGCTGCGGAGGCGCCCTTCGACCTGATCGTACTCAGCGAGATCGGCTACTTCCTGGACCCGGGTGCGCTGCAACAGGTGGCGGCCCTCTGCGCTGCAACACTCGCACCGGACGGCACGCTGGTCGCTTGCGACTGGCGGCCGGACTTCAGCGAACGTGCGCAGTCCACGTTGCGCGTCCATGCGACGCTGGCCGAGATCGGGCTGCCGCGCCTCGTCGCACATGCCGAGCGCGACTTCCTCTTGCAGGTGTGGTCGCGCGACCGGCGCTCGGTGGCCGAGCGCGAAGGCATCCGCTGAACGGATGAGCGATCGTCAGGCCAGCGCTTGGCCTGTGGACGCCACGCCAGCCGCTGCCGCAAGGCCCTGTGCCATGGCATTGACCAGCGCATCGGCGAATCCGCCAATCACGCGACCTGAACGCCGGGCACTGGTGGTCACGCGAGGCCTGGCGCTCCAGGCAATGCGCGCACCACACGCTTCGAGCGCATTCACGAAGGCCACGTCCTCGCTGCAATCCAGGTGCCTGAAGCCTCCCGCCCGGCGGTAGGCCCAGGCAGACACACCGAGGTTGGCACCGTGCACATGGCGGTGGTCGTCCTGGTCGGCGTAGGTCTGCGCAAAATGCCAGCGCGCTCGTTCGGCATCCGCGCCGTGCGGCGACCAGTCGTCGACCGCGACGGTTCCGCAGACCGCGTCGGCATCCAGCGCGAGCTGCTCGGCCAGCCACTGCGGCGAGACACAGGAGTCCGCATCGGTGAAGGCCAGCCAGCGGGCGCCCAGCGCAAGCAAGGCTTCGGCCCCCACGGCGCGCGCGACGCCCACGTTGCGCGCCCGCACCGACACCGTGGCTGCACCCTGGCGCGCGGCCAGCAAGCCGGTGGTGTCGGTACAACTGTCCAGCACGACGATCAGTTCCACCGCTTCGCCCCGCAGGTTGGGATCGGAGGCCGCCACCTTCGCGGCTGCCAGGCAGGCGACGATGGTGTCCTGCTCGTTGTGGGCGGGGATGACGATGCCGATCATGTTGGAAGTGCCTTGGGTCGGGACGTGCCTGTGGTGGGGTCCCGAAGGCTGGCCCATGCTTGGCGCGCAACCCGTCGGCACTCGCAGCACTGCGATGTAGGCAGCACCCTGTTTGAGTGCAGGAATGTCTTTTGACGTTGCGCGTGAGGCGCGTCCCGTGCTCGGGGGCAGGCGTCGAACGACGATGGCCGCCCTCCCATGCAGTTGGGGAAAAAGGATGACGGCGCACCGCCTGCCGTCGTGCTAAGAAGTGAACTCGGAAGCTGATCGCAGCGTCACGCAACGTTGCGGCAGCTGTTTGCTCCACCTCACACCCCACGAGGCAGTTCCATGACCATCGCCATCAATGGGTCACCGGCAGAGTCGCCCGGTGATCCGCGGGTTTCGCTGCTCGATTTCCTGCGCGAGCACCTCCATCTCTACGGCGCCAAGAAGGGCTGCAACCAGGGGGCATGCGGCGCATGCACCGTGCTGGTGGACGGCGAGCGCGTGCTCTCGTGCCTGACGCTGGCCGTGCAGTGCGAAGGGCGGGCCGTGACCACCATCGAAGGGCTCGCGCCCCAAGGCGGACTGCACCCCCTGCAGGAGGCGTTTGTCGCGCACGATGGATTCCAGTGCGGCTACTGCACGCCGGGCCAGATCTGCTCGGCCGTCGGAATGGCCGACGAATGGAGGCGAGGCGTTCCCAGCCACGTGACCGTGGACCTCTCGGCGGAATCGATCGCGCTGAGTCACGATGAATTGCGAGAACGCATGAGCGGCAACCTGTGCCGTTGCGGCGCCTACAACGGCATCGTCTGGGCCATCGCCGAGACTTGCGCGGAGACCCGGCCATGATGCCGTTCACCTACACGCGTGCGCAGGACGCGGGCGATGCGCTGCGCCTCGGGAGCGAGCCAGGCGCCCGATACCTGGGCGGCGGAACCAACCTCGTGGACCTGATGCGCGAGTCGATCGAGTGCCCGGGCGCGCTGATCGATGTCACGGGCTTGTCGGCGGAGATAGAGCAACGCCCTGACGGCAGCCTGCTGATCGGCGGCGCCACGCGCAACACGGCGCTCGCCTCGCATCGTGCGGTACGCACGCGTTATCCGGTGCTGGCCCGGGCGATCACGGCGGGGGCGTCGGCCCAGATCAGGAACATGGCGACGGTCGGTGGCAACATCCTCCAGCGCACCCGTTGCGCCTACTTCTACGACGACGAGGGCTCGCGATGCAACAAGCGCAGCCCCGGCCAGGGCTGCGATGCGGTGGAAGGCTTCAACCGGATGCATGCCATCCTGGGCGCCTCGCCGAGTTGCGTCGCGACGCATCCTTCCGACATGTGCGTGGCGCTCGTTGCGCTCGACGCGGTGGTGCATCTGCAGGGCTCGCGCGGGAAGCGCGCGTTGCCGCTGGTGGAACTGCATCGCCTGCCGGAAGACCGTCCTGAAATCGAGACGTGGCTCGAACCCGGGGAACTCATCACGGCAGTCGAATTGCCGGCGCTGGCGTTCAGTGCGCGCTCGACCTACCGCAAGGTGCGGGACCGGTCGAGCTATGCCTTCGCGTTGGTGTCCGTCGCCGCTGCGATGGAACTCGATGGCCACACGGTCAAGGATGTGCGTATCGCCCTTGGCGGCGTCGCGCACAAGCCCTGGCGCGCATGGAAGGCGGAAGCGGCGCTTCGAGGGCAGGCGGCCACCGCAGAAAGTTTCAGGGCCGCGGCGGAGGCGGAACTGGCCGACGCCAAGCCTCTGCGCGACAACGGATTCAAGGTCGAACTGGCGAAGCGCACGATTGCCGCCGTGCTTGCCGAACTGGCGGGGGGGAAGTCATGAGCATCATCAAGGAGGCCGTCCAGGCGGTCATGAAGAAGGCCATTGCCATTGCACCGGATGCATGGATGCCCGGTGGCAAGCCCGACCCGCTGATTGCGCGCCAGCAGGGCCTGATCGGTGCGCCGGTCTCGCGTGTCGACGGCCCGCTCAAGGTGCGGGGCGAGGCGCGCTTTGCGGCCGAGTTCCCGATGGAAGGCATGGTCTATGCCGCCCTGGTGTTCAGCACGGTGCCCAAGGGTCGCATCGCCATGCTCGACACCGGCGCGGCAGAGGCCGTGCCCGGCGTGGTGCTCGTCATGACCTACCAGAACGCGCCGCGCATGAAGCCCATGCCGCTCTTCATGTCCTCGAGCAAGGCGGCCGGCGGTGACGATCTGCCGATCATGCAGGACGACCGCGTTCACTGGAATGGGCAACCGATCGCCGTCGTGCTCGGCGAGACGCAGGAGGCGGCGGATCAGGCGGCGGCGCTGGTCCGTGTCACGTATGAAGCCGAGGAGTCGACGACCTCGTTCGCCGCGGCGAGGGCGAAGGGGACGAAGCCCGGCGTATTCATGGGCGAGCCGCTGAAGCTGGAGATCGGCAATGCGGAAGCGGCGCTTGCGGCGGCACCGCATCGGGTGGACGCCGTCTATCACACCCCGCGCCACAGCCACAACGCGATCGAGTTGCATGCGGCCACGCTGGCCTGGAAAGGCGATGAGCTCACCATCCACGATGCCTCGCAGGCCGTCTCGCACATGGCCTGGTCGATGGCGCAAGTCTTCGGGCTGGACGAGAAGCAGGTCCATGTGACCTCGCCCTTCGTCGGCGGCGGCTTCGGCAGCAAGACGCTGTGGGGGCACCATGTCCTCGCGGCGGCGGCGTCGAAGCTGGCCGGCCGGCCTGTGCGGATCATGCTGAGCCGCGAGGGCGTCTACCGCGTCGTCGGTGGCCGCACCCTCACCGAGCAGCGCGTGGCGCTCGGCGCGCAGGCCGATGGCCGCTTCGACGCACTCATCCACACCGGCGTGGTCGCGATGACCGCGCACAACAACCTGCCTGAGCCCTTCATCCTTCCGGCCCGCTCGGCCTATGCGGCGGGCACATTCAAGCTCGACGTGGAGGTGGCCACCCTCGACATGCTGGCCAACACCTTCATGCGCGCGCCGGGAGAGTCGGTGGGCACCTTCGCGCTGGAAAGCGCCATTGACGAACTGGCCCACCTCATGAAGATGGACCCGATCGAGCTTCGCATCCGCAACGAGCCCGGGAAGGATCCGACCACGGGAGCACCATTCTCGTCACGACACATCGTGGAGGCATACCGCGCCGGTGCCGAGCGCTTCGGTTGGAACCTGCGCAACGCCGAGCCCGGCGCGCGCCGCGAGGGCGAGTGGCTGGTCGGCATGGGCTGCGCGACGGCCACCTATCCGTACTACCGCATGCCGGGCGGCGCGGCCCGCATCACGCTCACCCGGGACGGCCATGCGAAGGTCGAGGTCGCGGCACATGAGATGGGCATGGGCACCGCGACGGCGCAGACGCAAGTGGCAGCCGAGCGGCTCGGCCTGCCGATGGAGAAGGTCCGCTTCTGCCACGGGGATTCGCGATTCCCGGGGGTCGTGCTGGCCGGTGGTTCGCAGCAGACGGCCGCGATCGGCGCTGCCGTGATGGCGGCGCAACAGGCGCTTTTCGCTGCGTTGCTGAAGCTGGTCGGCAAGGAGTCGCCGCTGCATGGGCTGAAGGCAGACGATGTGGTCGGGCGCGATGGCGGACTCGGGAAGCTGGACGACGCGGCGCGCTTCGAAAGCTACACGGCCATCCTCGCGCGAGCTGGGCAGGATGAGCTGGCCGTGGAAGCCAGCGCGCCTGCGCCGCTCGAAACGCAGCGTTGGTCCATGCACTCGCACGGCGCCATGTTCTGCGAAGTGCGGGTGAACGAGGTGACCGGCGAGACGCGTGTGAGCCGCTTCCTCGGCTCCTTCGACTGCGGCCGCATCCTCAATGCCAAGACGGCGGCAAGCCAGTTCCGCGGGGGCATCGTGATGGGACTGGGCTTGGCGCTGATGGAAGAGACGCAATTCGACGAGCGCAACGGCCGCATCATGAATCCCAGCCTGGCCGAGTACCACGTGCCGGTGCACATGGACGTGCCGGAGATCGATGTGATCTGGACCGACATCCCCGATCCGCATTCGCCGATGGGCGCTCGTGGCGTTGGCGAGATCGGCATCACGGGCGTGGGCGCCGCGGTGGCCAATGCGGTCTTCAATGCCTGCGGGAAGCGCGTGCGTGCGTTGCCGATCACGCTGGACAAGTTGATGGATTGAAGCTTGCCATCTGAGCCGATGCGGTGGTGTCCGACGCGAGAGCCCCCGCGCCTCCCACGCTGCCTGGCGGGTGCCGAACCAAGATGGTCCCCAACCAGGAGACCTCATGGGCAACAGCAGCATCCTCGGCGGCGAGCACGCCGCCACGCATCCGGCCGGCACCGACGTCGATGCACTCGGCCCCAGTGACACCAGCGACAGCGGCAGCGACATCCAGACCGAGCGCAATCATTCGGCCTTGCCCGATGAGGGCTCGGAGGGCGCCTTCCCGATTTCTCACGACAGCAGCAGCGACGCAGGCGGCACCGGGGAGCGTGCTTCGGCCGAAGCCCTCCCACCGGACACCGATGCGGACATCCTGCCCGACCGGATCGGCACCGTGCCGCAGGACGCGATGGAGGTGGCCGTGTCCATCGATGACCCGGCTGCAGTGTCGGTGGAAGAACTCGCTGCCTCCGAAGACGATGACGAAGAAGACGATGGCGAAGCCTGAGCCGCGGCCCGCGCGGGCATCGGATGACCCCAAGGCCGTCCAGCGCGTGCTGCGCAAGGTCTTCGGCCTGCGACGGCTGCGTCCTGGCCAGCAGGAAGTGATCGCGCGAATCCTCGATGGCCGCTCCACGCTGGCCGTGATGCCCACGGGCGCGGGCAAGTCGCTGTGCTACCAGTTGCCGGCCATGCTGCTCGATGGCCGAACGGTTGTCGTCTCTCCCCTCATCGCCTTGATGAAGGACCAGTGCGAAAAGCTCCAGGCCTGCGGCGTTGCGGCCGTGCAGCTCAACAGCCAGTGCACCGCGGCGGAGATCGAGGCGGCAGAGCGCGCCATTGCCGACGGGACCGCCAGGATCGTGCTGACCACGCCCGAGCGCCTTGCGGACAAGGACTTCATCGCGCTGCTGCAGACCGGCCCCAACGCCTTGCTGGTGGTCGACGAGGCGCATTGCATCTCCCAATGGGGACATGATTTCCGCCCCGCGTTCCTCGAGATCGAGACCGCGTGGCAGGCCCTCGGGAAGCCGACGGTGCTCGCGCTCACGGCCACGGCCGGCGATGCAGTGGCCCGCGACGTGATGGCCCGCCTGGGCATTCCGCGCGCCGGCCTGCTGGACACCGGCACCTTCCGGCCCAACCTGCGTTATGCCGTCGAGCAATTGACGAGCGAAGCGCACAAGCGCGAGCGCCTGCGGGCACTGATGAAGCAGTTCGAAGGCAGCGGTATCGTCTATGCGGCCACCATCAAGGCGGCCGAGGAAGTGCATGACGCGCTCCACGCGGCCGGCGAGTCGGTCGCGATCTACCACGGCGGTCGCAACGCCATGGAGCGACATGCGGCGCAAGACGCCTTCATGGCCGGCACCGTGCGCGTGATGGTGGCCACCAACGCCTTCGGCATGGGCATCGACAAGCAGGACATTCGCTTCGTCGTGCACTACCAGATGCCGGGCGGGCTCGACAGCTACTACCAGGAATCGGGCCGCGCCGGCCGCGACGGCGAACCGGCCGACTGCATCCTGCTCTACCTGCGGCGCGACAAGGCGGTGCAGCAGTTCTTCATGGCCGGCCGGTACCCGGATGCGAAGGAACTCGACAGCGTCTACGCCGCCTTGCGCGCCGGACCGCCGGATGCATCCGCCTGGACCTTGCCCACCCTGCAAGCGGCGGTGGAAGCGCCGCGCGGCAAGGTACAGGTGGCGCTGGCCTTGCTGAAGCAGCGCCGCATCGTGGGGCAGGGCGTCGATGGAAGCCTCAGGCTGCTGCGGCCCGCGGTAGGCGCCGAGGCGATGCACGCCATGCTGGAGAGTTACCGTACGAAACGGGAGCAGGACCAGGCCGCGCTGGAGGGCATGGTCTTCTACGCGCAGGCCGGCGTGTGCCGCTGGCAACTGTTGCTCGCCCACCTCGAAGGCAAGGCGCCGGCCGAGCGCTGCACCACCTGCGACAACTGCCGGCGCATTGCCCTGCACGAGGCGCAATCGAGCGAGCCGGTCGGCGAGCGCGCGGCCGCGGAGCCCTCGAAGGCCACTGCGCCCATCTTCGTCCCGCAGGCCTCGGTGCGCGTCAAGCGCTATGGCATCGGGCAGGTGGTGACCGCGGATGCACTCGCCGTGGACATCCAGTTCGCCGATGGCAGCAAGCGCTCCTTTCATCCGGACTTCGTGCGGCCGGTGCGAGGTCGCGGTGCGGGCCGCAGCCTGGCGCTTGCCGCCTGACGCGCGAACTCTTCCTTTTCCTACCCTTGACGCTGGCCGGTCGCGCATCCTCGGACTTCTCTTTCTTTTTAGGGGGCGCGCCATGGTGCAACCATTCAGTCTGGACCCGAGCATGATTTCCACGATCGGCCATACCTTCTATCCGACCGGCTATTCGCTGGTGATGTTTCCTGACGGAGCCGATGCCAACGCGACCGGGGACCGCCTTTCCAGCGAGATGCCTGATAGCAATGTATTTCTGCTCGAACCGGCCACGATCCTGCATCAGATCACGCCGACGGTGGCGGACGCCGACAACCCGCTCCCATCCGCCGGCACGGAAGGCGCCACAGTGCGGGCCTACACGAAACTGGCGCTGGACGGGCACCATGGGCTGCTCGTCGAGACGCCGGATGCAGAGTCGGCGGAACGCATGATGGAGATCGTCCGACAAGTTCCGTATTCGATGGCACAGCGTTACCGCGCACTGGTCATCGAGGATCTCTGATCCGGGCTGACGCGACGCTTCAACTGCGGAGGACGATCACCCCGACGACGACCGCGATCACGAAGACAAAACCCGCCAGGTTGAGCCCCCGGACGCTGAAGGATCGTTCCTTTTCCATGCGTCGCTCGAGTTCGATCGATTGCTTCACGCTGAGTCGACCCGGGAACTCCGAATCGTCCTCTTCCTCGGGGCGCCTCATCTGCAATGAACATCGCAGCCGGAGTATTCATCGGCCAGCATGGCGGCTCAGCCCCGCGTCATCATCGAGATCAGCGACAACACCAATGCAAACATGAGGCCGACGACAAGCGCCGCCTTCTTCCAGACATGACCTTGTTTCGGACTGGCATCACCGAGAGATTGATAGTTCGTCGACAACTCCGCAGTCTTGGTGGGCCTCTCGTGCCACCAATCCTCGGAGCCTTGGGGTTGTTTCTTCATGTAATCAATTTTGACTACTGTGAATACCTTTGTGCTACCCCTTGTCGCCGGAATCCTGAAACTGTGAAATTGTTCCGCGCACAGGTCGCAGGGGCGTGGTCCGGACGAGCGCTTCTGTCCTAGAACAGGCCCGCACTCTGCGCCGTTTCCAGCATCGATCGCGACAAGGCCCCGAATTGCGCATTGAGGTCTGAAGAGGGCGCGGCCACCAGGGTCGCTGTCCACACCAGCCTGTTGCTGCGCACGTCCGTCACGCGACCGCTGGCCGCAAAGCCTGTCGACCAGCCACCGCCACCGACCGGAACGCTGAGCCCCACACCCCCACCGCCGCTGCCCCCGAAACTGAATCCGCCGATCCCGAGCGAAACACCGGAGCCTCCGCTGGAGGTGGCAGGCGTCAAGGTCATGGTGAGGACGGCCCTGGCGCCCAGGGCTTGCGCGCTGGCCACCAACTGGCCATCCAGTTCACGGTCATTGAGCAGCACGGTGCCAGGCGGCACCGTCACAGGCGTCGCGCCCTTGGCGAGCACCTCGCGATACAACTGGTCCTGGCAGATTCGCAGCACGGCGGCATCGAAGGCATCGCAGGCAATGAGGATCTTTTCGCCCTGAAGGAGGCGGGATTGCGTGCCGATGGACGGGTCGATCCATTGCGCCTGGCGTTGTGGCGCGGAGGAACACCCGGCCAGTGCGGCCAGCGCGAGCGCAAGTGGGATGAGTGAGCGGCGCACCAGCAAGGTTTTCATGGCGGAATGTTCGAGCGGAGCCACCAGGCCGTCCGCAGGAGACCCCATGGATTCATCGTAGGAAGGAATCCCTGCTTCGAGCGCTTGCATCGCAACGGCGCGCGGGGCGAACGCGCACGCGATGAAGGCCGTCCGGATCACAGCTTTCGGCGTCAAGGTACTCCATGGTCGAGGCCTGTGACCCGTCCTGAGCGAGCCCGTGTGGCCGCCATCGCTCCGCCACCCATGATCCGCTTCGGAGATGCCTGTCGATCCCTTTCGCACGCCGCGTTGGCCACGCCTGGCTTGCGCGTGGTCCTGCTGGCGATCCGCAACTACATCCAGCACCAGAGCGCTAACCAGGCGGGCAGCCTTGCGTTTTCCTCGGTGCTGGCGATGTTCCCGTTGTTGATCCTGGTGTCCGCGGCCGCCGGCTTCGTGGGGCAACCCGGCGATGCGGCAGCGCTGGCGGATCGCGTGGTGGGCTATGCGCCCCAGGCGGTGCGCGACGCGGTGCAACCGGTCATCCACCAGGTGCTGGCGCAACGCAATCAGGCGCTGCTGACCATCGGGCTGCTGGCGACGCTCTGGACGGCGTCTTCAGGCATGCAGGCGGTGCGCTCGGCGCTGAACAGGGCGTATGGCATCGAACGCGGCCTGCCGTTCTGGAAGGCGCGCCTCAAGGTCACGCTGCTCACGTTCGTCATGGGCATCGGGATCCTGGTGGCCTTCAGCTCGGTGATCATCGTGCCTTACGTGCAGCGACTGCTCGAGGCCAACGTCGGCGCGGGACAACACGCGCTATGGCTGGGCAACGGCGTGCGCTACGGGTCCGCCTTCGTCGCGCTGGCCGTGTTGTACGCGCTGCTGTACGGCTGGCTGCCCGACATCCGGCAACGCCTGTACACGGTGCTGCCCGGCGCGGTGGTGGGCGCTGCGTTGTGGGTGGTGGCTGCGGCCACGCTGTCGTATACCTTGCGCAGTGTCGGCAAGCTGGCGCTGCTGTACGGAAGCTTTGCGGGCGTGGTCGCGACGCTGGTGTTCCTGTACATCAGCGCGACCACATTGATCTTCGGCGCCGAGATCAATGCGGTGCTGCGCGAGAAATCGGCGCCGCATTGAGCCGCCCGCGCGTCGGGCGCTCAGATGCCTTCGATGATGCGAATCTCGCGATCGGCGCCGTCGCCCAGGGCGTCCAGTGCTGCCTTGTACTCCGGGCTGTCGTGCGCGGCCATGGCCTGTTCGACGCTGTCGAATTCGATCAGCACGGTCCGTTGCATCAGCCCCTGCTCATAGACCTTGGCGGGTTCGCCGCGCGCCAGGAAACGCGCGCCGTTGGCTGTGAGGGCGGGGCCGGCCAGCTTGGCATAGGCGGCGAGTTTGTCGGGATCGTTGACCGCGCGGTACGCGCTGACCCAATAGGCTTTTGGCATGGTGAATTTGTTTCAGTGGGAGATGAAGGGCGTGACTGTGCCGCGTGTGCGGCGTTGCGGCAAGCCCTCTCGTCCGCTTCATCGCTTCCGGCCACCGGGCAGAATGCAATGCCGTCCGGGTGAATGCCGGACTTGTCCAAGCCCGTCCTCCTGCTTCATCTTCCAGCTCTCGTGTCATCCACCGAACTCCAGGGCTTCATCCTCACGCGCCATTGGCGCGACACCCCGGCTGGCACCGAGCTCGAATACTGGTTGGCGACCGATGCAGGGCCTGTGAAGGTGGTCCTGACAGCCCAGGTCTGCGTCGCATTCGTCGAGGCCAGGCACCGGGCCGAGGTGGAAGCGCAACTCGCAGCCGCGCCCGGTCCCGAGTTGCGTGAGCTGGAATTGAAGACGTTCCACCAGAGCCCAGTCATCGGTGTCTATGCGAAGCAGTTCCGGCAACTCGGTCGAATGGCACGCATCCTCCAGCCGCTAGGCATCCCCCTTCTCGAAGCCGACGTGCGGCCCCACGACCGCTACCTGATGGAGCGGTTCATCTTCGCCGGCGTGCGGGTGGAAGGGAACAGGGCAGATGGCAGCACGATCGTCGACTGCAAGCTCAAGCCCGCGCCCGAATACAGGCCGGCACTGAAGGTGGTGTCGCTGGACATCGAGACGAGCCAGGATGAAGCGCTCTATTCGATTGCGCTGGATGGCATGGCGGAACGTGTTGTCTTCATGCTGGGCGAGTCACCACTCCATCCGTCATCGGAGCCCGAAGAGCCCACGGATTTCTCGCTCATCTATTGCCCGACCCGCAGGGCGATGATCGAGCAGCTCAACGACTGGTTCGAAAGGAACGACCCCGATGTCATCATCGGCTGGAACGTCATCCAGTTCGACCTGCGCGTGCTGCAGAAGACAGCGGACGACTGCGGGGTGCAATTCCAGCTTGGGCGAGAGCGTCGGCCGATTCATTGGCGGACCCACCCCGGCAAGCAGGGCTATCTCTTCGCGCCCACGCCCGGCCGGCTCATCATCGACGGCATCGACGCACTCAAGGCGGCTGTCTGGAGTTTTCCTTCCTTCAGCCTGGAGAGCGTTTCGCAGGCCTTGCTCGGCGAGGGCAAGGCGATCGGCGACGAGTACGACAAGATGGCGGAGATCGAGCGGCGCTATCAGGAAGACAAGCCAGCGCTCGCGCTCTACAACATCCGCGACTGCGAGCTCGTCCTGCGCATCTTCGACAAGACGAAGCTGCTGCAGTTCGTGATGGAGCGGGCGCAGGCCACTGGCCTGCAAGCCGACCACTTCGGCGGCTCCATTGCGGCGTTCAGCCACCACTACCTGCCACGGATGCATCGCATGGGTTACGTGGCGCCGAACGTCGGCGAGATTGCGAGCAAGGCCTTTCCGGGTGGCTATGTCATGGACTCGAAACCGGGGTTCTACGACTCGGTCGTGGTGCTGGACTACAAGAGCCTTTATCCGTCGATCATCCGGACCTTTCTTGTCGATCCGGTGGGCTTCGCAGAGGCGGCGAACACCGACGATCCCGCGATGCTCGTCAAGGGTCCGCAAGGGACGACGTTCTCGCGCACGAGGCATTGCCTGCCGGAGATCGTGACCACGCTCTCGCTGGCCCGGGACGAGGCCAAGCGCGTGCGCAACGAGCCGCTGTCGCAGGCGCTGAAGCTGCTCATGAACTCGTTCGCGGGTGTGCTGGGCGCGTCCGAATGCCGCTTCTTCAATCCCAAGCTGGTGTCCGCCGTGACCCTTCGCGGGCACGAGATGATGAAGCTCACGCGCGAGTTCGTGGAGCGCCGGGGCTACCAGGCGATCTATGGCGATACCGACTCCACATTCATCTGGCTCGGACGCACCCACACCAACGAGGAAGCCCATGCCGTCGCGGCCAGCCTGGTGAGAGACATCAACGACTGGTGGACGCGCACCCTTCGCGAGGAGCAGGGGCTGGAGAACTTCCTGGAGATCGAGTTCGACACCCACTACAGCAAGTTCTTCATGCCCACGATTCGCGGCTCGGACGTGGGCAGCAAGAAGCGCTACGCCGGCCTGAGCACGGATGCCGCCGGCAAGGAAGAAATGGTCTACCGCGGCCTGGAGATGGCCCGCAGCGACTGGACGCCGTTGGCGCGCCAGTTCCAGGAGGGCTTGCTCTCGCGCATCTTCCGTGGCGAGCCCTACAAGGAATTCGTGACCGACTATGCGCAGGCCACGCTGGCAGGCCGCAAGGATGACCTGCTCGTCTACCGCAAGCGCCTGCGCCATCGTCTCGATGCCTATCAGGTCAACGTGCCGCCGCAGGTCCGCGCCGCGCGCATCGCCGACGAGTACAACGGCCGGGTCCATCGGCCCAGGCAGTATCAGAACGGTGGCTGGATCCAGTACGTCATGACCCGGAGCGGTCCGGAGCCGCTGGAGGCGCGCCATTCCCGCATCGACTACGAGCACTACCTGAGCCGGCAGTTGCAGCCGATTGCCGACGCCATCCTGCAGCCGATGGGCGAAAGCTTCATGGCGCTGACGACGGCGCAGCAAGGCCTCTTCTAGCTTGCGGGCGCGAGGCGAGCCGCTCGCGCTAGGCTTTGGGCGGCATCTTGTCGATTTCGTGGCGGGCTGCCCGAAGGGCGGCATCAAACGAGTGTGCCGGAGGCTTGACGGGCGATTTCACGCCGGTGGTGTGCTCGACGCCGTCCACCACGACACTCGATTCGAAGAGGTCTTCGCCGACCGGCGTGACCAGGACTTCGATCAGCCTTCCCTTGTAGGTTTCCGAGAGCAGTGTCTCCGTCTGAGCATCGTGCATGGGTGTAGTAGTCATGGCGTTTCCTTCGGGTGTCGATCGGCTCGCAACTATTGCGCGCGCCTGATGGACCGGTGTCCGCGCTTTCCGACAGTTGATGCCGGCCGTACGTCTGTCTGCCGAACGCTTCTTGAATCGAGCGCGTGATGTCCGACAGCAGAAATTGAGGTTTGCGGATAGATTCCGCCCACGCGTTCGGCGTTGCACGGGGTATTCCATGCGCAATCCTCAGCCACAATCTTCCGGATCAACTGCCATGCGGCTTGTGCTGATCGCGGCCATCGTCGCCGTGATCGTGCTCGCCTTTGCATGGACCGCCGGGTGGCTCACGCCCAGCCGCATCACGCCCGGCAAGATCGTGGACACGCTGGCACCCAAGGGCGGCGCGGCGCTCGGTTTCCGCCGCAACCATGCGAAGGGCATCTGCTTCACCGGGACTTTCGAATCCAATGGGGCGGGCGCCGACTTGTCGAAGGCGCAAATCCTGTCGAAGGGCGCGTATCCGGTGACAGGCCGCTTCAACCTGGCGGTGGCGGACCCGAAGACCGAGGACGCGACCGCGCGTGTGCGAGGGCTGGGGCTGCGCATCCAGTCGCCGGACGGGCAGGAATGGCGCTCGGCCATGATCGATGCGCCGTTCTTCCCGATCGCTACGCCACAGGCCTTCTACGACCTGCAGGTGGCATCGCATTCATCGGACCCGAATGCCATGAAGACCTTCGCGGGGGCGCATCCGGAACTCGGTGCGTTCGGCGCGTGGGCCGGCAGCGCGCCCTGGACCGGGTCGTACACGGAGAGCCGGTACAACAGCCTCAACAGCTTCGTCTTCACCAACGCGCACGGCCAGGACCAGGTGGTGCGCTGGTCCTTCGTGCCGGCCGCGGCGCCGGTGCCCGTGCCGCCGGATGAGCTCAAGAAGCGCGGACCGGGTTTCCTGGACAAGGACATTACGGACAAGGTTGCCGGTTCCCCGCAACGCTGGACGCTTGTTGTCATGGTGGCCAACCCAGGAGATGTGACTGCCGACCCGAGCAAGGCATGGCCGGAGGATCGGCGCAAGGTCGAGGTCGGCACGCTCCTGGTGCAGAAGATCGCGCCTGAGCCCGACGGGCCTTGCCGCGACATCAACTTCGACCCGACCGTGCTGCCCGCGGGCATGCGCACCTCCGATGATCCGTTCCCGGCCGCGCGTTCGGCGGCGTACTCGGTGTCGTACAACCGCCGTACCGCCGAAGAGAAGAGCTATCCGCGCAACGCGTCGGGAGCCAAGCCATGAGCCGCGATCCGCTGCGCTTCACGCCCCTGCAACGCGCGCTGCACTGGATCATGGCCATCTGCATCTGGGTGATGCTGTTCGTCGGCGTCGGCATGGTCTCGACGATCCAGCCCGTGTACCTGACGCTGGTGGCCTTTCACAAGCCGTTGGGGATCGCCATCCTGGTGCTTGCCGTGCTGCGGCTCATCGTGCGCTGGCGCGTTGGTGCGCCGCCGCTGCCGTCCGACATGCCTGCGCCGATGAAGCTCGCCGCGAAGCTGTCGCACGTCATGCTCTACCTGCTCATGATCGTGATGCCGCTGATCGGCTGGGGCATGCTGTCGGCGGCCGACTATCCGGTGGTGGTCGCGGGCCTGCACCTGCCGGCCATCGTGCCGCCCAGTGCCGTGCTGCACAGCATGTTGTGGAACGCGCACCAGTTCCTGGCGTTGTGCTTCTTCGCGCTGATCCTGCTGCATCTCGCTGCCGGGTTGTTCCATGCCTGGGTCCGGCGCGATGGCGTCTTTGAAAGCATGAAGCCGTGACGGACAGTCGCCGGCGGGATCTGCGCGTGGCGGCTGCGGTGTGACGTTGGTCCTTGCAGAATCGCCACCATGGACCGTCTTGAAAGCATCGAAACCTTTGTCCGCGTGGCCGAGACGCAGAGCTTTGCGGAAGCCGCCCGGCAGATGCGCATCGCCAAGTCGGTCGTGACCAGCCGCGTCAAGCAGCTGGAGGACCATGTCGGCGCGCCGCTCTTTCATCGCAGCACGCGGGTGGTGCGGCTCAGCGATGTCGGCCAGGCCTTCCTGCGCGACTGCACCTCGCTGGTGGCGCGCGCCAACGACGTGATGGACCAGATGCGCGGCGCCAGGGCAGGGCCGACGGGCGTGCTTCGGGTGCATGCGCTGACCGGCTTCGTGCTCGGCCACTTCGCGGCGTTGCTGCATGCCTTCCAGGTCAGCTATCCCGACATTCGCCTGGAGCTGATCGTGAGCGATGCGGTGGTCGATCCGGTGAAGGCGGGCGTGGACTGCGCCTTGCAGATCTTCCCGGCGGCCTCGACGGAGCTGATCTCGCGGCCACTTTTCCCCGTGCGCCGCGTGTTCTGCGCCACGCCCGAATACCTGCGCTCCAAGGGTGCACCGCAGTCGCCGCGCGACCTGCACAAGCATGCGCTTGGCCTCTACTCCGGCTACCCGACGCGGGACCGCTGGACCTTCCGGCATGGCGATGACGAGATCACGCTCTACATGAACGCCGCGCTGCTCACCAACAGCGTCCACCTGCTGCGGGAATATGCGCTGGAGCATGCCGGCATCGTCTGCCTGCCGACGCTGGTGGCGGGCGATTCCATCCTCAAGGGCGACCTGGAGGTGGTGCTGCCCGAGCACCAACTGTCGTCCTTCTCGCTGAGCGCGGTCTATGCGGGCACCTCGCGCAACGCGTTCAAGCTCAAGCTCTTCATCGAGCACATCGCGGCGGCTTTTTCGCGCGTGCCGCCCTGGGACGCACAGATGATCGAACGCGGAATGCTTCCCGAGAAAATCATCGAGGGTTGACAGTCTGTTGAGGGTTTTCCCCGACCATTGACCGGAATTCGCGAACAATGCGGTGGGAATTTTGAGCCTACCGGTCGTCCGCCTGGGTGCCTACAGTTCGCTTCACGCAGCCAGGACTGCATGTCGAACCACCCAGGAGACCCCGCATGACCGCTACCGCCTACCAGACCCGCTTCGGATCGCTGAAGAATTACGAGAAGGGCCGCGTCGAGCCGATCGCTGACGACGTGCGCCACTACGCGTTCTCGAATTGCTTTGAAATCGCGAACAACAGCAAGCCCTACGAGAAGGTCGTCTTCGGTCAGAACCAGATCTACGTGCTGGAGACGCTGCGCGCCGAAGGCAACTCGCCCTGGTACACCTGCGCCCACGACGAGTTCGCACTCGTGATGGACGGCGACGTCGAAGTGCACCTGGTGCAGCTCGACGCCTCGCAGACCGTCGCCGACACGGAGAAGAACGGCGCCGTGCTCGTCCAGGGCGAGCCCAAGGGCAAGAAGATGGGCTGGATGAAGCTGTCGCGCGGCCACCAGGGCCTGCTGCCGAAGAACACCGCCTACCAGTTCCGCACGCAGGGCGACCCCGGCGTGATCGTGCTGCAAAGCTGCAAGGGCGATCTGTCCATCGAGAAGTGGGCCGAGATCTGCCAGGTGCAATGAACTTCAACCTCCAGGAGCACACACCATGAACGCACCCGCAGAACTCGCCAAGGTCATCGCCTCGCAACCCGACGTCTCGCTCGGCTACAAGGACTTCTCGCTCGGCAGCTTCGGCTTCCGCCGAGACGAGTATTTCGCCCACATCACCTGGAAGACACGCGACGGCCGGCCGATGAGCCACACGCTCGACGTCGGCAACTACCTGCGCGCCCTGATGCGCGACGTCGCCTGGGGCTTCTTCTACGGCTGGGTCAACTTCGACGACGTGGTCGGCACGGTCAACCACTACCAGTCGGTCGACATGTACGCCGGCAGCTACAACGGCACCATGAAGGAAGCCGGCATTGACCTGCTGGAAAACTTCCCGACCGCGCAGATCCGCGCCACCTTCGAGGCGATGCTGGACGACTGGACCAACGAGACCTTCGACCCGTTCTCGGCGCCGCAGGAAACCGGCACGCCCTATGGCCGCAAGAACGGCAACAACACCGCGAAGATCACCCGGGCCCGTGAACTGGCCACGCGCTGCGTCGGGCTGAAGGGCGACCTCAACCTGCGCAGCGATGCCACCGGCGCCAAGGTCAACCGCGCCTTTGCCGACGTGCCGCAGGCGCAGCCCGAACTGCACCCCGAGCCCGGCTTCGAGAACGAGGTGCATGCCTTCAACCTCTTCGGCTTCCTGAGCCGCTCGCAGGTGACCTGGAACCCGAGCTTCACCTCGGTCGTCAAGCACAGCTACATGTGCCCGACGACGGAAGAACACATCCTGCCGATCATCCATGGCAACGACCGCGTCGAGTGGTTCTTCCAGATGACCGACGAGATCCATTGGGACTGCGGCGACAAGAACACGGGCAAGCCGATGGCCCGCGTGATCATGAAGGCCGGCGACATGGCCGCCATGCCCGCCTACTGCCGCCACCAGGGCTTCAGCCCGAAGCGCTCGATGCTGCTGGTGTGGGAGAACGGCTCGCCCACGCTGGTCTACGAGATTCAAAAGGGCGAGAGCCCTGAAATCCCGGTTCAGTTCTAAGTCCTCTTTTCAAGCATCAGGAGCGAGGCGGCAGCGCCCCTCGCTCCACCCCAGGAGACAGACATGGCAGACCTCTTCCGGTCCGGTGCCGGCGCAGCCTCGCGCCGACGTTTCATCCAGCAGGCAGGTGCGACCTCCGCGGTCGCGGCGGCGGCCACCTTCGGGCTCTCCGTGGAAGCCGCGGAGTCGAGCAATCAGAAGTTCGACGAGACCTTCGACATGGTCGTCTGCGGCAGCGGCTGCGGCGGCCTGGCCTCCGCGCTGTTCTCGAAGTGGCAGGGCAACAGCGCGGTCATCCTCGAGAAGGCCGGCAGCATCGGCGGCACCACGGCCAAGGCGGCCTTCTGGTACTGGGTGCCGAACAACGAGGCCATGAAGAAGGCCGGCATCGCCGACCCGAAGCCCGACTTCCTCAAGTACGTGGCGCGGCTGTCGAATCCGCAGAACTACGATCCCGCGCAACCGCGCCTGGGCCTCTCGCAATGGGAATACGACATGTGCGAGGCCATCTACGACAGCGCCTCGCCGGCCGCGGAACTGCTGGCCACCAAGGGCGCGCTGCCGTACCGGCATTGCCCCGACGTGCCGGACTACTTCGCCGAGCTGACCGAAGACAAGGCGCCCAAGGGCCGCGTGCTGGTGCCCGCCGGCGCGATCCCCAGCATGTCCGACGGCGGCCTGGTCGCCGTGCGCACCATGTCGACCAAGGCCCGGCAGGAAGGCATCCCGATCCGCACCGGCGTGCGCGTCACCAAGATCATCCAGAACCCGGCCGGCCGCGTGATCGGCGTCGAGGCGAAGGACGAGATGGGCGAGACGAAGCGGCTGCGTGCCCGCAAGGCGGTGATCTTTGCGACGGGTGGCTTCACCCACAACGTGGAGCTGCGCAAGAACTTCCTCAACGGCCCGATCTTCGGCGGCTGCGCCGCGCCCAGCAACGAAGGCGACTTCGTGAAGATGGCCGGCCCGCTCGGTGCGCAACTGCGCAACATGAACTACGCCTGGTGCTGCCCGATCCCGCTGGAGAAGGCGGTGGCGCGCGACGGCTCGATGTCGGGCATGTTCTCGGTCGCCGGCGACTCGATGCTCTTCGTCAACAAGTACGGCAAGCGCACGGTCAACGAGAAGCTGCAATACAACGAGCTGGCGCAGAGCTTCCACGAATGGGACGGCGCGAAGGCCGAGTACCCCAACCTGGTCCGCATCGCGGTGTGGGACCAGCGCTCGCAGCAGAACTCGGCCAGTGCGGAATACGGCCGGCTGATCGTGCCGCCGGGGACCGACGACCGGCATGTGATCAAGGGCAACACGCTGGCCGAGCTGGCGAAGGCCATCGACGAGCGCTTTGCCAAGTACGCCAGCGTGATCGGTGGTGCGCGGCCATCAGCGGACTTCCTGCAGAACCTGCAAGCCTCGATCACGCGCTTCAACGGCTTCGCGAAGACCGGCAAGGATCTCGATTTCAAGCGCGGCGAACGCGTGGTGGAACAGCTCTTCAACGGTGATGTGAAAGAGGAACCGGGCCGCGCCAACCCCACGATGTGGCCGCTCTCGGACACGGGGCCGTACTACGCGGCGCTGGTGGTGTCGGGCACGCTGGACACCAAGGGCGGGCCCAAGACCGATACCAACGGTCGCGTGCTCGATGGCAACGACAAGCCGATCGCGGGCCTCTATGGCGTCGGCAACTGCGTGGCCTCGGCATCCGGTCGGGCGTACTGGGCGGGCGGTGCGACGCTGGGGCCGATCATTGCCTTCTCGTACCGCACGGCCAACGCGGCCAGCACGGACTCCGGGAGCGCGGCATGAACACGCTGAAATGGCTCGCGGGCCTGGTGCTGCTCGGTGCGGCGCTCGGTGCCCAAGCCCAGTCGCCCGGCGAGCGCATCGCCCAGAACAGCTGCACCCAATGCCATTCCTTCGGCAAGGGCGAGCCCAACGGCGTCGGCCCCAACCTCTACGGCCTGCTCGGCAAGCAGCGCCAACAGCCCCGGCTTCACCTATTCGAAGCAATACGTCGACGCCATGAAGGGAAAGACCTGGGACAAGGCCCTGCTCGAACGCTGGCTCACCGACAGCCAGAAGGTGGCACCCGGCAGCACGATGGTCTATTTCCAGGACGACCCCAAGAAGCGCGCAGCCCTCATCGACTACCTCCAATCCCTCAAGTGAAGAAGGAGACATCACCATGGCCCTGACCCGACAAACCATGACCGACGAGCAACGCAAGTCCGTCGCACTCGAATACCTGAAGGCCTACGACCACGGCGGCGTGACTTCCACCGGCGGTTCGATCCTCGACCTGTTCGCCGATGACGCGCAGGTCTACTTCCCGAAATGGGGACTGGCCAACGGCAAGGAAGAGATCGGCCGCATGTTCGGCGACCTCGGCGGCCGGGGCAAGGCCATCACGCACGACTACGCGGGCTTCAACTGGATCATGACCGGTAGCGACATGTTCGCTTGCGAAGGCACCAGCCACGGCGAGCACGTCGACGGCCCCTGGCGCGCCGGCGTGCCCGAGTGGGCTGCCGGGCGCTGGTGCGATGTATTCGAAGTGCGCGACTGGCTGATCCAGCGTTGCTTCATCTACCTCGACCCGGACTACGCGGGCAAGGACACGGCGCGTTATCCGTGGCTGAAGCCATGACGTCCCGCGAACAAGCACCATCACATCGCAGGGAGTTGCGCTCATGAACCTCACAGACATCCAGCAGGCCGCAGGCCTCAGCAAGCCGATCCGGCACCAGCTCTTCATCGACGGCCAGTTCGTTGATGCGGAGTCGGGCGAGACGCTGGCCACGCTCAACCCGCACGACAACTCGACGATCGCCGAGGTCGCGCTGGCCGGCAAGGCTGACGTCGACAAGGCCGTTGTCGCGGCACAGCGGGCCTTCCCGAAATGGAGCCGCCTCGCAGCGGCCGACCGCGGGCGCATCCTGCTGCGCCTGGCCGACCTGATCGAGGCCAACAGCGAAGAACTGGCGCGCCTCGAATCGCTCGACACCGGCCATCCGATCCGCGACTCGCGCAACCTCGACGTGCCGCGCACGGCGGCCTGCTTCCGCTACTTCGGCGGCATGGCCGACAAGTTCCAGGGCGAGACGATTCCCGTGGAAGCCGGCTTCCTCAACTACACGCTGCGCGAGCCTGTCGGCGTGGTGGGGCAGGTGGTGCCGTGGAACTTCCCGCTGATGTTCACGAGCTGGAAGATGGCGCCCGCGCTTGCGGCCGGCAACACCATCGTGATGAAGCCTGCGGAGATCACGCCGCTGAGCTCGCTGCGCATCGCCGAACTGATGGCCGAGGCCGGCCTGCCGGAAGGCGTGGTCAACATGGTCCCGGGGCTCGGCAGCGTGGCCGGCCAGCACATTGCGGAGCACATGGACATTGCCAAGGTGGCCTTCACCGGCAGCACCGCGACCGGGCGGCGCGTGATCCAGGCCAGCGCCAGCAACCTCAAGAAGGTGCAGTTGGAACTCGGCGGCAAGGGCGCCAATATCGTGTTCGAGGATGCAAACCTCCTGGCCGCCGTCAACGGCAGTGCATGGGCCATCTTCCACAACCAGGGGCAGGCCTGCATCGCCGGCTCGCGGCTGATCCTGCACGAGAACATTGCGGACGCCTTCCTCGAGAAGTTCATTCCGCTGGCGCAATCGGTGCGGCTCGGCAATCCGCTCGACGCAACCACCGAAATGGGGCCGCTCACCAGCGCGCTGCACCGCGAACGCGTGCTGAGCTATGTCGACGTGGCGCGCGGGCAGGGCGGGGAAGTGCTGGCCGGCGGCAAGTCGCCGGGCGGTGAGCTGGCCAGCGGCTGCTATGTCGAGCCGACCATCGTGCGTGCGAAGTCGTACCTCGATCGCGTGGCGCAGGAAGAGGTGTTCGGGCCCTTCGTGACCGTGCTCACCTTCAAGACGGACGAGGAGGCATTGCAGATCGCCAACGGCACCGACTACGGCCTGGGCAGCGGGCTGTGGACATCGAACCTGCAGCGTGCCCACAAGTTCGCCCGCGAACTGCATGCGGGCATGGTCTGGATCAACTCGTACAAGCGCGTGAATCCGGGTTCGCCTTTCGGGGGTGTCGGCCAGAGCGGCTACGGGCGCGAGATGGGCTTCGACGCGATGCGCGAGTACACACAGGTCAAGAGCGTGTGGGTCAATGTCGATGCGCAGATTCCGCCGCACTTCCAGCGCTGAATGCACGACATGACGATGAGCAACTTCCGATGTCTTGCGAGGCGGAGCGCGCCATGAGCACGCGCGACTTCGTCTACACCAGCCAGCCGCAGCGCGTCGTCTTCGGCGCCGGCGCGCTGGCGCACCTGGCACGTGAGATCGATGCGCTCGGCGCGCGCCGGGCACTGGTGCTCAGCACGCCGGAGCAACGCGTGCAGGCCGAACGCGTGGCGGACATGCTGGGCGCACACGCAGCTGGCGTGTTCGACCGTGCCGTGATGCACGTGCCGATCGAGACTGCCCGCGAGGCGCGCGAAGTGGCGCGGCAACTGGATGCGGACTGCGCCGTGGCCATCGGTGGTGGCTCGACCACCGGCCTCGGCAAGGCGATCGCGCTCGATTCAGGGCTGCCGATCCTCGCCATTCCCACCACCTATGCCGGCAGCGAGATGACGCCTATCTACGGCCTGACCGAAGCCGGCGTGAAGAAGACTGGCAAGGACTTCCGCGTGCTGCCGCGCACGGTCATCTACGACCCCGAGTTGTCGCGCACGCTGCCGGTGGGCCTGAGCGTGACCAGCGGCATCAATGCCATCGCGCACGCCGCCGAAGGGCTCTACGCACAGGACAGCAACCCGGTCATGGACTTGATGGCCGAGGAGGGCATCGCCGCCCTGGCACGTGCGTTGCCGGCGATCCGAACCAAGCCCGACGACATCGACGCGCGCAGCGATGCGCTCTATGGCGCCTGGCTCAGCGGCACCGTGCTCGGCAACGTCGGCATGGCGCTGCATCACAAGCTGTGCCACACGCTGGGCGGCAGCTTCAACCTGCCGCATGCCGAGGTGCACACCGTGGTCCTGCCGCACGCGCTGGCCTTCAACGCGCAGGCCGCGCCGCAGGCCATGACACGTATCGCCTGCGCGCTCGGCACTGCGTCGGCGCCGCAGGGCATCCAGGACCTGGCCCGCCACAGCGGCGCCCCCATCGCACTGCGCGACATCGGCATGAAGGAGTCCGACCTGGACCTCGCCGCCGATATCGCCGTGCGCAATCCCTACTGGAACCCCAAGCCCTTCGGCCCCGCAGAGCGCAACGACATCCGCGCCCTGCTGCAACGCGCCTGGGCCGGCGAGCCACCCGGCTGACCCTTGTTCACCCACCGCAGATCCCCACCAAGAAGGAGACATTCATGACGCTGAATCGCAGACAGTTCACGCAAGCCACCGCCGCATGGATTGCGGCCAGCGCCACGCCGCTCGCGTTCGCGGCCGATACGCTCAAGATCGGCTACGTGTCGCCCCAGACCGGCCCGCTCGCGCCTTTCGGCGAGGCCGACAAGTGGGTCATCGAGCAGATGAAGACGGCCTTCAAGGACGGCATCACGGTCGGCGGCACGAAGTACGCCGTGCAGATCGTGCTCAAGGACAGCCAGTCCAACCCCAACCGCGCCGGCGAGGTGGCCAACGACTTGATCCTCAAGGACAAGGTCGCCCTCATGCTGACGGCCGGCACGCCCGAGACTGCCAACCCGGTCAGCGATGCCTGCGAACTCAACGAGGTGCCTTGCGTGTCGAGCGTGGTCCCGTGGCAGCCGTGGTTCTTCGGGCGCAAGGGCGACCCGGCCAAGGGCTTCAACTGGACCTATCACGTCTTCTGGGGCCTGGAGGACGTGATCGGTGCCTACACCAGCGGCTGGAAGACCGTGACGACCAACAAGAAGGTCGGCGGCCTGTTCCCGAACGACGGCGACGGCAATGCCTGGGGCGACAAGGAACTGGGCTTCCCGAAGCCGCTGGCGCAGATGGGCTTCACGCTGACCGACCCGGGCCGTTTCCAGAACGGCACGCAGGACTTCTCGGCGCAGATCGCGGCCTTCAAGTCGGCGGGCGTCGAGATCGTCACCGGCGTGGTCATCCCGCCCGATGCCAAGACCTTCCTCACGCAGGCAAAGCAGCAGGGTTTCAAGCCCAAGGTCATCACGCTGGGCAAGGCGCTGCTGTTCCCCGGCGCGATCGAGGCGCTCGGCGATCTGGGCGAGGGCCTGTCCACCGAGGTGTGGTGGAGTCCTTCGCACCCCTTCACCTCCAGCCTGACGAAGCAGAGCGCCAGCGCGCTGGCCGCGGCCTACGAGGCGGATACCAAGAAGCAGTGGACGCAGCCGATCGGCTTTGCGCATGCGCTGTTCGAGGTCGCGTCCAACGCACTGTCGCGGGCCAAGTCGACCAAGGCGGCCGACGTGCGCGATGCGGTGGCGGCCACCTCGGTCGCGACCGTGGTCGGCCCGGTGAAGTGGGGCGGCCAGGGGCCGATGAAGAACGTCAGCAAGACGCCGCTGGTGCTGGGCCAGTGGAACAAGGGCAGCAAGTACAAGGTCGAACTCACCATCGTCAACGACGAGATGGCGAAGAACATCCCGACCGGCGGCACCTTGAAGCTGCTCTGACCATGGCCCTGCTCGCCCTTCATGCCGTCGGAAAATCCTACGGCGCGCTCAAGGTCACCGACGACATCTCGCTGTCGGTCGAGGAGGGCGAGACGCTCGGCATCCTCGGCCCGAACGGCGCAGGCAAGACCACGCTGTTCAACCTGATCTCCGGCGACGTGCGCGTGGACACCGGCCGCGTGGAATACGAAGGCCGCGACGTGACCGCGCTCAAGCCCAACCAGCGCTGCCATGCCGGCATCGGCCGCAGCTACCAGGTGCCGCAGCCCTTCGGCAACATGACCGTGTTCGAGAACCTCGTGACGGCCGCCTGCTTCGGTGCGCAGCAGGGCGAGCGCGAGGCCTGGCAGACGGCCTACGAGGTGCTGGACCAGACCGGCCTCATGGCGCATGCCAACAAGCCGGCCGGTGGACTCACACTGCTCAACCGCAAGCGGCTGGAACTGGCCCGTGCGCTGGCCACGAAGCCCCGCCTGCTGCTGCTCGACGAGATTGCCGGTGGCCTCACCGAGCATGAAGCGAAGGTGCTGGTCGACGAGCTGAAGCGGATCAAGGCGCGTGGCGTCACGATGATCTGGATCGAGCACGTGGTGCATGCGCTGCTGTCGCTGGCCGATCGGCTCTTCGTCATCAACTTCGGCCAGAAGCTCGCCGAGGGCGCGCCGCAAGCCGTGATGGCCGATGCGGAAGTGCGCCGCGTCTACATGGGGATCGAGGCATGACGCAACTGTTGGCAACCCATGGGCTGCAAGCCTGGTATGGCGATGCGCAGGCGCTGTTCGGCATCGACTTCGAACTGGCGAAGGGCGAACTCGTCGCCGTCATCGGTGCCAATGGCGCCGGCAAATCGACCTTCCTGAAATGCCTGGCCGGGCTGGTGCGTGCAAAGCGCGAGGCGATCGAGTTCAAGGGCGAAGCGATCGGCGGACTGCCCGCGGGTGAGATCGTGCGGCGCGGTCTGGCGCTGGTGCCGGAGGGGCGGCGGCTCTTTCCTAGCCTGAGCGTGGAGGAAAACCTGCTGATGGGCGGCCTCACGCGGCGCGCTGGCCCGTGGAATCTGGAGCGGCTGTATGCGCTCTTCCCGATCCTCCAGGAGAAGCGCCACGTGCCCGGCACCTCGCTGTCCGGCGGGCAACAGCAGATGGTGGCGCTGGGGCGGGCGCTCATGAGCAATCCGGAAGTGCTGCTGTGCGACGAGCTGTCGCTGGGCCTCGCGCCGATCGTCATCCGCGAGATCTATGCGGCCATGCCGGCCATCACCGGCGAAGGCATGACGGTGGTCATCGTGGAGCAGGACGTGACCATGGCGCAGCGCGTGTCGCAGCGCATCTATTGCCTGCAGGAGGGGCGCGTGTCCTTGCAAGGGCGATCGGACCAGCTGACGCACTCGCAGATCTCGCAGGCCTATTTCGGCGTCTGACCCACCATGATCGAAACCCTCATCCAGGGCCTGCTGTTGGGCGGCCTCTACACCCTCTTCGCACTGGGCCAGTCGCTGATGTTCGGCGTCATGCGGCTCACCAACACGGCGCAGGGCGACTTCATCATCCTGGCCGCGTTCGCGGTCATCGGCGGCATCGCGGTGACGGGCGCCGCGCCCACGCTGGCGGCGCTGGCCCTGCTGCCGCTGGCCTTCGGCTTCGGCTATGCGCTGCAACGCTATGTGCTCAACGGCACGCTGGGCAAGGACCCGCTGCCTTCGCTGGTGGTCACCTTCGGCCTGTCGATCGTGATCCAGAACCTGCTGCTCGAAGTGTTCTCGGCCGACCCGCGTGCGATCGAGATCGGCGCCGTTGCCACGCAGGGCCTGCGGGTGGGCGACTCGCTTTCGCTTGGCGTGCTGCCGCTGGTCGTGCTGGCGGTGGCGGTGGCCGCGACGGCGGCGCTGCAATGGCTCTTCGCGCGCACGGCGATGGGCCGTGCCTTCCGCGCCGTCTCGGACGATCGCGAAATTGCCGAACTCATGGGCCTGGATGCGCGCAAGGTCTATGCGCTGGCCACCGCCATCGCCTTCGTGCTGATCGCGATCGCTGGCATCCTGCAAGGCATGCGCACCACGGTGTCGCCATCGGACGGTCCGCTGCTGCTGCTGTTCGCCTTCGAGGCCGTGATCATCGGCGGCATGGGCTCCTTCTGGGGCACGCTGGCCGGGGCCATGATCCTCGGCCTCACGCAGCAGATCGGCTTCCGGCTCGATCCGGGCTGGGGCATCTGGTTCGGGCACATCGTGTTCCTCGGCGTGCTGGTATTGCGGCCGCAGGGCCTGTTTCCAAAGACAAGGGGTTGAACCGTGACCACTGCACCTCCCTCCGTGGTTCCCGTCATCGACGTGGTGCGAAGCAATCGCGCCAGTCGCGCCGCGCTCGCGATCGGCATCGCGCTGTTGTTGATCGCAGCCAGCCTCCCGTGGTGGGGCGAGTCGAGCTGGATGCGCGAGTTCGTCGAGATTGCCTGCTACTTCATCTTCGCGATGATGTGGAACCTGCTGGCCGGTTACGGCGGCATGGTGAGCATCGGGCAGCAGGCCTTCTTCGGCTTCGGCGGCTACGTGATGCTGGTGCTCGGCAACTTCGCGGGGATCAATCCCTTCGTCGCGATTCCGCTCGGTGCGCTGGCGGCTGCGCTGGTGGCGGTGCCGGTGGCCTTCGTGGCCTTCCGGCTGTCCGGAGGCTATTTCGCGATCGGCACCTGGGTGATCGCGGAGGTGTTCCGGCTGTCCTTCGCCAACATCTCGGCGGTGGGCGGCGGCTCCGGCACCACGCTGATCGCGCTGCGCGGCATCGAGAAGGCCACGCGCGAGAGCGTGACCTACTGGATGGCGCTGGCCTGCGTGGTCGCGGCCATCTCGCTGGTCTACCTGTTCCTGCGCAGCAAGCGCGGCTTGGCCTTGCTTGCGATCCGCGACAACGAGGTGGCTGCCGAATCGCAGGGCGTGCCCGTGGCCCGCATGAAGCTCGCGGTGTATGTGGTGGCGGCCTTCGGCGCCGGGCTCGCGGGGGCGCTGTACTTCGTCGGCAACTTGCGCATCAGCCCCGATGCGGCCTTCAGCGTCAACTGGTCGGCGTTTGCCATCTTCATGGTGGTGATCGGCGGCATCGGCCGCATCGAAGGGCCGCTGGTCGGCGCGCTCATCTTCTGGGCGCTCAACAAGTTCCTGAGCGACTTCGGCACCTGGTACCTGCTCGGCCTGGGGCTGCTGGCGATCGTCATCACGCTGTTCTTCAAGCAGGGGCTGTGGGGCTATGCGCAGCAGCGCTGGGGCTGGTCGCTGTTCCCGACGCGGCGGCACCTGGTGCAGCGCATCCATTGATCCCGTTCATCCAACAACAAGCCATGCGCAACATCAACGAAAACACCATCACGCCCGCAGTCCTCGAGAGCCTCGCCGATTGCCCCGACCCGCGCTTGAAGGAAGTCCTCTCTGCGCTGGTGCGCCACCTGCACGACTTCGCGCGTGAGGTGAAGCTGACCGAGGCCGAATGGATGGCCGGCATCCAGTTCCTCACGGCGACAGGGCAGAAGTGCGATGACAAGCGGCAGGAGTTCATCCTGCTGTCGGACACGCTCGGCCTGTCGACGCTGAACGTGGCGCTCAACCATGCGAAGAGCTCGCAGGCGACCGAGGCGACGGTGTTCGGTCCCTTTCACGTGGCCGATGCGCCTCAGTTCGAGCTGGGTGACGACATCTCCGGCGGCGCTGCGGGCGAGCCACTGTTCGTGCGGGCGACCGTGCGAGGTCCGGGCGGTGAACCGGTCGCCGATGCCGTGGTTGACGTGTGGCAGGCCGACACCGAAGGTCTGTACGACGTGCAACGCGCGGACCTTGCCTCCGCGCAGGGCAGGGGCGTGCTGCGAACCGACGCGGAGGGGCGCCTGCATTTCCGCGGCGTGATGCCGGTGGCCTATCCGATCCCCACGGACGGGCCGGTCGGGCGCATGCTGGATGTGACCCGTCGACACCCTTGGCGACCTGCGCACGTGCATTTCATGATCGTGGCGCCCGGCTACGAGACGCTGATCACGCATGTGTTCAGCGATGGTGATCGCTACCTGGACAGCGATGCGGTCTTCGGTGTGCGCAGTTCGCTGATCGGGGACTTCGTGCGTCATCCGCCCGGGCTGGCGCCTGACGGCAGCGAGCAGGCCTCGGACTTCCACGTGCTGGATTTCGACTTCGTGCTGGAGCGCGCAGGCACGGTCGGCGCAGGCAACGGCGTCCGGTGACTCCTGCCGCGGACGAAGCCTCGCCCTACCACCTGAACGTCGCACCAATCATCGGCCCATTGAGCTTGATGTCATGCACCGGCGAACCCGACTTGAACTCGTAGGAGATGTAGCGCCACATGCCGGTGAGCTCGCCCCAGTCGAAGGCGTAGCTCACGCCCGCCGCCGCCTGCCAGGTGAGGCGCGACTCGCCCGCGCCCACGTCGGCATAGAAGGGCACGCTCCACCGATCGTTGATGGCATACCGGCCCTTGGCGCCGACGATGCCATCCCACACATGCTGGGTGCTGCCCGCCTGGCCGTTGCGCGCGTACGGAGCAATGCCGCCGAGATCGCCATGGATGCTCCAGGACAACGAGGGCTCGAGCGAGAACAGGCGCGCCCCGGCCACCGCGTCCAGCCGCCACCGCGGGTCGGTCGGTATCCGGTACTGGCCGCCGAGTGTCCAGATCACGCCCTTGAGCCCCCAGTCGAGATCGGCGGAGGTGCCGATCGGTATCGGCCTGTGGTTGATGGTGAAATCGCGGCTGAATTGCTTGTCGCCGCCGAGGTCGAGGTAGATGAAGTCGGTGAAGAAACCGTAGCGCCCGTTGGTCGCGTCGAGGCTGCCCATGAAGGTGAACTTGAGCGAGTCGACGATCTTCGACGCGTTCACGTCGATGGTGGCGCCGCCCGGGGAGGTCGGCACGCTCGCCCCGCTGCTCAGGCTGGGGAGGTAGCCGTAGATGGAAAGGCCGAAGCGCCATGGGCCTTCCGCGGGTGCCCCGGCAACCTCGGCGTGCGCCGCCGCCCACGGTGCAAGCAGCGCAAGCGTCGCGACGGCCTGAAGTCGCACTGGAGCAAAGCGCCCATTCATGGTTGCTGGACCACGAACACCAGATTCGGTCCGTTGAACGCCGAGCGGTAGTAGGTGCCGCCGCAGCGCTGGTATTCGACGCCGTTGAGGGCCGTCGGCGTGCACCCGGGTGGCAGCGAAGAGACGATGGTGCCGACGGCTGGTGCTGCCCTCGCAACCTCAGCCGCTGACGCGTTGGCCTCCCTGGCGACCACGACGGTACCCGCCACCGCAGCCGTCGTGGCGACCGTGGCCACCTCGGCCGCACGTGCCACTTCGGCTGTGCGAGCCACTTCGGCGGTCCTCACCACCTCCGTTTCCCGATAGGCGCTGCGCCGCGCGACACCCGCGTAGCTGACCGGTGTCATGGGCCTTCCGATGATGGCATGCGCGCTCGGCACAAGCCCCGGCATCCACTGGCCTTGACCCGGCATGTCCACCATCCATGCGATGAGGGCTGCGGCGCAGAGCACGCCTGACCGAAGAACTGGCTTCATCTGTGGTCCCCTTACTTCGTCGTCGACGCGATGCCACTGCCAGTGCCGAGAAACTCGATACGCCGCGCCTCCTTGGGCGGAGCGAAGACGAACAGCGAGTCCGGCACCTCCGGGTCGAGCTTCCAGTTGCTGAAAGACGAAGCGAATTCGGGCATGCCCTGCACCTGGCGCGTGGTGATGACGTACTTGCGCGGCAGCGGCTTGTCACCGTCCTGGACCCAGACCTGGAAGTCGACCTCCGGGCCGCGGAACGCCAGGTGCGTCGTCTTCACACCGCCGACCACGCTCGGCCCGACGACTATCGCCCCGAGCAGGCCCTGCGTGAGCCGATCAAAGGCATTCGTGGCCAGCAGGTCCGATGCCGGTGCGACGATGTCGAGGCGATCCCGCGCATAGTCCAGCGCCGCATCCAGCGTGGCGGGCGCGGGTGCCACGGCAAAGCGCTTGGCATCCAGGCTGTAGAGCGTCAGCGAAGCCCCGTCGTAGAGGAAGACCTGGTCGACGATCTCGCCCCCGCGCTCCGCCCGCAGCCGATCGGGACGCCGCACGGTGGCCTTGGCCGCGGTGTCGAACTGCAGCTTCTCGCCGGTCTTGAGAACGACTTCCAGCGTGCTGTCACTGTCCACGCTGAACCGCTTGAGCCCGGCCAGGTAGTCCGTCATGCGTCGCAGCAGTTGGGTCGCTTGCGGATCGATCCCCGCCACTTGCGCCTGGACCGACGGGCTGCCGACGGCCATCGAGACGAATGCCATGACCGCGGCGGCACCGCGTGCGAGATCGCGCAACATGGCTTCAGACTTCCTTGGCCCGCGGCGGAATCCAGGAGCCGTCGAGAAGAGATGGCGATTTGTCCTTGGGCCAGTACAGCCGCATCATGAGAATGAAGCCGTCCTTGGGCGCGGGCAGCCAGTTCTCCTCCTTGTCGGCCCCCGGCGACTCGTTCTGGATATAGAGGTCGACCGAGCCATCGGCGTTGGCCTTGAGCTTGTTGCGCTGGCTGACCGTATAGCGGTTGAGCGAGTTCGGCACGAAGAAGTAGCCCGTGTCGTACATCGTCAGCGACCAGAAGCCGTTGACAGGCGGCAGTTGGCCCTTCGGGAAGTGCATCACGTACTTCTTGGAGCCGTCGTACTTCTTCAGGATGTCGGGCCCGGTCGACGTCGGGTAGACCGCATCCTGCGGCCGGTTGGCGCCGAGGCCGATGGCCGTGATCAGGGCGCGCTGGATGTAGTTGGTGCCGTACAGGCCGGTCTTGGTCGTGTAGGTCCAGCCGTTCTTGAGCTTCAGGTCGCCAGACAGGATGCCCTTCTTCATCCAGCCCATGATCTTGGCTTGCGCCGGCTTCGGCGCTTCGGCCAGTCCCTTGCTGGTCGAAGCGTCGAGCTTGGAGGTATCGAAGTCCTGGCCCGGCACGATGCCGATCTTCGCCAGCTTGGCCACCATCGGCCCATCGGCTGCCGCTGGAGGATTGGTCTTGAGCAACTGCGCAAAGAGAGTGAAGTAACTGGCGGCATCCATCTTGTCGACCAGGTCGCGAACCGCCGTCTTGCCGTCGATGCTCGGGTCGACCGTTGCGGGCGGCGGCGTGTACGACTTTCCGTAGGACGAGAGCGGCACGGCCGACATCTGGTCTTGCAGCGCGTGGACTTCGGCATAGTCCTCTGGCGTCCCGGTGCAATAGATGCGACCCAGCATCCACACCATGCCCGTGGGCGACTTGTATTGCTTCACGCCCGCCGGCAAGGTGCCCTTCCAGCCCGGGCCGGTGATGGCGAACTTCTGCGCGCCGGTGCCCGTGGTGCGCTTGGCCGGCACCTCGAAGACGTTGGTCCAGCCATCGAGCATCGGCAGCAGGAAGAAGCGGCCTTTCATGTCGGGCGTGGAAACGACCCAGGGCTCCTTGGCCACGTCCAGCCAGATGATCGTGTAGAGCGTGTCTGCGTTCGGGGCCGTCACCGCATGGTTGTCGACCGCAGGATAGCCGCTCAGCTTGAGGAACTGGCCCATGGGCGCCTTGGCGGCTTCCGGCGCCGCGACGTTGGTCAGGCTGCGGCGGGTCATCTCCATGGTGACCAGCGGGTAGGCGTAGATGTAGGCCTCGACGCCCAAGTCGCGCGCCTGTCGGGCCTTCACGTCGTCCTTGAGGGAATCCACGCTGTCCTCGACCTCGTTCTTGAGGTCGAGCAGCAGGCTGTCGGCCGCCCGGGCGAAGCCCGATGTCCCCAGCGCCCCCAGCGTCATGGCCAGGCACAGGCCACGCCGCGTTGCATCTCCATCCATGGCGAACTCCTCGTTAGGTTGTGAGGAAATCGTAGGGTCCGCTCACTCGCAAGACAATCAAGGCGAACGCGTGCCGGAGCACGTGATGCCACGCGGTCCGGTACGTGATGCCACGTATCGCGCGGTTCAGGAACGCGAGGCCTGGAGCGCATCGCGAATGGCGGTGCGCAGGCGGAGGTCATTGCAGGGACGATCGAGAAAGTTCGTCGCACCTGCGCGCATGGCCTGGATCACCGTGTCCAGTTCGTCCGTTTCGCCGATCACGATGACAGGACAGGCAGGCGCGGCGCATGCGATCCGTTCATGGATCGGCAGCCCGGGAGACTCCAGCGCCAGCAGCAGGCAGGCGGAGGGCACGACCTCCTGCAATTCCAGCCATTCGTTGAAGCTGTCGAGCAGCACCACGGACTTCACATAGCCGCTCAGGGCGCGCGCAATCCCGGCCCGCCGGATGGCGTCGGGCTCGAGAACATAGACAGTGACGTGCATGATGGGCACTGCCATGCAGCCTGCGGCACTGGCGATGAACACGCCAGTCGTGAAATCACTGTGCCCACGTAGGTAGCGAACTACCGGTGATGCTCCGTGGCGATGCGGATCAACTCGGCGGTGCTGGCCAGGCCGAACTTCTCGAGCACCCGGCTGCGGTGCAGTTCAACGGTCCGGTGGCTGATGTCCAGGCGTTGCGCGATGACCTTGCTCGGCAGGCCCTGCATGGCCAGTTGCATGACCTCGTTCTCGCGCCCGGTGAGCAGTTCCAGCGCCTTCGCAAACTGGCCGTGCCGGCTGGAGTCGCTCCGGGCCGCCGCGTCCCGCGCAATGGCCTCGTTGATGTTGTCCAGCAGTTCCTGTTCCCGGTACGGCTTGGTGACGAATCCGACCGCGCCGCCGCGCATCGCCTCGACCACCATGGGCACGTCCGCATGCGCGGTCACGAAGACGATCGGAATGCGTGCCTTCATCTCGCTGAGCCGGGCCTGCAATCCGAGGCCGCTGATCCTTGCCATCCGCACGTCCAGCACGAGGCAGCCGGCCCGCGCGGGATCGTGGGCGGCCAGGAACTCCTCGGCCGACGCAAAGGTCTCCGCGTGCAGACCCACCGAGCCGACAAGTTCCTTCACCGAGTCCCGGACCGCCTCATCGTCGTCGACCACGAATACCGTCACACCCTGGGTCACTGGTCGATCTCCTCTGCAATGGGCAGCGTGAACTCGAAGATGGCGCCGCCGCCCGGCCTGGCCCGGCCGTCGATCCGACCGCCGTGGGCCTCCACGATCGCGCGGCACAGCGACAGGCCAATGCCCAGGCCGGCCATCTTGGTCGTGAAGAAGGCCTCGAAGATGCGCTCCAGCGCCCCTTCGCCAAAGCCGGCCCCGGTATCTTCGACGCGCACGAAGACCCGGGCATCGTCGAGGGTGCCCGCCTCGATGACCAGGTCCTTGCTCGCGGCGGGGCCGGCCGCGGCACCCATCGCATCGCTGGCGTTGCGTACCAGGTTGACGATGACCTGCTGGATCTGGATGTCATCGGCGATCACCTCCGGCAAACCGGGGGCCACCCGCAGCGTGATGACGACATCGTGGAGGTGTCCTTCCATCCGTGCGAAGCGCAGCGACTCCTCCAGGATGTGGTCGATCCGGACTCTCTTCATCTCGAGTTCGTGGCGCTTGACCATGGTGCGCAGCTTGCGCATCACCGCCCCGGCCCGGCTCGATTGGGCCGCGATCTTGTCCAGCAGTTCGCAGACCTTGGCATGGTTGGCGGCCGGCCCGGCCGCGGCATGTCGGCGCGCTGCGAGTGCATAGTTCTCGATCGCCACCAGCGGTTGGCTGACTTCGTGGGTGATGCCCGCGGACATCTCGCCCACGGTATGGAGGCGTGCAATATGCGCCAGCCGCTCGCGATGCTGCGCCGCTTCCGCCTGTGCTTCGCGCATGCTCCGCTCTGCCTGCTGGCGCGCCAGGGCGGTGGCAAACACTTCGCCGAGCAGGCGGACGCGCGGCTCCAGCGCCTCGGGCCAGGCGCGCCGGGTCTGCACGGTGTCCAGCGAGATCGCCCCCACCACCACGCCGCTGACCTTCAAGGGCAAGGCGAGGAGCGACACGCTGCCCAGCGCGCGAAGCGTGTCTCGCTCATGCGAAGCGACCGTCGCCGAGGGTTCTTCCGGGCCGTCGATGCGCACCACCCAACCGGACTTCAGGCGAGCAATGAAGGAAGGCAAGTGCCGGCCCCGCACCCGCGCGGGTTCCGGTGCATTGACGGTCCTCCAGCAGTGGCTGGGAAGCAGGTCGTCACTGCCGCGCTCGAAGGCCCACAGGGTCGCGCGCTCGGCGTGGAGAAACTCGGCCATCCGGTGAAGGCCGCTGGACACGGCTGAATCCACATCGCCAGCGGCCAGGGAGATCAACGAGGCGGCGACCTCGGCGAGCATCTGCTCGAAGGCCAGCAGGCGCTGGTTTTCTTCCTGCACATGCTTTCTCGCGATGGTGTTGCCCAGGATCTCGGCCACCAGGCGCACGCGGCTGAGCAAGTCTTCGCTCCACTCGCGGCGTCGATCCAGGCTCAGGAAATTGAGCGTTCCATAGATCTCGCCCGCCACCACGAGCGGAATGGACGCCATCGATTGCGAACCCGCTTTGTTGAACGAAGCCTTGTCGACGTGCGCCTCGGGCGGCAGCTCGTCGGCGGTGCTGAAGATCACCGCCTGGCCGCGATTGATGCGCTCGATGCACCACGGGTAGCCGAAGACCCGTTCGTGCAAGGCGGATGTCCTCAGACCAGCCCGCGTGAAGATGCCGACCCGGGTGAAGGAACGGCCATCCGGATCGAGGCGCAGCAGCGCGCAACGGTCGATGTCCAGCGCCTCCACGATCGAGCCCAGGCCGGCCGCGATGGCGGCATCGACCTCGGCCGGCCGCAGCGTGATCAGGCGGGCGGAAAGGCGGGCCAGCATCGAGTCGAAGCCCGGCAGATCGTCGAAAGGCGCAGGCGCCATCGGTGCGGCATCGCTCTGCAAGCTGATCGTTCCGGAAAGGTCGTGCACCGTTCGGCCTTCGCTTCAGGTCGCGACGCTCAGGCCTGAATCCCTCAGGATCCGTCCCCAGCGCGCATGGTCGTCGTTGACCAGTGCGGTGAACTGCTCGCGATCCGCAGCCCCGGCACTCAGACCCAATCGCGCAAAGGTCGATTGAACGCTGGGCTGCGCGATCGCCGTGCAGAACGCCCGGTTCAACGAGTCAAGCTGCTCCGCGCCCATTCCCCGGGGTGCAAATGCGCCCGCCCATTCGCTCGCCACGACGTCCAGATTCGACTCACGCATCGTTGGCACGGTCGGAAGCGAATCGGCTCGCGTCTCGCTGGTGGTGCCAAGAATCCGGACCCTGCCTGCCTGTGCGAGCGGCAGGGCCGCAAACGGCACAGCGACTGCCGATTGCAGGCTGCCCTCCAGCAACGCCGCCAGCATTTCCGCCGCGCCGCGATAGTGCACAGGCGTGACCGCGACGTCCATTTGCCTGGAAAGCGCAAGCGCGACGAGGTGCGCCACGCTTCCCGATCCCGGCGTGCCGCAATACGCGCGCGCGGGATTGCGGGCAAACCAATCCTTGAGCTCGCCAACGTTCCGGGCGGGATGGTCATTGGCGACGACCACGCACAGCGGGGTCGTCGCGATCAATGCGATGGGCGCGAGCTGGTGGATCGGGTCGATCGGCGGTTCGAGCAACAGATGAGGCTGGATGGTCACTTGCGCGCTGGGCGTGATCAGGAGCGTCTGGCCCGTGGCAGGCGCGCGGGTTGCCATTGAAACGGCGATACGGCCGCTCGCCCCACTGCGATAGTCGACGATGACTCGCGTACCCATCGCCTCTTCCAGGGGCGCCTGGAGCACACGGGCGATGCCGTCGATCGGCCCCCCTGGAGGAAACCCGAGCAGCAGCTTCGTCAGCGTCGCGCGCTCCTGCGCCTGCCCGTATTCGAAGGGCCAGCACGCCAGGGTGCCAAGGAATCCCCATGCCACATCCCGCCTCAACACACTTCACCCTCCAATGAACGAATGCGTCGCCTTGCGAGCGACTTGGGTTGCGCTGGTACAAATCCAGCGTTGTCGGCGGAATCCTACAGACTCGGATGAAAAGTTGCCATCCCGCGGTCGAGCTATGACCTGGCTCGCGGCAGCACCATGACCATTTCATGCCACGACATGCCGCCGTGATCCGACGGTGAGGGCTTGACGTACCGATACCCCATGCGCTCATAGAGACCCACGTGGCGCTCCTTGCACATCAGGTGGATGCTTGCCTTGTTGCGGACCGTCATCTCGCGCACGAACCGCTCCATCATCAAGTGCGAGTAGCCCTTGCCCTGGTATGCAGGGTCCAGCACGACGGACATGATGACCACATTCGGAGCGACAGGGTCATGGCCCACGAGCTTCTTGAATTCTTCATCGGACATGACGACTTCGTGCGCGCAGCCGCTGTTGATGAAGCCGACCACGACCCCGTCGAGTTCCATCACCTGGAAGCCCTCGGGGTACAGCGCGATGCGCGTTGCGATCTTCTCCAGCGTCGCGGCCTCGTCTCCCTCGTAGGCCGTGGACTCGATCTGGAAACAGCGCTGTGCGTCCGGGGCGAGTGCGTGGCGGAAGATGGGCTGAGGTTGAGCGGGAGACATGGTGGAAGATGCGAAGCGTCACGCGAGGCATCGATTCTGGCGCGGGCTGGTCAGCCGCGGATACAGGGCAAGCTTTCCCTGGAGCCCAGCGGCTTCGACTAGCAGCCACCCGGACCGCTGTCCAGCATCTCCCGCACCTTGGCCGCCAGCGCGGCGATCTCGAAGGGCTTGGTGATCACCTCCATGCCGTCATCCACCAGGCCGTTGCGCACCGCAGCGGTTTCTGCGTAGCCGGTGACGAACAGCACCTTGAGCGCCGGCCGCAACGCGCGCCCCGCGTCGGCGACTTGCCGGCCATTCATGCCACCCGGCAGACCCACGTCCGTGACCAGCAGGTCGATGCGTCCGGACGCCTGCAACATGCGCAAGCCGGTGGGGCCGTCCTCCGCCGCGAGCACGGTGTAGCCTGCCTCGTTCAGCACCTCGCGGATGACCTGGCGGACCGTGCCTTCGTCCTCGATGAGCAGCACGGTCTCCCCGCCGCCACCCTGGCTGGCTGCATCCGCACGGGCCGCGGGCTCGTCGACCAGCGCGTCCCCCATGTGGCGCGGAAAGCAGAGGCGCATCGTCGTGCCATGGCCCACCCGCGAATCAACGCGGATCTGCCCGCCGGACTGCCTGACGAATCCGTACACCATCGACAGGCCGAGTCCAGTGCCTTGCCCGAGGGGCTTGGTTGTGAAGAACGGGTCGAAAACGCGCGCCACCACTTGCGGCGTCATGCCGGTGCCAGTGTCGGTGACGCCCAGACAGACATAGTCGCCGGGCAGCAATTCGCGCTGGAGCGCGCCATGAGCGTCCAGCGATTCGTTCCAGGTCGCGATCAGCAGCCGCCCGCCCGATGGCATCGCGTCGCGGGCGTTGATGCACAGGTTCAGCAGCGCGTTTTCCAGTTGCGAGGCGTCGATGCGGGTCGGCCACAGGTCCGGCGCACGCTCCACCACCACCTGGACGCCGGGCCCGGCGGTCCGCTCGATCAGTTCGCTCATGCCCTGCACCAGTCGGTTGACGTCCACCGGCTTCGGGTCCAGCGTCTGCCGGCGAGAAAAGGCCAGCAGGCGCTGGGTGAGGGCGGCAGCGCGACGCACCGAGCTTTCGCTCATCTCGAGGTAGCGATCGATGCCATCGAGATGGCCGCGCCTCATCCGTACCTGCATCACCTGGAGGCTGCCGCTGATGGCCGCGAGCAGGTTGTTGAAGTCGTGCGCAATGCCGCCGGTGAGCTGGCCGACGGCTTCCATCTTCTGGGACTGGCGCAGGGCCTCCTGCGTCTCGATGTGGGCCTGCTGTTCGCGCAGCCGGTCGGTGATGTCGGTGCTGGTCTGGAAGGCGCCGATCTGTTCGCCGTTCGCATCGCGCAGCACCTCGAACTTGATCTCGTAGGTGCGCCGCGCGCGCCTCGGGTCGCCGAACTCGCCCTGCATCGTGAAGGACTCGCCCGCCATGGCCCGGCGCCAGACGGCGAGGGCGGCGTCTCGATGCTCGGGCAGCTCGCGCATCAGTTCGAGCAGGCTGTCGCCGACCGAGGGGCGGAAGCCATAGATGCGTTCGTACTCGTCGACGTTGGCCCGGTTGATGGCCAGCAGCCGATAGTCCAGGTCCAGCACCTGGATGAAGGAATCGGTGGTCTGGAAGATGGTCGCCAGCACGTCGCGCTCGGCCGTGCGGCGCGCCAATGCGGCTTCATGCTGCTTCTCCGCGGTGATGTCGCGGGCGATGCAATAGAACTTGTTGTCCTCCGGCACCGCAACCCATGACAGCCAATGCCAGTTGCCGGACTTGTCGCGGTGACGGTTCTCGAAGCGCAGCACCGGCTTCTGATGCAGGGTGGCATCGACCCAGGCGGCCATCGTGCGGGCGAGATCATCGGGATGCAGGAAGTCCTGGAACACTGCACGGGTCATTTCGGCTTCGCTCCAGCCCATCGTTTTCTCCCAGGCGGGATTGACCGTGTCGAAGTAGCCCTCGGCATTGACCACGCACAGCATCTCGGGCGTGACCTGCCAGGTCCGGCCGTGGGCCAGCGTGCGCTCGATCACGCGCCGCTCCAGGTCGACGTTCGATTCGCGCAGGCGCGCCTCGCTCTGGCGCAACTCCGTCTCCGCGCGAACCCGGTCGGTCACGTCATAGCCGCCGACGAAGACGCCCTGCACATCGCCCGCGTCGTCACGGATCGCCTCATAGAGGAAGTCGATGAAGCGGCTGCCGCCTTCGCGGTCCAGCTCGATGGGGACGGCATTGGCCTTGAAGGGCTGCCCGGTGGCATAGACCCCGTCAAGCAACTCGTAGAAGCCCTGGTCCTTCAGCTCCGGGAAGACCTCGCGCACCGTGCGCCCGATGAACTGGCGCGGACCGGCGATCTCGATGTAGGCGTCGTTGACGTACTCGAAGACATGCCGCGGCCCCGCCAGCACGCAGACGAATCCAGGCATCTGCTGCATCAGGCGCTGCTGTCGCTCGAGCGCCGCGCGCGACCGCGCTTCGGCCAGCACCTTGGAGGTGGTCTCGATGACAGTGTCCAGCATGCCGACCACCGTCCCGGTCTCGTCGAAGACGGGGCCGTAGTTGAAGGTGAACCAGGCATCCTCGAGATGGCCATTGCGATTCACCCGTACCAGGTAGTCCTCGATGAAGGTCGATTCGCCCGCCATCGCCTGTTCCGCAATTGGCTGCAATTGCTCCCAGGCCTCGCTCCAGGTCACGCGCAGTGGCTGGCCCAGGGCCTCGGGCTTGGCGCCGAGCAAGGGACGGTACGCATCGTTGTAGATGGCGATGAATTCCCGGCCCCAGAACAGGCACGACGGGATCTTGCTCGCCAGCACCAGGTCGACCGCGATGCGCAGCGCGCCGGACCAGCGCGAGATCGCGCCCAGCGGCGTGCCCGCCCAGTCGAATGCGCGAACCTTTGCGCCCATCTCGCCGCCGCCTGCGACGAATGAAGTCTCACTGGCCTTGCTCATGCAGATTCAATGTGTTGACACGCCACTCCAGGTCGAACGGTCACATGGTGGCGCCCCCGCACTTTCGCAGCGCGCAGGCAGTCTGGATGTCAGCCGATCGGCCATCTCGCCAGGATTCTCGTCGCTGATACGAGGGAGAGACATCCCGTCCTTGCAGGCAGTTGTGCTCCCCAGCCCCCGGCAGCACAATCGCGCGAGGCGCCGAGAGCGCTCGATGCCAGGGCCGTCGACAGTGCGTGCCTGCCTCGGTCCGAGCCTCAAGACGGGACGGCGTGGTCGAGGTTGAGTTGGGCGAGCAGTCGATCAAAGGCTTGTGATTTCCACCCACCTTGGAAGTACCTCACGATGACCACGTTGACTATCAATGGCAAGGCGACCAACGTCGCGGCGCCGGATGACACACCGCTGCTGTGGGTCCTGCGCGACCATGTCGGGCTGACCGGCACCAAGTTCGGCTGCGGCATGGCGCTGTGCGGCGCCTGCACCGTCCACCTCAATGGCGCGCCCGTGCGTTCATGCCAGACGCCGCTGTCCGCGGCGGTGGGCAAGAAGATCACGACGATCGAAGGCGTCGGCGCGAGCCCGGCCGGCAAGGCGGTCCAGGCCGCGTGGATGAAGATCGGCGTGCCGCAATGCGGCTACTGCCAGTCGGGCCAGATCATGAGCGCCACCGCGCTGCTGCAGACCAACCCCAAGCCCAGCGATGCCGACATCGACGGCGCGATGAGCGGCAACATCTGCCGCTGTGGCACCTACACCCGGATTCGCGCGGCCATCAAGTCCGCTGCCGGCATGGGAGATGCAGCATGAACGCGCGTCGCCGACCTCATTCGCTGGCCGACTACGTGGCGACCGGCACTTCGTTGACCACACCCGAGCGCTCGCCGGGCACCAGCCGCCGCCGCTTCCTCCAGGCCGCACCGCTGACCGGCCTGGTGCTCTATGTCGGCCTGCCCGCCATTGGCGTCGCGGCCGATGCGCCCGCGAAGTACGGCGGCGACGGCATGCCGGAAGGCCTGCGCGACAGCCCTAAGATCTTCGTTTCGATCGCCCCGGATGGCACCGTCAGCATCGTCGTCAACCGCTCCGAGATGGGGCAGGGCGTGCGCACCAGCATCCCCAAGATCGTGGCCGATGAACTGGAGGCGGACTGGAAGCGCGTGCGCGTGGTGCAGGCGCCGGGCGATGAAGCGACGTACGGCAACCAGGACACCGACGGCTCGCGCAGCACGCGCCACTGGTTCGATCCGATGCGTCGCTGCGGCGCCAGCGCCCGCGTGATGCTCGAACAGGCCGCGGCGGCGCGTTGGAAGGTGCCGCTCGACGCGGTGCAAGCGAAGAACCACGAGGTCGTGCACAAGCCCAGCGGACGCAAGCTCGGCTACGGCGCGCTGGCGCTCGCTGCGGCCAAGCTCGAGGTGCCGGCGCCGGCCTCGGTCAAGCTGAAGGAGCCGAGCCAGTACCGCTACATCGGCAAGGAAGACACCTTCCTGACCGACGGGCAGGCCATTGCGACCGGCAAGACCTGGTTCGGCATCGACACCCGGCTGCCGGGCATGCTGTACGCGGTGATCGCGCGGCCACCGGTGCTCGGCGGCAAGGTCAAGAGCTTCGATGCCACCGAGGCGTTGAAGGTGCCGGGCGTGGTCAAGGTGTTCCAGATGGAAGGCACGCCGCCGCCCTCGGAGTTCCAGCCCATCGGCGGCATCGTCGTGGTCGGCAAGGACACCTGGGCCGCGATCAAGGGCCGTCGCATGCTGAAGATCGAGTGGGACGACGGCCCGCACGCGAGCTACAACTCGCCGGCCTTCAGGGCCGAACTCGAGCAGGCCGTGCTCAAGACGGGCGGCAAGGAGGTGCGCAACGAAGGCGACACCTATGCCGCGCTGTCCAAGGCGGCGAAGAAGCTCGAGGCCAACTACTACGTGCCGCACTACGCGCACGCATCGATGGAGTGCCCCGCCGCGACGGCGCGCATCGTCAACGGCGCCTGCGAGGTCTGGGCCTGCACCCAGTCGCCGCAGGCCGCGCATGACCGTGTCGCGGACAGGTTGAAGCTGCCGAAGGACAAGGTCAAGGTCAACGTGACGCTGCTGGGCGGTGGCTTCGGGCGCAAGTCGAAGCAGGACTTCGTGGTCGAGGCCGCGCTCACGTCCAAGGAAATGGGCGGCCAGCCGGTCAAGCTCACCTGGACGCGCGAGGACGACCTGCACCACGACTACTTCCACACCGTCTGCGCGCAGCATCTGGAAGCGGGCCTGGATGCGAACGGCAAGGTCACGGCCTGGCTGCACCGCACGGCGGAACCGACGATTGCCTCGATCTTTGCACCGGACCCGAAGACGCTGGCGACATTCGAAGCAGGGCTGGGCCTGGTCGGCCTGCCCTATGCGATTCCGAACATCCGCATCGAGAACCCGGAAGCGACGGCGCATGCGCGCATCGGCTGGCTGCGTTCGGTCAACAACATCCAGCATGCGTTCGCGTCGCAGTCCTTCATCGCCGAGATCGCGCAGGCACAGGGGAAGGACCATCGGGACATGCTGATCGAATTGCTGGGCCCGGACCGACTGATCGATCCGAGCAAGATCGGCGACGGCTGGAACCACGGCGAGTCGCCCGAGCGCTATCCGATCAATGTCGGACGCTTGCGCGGGGTGATCGAACGCGCGACGAAGGAAGCGCAATGGGGCCGCAAGATGGGCAACGGCAAGGGGCTGGGCCTGGCGGCGCACTACAGCTTCGTCACCTACGTGGCCGCTGTCGTGGAAGTGAGCGTCGATCCTTCGGGCGACATCATGATTCCGCGCATCGACGTGGCGGTGGACTGCGGCCCGACGGTCAACCCCGACCGCGTGCGCTCGCAGATCGAGGGCGCCTGCGTGATGGGCCTGAGCCAGGCGGTGGTCAGCGAGATCACCTTCAAGAACGGCCGCGCCGAGCAGGACAACTTCCACCAGTACGAGGTCATGCGCATGAACCTCGCGCCGAAGAAGATCGTCGTGCACATCATCCCCTCGTCGGGCTATGACGTGCCCCTGGGCGGCGTGGGCGAGCCGGGGGTGCCAGTGATCGCGCCGGCGCTGATGAATGCGATCGCTGCGGCGACCGGCAAGCGCATCCGGCAGCTGCCGCTGCGGGCACAGCTGGCCAACGTGACCTGAAGCGGGATGCTCCGGCAATTCACCACTTCGCTGATGTTCCAGACGCGGGGTCGTGGGCTGCTGGAAGTCACTTCAGGGATTGCCGGCTGGGCGGCCGGGACCGGCGTCGCCGAAGGTCTGCTGACGGTCTTCGTCAGGCATACCTCGGCGAGCCTGCTGATCCAGGAGAACGCGGACCCGGATGTGCGCGGCGACCTCGACCGCTTCTTTGCGCGCCTGGTGCCGGACGGCGATCCGTTGTTCCGTCACCGTGACGAAGGCCCGGACGACATGCCGGCGCATGTGCGTGCGGCGCTGACGGCTGTGCAACTGTCGATCCCGCTGTCCGGTAGCCGGCTGGCGCTTGGGACCTGGCAAGGCATCTATCTCTGGGAGCACCGGACGCGGCCGCACCGGCGGGAGCTGGTATTGCATCTGCTGGGGGCGTAGGCGCCTGATTCGTGCTGCGACGGCCTGCAAATTTCGCCGAAATGTCGTCACGGGCGCTGCGCCGTTGTTCGCGAGGTTCACCAGTTCCCTAGCGGGCAGCGACCGCCTTCTTGAAGCCATCCACTGCTTCGTTCAGCAAGTCGACCAGCTCACGACGCTCTCGCCGCACCTCCTTGATGGGACCACCGAGACTGAGCGTCATGGCTGAATGACCTTGAGGAACCGGCAAGAGAATTGCCAGCGCCGCAGCACCGGGCATGGATGTCCCCGTGGACATCGCGTAGCCCTCACGCCGGATCCTTTCGAGCTCGAGACGCACAGGCTCGAACTCGCTGCGCAGGGCCGCGTCGGTTTCCATGCCGTTCGCACGGCGGAGCAGTTGCGCCACTTCCCGGTCTGTTCGTGTCGTGAGGATCATCTTGCCCGCGGCGCTGCGGAACAGCGAACGCAGGGCGCCGCTGCGCGCCAGGAAACGACCCTCGCGCGTCGCCTGCAGAACGTGCAGGTAGCGCACATGGACGCCCTGCTGTTCGCCAATCATCACCGTGTGCCCGCATCGGGCGAGCACCGATTCCATCAATCGAAGAAGGCTTTGCTCGCTGAACAACTGCGCCTGGATCCATCCGGTGGCCACGGCGAGCCGGACGTTGGGCACGTACATCCCGGTGCGCGAGTCGTGATCGAAGTAGCCCGATTCCTTCAGGCTCTTCATGAGCACCGACGTGCTGGACTGCGGGTAGCCGAGCGATTGACAGATTTCGTTCACGCTGGCGGGGCGGCGCCATTCGGCAAAGAACTCGATCAACTCCAGCACCCGCTGGGCAGACTTCACCGGCTCTGCCATTGTTCACATGGAGGATTGTTCATCATGTATGTGATTATGCGGATCATTCCGGGCTACCGGCCATAAGCTGTCCTCCACAGAATTTCAATGGAGACCTGAATGGCCCCCGCAACCACAAGCACAAGCCGCTCCCGCGGCCGCCTCTGGATTTCAGCACTGGCACTCCTGGCTGCTTGCGCATTCCCGGCGCAGGCGGAGAGCTACCCCGATCGACCCATCAAGATGGTCGTCCCCTACGCGGCCGGCGCTGCCGCCGATCAACTGGCGCGCTTGCTGGGAGAGCGGCTGAACCGCAGCCTCGGCAAGCCGGTGATCGTGGACAACCGCGCGGGCGCCGGTGGCACGCTCGGTGCCGACATCGTCGCCAAGGCGCCGCCTGACGGCTACACGCTGGTGCTGGGCACCGACGCCTCGCAAGCCACCAACGTCTATCTCAGCAAGAAGTTCCCCTACGAACCCGCCAAGAGCTTCACGCCCGTCGCCCCCGCCGCCATCAACCATATCGTTCTGATCGTCAATCCCGAGCTTCCGGTCAAGTCGGTGGCCGAGTTGATCAAGTACGCCAAGGCACATCCGAAGGAACTCAGCTTCGGCAGTTCGGGCGCCGGATCAGCCCATCACCTCGCCGGTGAGTTGCTCAACGAGAAGGCCGGCATCGAGATGGTGCACATCCCCTACAAGGGCGGCGCCCCGGCGATGACCGACCTGCTGGGCGGCACGCTCAAGGTGCTGTTCGCAAGCATGGCGACCGCCAAGCCCTACATCGACAGCGGCAGGGTGCGTGCGCTGGCCGTGGTGGAGCAAAAGCGATTTCACGGCCTGCCCGATCTTCCGACGGTAGGGGAGACCGTGCCTGGCTACGCGATCAGTTCGTGGTTTGCGGTGTTCGGACCGGCCGGCATGCAGAAGCCGATCGTGTCGCAACTCAATACGGCGATCAACCAGGCGCTGACCAGCCCGGACTTGCGCGAGTCACTGGAAAAGTTCGGCATGACGGCCACGGGAGGGTCGCCGCAAGAGCTTGAAGCGATGCTCAAGAGCGAGCTGGCCACTCGGGAGAAGCTGGTCAAGGCGGCCGGCATCGAACCGGAGTAGGCATGAGCGACCCATCAAATTCCCACGCACCCGTCGTGGACCTGCCAACGCTCACCATCGCCGACGGCGTTGCCACCGTCACTTTGATGCGACCGCAGCAGCGCAACAGCCTGCGCGACGATGACCTTCGTACGCTTCTCGCGCACTTCGCTCGAATCAACGCCGACGCGTCGGTGCGCGTGATGGTCTTGACGGCCAGCACCGCCGGACAGCCGAAGTCGGTGTTCTGCGCTGGTTACGACGTCGGTGGATTCGACAGCGGCCGGCACGATCCATTGCTCTTCGAACAGGTGCCCGACGCGCTGGAATCGATGCGGCCCATCACGCTCTGCGCGCTCAACGGGAGCGTCTACGGCGGCGCAACGGACATCGTGCTGGCCTGCGACCTCCGGCTCGGGTTGACGGGGACCGAGTTCCGCATGCCCGCAGCGGCGCTTGGCTTGCACTACTACCCGAGCGGATTGCGGCGCTACGTCTCGCGCCTGGGCCTGAACCTGGCGAAGCGCGCGTTCCTGACGGCACGAGCACTGCCATGCGAAGAACTGGCTGCGGCCGGCCTGTTCGAACAGCTCCTGGCGCCCGACGGGTTTGATCCTGCCGTGGCCGAATGGTCAGGGCACCTGGCCGGGCTCGCGCCCCTTGCGGCGCAGTTGACCAAGCAATCGCTCAACGAGATTGCGGCTGGCGAGTTCAATGCTCAGACGCTGCGCGCTCGCGAGCAACGAAGCACTGAAAGCGCAGATTTCGCCGAAGGCCGCGCAGCGTTTGCCGCACGCCGAAAGCCCCAATTCACAGGACACTGAACAGGAACCACACATGTTGACTTCTCCGAATGGCGTCGCGGCAGCCCACAAGCCGCTGGCCGGCCTGCGCGTACTGGAGGTGGCACAGATCATGGCAGGCCCGACCTGCGGCCTGATGCTGTCGGACCTCGGCGCTGAAGTGATCAAGATCGAAAAGCATCCCGCCGGTGACGACGCGCGCCAGTACCAGAAGCCGGGCGACACGGCGCTGCCGCCTTCCTTCCGGATGATCAACCGGGGCAAGCGCTCGGTCGCCCTCGACACGCGCACGCCCGAAGGCAAGGCCGTGCTGCAACGCATGGTCGCCAAGGCCGACGTGCTGACCGAGAACTTCCGGCGGGGTGTGATGGAGCGGCTCGGCCTCGGCTACGACGACCTGAAGGCATTCAATCCGGCGCTGATCTACTGCTCGATCAGTGGCTACGGGCGCGAGGGGCCGATGGCATCGAAGGGCGGATTCGACCTGATCCTGCAAGCCTTCAGTGGTCTGATCGCCGCAACCGGGGAGCCGGGCCGCGCACCGGTCAAGCCCGGCTTCTCCGTGGCCGATACCAACGCCGGCATCCTGGCCGCCTTCGGCATCGTCTCGGCCTATGTGCACCGGCTCAGGACGGGCGAGGGCTCGCGCGTCGACACCTCGCTGCTGCAGGCCGCGATGCAGCAGACGTATTGGCTGTCGGCCAACTACCTGTCGACCGGCCGGGATACCGAGCCCCTGGGCACCGCCCATTCGCTGATTGCGCCGTACCAGGTGTTCCAGGCATCGGATGGTGGCATCGTGATCGGCGGCGGCAACCCGAAGTCGTGGCGTGGCATCTGCCAGGTGCTGGGGCACCCCGAGTGGGAAGCCGACGCGCGCTTCGACCACCCGCAACGACGCGTGCAGTACCGCGACGAACTCTCGGCCCTCATCGATGGCGCGTTGGCCACGGCCACGGTGGCCGAATGGTGCGAGCGCTTCGACAGCATCGGCGTTCCTGCCGGCCCCGTGCAGACCACCGGGCAGGCGCTGGAGCATCCGCAGACGCGTGCCGTCGGCATGGTGATCGATGTGCCGGACATGGGGGATGGCATCACGCGCGCCGTCGGATCGCCGGTCAGTTTCAACGGACGGTCCGAACCGGTGACGACGCCGGCGCCTCGCGTGGGCGAGCACACCAGCGAGGTGCTCCAGGAGTTCGGCTTCGACGCCGCCGAGATCGAAGCGCTGAAAGCGCAGGGCGTGATCGCGCAAGGCTGAGAGAATTCCCCGATGACCCAGACCGCCTCGAACATTGCACATGCCATCCGTCTCCACGAGTTCGGTGGGCCCGAGGTCATGCGCCTCGATGCCATCGAACTTCCGTTGCCAGCCTCGGGCGAAGTCCAGCTGCGCCAGACCGCGATCGGTTTCAACTACATCGATGTCTACCAGCGTTCCGGCAAATACCCGTTGCCGGCGCCAACGGGGCTCGGCCATGAAGCTGCCGGCGTTGTCGAGGCCGTCGGGGCCGGCGTCGAGGATCTCCAGGTTGGCGACCGTGTGGTCTACATGAACGCCGGGGTCGGCGCCTATGCCGACCGGCGCAACGTCGCGGCCAGCAAGCTGGTCAAGATCCCCGCGGGCATCAGCGACGAGAACGCCGCTGCCGTGTTCTTCAAGGCCATGACCGCACAGTACCTCGTCAAGAAGACGCATCCGGTACAGGCGGGCGACGTGGTGCTGGTCCATGCCGCGGCGGGTGGCGTCGGTCAGATTCTCAGCGGCTGGGCGAAGGCACTCGGTGCGACCGTGATCGGGACCGCGGGCTCCGCTGCGAAATGCGAGGTGGCGCTTGCCGCGGGCTGCGACGCCGCGATCGACTACTCGCAACCCGACTGGGTGGCCCAAGTCATTGCCGCCATGGATGGGCGCAAGGCGCGCGTGGTGTACGACTCGGTGGCCAGGCACACGTTCATGGGCTCGCTCGATTGCGCCGCGCCCTTCGGCATGGTCGTGCTCTTCGGCGCGGCCTCCGGACCGGCGCCGGCCATCGAGCCCGAACTGCTCAACAAGAAGGGATGCCTGTTCCTCACGCGTCCCTCCGTGTTTCCGCACAATGCCGACACCGCGACCTTTCGCGCCAATGCAGCGGACGTGTTCGAGGCCATGGCAAGCGGTGCGGTGCGTGCCACCATCGGCGCGAGGTTCAGCCTCGCGCAGGCGGCAGACGCACATCGCGCCGCCGAAGGGCGTTCGATCACCGGCGCCATCGTGATGCGGCCTTGAACGGCCTCAGCCGCTGCGCATGTCCGTCCCCGCGATCTCGAAATAGTCCGCCAGCCGCAAGCGCTCCTGTTCGAAGGTCGGCATGCCCGCGCGCACCGCGTCCCAGTCCCCACGTCGGCTCGCGCGGTCGATGCCTTCGCATGCGGCCGCGAACGCCAACGCACCGACCATCTTGCTGGCGCCCGCCATGCGATGCGAGAACTGCGTGACCAGCGCAACGTCGTCACCCGCGATGGCTTGCCGCAGACCTGCCGAATCGTTCTCGCAGGTCTGCCGAAAGGCCGCAAGCACCTCGCCCACCATCGACGCGTCGCCGCCGCATGTGGCCGTGAGCAGCGCCTGGTCGATGGGGCCTCCGGCGCTCGAAGACTGCGCGCTGGAACCGGAGCCGTTGCTGGCAGCGTTCGAGGAGGCCGCCTGCGGCAGCGGCAGCCACCGATCGAGCTTCTCGGTGAGCTGTGCCAGTTCCACCGGCTTGACCAGGAAGTCGTCCATGCCCGCAGCGAAGCAGGCCTCGGCCTCGCCCTGCATTGCGTTGGCGGTGCAGGCAATGATCGGCACGCGCTCGCGTCCCGACTCGGCTTCCACCTTGCGGATCTCGCGTGCCAGTTCATAGCCGTCCATGTGCGGCATGTGGCAGTCGGTGATGACCAGCCCGAAGCGACCTGTCTTCCACAGCGCAAGCGCCTGCGATCCGTCGTCGGCCGTCTTGGCTGCGTAGCCTTGCGTGCGTACCTGGCGCGCGATCAGCAGGCGGTTGACAGGGTGGTCATCCACCAGCAGCACCAGCGTGCCTTCCGACTCGGCCTGCGCGGTGCCAGGCGCCACGCGGCGGGTGGCTGGCGTCGCGGGGAGGGCGCTGTCGACACTGCCGTCCGGCAACGACTCGGCGATCGGCAGCGTCAGTTCCAGCGTGATCGTCGAGCCCTTGCCCGGCTCGCTGTCCAGCTTGATCGTGCCGCCCATGATGTGCGCCAGTTGCCGCGAGATCACGAGGCCCAGTCCGGTGCCGGCAGGCCGGCGTCGCACGTCGTCGCTGTCGGCCTGGGTGAAAGGCTGGAACAGGCGCTTCTGGTTCTCCAGCGAGATGCCGATGCCGGTGTCCTTCACCTCGAAGCGCAGGCTCTCCTGTCCGTCTTTGCGGCCCAGCCATTGCACGTTGATGTCGATCCAGCCTTCGGAGGTGAACTTGATCGCGTTGCTGACGAAGTTGTTGAGGATCTGGCGCAGGCGCACCGGGTCGACCTTCAGCGCCGGACTGACACGCGGGTCGACCATGCGCCGCACGATCAGGCCCTTGCTGCTGGCATTGCCCAGGTAGATGCTCTGCACCTCCTCGACCAGGCGCTTGATCGAGACGACTTCGGGGTGCACTTCCAGCTTGCCGGCCTCGATCTTCGAGAAGTCGAGGATGTCGCCGATGATGCGCAGCAGCGATCGGCTCGACTCGCGCACCAGGCCCAGTGTCTCGCGCTGCTCGGCGTCGAGTTCGGTCAGGCTGAGCAGTTCCAGCATGCCCTGGATGCCGTTCATGGGCGTGCGGATCTCGTGGCTCATGGTGGCCAGGAAGGTGCTCTTGGCGCGATTGGCGGCTTCCACCTCGGAGCTGCGCTGCGCCAGGGCGGCGTTGAGCTGCTCGATCTCGCGCTCCTTCTTCCTTCGTTCGGTCACGTCTTCCGACATGGTCAGCAGGTAGCGCGGCTTGCCGTTCTCGTCGAGGATCGGGATCTTCTTGGCATGCAGCACGCGCACGCTGCCGTCACGGGCGTGCAGCGTCTCCTCGGGGATGTCGATGGGCTGGCGCAGGGCGAGCGCTTCCCTGTCCTTGGCGGTGAAGAAGTCGGCCTCTTCCTTGGAACTGACGTAGTCGTGCACCGTCTTGCCCAGCAATTCCGCCTCGCTGCGACCCGTCAGTTCTTCCAGGGCACGGTTGACGCGCACGAGCTTCAGGTCGCTGGCGTTCTTCACCATGAACTGGTAGGGGATATGTTGGATCACCGAACCCAGGAAGGCGTTGGCCGTTTCCAGTTCGGCGGTGCGCACGCGAACGCGCGCCTCCAGTTCGGCGTTCAGGGCGCGCAGGCTTTCCTCGGCCTCGCGCAGGGCTGCGCGCTGCTGCCGCTCGGCCAGCGCACGCCGCACCGAGAAGCCCAGCCGCCGCAGCCGGTACTTGAGCACGTAGTCCGTGGCGCCGGCCTTCATGCAATCCACGGCCTCCTCTTCGGTCAGCCCGGTGGAGATCACGATCAGGATCTGCCGAGGCTGCAGTTGGCGCACCTGCTGCACCATCTCCAGGCCGCCGACTTCGTAGGCACACAGCAAGAGGTCGAAGGCCTGTCCTTGCAGGGCCGAGAGGAAGTCCTCGTCGCTTTGCACCCACTCGATGTCGCAGTCCAGGCCCTCGTCCATCAGCATGCCCTGGACACGTTGCGCATCGGTGGGGTTGTCCTCCAGGAGCAGGACGCGGATCGCAGTGGTCATAGGTGCCCCCACGCTCGGCACTTCGTGTCCTCGCTGCCCCCCGAGGGGGCGCGAGCTTGCTTGGGGCGGCCCGGCGCGGCGCTCATGATCCATCCTGTTCAGTGCGAAGCGACTGGACCACATCCTTGAACTCCTCGCGATTGCGATCGCTCAGCGCGGACAGGGCCTCATGCGCATGCAGGATGCGCTTCTGCACGGCCGCGAGGTCGTCGCCACCCGTGCCCAGCGCATAGAACTCCGGCGCAGCGGCAATGTCGTCGCGGATCGCGGCCTGCACCTGCTCCATGCTCAGTTCCTCGAACATGGCGCGCACGGCCGGCGTCACGCCGGAAAGCACCACGCCGCCGCGGGCGACCAGTTCATGCACCGTGCCCAGCCAGGTGCTGTCCATGTATTCGCAGCGGGAGAGGTCCAGCACCACGCGGCGCCCGCCGTCGAGCACGGCCAGGGCCGTTTCATGGAAGGCATCGCAATGCATCCAGGTGGCGCGGCCACGCAGCGCCAGGTGGGCGGCGTTCTCCGTTTCGCCATAGAACACGACATCGCCTTCGGGCCGTGGTGCGCTGTCCTGCGCGCCCGTGGGAAGCTCCGCGCCGTTGTCGAACCACGATGCGCCGGCATGCGCGTCGATGAGCAGGATGGTCACGTCATCCCGGTCGGCGTTGGCCGGCGCACCGGCGTGAAGCTGCGTCAGCATTTCCTGTGCACTCGACAGCGGACTGGCGAGCACCTCTTGCAATAGTTGCAAGTCATGCTCCGATCCAGTGGGCAGCAGCCCGTCGGTGTACAGCAGGATGCGGTCGCCCGCCAGGAGCTGGATGCGCTCCTGGCGGAAGTGAGCGTCCGGCGCCAGCCCGAGCGCGGGCCCGGTGCGGCGGATGAGGCTCGTCTCCCGGCCCTCGCGCGCATGCAATACGGGCGGATGGCCGGCCGACGCAAGAGTCAGGCTGGAGTCCGACGTATCCAGCAGGCCGAAGACAGCCGTCAGGAACAGTCCCGGTGCGGCATGCGCCTCGCAGATGGAGCGGTTTACCGCGTCCAGCACCTGCGCCGGCGGCAGCGCCAGGCCGGTGGCCGGGTCCACCAGCACCAGCCGCTGCTTGAACAGCACCGAGAGCATGGCAGAGGTCACGCCGTGCCCCGTGGCATCGGCCAGGTAGAAGGCCAGATGCTGCTCGCCCAGCCGCACCACGTCGTAGAGGTCGCCGCCCACATGCTGCCCCGGACGGTAGACCGCGTGGATGCAGTAGCCCTCCATCGGCGGCGGACTGCGCGGCAGCAGGGCGCGTTGGATCACCTCGGCCCGCTCCAGGTCGCGGCGCAGAAGGGCGGAGGTTTCCTCGAGCTCGCGGACCTTGTGCTGCAACTGCCTGTGCAGCCGCTCGCGCTCTGCCAACAGTTGCCGCTTTTCGAGCGCGTTGCGCACGGCCACGCCCATCTCTTCGGTGTGCGGGGACTTCGGCAGGAAATCGAAGGCGCCAAGACGGATCGCGGCCAGCGCCGAGTCGAAGGTCTCCAGCCCGGACAGCACGATCCACATGGCGTCCGGCACCGCCTGCCGGCCCCAGCGCAGCAACTCCAGGCCGTCCATGCGCGGCATCATGATGTCGGTCAGCACCAGCGCGACGTCCGGATGCTCGCGCAGCACCGCTTGCGCAGCGATGCCGTCGGCCGCCTCCAGCACCGGGGCGCAGCCGAATTTCTCCAGTGCCCGCTTCACCATCAGGCGCGTCACAGGCTCGTCGTCCACCACCAGCGCGAGGGGCGAAGCAGGATCGAGGTTCATCAACTCCACCGGCAGTGGTGAGGGAGGAAGATTCTCGGAGTCGGCGGGGCGGATGGCAAGCCACCGGCGCTCGCCAGGTGCGGACTACATCTCGTCGATCGCCGTGCTGCGGACCTCGCCCTGCGCGGCCAGCGAATAGCGTTCGCGCGTCTTCACATAGAAGCTCGCGCCGAAGCGGGCCACCGGAAAGTAGTGCTGCAGGCGCACCCGCCAAGCGTCGGTGTCGATGAGTTCGTCGCGCGCGTGCAGCCAGCGCACCTGGCCGATGAAGATCTGCCGGCTGTCGGTTTCCAGCGTTTCCCACAACGTGCATTCGAAGGCGACCGGCGCTTCGGCGATGCGCGGCGGCTTGACTGCGAGGCTCGGCAGCACGGTGAAGCCCACGACGTCGAGTTCGCTCACGTCCGGCGGATGGCGCTCGCCGCAGCGGTGCATCTGCTCGGCGATGTCCTCGTCGGCCAGGTGGACGACGAATTCCCCAGTGCGGGCGATGTTGACCGCGGTGTCCTTGAGCGCGCCGTCCTGCAGGCGGTTGATGCTGATCATCACGATGGGCGGCTCCTCGCCCAGCATGTTGAACATGCTGAAGGGCGCGGCGTTGACGACGCCGTCCGGACCCAGCGTCGTGACCAGCGCGATCGGCCTGGGCACGATGAGGCTGGCCATGAGCTTGTAGCGCTGGTGTTCGGTGATGGCGGAAAAGTCGATGTTCATGGCTTGCGCCTCAGGTGGTTTCGGTGGGCGCGTGCTGCGCGTGGGCAGCCATGGCGGCGCCGACGGTCATGCGGTCGGTCTTGGCGGTCTCGGCTTCCATCACGATGCGGCCGCCCGATATCACCGCGATGCGATCGGCCAGCATCAGGATCTCGTCGAGGTCTTCCGAGATCAGCAGCACCGCCACGCCACGGTCGCGCTGCGCCCGCAGTTCCGCGCGGATCTGCGCCGCTGTCAGGAAGTCGAGGCCGAAGCAGGGATTGGCCACGACCAGCACGCGGACCGGCCCCGACAACTCGCGTGCCAGCACGACGCGCTGCACGTTGCCGCCCGAAAGCGCCTCCAGCGGCGCCTCCGGCGAAGGAGCGCGCACACGGTATTCGTCGATCAACGCGAGCCCCTGGTCGCGCAGCGCCGCGGGTTTCAGCCAACCCCAGCGACTGGACAGGGGCGCCCGGTCGAAGGTGCGCAGCGCCAGGTTCTCGACCACGCTCATGCGGGCCACGCCGCCGTTCTTCAGCGGTTCTTCGGGCAGCGTGCGCACCCCCAGCGCCTCGGATTGCCGGCGCGTGGGTTGGTACGGCTTGCCATGGACCTGGATGCGTCCGGCGCGCAGTTTCCGTTGTCCGCTGATCGCGTCGAGCAGGAAGGTCTGGCCGTTGCCCGACACGCCCGCCAGACCGACCAGCTCGCCCGGATGGACCCGCAGGCTCAGCCCGTCGAGAGCAGGCATGCCCAGCTCGTCGTCAGCGCGCAGATAGATCAACTCCAGCGCGGGTTCCGACACGGCCGTTGCAGGCGGCTTGCCTGTGCCCGTCGATGCGGACGAATCCACCTTGCCGGTGACCGCGGGCGCCGCTGCATCCCCCACCATCCAGCGCGCCATCGTCTGCGTCGTCACCTCGCGGATCGACCCTGTGCCCGCCATCCTGCCGCGCCGCAACACGGTCACG
>NZ_JBBKZS010000012.1:0-212620 GCF_037889955.1 Variovorax robiniae
GGCACCACCAGAGACGGCGATGTCGCTAGTGGTAAAGCCCGTCGGGGCTTCCGAGAAGGTGAAGGTGATGAGGGCGGTCTGGCCAGCTTTCACAGCGGCCACATTGCTGGTGATGGCCACCGTGGGGGCCAAGGTGTCAATGGCAATGGTCGGTGTCGTGCCCGCACCGCCGTTGTTGCCCGCTGCATCGGTGTAGGTGCTCGCGCCCACGGTAATGCTGGCGCTACCGCTGGCCAGGTCGGCCGTGGGCGTGAAGGTGGCGGTGTAGACCTTGGGGTCTGCCGTGACCGCCAGTCCTGTCACGGCACCACCAGAGACGGCGATGTCGCTAGTGGTAAAGCCCGTCGGGGCTTCCGAGAAGGTGAAGGTGATGAGGGCGGTCTGGCCAGCTTTCACAGCGGCCACATTGCTGGTAATGGCCACCGTGGGGGCCCGGGTGTCGATGGCAATGGTCGGTGTCGTGCCCGCACCGCCGTTGTTTCCCGCTGCATCGGTGTAGGTGCTCGCGCCCACGGTAATGCTAGCGCTGCCGCTGGCCAGGTCGGCCGTTGGCGTGAAGGTGGCGGTGTAGACCTTGGGGTCTGCCGTGACCGCCAGTCCTGTCACGGCACCACCAGATACGGCGATGTCGCTAGTGGTAAAGCCCGTCGGGGCTTCCGAGAAGCTGAAGGTGATGAGGGCGGTCTGGCCAGCTTTCACAGCGGCCACATTGCTGGTGATGGCCACCGTGGGGGCCAAGGTGTCCACGGAAATGGCAATGTTTGCCATGCCGGTGTTGGAGTGCAAGTCGGTCTGCGATGCCGTCAGGGTATGGCTGCCTTGCGCCAAGCCCGTCAGGGTGAAGGTCCACTGGCCACTGGCGTTCACCAAGGCCGTACCCAGCACGGCGGAGCCTTCCGTGATAGTGACGTAGCCTGAGCCGATTTCGGCGGTGCCGCTAATGATGTTGTCGCCGGCTTGGCTGCTGACGACCGTGTCGCCACCCAGACCCACCTTTGCGTCGATGGTCACCGGCGGGAGCACCGTGTCGATTGGCCGCGCAGTAAAGGCAGGGGAACTGACGGCCGGGCTGTTGAGAAAGCGGTTGGTCTCCGAAAGAGCGCCCGAATTGATGCTGAACGAACTAGTGCCACTCGACTCGGTCGCCGTTAGCTTGAACGTCACCGTATCAACAGTGTTTGCTGGGTTGAACGTATTGACCAAGTTAGCCAGCGTGAATCCATCCAAGGTGAATTCATTGGCCTGAACACTCGTGCCTGCGGAAGTCCACCAGGTTTCGGTCGTGGTGTAGACAACCTTGACGTACAACACGTCCCCAGCATGCACGGTCGTTGGCGTGACGACTCGGGTCAATGACGAGTCAGAGTAGTAGGTGATGCTGGTTGTGATGGCCATTTTTTATCTAATCGAAGAGAAGCTAATTGATCTGAATCGGCGTGCGGCGCGGCATTGCAGCGCGGGCAGGGCTGTTAGACGACTGCCCAACGCTCGTCGCGAGACGGCTGCTGGAGGCGGAAGGTGGGTTGACGGCGAAATTGCCGGGGCTGCGGATTTGCTCGTAACGCTACATGTAATAAACGTAAATAATTGTTACTACAGTGTTCACTATGCCCCATTTCCACAGGTGCGTCTATGGTCAGACGAGCGTCAGGTGTTGTTCGATTACTGGGAAAAACCCCAGTTCGTGCATAAGTTCTCAACAACTCAAGCCTGAAGCTTGAAGTTCTCAGCCAACAGCGACTCCAGGCTGCTACCGCCGGCGAAGGTCATCTCACCCAAAAGCGTCAGCTCTCCCGCCTGAATCATCCCGTCGGCATCGCCGCCATTGCTGCCGTCCTGATAGCGCCAGACCTTGGATTCAGCCGGGTTGGCCAGGTCTTGAAGCAACAAGACAAGATTGGCGCCGCTGGTGAAACTTCCTGCGTTGGCAGTGAGCTCGGTGTTGACATCGGAAGCCACGGTCGCTGCCGAGTCGAGGCCGGTGAAGTTGCCGCTGATGGCCAGCACTTCGTTCGTCGTGATCGCCGCGGCGTTGAAGCCGGCCAAATGAAAGCTGTCCAACGTGGCCGTACCGGACTGCGCATCGACCAACGTGTGGATGTCAAAGCCGGACACATCAATGACGCTCCCACCTGTTCCCGTGTGGAAGTCGAGGCTGACTTCTGGCGTCGTCGTTTTCAACACGACCTGGAGCGTGTCCGATACATCGCCTGATGCGCCGCTGTCACGGGTCACCACGGCGGTAAAGGCATGCGTGCCGTCGCCAGACAAATCGGCAACATACGTCCAGGTGCAAGCCGGGCCGGCAGTCGCATATCCCAGGAAAGCACTGCCGTCATAGATCGCGACCTGTTCGACCGGCGCAAGGGGCGCATCGGTCGTACCGCTGAGGGCCAGTGTGGTGTCGTTGGTGACGCCCTGGTGCGCGAAGGGCGGCTGCTCGGTCGTGTGGTACCCGACGGAGCCGGTGAAGATCCCGGTGTCGTCGCTGGCGTCGGTGATGCTGGCCAGCGTGGTCGAGATGGCCGTGTCGATCACGATCGGCGTGCCGTGGATCAACGCGCTGGCATTGCCGGCGGCATCGACGACTTGCGTGCTGAAGGTGTAGCTGCCATCGGCCAGGCCCGTTGCCGGCGTGTAGCAGGTCTCAAGCAGGTACGGACCGCTCTGGCCGTCGGGGATGGTGAAGCACGCCACCGCCATCGCGACGCCGTCCTGGTACAGGTAGAGCGTCTCGCCGTCGTTGAGCGTGGCCGTGACGTGGATCGTGGGCGTGTCGTCGCTCGTGAGGTTGTCGCTGGCACTGAAGCCCAGGTCGCTGGCCGCATCGAGCACCGGCGCTGCCGGGTTGGCTGGCGCGATGGTGTCGAGCACCACGAAGTACGGGTCCGAGTAGTCGCCCAGCGCGCCGCTGTCGCGCACGATGTTGACGGTGAAGCTGTGGGTGCCCTCGCCCGCCAGCGCAGGCGTGGTGTAGGTCCAGGCGGTGGCGCCCGTGCCTGCCGCCGCGTAGCCCAGGAAGGTGCCGCCGTCGTAGATGGCCACGCGTTCGCCAGCCTGCAGCGGCGCATCGATGGCGCCGTCCAATTGCAGGACGTTGTCGTTGGTGGCCCCACCGTCGGGGACGATGCCGGTTTGCAGGGCGACATCGTCGGTCACGCTGGTGATGCAGGCCAGCGAGGTGGAGATGACCGTGTCGATCACCACCGGCGCGCCGGCGACGACGGCACTGGCATTGCCAGCCGCATCGACGACCTGGGTGCTGAAGGTGTAGCTGCCGTCGGCCAGGCTCGATGCCGGCGTGTAGCAGGTGTCGAGCAGGTACGGACCGCTCTGGCCGTCCGGGATGGTGAAGCTCGCCACGGCCAGCGCGACGCCGTCCTGGTACAGGTAGAGCGTCTCGCCGTCGTTGAGCGTGGCCGTGACGTGGATCGCGGGCGTGTCGTCGCTCGTGAGGTTGTCGCTGGCACTGAAGCCCAGGTCGCTGGCCGCATCGAGCACGGGCGCTGCCGGGTCGGCCGGTGCGATGGTGTCGAGCACGATGCTGTACTCGGCCGACAAAGGGCCGACATTGCCGGCACTGTCGACGACTGCCGTGGTGAAGCTGTGCAGCCCTTCCGTGGCGAGTGCAGGGGTGGTGAAGGTCCAGGTGTCGCCGTTGACGGTCGCAAAACCTATCGGGACGGCGCCGTCGTAGATGATGATCTGGTCGCCGGCTGCGAAGTCGGCGTTGACGGTACCGTCCAGCGTGATTGTCGAATCATTGGTGACGCCGCCCCGCGCGACCGTGTCGATCACCGGCGCCATGTCGTCACTGGCGCAGGCGATCTCTGCCGAAGACAGCGTCGCCGTCTGGTCCAGCGTGAAGGTCAGGCTGGTGCTCCGGACGTTGCCGGCGGCGTCGGTGTCGGTGACGACGACCGTGTGCGAACCGTCGCTGGTCGGGGCGACATAGCTTGCAGAAGCCGCGCCACCGTCAACCGTGAAGGTACGGGTCGCATCGGCCGGTACTTCGCTGAACGTGAGCGACGCATCGGAGGTGATCCGATCGCTCGTGCTCGCGCCGGTATCGTCGGCCAGCGCGATCGTCGGGGTATCCAGTGTGGTGTCCAGCGTGAAGGTCAGGCTGGCTGTCGTGACGTTGCCCGCCGCGTCGGTATCGGTGACGACGACCGTGTGAGCGCCGTCGTCGGTCGGGGCGACATAGCTTGCAGAAGCCGCGCCACCGTCGACCGTGAAAGTACGGGTCGCATCGGCCGGTACTTCGCTGAGCGTGAGCGACGCATCGGAGGTGATCAGGTCGCTCGTGCTCTCGCCGGTGTCGTTGGTCAGCGCGATGGTCGGCGTGGGCAGCGCGATGCCCAGCGTGAAGGTCAGGCTGGAGCTTCGGACGTTGCCGGCGGCATCGGTGTCGGTGACGACGACCGTGTGCAAGCCCCAGGTGGTCGGGGCTTCATAGCTTGCAGAAGCCGCGCCGCCGTCGACCGTGAAGGTGCGGGTCGCATCGGCCGGTACTTCGCTGAGCGTGAGCGACGCATCGGTGGTGATCCGGTCGCTCGCGCTCGCGCCGGTGTCGTTGGTGAGCGCGATCGTCGGGGTGGCCAGCGTGGTGTCGAGCGTGAAGTCAAGCGAAGTCGACGCATTGCCGATGTTGCCCGCGGCATCGATCTGGCGAACCATGACCGTGTTGCTTCCCTCCACCGCGGAGAAGTTGTCGCTCCAGGTAGTGCCACCGTCCACGCTGAACTGAAGCCTGGCGCCACTCTCCACGCCCGTCACGTTCAGGTGGCCGTTGCGGGTGATCCCGTCACCCGCGACGCCCGTGTCGCTCACAAGGCTGACAGCAGGTGCGGAAGGCGCCTGGGTGTCCAGGGTGAAGGTCAGCTGGGTGGCAACGCCCGCGTTGCCGGCCAGGTCCAACTGACGAACCAGAACGGTGTTCACACCCTCCACCGGCGTGAAGTCGCTCGAATAGCTGGCGCCGCCATCGATGCTGTACTGCACCTTGGCGCCCGGCTCGATGCCACCGACGCTGATGGCGCCGTTGCTGGTGATCCTGTCTCCGTCGACGCCGGTGTCGCTGGTCAAGGCCACGCTTGTGGCGCCTGGCGCCATCCGGTCCAGATGGAAGCTCAACGTGGTGCTGGTGCTGGAGTTTCCTGCTGCATCGATATCGATGACTTGGACGGTATGGCTACCGTCCAGCAGAGGCGCGACGTAGGTGAGCGAGGGTTGACCGCCGTCGACGACAAAGTAGCGGATCCCACCCGCAGGCGCAGCGCTCAGCGTCAATGCTGCATTCGACGTGATGCCATCGGAGGCACTTGTGCCAGTGTCCTGGGCCAAGGTCACCGTGGGCGCCGACAGCGGTTTGGCCGGCGTGCCGCCGCCACCCGCGCCTGAAAGCACGAGCGGCAATGCGGCGCCACCGCCGCCACCACCACCGCCGCCGCCTGCCGCACCCAAAAGCAGGAGCGGCAATGCGTAGAGTGCATTGAGGTAGTTGTCCTGGCCTGTCGCAGTGGCGGCAGCGGACCCGTCGTCCGTCGACGCAAGCGCCTTGCCCTCTTCGGTTGCAGCCGATCCGTCCGACACGGCCGCCACCTTGACGTCGGCATCCGCACCTTCAGCCAAAGGCGCGTCGGCAGCCTCTTTCTGAGCCACCAGGGCTTTCTTGCGATCCGAATCTTCCTGCTCTTTTCTGGCAGCTTCCGCGACCTGCACGGCGGTGAGATTCTTTGCCGGGACGGGCGGGCGGGTGCGGCCGCGCAACGAATGCTCCCTTTCCCGCATGAACCGAATGACCTCCCCATCCTGGATATCTGACGGAGTCGTCGGGGCAAGGGGATTCTTGGGAGTCGCCATAAATTCTTGGGAGCCTGCGATGATGAAAAAAAGGGCAATGCCGCCGCTACGCTGTCGACAGTGAGGTCAGCGTTCGCGCAATGCTTCTCGTGCCTTGTTGAAGGGTTTGACCAGGTAACTCAAGACCGACTTTTCCCCGGTCTTGATTTCGACCACCGCCGTCATGCCCGGGATGATCGGAAAGGTCTTGTCGCCGCGCTCGAGTTCAGCCTTGTCGGTCCTGACGACCACGCGATAGAACGTGTCATCGGGTTGTCCGCGGCGCTGCTCGTCTTTCAAGGTGTCGGGGCTGATCAGTTCCAGCGTGGCGCTGAGGCCGCCGTAGATGGCGTAGTCATAGGCCGTGATCTTGACCACGGCATCGAGCCCCGGGCGAAGAAAGGCCACGTCCGCGGGCCTGATCTTGGCTTCGACCAGCAGCTTGTCTTCGAGCGGAACGATCTCGAGGATGTCCTGGGCGGGCTGCACCACGCCACCCACCGTGTTGAAGCGGATGTTCTTGACGGTTCCTCGCAAGGGAGCGGTCAGGGTGGTGCGTCGCAATTGGTCCTGCCGCGCCACCAGGGACTCGTTGGTCTGCGCCAGTTCCGACTCGACCTTGACCAGTTCGTTGGCGGAATCGGCGCGCAGCTTGTTCTGCCGCTCGGCGATCTGGACGTCGAACTCATTGACGCTGCGGCGCAGCCGAAGCACCTCGGTCTCCGCCACCAACCCCTTGGCAGCCAGGGGCTGAAGCATTTGCAGTTCGGTATTCGCCAGGGCCTTGCTTCTCAGCAAGCCAGACACGGACTCGTCGACCGCACGACGCTTGGCCAGATAGGTGTCGGTTTCGTTCTTGACCAGCTCGGGGATGGCTTTGACGTCCTCGGGGAAGGCCAGGCTGACGCCACGGCTTTCGGACCGAAGGCGTGCAGCAGTCGCCTTGAGCGCCATCGCCTTGCTGACGCCTTCCATGACGGACGACTGCGCCTTGGTGGCATCGATGCGCACAAGCGGCTGGCCGGCCTGGACGATGGCACCCTCGCGCACATAGACCTCGGAAATGATGCCGCCCTCAAGGCTCTGGATGATCTGCTCGCGCGTCGACGGTATGACGGTGGCATCACCCCGGGTGATTTCCTCGACATGCGTGAGCGAAGCCCATGTCAGCAGCGCCCCCATCATCACGACCAGCAGCAACAGCAACCACGCAACCGAATGCTTTCGCTCGGTGACGAGCGCCTGATAGATGTCGCGGGTATAGGCCAGCTCGCTCTCTTTGATGCTGCCGACGCCAGTCGACAGGGCCAGCCCCGAGTTGGCACGCATGGCCACTGGCTGGAGGTTTGGCTTATCCATGGGTGGCCTCCACTTCATCGTGCCGGCGAGCCACCGGCTTCGGGGCGGGTGCTTTCGGCACAGCGCCCGCAGCCGCCGGGTTGGCATCGGCCTTCATGACCTTGCCGGCTTGCAATGCGGCCAGCACCGAGTCGCGCGGACCGTCGGCCACGCGCAAGCCATGGTCCACCACCAGCACGCGCTGCACATATTCCAGGAGTTGCAGCTTGTGCGTGACCAGCACCACCGTCCGGGTGTCGGCATAGGCGAACAAGGCCTTCAGTGCCTGTGCCTCGGTGCCGGCATCCATGGCGCTGGTGGGTTCGTCCAGCAGCAGGACCGCCGGATTGACCAGCACCGCTCGCGCCAGCGCAACGCACTGACGCTGGCCGCCCGACAAGTTCTCGCCGCGTTCGCCGATGACCATGTCGTAGCCCAGCGGATGGGTCTGTGCAAACGCGTGCACGCCCATGGCGGTCGCGGCACTGACCATGTCCTCGTCGCTGGCGAAGGGATTGCCTGCCTTCAGGTTCTCACGCAGCGTGCCATAGAACATCTGCGCGTTCTGGCCGACGTAGAGCACGTTGCGGCGGAAGTCGGCCGGATCGATCTGCTTGGCGTCGACGTTGTCGATGGTGACCATGCCGCCCTGCGGCAGATACAGCCCCGCCACCAGCTTGAGAAGCGTGGTCTTGCCGCTGCCCACGCGTCCCAGGATGGCGACCTTTTCGCCCCGGGCGAACGACACGGACACATCGCGCACGGCGGGCTGCAAGTCGGGCGCATAGCTGAACTTGAGGTCTTTCAGGCTCAGGTCGCCCTTCAAGACCGGCTTGACCAGATAGGAGCGGCCCTTCTCGCGGTCTGTCGGCTTGTCCATGATGCCGGACAGCGTCTTGTAGGAGTTGCGCGCCTGCTGCAGTCGAACTGCAAGGCCGTTGAGCGCAGTGAGTGGCGCCAGCGCGCGGCTGGTCAGCATGACCGCGCCGATCAGCGCACCCATCGTCAACTTGCCCTCGCCGATCAGGTAGCTACCCCACACCACTTGCGCGACGGTGCACAGCGTGGAGGTGACGTAGTTGAAATTGAGGACCGAGTTCGAGAGCAGCCGGCTCTTGTTGGCGGTGATGGCCGTGATGGCACTGGAGTGCTCGTACTTGGCCTGCATCATGCCTTCGGCACGCAGGGCCTTCAGCGTCTCGGCGCTTTCGATTGCCTCGATCAGCACGCCGTGCTTGACGCTGGATTCCCGCTGGTTCTCATTGATGTAGCGAGACAGGGGCAATTGCGCCAGCGCACCCACCATCAAGATCGCCGGCACTGCGATCAGGGGCACGATGAAGAGCGGCCCCGCAATGATGTACAGCACGACCAGGAACATCAGAAGGAACGGCAGGTCGCTGAGCGCGACCAGCACGGTGGAAGTCGCGAAGTCGCGCAGCGACTCGTACTCCTTGAGCATGTTGGCGAAGGCGCCAGCGGACGCAGGACGCGCCTCCAGCCGGGTGGCGAGCACCTGCTTGAACAACTGCGAGCCGAGCAGCAGGTCCGCCTTCTTGCCGGCGTTGTCCAGCAGCCAGACGCGCAGGTTCCGCAGGAAGTACTCCAGGGCCAGCGCGATCATCACGCCGATCGCCAGCGTCCACAGCGTCGTGTAGGCCTTGTTGCTGATGACACGGTCGTAGACGTTCATCGTGAAGAAGGTGCTGGCCAGGGCTAGCACGTTCACAAGCGCCGCGATGACCGCCGTCTCGACGTAGTAGACCTTGAAGTGCGCGATGACCTTCCAGAACCAGTGACCCTTGCCGAACAGCGGCTCGACTTCGCTGCGCTTGTCGCGAATCGCCTGCGGTTTGACCAACAGGATCTGGTTGCTGAAATCGGCTTCAAGATCGGCCCTGGACAGAACCACCGGTGAATCACCGACCTCGCTGAGCACTGCGGTGACGTTGGACTCGTCAAGACTGACGAGCACGGCGCACTGGCCGTTCTTGCGCATCAGCACGCAGGGCAACAGCAGGGGCGAGATCTCGTCGATGCGCCGCGTGCGCCAGACGGCCTCGAAGCCTTGTTCATGCGCGATCCGCACGACCTGCTGGGGATTGACGGACGGGCTGACCGGCAGGCCGGCCACCATCGATTCCTCGGAAACGCTGTGTCCGAGAAGTTGGAACAGATGACGCAGCGACACCAGTACCGGGGTTGATCGCGCGCTAGCCGATTGTACGCCGAAGTTCAAAGTTTCTTTCATGGGCCAGGCTGCAAGATCAGTTCCGCGATGGCCGGGTTGGCACATCGACGGTCAGACCGAGGAATGCGTTGAGTTGGGCCGTCGCAGTCAAAAGTCGGTACTGCGATTGGGCGATCTCCATGCGATCACTTTCCGCGCTGCTGGCAGCCTGGAATATTTCGCTCTGGACGTTCAGAAGATCCAGGATCGAGCGCCGGCCGATCTTGAATTGCTCCCAGTAGCCATCCTTGACCGAAGTCAACTGGGCGACGAGGAGCGACCAGGTCGCGATGCGCGCCTTTCGCGTGGCAATGGCTTGCAGGTTCCGGATCACTTCCGACGTGAGCTCCTGCAAGAGCGCGTCGCTGCTGTTCAAGGCAGCCTGGGCCTGTTCGGCGGCAGCCGATGCAGCCGCCTGCGAACCACCACCGTCGTAGCCGGTCCATCTGGCAGCCAGCCGCACGTCGACGACAGGGCTGGAGCTTCCTCCGGACTGGTACGAGGTGCCTCGCTGCAAGCTGGTCTGCAGATCGACACGGGGCATGTTCCAGGCGGCGGCGATCTTGGCAGCTTGCGACGCGGCTGCGGCATCTGCATCGGCGGCCAGGATGGCCGGATGGGACTTGAGCAACACCCCGGCAACCGCTTCGGACTGCGGCGCAACCGCTGCCGCATCGCGCACCGGCAATATCTGCACAGCAGGCCGACTCACCAGGTTGGCCACCTGGGCGCTTGCCTCCACCGAGGCAGATTGCCGCTGTTGGAAGCTGATCCTTGCCTGCTCCAGGCGGGCCTGGGTCTGGGTCAATTCGGAGCCACGACCGCGGTCGACCGCGACGATATCCTCCACTCGCTTGACCAGGTCCTGGTGGGCGGCGACGTTGTCCGCGGCGACGCTGGCGAGCTTGGATTGCTTCAGTGCCTCCAGATAGAGGTCGGCGATCTGGCCGCCGATCTGCTCGGCGCTGACGATGACGCGCTGCTCTGATGCGGTCAGCCGGGCTTTCTGCCGGTCGATCTCGGCATCGGACTTGCCGCCGTCGTACAGCAGCTGGCTTCCTCGAAGGCCGATGTCACCGGACTGGACCGAGCCCGAACCCGTCACCCCAGTGCTACGGCCCGGATCGGCAACGAGGTCCACCCGTGGAGACCAGGCCGCCTGCGCCTGGGTTACCTCGAAATTCGAGGCGCGGGCCGTGGAGCGTGCCGCCAGGACCTTGGGGTTGGAATCGAGTGCGCTTCGCACCAGCACTTCCAGGGCCTGCGCACGAACAGTTTCGATCGGCAGGAAGCTTCCGAGCAGGCAAGAAACTACAGCAATCGCAGCACGAAAATTCATACGGGTCGGTCGAAAAGGCGAACTTCAGGAAATCAAGAACCGACTGGTGAAAACCGTGGCTAATGCTGTAAAGATGGTTACTTATTGTAACCTTAAGTTTTGCAATTGATTGACAGTCTGGGGCGCTGGCGGCGCTGATCGAAGCATTAACTCACCGGGAGTGTGGATTACTTCACTCACCAGCCTCACCACGCTGTCCAGATGCCGGAAATCGCGGAAATGCGAGGCCAATCCGCCCATGCGCGAACACGAGGGGGCGGATGCGGGTCAGGTGCCGGTCGGGTCTTGATCGGCCGCGGCGGACGGCCATTGCGCAGGCGGCACGCGCCCTGATCGTGCAACCATCGTGCAGCGGCTGCGCCCGAGCGGGGGCCGTGCTTCCCGGAACGAACGCAGCGCTACAGCGCCTTGCGCAAATTCGCCGGCGCGATCCGCAGCGCCTCGCGGTACTTCGCCACCGTCCGGCGCGCGCACTCGATCCCCTGCTCCTTGAGCATGTCCGAGATCTGGCTGTCCGACAGCGGCTTCTTGATGTTCTCGCTGGTCACGAACTGCTTGATCAGCGCCCGCACCGCCGTGCTCGACGCATTGCCGCCCGTCTCCGTGCCCAGCGCAGAGCCGAAGAAGTACTTGAGCTCCACCGTGCCGTAGGGCGTCGCCATGTACTTGGCGGTCGTCACGCGGCTGATGGTCGATTCATGCAGGCCCAGCTCGTCGGCGATCTCGCGCAGCACCAGCGGCCGCATGGCCAGTTCGCCATGCACGAAGAAGTTCTTCTGCCGCTCGACGATGGCGTTGGATACGCGCAGGATCGTGTCGAATCGCTGCTGGATGTTCTTGATGAACCAGCGCGCCTCCTGCAGCCGCTGCGACAGCGCCTGGCTGCCCTCGCCCTTGTGCGCCTTCAGCGCGCCGGCGTAGATGTCGTGCACGCGCAGGCGCGGCATCACGTCCGGGTTGAGCATCACGCGGAACTTGAGCGAGGCGCCGCGGCCGGTGCGGGAGACGATCACGTCCGGCACGACCACGTTGCGCTCGACGTCGACAAAGCGCCGGCCCGGCTTGGGCTCCAGCCGCGCGATGAGCTGCATCGCGCCGCGCACCAGTTCTTCGTTGCTCTTGGTCAGCGTGGCCAGGCGCTTGAAGTCGCGGCGGGCCAGCAGGTCCATCGGCAGCTTGCAGATCGCGATGGCGACCTTGCGCACCTGCTCCTCGTCCTCGGATTCATCCTCATCGGCCAGCGCGCGCAGCTGGATCGCCAGGCATTCGCCGAGGTCGCGCGCACCCACGCCGACCGGCTCCAGGCTCTGCAGCAGGCCCAGCGCCATCTGGAAGCGGTGCACAAGTTCATCGAACTCGTCGTTGTCGCTGCCGGCCAGGCCCGAGGCCAGCGCAGGCAGCGAGTCCTCCAGGTAGCCGTCGTCGTTGAGCGACTCGATCAGGAAGCTCAGCGCGGCGCGGTCGGTATCGTCGAGGCGCAGGCCCAGGGCCTGGCGGTGCAGGAAGGCCTGCAGCGACTCCTGGCTGCGCGCCAGTTCGGTGGCGTCGGCGCGCTCGTCGCCGTTCAGGTTGTTGGCACGCGCGGGGGCGTCGCCGCCCCATTCGCTGTCGTCGGGCACCATGTCGACGGTGCCGTCGCCGCCCCAGTCGGGCTCGCCGTCGGAGACGCCGTCGGCGGTCGCATCGGCGGTGGCGGCATCCGCATCGTTCGAAGCGGCGCTCGTGGCGGGGCCGTCGGCGCCGTTGGCGGCTGGCACGGTCGCGAAGTCGTCGTCCCGCGGCGGCGGCGTGTCCGCAGCCTCGAGGCCGAACTCCTCGCGCACGGCCTCTTCCGCGGTACGTTCCAGGAACGGGTTGTCGTCGAGCATCTGCTCGACTTCCTGGCTCAGTTCCAGCGTCGACAGCTGCAACAGCCGGATCGACTGCTGCAATTGGGGCGTCAGTGCCAGGTGCTGCGATACGCGCAGCGACAGGCCTTGCTTCATGCCGAGGCCCCTACATTCTGAAATGCTCGCCGAGATACACCCTGCGTACCTCCGCGTTGTCGACGATCTCCGAAGGCGTGCCTTGTGCCAGCACTTGCCCGTCGCTGATGATGAAAGCGTGATCGCAGATGCCCAGCGTCTCCCGCACGTTGTGGTCCGTGATGAGCACGCCGATGCCGCGCCCCTTCAGGAAGCTGATGATCCGCTGGATCTCGATCACGGCGATCGGGTCGATCCCCGCGAAGGGCTCGTCCAGCAGGATGAAGCGCGGCTGGGTGGCCAGCGCCCGCGCGATTTCCACGCGCCTGCGTTCTCCGCCCGACAGTGACAGTGCCGGGGAATCACGCAGATGTTCGACGCGCAGGTCGGTCAGCAATTCGGTGAGGCGCTGCGCGATCCGGCCTTCGGTCAGCGGCACGCGCTTGCCCTTGGCATTGGTCTCGAATTGCAGCTCCAGCACGGCGCGCACGTTCTGCTCGACCGTCAGCTTGCGGAAGATCGAGGCCTCCTGCGGCAGGTAGCTCAGCCCCATGCGCGCGCGGCGGTGGATCGGCATGTGCGCGATCGGCTCGCCGTCGATGGTGATGTCGCCGGCATCGGCCCGGACCAGGCCCACGATCATGTAGAAGGACGTGGTCTTACCGGCGCCGTTGGGACCGAGCAGGCCGACCACTTCGCCCTTCTGCACGCCCAGCGACACGTCCTTGACCACCATGCGGCTGCCGTAGGACTTCTGCAGGCCGCGCGCTTCCAGGCGGCTGCCGTTCCCGGCGATACCCGCGACGGCGCCGCCACCGGACCCGAGCAAAGGCTCGCCGCCGGTGTCGATCAAGGCGTTGTCGTTGCGCATCACGGACGCGCTTCCCCACCGAGCGTGGTGGTGGAGCGCAGGCCGGCGCCAGGGGCCGGCGCGGGCGGCGGAGGCGCGGAGCCGGCCCTGGGGCTGCCCGGCACTGCGTTGGCCGGCGGACGCGGCGTGAGCACCGCACGCACCCGCGCACCTTGCGTGCCGGTCGACACGGCAGCGTCCGGCGGCACGGTGGAGCCGTTGACTGTGAAGGTGTCGTTGCTCTGGTCGTAGACGATCAGCGGGCCGCTGCTTTCGTCGTTGACCTTGCTGCCGATCAGGCGCCGCATCACGGCATGGCCGATGAACTTGACGTTGTCGGCGCGGCTGTCGTACTCGATGCGGTCGGATTCGCCCTCGATCCACTCGTCGCCGCCGGGCGCGTCGCGCTTCTGCTTGTAGTAGGCCAGCTTGCCGGGTGCGGCGGTGACCACGCCGTACTGGTAGCCCTCAGGGTCCTGCCGCACGTCGATGCGCGCGCCGCGGATGATGATGGTGCCCTTGGTGACGACCACGGCGCCGGTGAACACGCTGGTCTGCTTCAGGTCGTCGTAGCGCATCGAGTCGGACTCGATGTTCATCGGCTTGGCGCGATCGGCCTTTTCAGCGTGTGCCAGCGGCGCGCCCGCAACGGCCGCCAGGGTGAGCAGACCGAGGGTTGCCTTGCATGCGGATCGAAGCGGGGTGAGGAGGAATGAGCGCGTGGTCATAAAGGCACGAAACTTGCTGCGCCCATTGTATGCGGCAGGCTGACGCGACCTTGACGAAAGGCCCAGTGTCAGAGGTCGATATTTCTGACGAATGACTTGATCGATCAAGTCTTGCGGGCTTCGCCGATCAGGTAATCGGTGATTTGCAGCGCGCGCTCCATGCTTTTGGCCAGTTCGCCGTCCACATACCAGCGGCCCGCCACGCCGAAAGCGGGCACGCCGCTGACCTGGTATTCGTTCTGCAACTGCGTGGCGCGCTTGACCTTGCCCGAGACGGAGAAGGACTTGAACATCTCGCCGAATTTCTTGGCGTCGAGTTCCGGCTGCTTGGCGACCCAGGCCAGGATGGCGTCGTCGCCCATGATCGGCTGGCGCTGGCGGTGGATGGCGTCGAAGATCTTCATCTGCATCTCGTCGACCTTGCCCATGGCCTCGAGCGTGTAGTACATGCGCTGCTTGCTCTCGACGTCGTTGCCGACGAAGGCCACCGGCACGCGCCGGAAAGCAACCTGCGGCGGCAGTTTCTTGACCCACTTCTCCAGGTCCGGCTCGAAGGCGGCGCAGTGCGGGCAGTTGTACGAGAAGAACTCGACCACCTCGACCTTGCCGGCCGGCGAATCCACCGGCGCGGCCTTGCCGAGCTTGATGTAGTCCTTGCCGGCCGCGAACATGGGGGCCTGCGCATGCGACGGGCTGGCCAGGGGGAGCAGGCCGAGCGAAGTGGCGGCCAGCGAAAAATCACGACGATTCATTGAACAAATTCTCCAGTGCGGCTGACAGAGCTTGCCATGCGACGCGAAGTTCCTCGCGCGCCGGCCGTGCGCCATTCTCCCTGCAAGTTTCAATTAGTTTCCGAGGCTTCGCGGCTAGCCCGCTTGGCCTACCACCTTTCGTGGAAGACAAGGCGGCCGGCGATGCGGTGCCGCAGTCTCTTCCGGCGAGGAGCGAAAGGCCTGCTCGAAGCAGGCACCAGCCGTGCGGCAGCTTACTTCTGCACCCGGACCAGCGCGGTATCCAGGCCGCCGCTGTCGAGCCGTTCCTTCAGGCGATCGGCATCGTCCTTCTTGCTGTAGGGACCGGCACGCACACGGTAGACGGTGCGTCCGGCCTGCTCGCGTTCGGTGACCTTGGTCTCGACGCCCATCAGCGAAAGCTTGGCACGTTGCGCCTCGGCATCCTCGGTCGAGCGGTAGGCGCCGGCCTGCACGAAGTACATGAACGGGTCCGCGCCGGAAGACGGCGCCGCAGCCGCGACCTGCGTGCCACCGCCAGTTTTCGAGCGGGCGAGGTCGCCGATCGGGTCGTTGGAGGGCGAGGCGTTGGCTTCGGCCGGCGTCGTTGGCTTGGCGCCCGGCTTGGTGGGCGCGACCACCACCGGCACGGGCGGGGTGGCCGGCGGATTGAGCGGGCCCACCGTGGCGGGCTGGGGCACGGTCGTGGGCGCCACGGCGACCGGGGCGGGCGCGGGCGGCTTGGCACCGGCCTTGCCGGCCAGCGGCGCGTTCGGGTCCCAGTCGCGGTTCTTGCGGGCCTCGGCCTCGTCTTGTTCCGCGCCGCCACGCTGCGTCTTGGTCATGAACGGGATCGGCACCTTGGTCACGTAGACCGCGATGCCCAGGGCCACACCCAGCCCGATGACGAGGCCGATGATCAGGCCGATGACTACATTGCCGCTTTGTCGTTTTTTCATGGATGTCACATTTTTTCCGGCGCGCTGACGCCGAGCACTGCCAAGCCATTGTGCAGCACCTGCGCACACGCCGCGACCAGCGCCAGGCGGGCGTTCTTCAGCGTTTCATCGTCCACCAGCACGCGCTCGGCATCGTAGTAGCTGTGCAGGTTGGCGGCCAGTTCACGGAGGTAAAAGGTGACATCGTGAGGGGCGAAATCCCGCGCCGCCGCGGTAAGCATCTCGGGGTACTTGGCCAGTTGCAGCATCAGCGTCTGCGCCTGCGGCACCTGCAGCGGCGACAGGTCGACGCCGGCCAGCGCGGCCACGTCGCCGCCCCAGTCGCGCAGCATCTTGCGGATGCGGGCGTGGGCGTACTGGACGTAGTAGACCGGGTTGTCGTTGTTCTGCGAGAGGGCCAGGTCGATGTCGAAGGTGTATTCGGTGTCGGGCTTGCGGCTCAGCAGGAAGAAACGCACGGCGTCGGTGCTGGTCCACTCGATCAAGTCGCGCAGCGTGACGTAACTGCCGGCGCGTTTGCTGATCTTGACCTCCTCGCCGCCGCGCACCACGCGCACCATCGTGTGCAGCACGTAGTCGGGGAAGCCCTGGGGAATGCCTTCGCCCGCGGCTTGCAGGCCGGCGCGCACGCGCGCGATGGTGCCGTGGTGGTCGGTGCCCTGGATGTTCACGACCTTGTGGAAGCCACGCTCCCACTTGGCGATGTGATAGGCCACGTCCGGCACGAAGTAGGTGTACGTGCCGTCCTTCTTGCGCATGACGCGGTCCTTGTCGTCACCGTAGTCGGTCGACTTGAGCCACAGCGCGCCGTCCTGCTCGTAGGTCTTGCCGTTGGCGACCAGGCGGTTCACCGTCGACTCGACGCGGCCGCTGGTGTACAGGCTCGACTCCAGGTAGTAGTGGTCGAACTTGACCTGGAAAGCCTTCAGGTCCAGGTCCTGCTCGCGGCGCAGGTAGGCCACGGCGAATTCGCGGATCGAGTCGATGTCGTCCACGTCGCCGCTGGCGGTGAACTCGCGGTCATCGGACTTGACGGTCTTCTTCGCCAGGAAGTCGGCGGCGATGTCGGCGATGTAATCGCCGTTGTAGAAGGCCTTGCTGGCCGGGTTGTCGGGGTCGGTCGGCCAGCAGGCGTCGCCGGGCTTGAAACCCTTGGCGCGCAGTTGCGTGCTGTTGGCCAGCGTCTGGATCTGCACGCCGGCATCGTTGTAGTAGAACTCGCGCCAGACCTTGTCGCCCTGCGTGGCGAGCAGGTTGCAGATGGCGTCGCCGAGCGCAGCCTGGCGGCCGTGGCCGACGTGCAGCGGGCCGGTCGGGTTGGCGGAGACGAACTCGACCAGCACACGCTCTTCATTCGCGGGCTGCTGCCCGAATGCAGCGCGGTCGTTCAGCACCTCGCGCACGACCTGCTGCTTGGCCGCCAGCTTCAGGCGCACGTTGAGGAAGCCGGGGCCGGCGATCTCGACCGCGTCGACCCACTGGGCGAAGGCCGGCGTGGCCATGAGGGCGGCGCTCAACTGCTCGGCCAGCTCGCGCGGCTTGCGCTGGAGCGGCTTGGCGAGCTGCATGGCGGCGGTGCTGGCGAAGTCGCCATGCGCTGCCACCTTGGGCGATTCGAAGATGGCCTTGGCGCTGGCGCCGGGCAGGAAGGATTCGAGCGTGCTCGCGAGTGCTGCGAGCAACTCTTGTTTGACCAATAGCATTCGGGAATTTTACCGGGGCGAATTTTGGGCGGCCCGTGCTGGTCATCCAGCGGACAGGGTCGACCGTTAGGATGGTCGGCCCCGGGAGCGGGGCACTGTCACAACCAACCTTGCAAGGACATACACCATCATGAAGAAGCTCCTTTCCCTGGTCGCCTCCACCGTCGCCTTGGGCGCCTGTCTCACTTTTGGAACTGCGCAAGCGCAGGACAAGGCCGCGGCGCCTGCCGCCGCCCCTGCAGCCGCTGCCGCGGGCGGAAGCTGCGACATGCAGGCGGCCGAGAAGAAGCTTGCTGGCGCCGCCAAGAACAGCTTCGTCAAGAAGTGCGAAAAGGACACCAAGGCCGCCGCCACCCCGGCTTGTGCGGCCAAGGCAGTCGACAAGAACGGCAAGCCCCTGGCAGGCGCCGCCAAGAACAGCTTCATGAAGAAGTGCGAAGCTGACGCAGCCAAGGGCTGAGGCACCGCGACTCCCAGCATTGAACCCAGGCCCGCCGCGTGCGGGCCTTCTTGCTCTTGCAGACCGGGTCGGCCCTACTTCAGCACGCCAAACAGGTTGTTGAAGTCGTCTGTCCAGGCTTGCAGGCCCGCGATCGGCGTCACCGGGACGCTGGCACGGCGGATCGATTCGCGTTCGAGACTGGCCGGGTTGCGCGAGACGAGCACCCAATCGGTGCGGCGCAGCGCATCGTTGTGCTCGGCTTCGTCGTGGACCAGCACCGCATGCAGCCCCTGCGCCTTGGCGATCTCGACCACGACCGGGGCCAGCGCGAGGAACCGGTTGGTCACGTGGAAGGCGATCACGCCATCCGCCTTGATGTGGCGCAGGTAGACCTCCATCGCCTCTTCCGTGATGAGATGGATCGGCACTGAATCGCCGGAGAAGGCGTCGACGGCCAGCACGTCGAACTGCTGCGGCTCCTCGCGTTCCAGCGCCAGCCGGGCATCGCCGAGCACGCGCTCGATCTTTGCGGGGCTGTCATGCAGGAAGGTGAATTCAGTGTCCGCCAGCTCGAAGACCTGGGGGTTGATCTCGTAGATGCGGTAGACGTCACCCTTCCGGCCATACACCGCTAGCGTGCCGGCCCCGAGCCCGATCAGCCCCACGCGGCGCGGACCCTGCGGCGCCTCGGCCAGCGCCAGGCCGATGCCCGAGGTGGCGCCGTAGTAGCTGGTCGGCTCGCGGCGACGGGCCGGTGCCAGGAACTGCTCGCCGTGCTTGACCGAGCCGTGGTACATCTGGCGCACGTTGTCCTCGGGCTTGTCGCGCCGCGTGTCGAGCGTGATCAGGGTGCCGTAGAAGTTGCGCGACATCTCGCGCGTGTCAGCGCTTTCGTTGCGCACCTGCAAGGCGAGGAACCAGGCGCAGCAGGCCGCGAGCGCCAAGCCGCCCGCCCATCCCAGGCGCCGGTCGCGCAGCACCGCCGCGCCCGCGAGCGCGCTCAGCACCAGGCCAACGCCCAGTTCGTAATACGCGGGCAGCACATGCGGCGCGACCAGGCCGACCGAGATGCCGCCGATGGCGCCACCCAGCGACAGCATCAGGTAGAAGCGCGTGAGGTATTGCGGCGCCGGCCGCATACGCGCCATCTCGCCATGGAAGAACATGCACAGCACGAACAGCCCGATCACGTAAAGAGGCAGCGCGGTCTTGACGTTGAAGCCGAGGTCGGCCTGCAACCCGAAGGCGCACAGCACCAGCATCACCGCCGTGGCCGGCAGGAAGAAGGCACGGCGATACCAGCGGTCGCTTTCGAAGCACAGCACGAAGGTCAGCAGGTAGACCGACAGCGGCAGCACCCACAGGAAGGGAATGGCCGCGACGTTCTGCGTGATGTGGTTGGTGATGGCCAGCAACAGCCAGGAGCCGAGCGCGGGCAGGCCGAGCCAGAGAAGGTAGTCGGAGGCATGGGGTGCGCGCTGTGGCGTGGCCGGCGCCGACACGGTCCCGGTGGCGGCCACGGTCGGCGCCGCGCCCTGTCGCGCCGCGTACACCGTGGTCCCGATGCACAGCAGCACGAAGGCCGCATAGGCCCACGACCAGCCCTGCGCCTGCCGCAGCAGCGAACTGTGCGGCTCGATCAACACGGGGTAGCTCAACAGCGAGGCCAGCGAGGCGAGGTTCGACAGCGAGAAGTAGCGGTACACCTGCGAACCCCACGGCGTGCGCGAGAGCCAGGACTGCACCAGCGGCCCGGTGGTCGACAGCAGGAAATACGGCAGCCCGATGGTGCCCAGCAGCAGGCCGAGGATCCAGAGCGTCGGGTCTTCGGAGCCGGCGGGCTTCCAGCGCGCGCTGGTCACGATCGGCAGGAAGGCCAGACTCACCAGCAGCAGCGCGACATGCAACCGGGCCTGCACTTTCGGCGTGAACCGCCGCGTCACCGCATCGGAGTACGCGTACCCAGCCAGCAGCACGACCTGGAAGAACACCATGCAGATCGACCACACCGCGGCCGACCCGCCGAACCACGGCAGGATCTGCTTGGCGATCAGCGGCTGGACCAGGAACAGCAGGAAGGCACTGGTGAAGATCGTGCCGGCGAACAGAAGCTTGATGAACCCAGGACTCACGTGCCCTCCTCCCATGTGTTGTTGATGCTTGCGTCACCGCGCCCGCCGGCCCACCGCCGCAGCCTACTTGCCGAAGCCCCGCGCCAGGAACACCGCGAACAGCGGGATGAGCGCGATCAGGTGCGCCTGGATCATCACGAGCTTGCGCGTCTTGCGGACCTCCACCTCGGCGGGCAACGCGCCTGTGGCACGCAACGTCTTGCGCCAGCGAATGTAGGTCATGGTGGGGAAGGCAGAGAGAACACCCACGATGATGAACAGCGTGAGCTTGATGTGCAGCAGGGGATTGGTCCAGTACCAGCCGGTGCCCTTGACGCCGAGCCAGGTGCGCAGCACGCCGGTCAGCAACACCAGCACGGCGGCGATGCCGTAGACCATGTCGACGCGTGCCAACCGCTCGACGACGGCGGCGTTGATCCACTCGATGCGGCACAGCGCCGCTTCGCTCGCGACGAAGACCACCATCGTCAGGATGGCCAACAGATGCAGGTAGGCAAGGATGGCTTCAAGGGTCATCACTGGATTGTGCAAGCAACGTGCCTGCCTTGCCTATGGGTCTATGCGCTGCGGCCCCAGTACTCCGGCATCTCGTATTGCGCCTTGAGGAAGTCCAGCCACAGCCGCACGCGCAAGGGCAGGTGCTTGCGCTGCGGGAACACCGCGTACACGCCGTTCGGCGGCGCGGCGAAGTCGTCGAGCAGGGGCACCAGCAGGCCGGCGTCGATCTCGGCCTCGACCTCCCAGTTGCTGCGCCAGGCGATGCCGTGGCCGGCCAGGCACCAGTCGTGCAGCACCTGGCCGTCGGTGCAGTCGAGCGGGCCGCTGGGGCGCAGGTGGATCACTTCGTCGCCACCCTCCGTGCCCGGCGCGGGCGGCAGGCGAAAGGCCCAGCCACGCGTTTGCGATGCATCGCTGGAGAGCGTGAGGCAGGCGAAACGCACGAGGTCCGCCGGGTGGCGCGGCGCGCCGTGGCGGCGGATGAATTCCGGCGTTGCGACACAGCGGCGGCGGTTGTCGGCCAGGCGCAGGCTCACCAGCGAAGAGTCGGGCAGGTCGCCCACGCGCACCGCGCAGTCATAGCCTTCGCCGGCCACGTCGATCACGCGGTCGCTGAGGTTCAAGGAGATGCGCACCTCCGGATGCAGCGCATGGAAGCGCGGCACCAGCGGCGCCACATGGCGACGGCCGAAACCCGCCGGCGCCGTCACGCGCAGGTGCCCGCTGGCCTTGACCCCGCCGGCGCTGACGCTGGCCTCGGCATTGGCGAACTCGACCAGCAGGCGCTGGCAGTCCTCGAGGAAGGCGCTGCCCTCGTGCGTGAGCGTGATGCGGCGCGTTGTGCGCACGAACAGCTTCACGCCGAGGCGTTCCTCCAGCGCGTCGATGCGCCGCCCCATGATCGCGGGCGCCACGTTCTCCGCCTTGGCCGCCGCGGTGAGGCTGCCGCGGGTGGCGATGGAGACGAAGGATTCGAGTTGCTTGAGGCGGTCCATCGCGGGGATTATGCGAAGCGCGGCGGCGCGGTGGCACGCCAGGGTTCCGCGTCGTCGTCCGGGCGGCATCCGGCCGCACGACAACTTGCCGTCGATCGCGGCCCGCGTCGTCGCTTCCGCAGGCAGCTACGACGGAGGCAATCCTGCCGACAGCACAGTCCCGGACGCCGATTCGGTCATGACCAGCTCGCGCGTGCCCGGCCGGAATGCCACGTTGGTCACCGTCTTGCCCGTGGGGCTGCGAATGAAATGCGTGACCTCGCCCATCGCGTTGAGCACGAACGCGCCGCCCAGGCTCGCGTGGGCGACGACCAGGCTGCCGTCGTCGGCAACGGCGAGGCCATCGGGCCCACTGGTCCCGAAAAAGGTCTGGAATGCGCCCATCTTCGAGATGCTGCCATCCGGCAACAGGGGCGCGCGCCAGACCTGGTTGCCGCGCGTGACGGCGACGAACAGCACCTTGCCGTCGGCACTCAGCGCCACGCCGTTGGGGCTGGGCGCATTGGCGAGCAGCAGGTCGAGCTTGCCGTCGACGCCGAGGCGGTAGACCCGGCCGCTCGGATCATGCAGCCCGGTCTGCCCCTGGTCGGTGAAATACAGGTTGCCGTGGCCGTCGAAGCAAAGGTCGTTCACGCCCTTGAAGGACTCGCTGTTGCGGTGCGCGAGCACGGTCTCGACATGGCCGCTTGCCATGTCGAGCGACAGGATGCCACGCTGGTAGTCCGCGATCCACAGGCTGCCGTCCGCGTGCAGGGCCATGCCGTTGGGCCAGCCGTCGTACTGCACGACCAGTTGCCACTCCAGCGTCGGCGTGATGCGGAAGATGCGGCCGTAGGGAATGTCGGCGACGTACAGGTTGCCCGCAGCGTCGAACACCGGCCCTTCGAGAAAGCTGTCCATGACGTGACCGGGCTTGTTGGCGTCGACCCACCCGGTGCGACGTGGCGCGCGGAATGCGTCAGGCAGGCGCGTGAGCACACGCGCATCGATCACTTGCGGCGGTGCGAAGCTGAGGTTCCACATCGCGCATTCACTCCGGTTGCACGCCCGCGGCCTTGATGACCTTGCCCCAGTCGTCGGTCTGTCCGCGAACAAACTTCTGGAAGTCGGCAACGGACAGGCCACCCGGTTCTGCGCCCTGCTCGGCGAAGCGCTTGACGAGGTCCGGCGAGGCCAGCGCCTTCTTCACCTCGGCCTGCATCTTGTCGATGATGGCCTGCGGTGTGCCCTTCGGCGCGGCGATGCCGAACCAGTTGGTGGCGGTGAAACCCTTGAGGCCGGCCTCCGCGCTGGTGGGCACATCGGGCAGCGCGGCAATGCGCTTGGGCGATGTCACGAGCAGCGCGCGAATCTTGCCGCCGTTGATCTGGGCGATCGCCGTCGGCGCCGCCGTGACCAGCACGTCGACCTGGCCCGACACCACGCCGAGCATGGCTTCACCGGCACCTTTGTACGGCACATGGGTGAGTGAAACCTTGCCGTTCTGCTTGAACAGTTCGCCGCCGAGGTGCGTCGAACTGCCGATGCCGCCGGAACCGAAGGTGAGCTTGTCGGGGCTCTTGCGCGCCGCGTCGATCAACTGTTCCACGGTCTTGTACGGCGACGCGGCACCGACCACGAGTGCCAGCGGCGTATCGACGATGTTGGTCACGGGCACCAGGCCTGTCGCGTGGTCCCACGGCATCTTCTTGTAGAGATGCGGCAGCATCGCGTAGGTGGTGTCGTTGACGAGGAAGGTGCCGCCGTCCGGCGCTGCCTTGGCGACCAGGTCGGAGCCGATCATGCCGCTGGCGCCGGCCTTGTTCTCGACATAGAAGGACTTGCCGGTCTGCTCGGTGAGCTTCTGCGCGATCTGGCGCGCCGCGTAGTCGGTGGTGCCGCCCGGCGAGTAGGGGACGATGAGGCGCACCGGCTTGTCGGGCCAGGCGGATTGGGCGCTGGCCAACAGGGGGGCCATCAATGCAGCGGTGAGGCAGAAGATGTGTCGCGTCTTCATGGGAATGTCTCCTTGTGGTTCTGGACGTGATCACTCGGGCTGGATGCCGGACTCGCGCACCACCGCGCCCCACTTCGCATGCTCCGCCTTGATGTACTGCGCAGCCTGCTCGACGGTGCCGCCGACGGGCGTGCTGCCCTCTGCCGCCAGCTGCGAGATCGCCGCGGGGTTCGCCAGTGCCTTGTTGACGGCGGCGTTGAGCTTGTTCACCACGTCGGCGGATGTGCCGGTCGGCGCGACGATGGCCTTCCAGTCGACGGCCTCGAAGCCCTTGTATGTTTCGGCGACGGTCGGCACGTCGGGCAGCACGGCCAGGCGCTTCGTCGAGGTGACCGCGAGCGCGCGCAGCTTGCCGCCCTTGACCATCGCGAGCGCGCCCTGCGGCGTGGCGAACATGTAGTCGGTCTGGCCGCCGAGCAGGTCGGTGATGGCCGGCGCGGCGCCTTTGTACGGCACGTTGAGCACCTTGAAGCCGGCCTGCTTTGCCAGCACCTCGCCGGCCATATGGCCCAGCGTGCCGGTGCCCGCGAGCGCCTGCTTGACCTCGCCCGGCTTGGCCTTGGCGGCCTTGACCACGTCGGCGAGTGTCTTGTACGGCGCGTCGGTGCGCACCACCATCACCACGGGTTGCGAGGCGACGACGGCCACGGGCGCCGCGTCCTTCAACGCGTCGTAGGGCATCTTCGGGAACAGGGTCGGGTTGATCGCGAGGTTGGCGGTCTGGCCCATGCCGATGGTGTAGCCGTCGGGCTTGGCCTTGGCGATGGCGTCCATGCCGATGTTGCCGTTGCCACCGGCGCGGTTGTCGATGACGAAGGTCCACTTGGTGTCCTCGGTCATCTTTTGCGCGACCAGGCGGCTGACGATGTCGGTGGCGCCGCCGGGTGTGTAGGGGACGATGAAGCGGATCGGCTTGTCCGGCCACGTGTCGGCGGCGAAGGCGTTGGGCAAGAAGGCGAGCGCGGCTGCGCCAGCCAGCAGGGTCCTGCGGGCAATGCGGAAAGGCATGGGGTCAGTCTCCGGTGGTGATGTGCTGTGACTTGAGCGCTGCGATGTCGGCGTCGCTGTAGCCGACTTCCTTGAGCAAGGCGTTGGTGTGCTCGCCGATCAATGGCGGCTGCAGGCGGATGCCCGGACGCTCGCCACCGATCGTGAAGGGCATCAACGGCACCTTCGAGGTGCTGCCGTCGTTCATGCGGATCGGCGCGAGGCCGCCGGTCGCGTTGAGGTGCGGGTCGTCGAAGAGGTCCTGCGGGCGGCTGATCGGCGCGAAGGGCAGTTCGTTCTGCTCGAAGACGGCGCTGAGTTCGGCGGCACTGCGATCGGCCAGGTGGGAGCGCAGGATCGGCAGCATCCAGTCGCGGGCCTTCACGCGGTCGTTGTTGGTCTTGAGGCGCGGGTCGGCCAGCATCTCTTCCAGGCCGAAGGCCTTGCAGAAGATCCCCCACTGCTTGTCGCTGACGGCCGCGAGGAAGATCTGCTCGCCGTCCTTCACGGTGAAGACGTCGTAGACGGCCCAGGCGGAGATGCGGCTGGGCATGGGGTCGGCCGCCTTGCCGGTGGCGGCGAACTGCATCATGTGCTGCGCGACCAGGAAGATGTTGTTCTCGAACAGGGCCGACTGCACTTCGCAGCCCTCGCCCGTGATGTCGCGCTGTCTCAGCGCAGCCATGGCGCCGATGGCGCCGAACATGCCGCCCATGATGTCGTTGACGCTGGTGCCCGCGCGCAGCGGGTCGCCGGAACGGCCGGTCATGTAGGCCAGCCCGCCCATCATCTGCACCACTTCGTCGAGGGCGGTGCGGTGGTCGTAGGGGCCGGGCAGGAAGCCCTTGTGGCTCACGTAGATGAGGCGCGGGTTGAGCTTCTTGAGGCTGTCGTAGTCGAGGCCCAGCTTCTTCATCGTGCCGGGCTTGAAGTTCTCGCTCACGATGTCGGCGGTGGCGATCAGGCGCAGCGCGGCTTCGACGCCTTCGGGGCGCTTGAGGTCGAGCGCGACGCTCTTCTTGTTGCGGTTGAAGGTCGGGAAGAAGCCTGCGCCGGAGCCGAGCAGGCGTCGCGTGTTGTCGCCCTCCACCGGCTCGACCTTGATGACCTCGGCGCCCAGGTCGGCCAGCAGCATGCCGCAGCTCGGGCCCATGACCATGTGGGTGAACTCGACGACGCGGACGCCCGCGTAGGGCAGTGGCTTCTGTACTTCAGACATGGGTTGTTCCTTGTGGCTTGAATCCCTTGGGCAGGCCGGCTTCGGGCGTCATGCCGTAGACCGGTTCTCCCGGCAGACCGGCGATCAGCGGAGCCCGAGCGGCCATCAGTCGGTCGATGTCGATGCCGGTGCGAACGCCCATCGCCTCGAACATGAAGACCAGGTCCTCGGTGACGACATTGCCCGATGCGCCCGGCGCGTAGGGGCAGCCGCCGAGGCCGCCCAGCGATGAGTCGAAGGTGCGTACGCCCTCCTCGTAGGCCGCGAGGCAGTTGGCCAGGCCGAGGCCGCGCGTGTTGTGCATGTGGGCCGCGCCCGCGTGCTCGCCGAGTTCCGCGCGGAGGCGCTTGAAGAGCCGTCGCACTTGCGCGGGGTTGGCATAGCCGACGGTGTCGGAGAGCCCCGATTCGTCCGCGCCCGCGGCGATGCACTGCACGGCCAGCGCGATGACCTCGTCCTCCGGCACGTCGCCTTGCAACGTGCAGCCGAAGGCGGTGGAGATGCCGGCTTCCAGCTTGACGTGCGGGGCCATGTCACGGCGCAGGTCGGAGATGGCCCGCACCTCCTCGACCATCTGCTCGCGCGTCTTGCGCACGTTGGCGAGCGAATGGGCCGCGCTTGCGGACACCGGCATGGTGAGCTTGTGGACACCGGCCGCCAATGCAGCCTCGGCGCCGCGCCGGTTGGGCACCAGCGCCATCACGGTCAGGCCGGGCAAGGTGATCGCATGGCGCACCACCTCGGCCGCGTCGGCCATCTGCGGCAGCAACTTGGCAGGCACGAAGGACGCGACTTCGATCTCGCGCACGCCGGCTGCGTAGAGTGCGTCGATCCAACGCAGCTTGTCGGCGGTGGGCATCGTGGCCTTGACCGATTGCAGGCCGTCGCGCGGACCGACCTCGCTGATCAGCACATCGGGGGATGTCATGGAATTCGTCTCCTTGCTTGACCGTTCTGTTAGATAGAACTATATTCCGTTAAACAGAATTAAATCGACAAACCGCCGACCTGTCAAGGAGCCGCCATGCCGCGCAAAGCCCAGACCGAATCCGTCTCCGACCTCAATGCCGCCCCAGGCGGCGCTGCAGCGGTCGATCGTGCGTTGAGCCTGCTGGCTGCCTTTCAACCCGGTGACGACGCCCTGTCGCTCGGCGATTTCGCGGCGCGCACACAGCTTTACAAGAGCACGGTGCTGCGCCTGCTGGCCTCGCTGGAACATGCGGCATTGATTCGCCGGCTGGACGACGGCCGCTACGCGCTCGGCGCCGAGATCGCCCGCCTGCATGGCCTCTACGCGGCGGCCTTCTCCCTAGACCAGATCGTGCTGCCCGTGCTGCGCGACCTGGTCGCGGCCACCGGCGAGAGCGCGGCCTATCACGTCAAGCAGGGCCACGGCGCCGATGCCGTACGCGTCTGCCTCTACCGCGTCGATTCGCCGCATCCAATCCGCGACCACATCAAGGCCGGCGACGTGCTGCCGCTCGACCAGGGCACTGGCGGCCGCGTATTGACCGCCTTCGATCCTCAGGCGCCCTCACCCGCCGCCAAGGACAAGGCGCTCTACGCCAGGATCCGCAAGGACGGCTATTTCAGCAGTGTGGGCGACCGGTTGGCCGACGTGGCCGGCATCTCCGCGCCGGTGCTCGATGCGCGCGGCGCGCTGGCCGCGGCCGTGACGCTCACCATGCCCGCGCACCGCTACGACGCGGCCTACATCAGGCAGGTGCTCACTGCGGCAAAGCAACTCAATGGCCGCGTCTGAGCGCCGATTAAGTGCATTCTTGTCACAAATAACGGGATTCTTCGGCGATTAATCTTTGCCTCGGTATCCAATACAGTATCGGCATGGGTTTCGCACCCTCCACTTTCATATATCCCCCCGAGGTTTCCCGATATGACCGAACGCACCACCGTTCACGGCCTCCAGGTCGCGACTGAACTCCATCAATTCATCGAACAGAAGGTCCTGCCCGCCACCGGCGTGGACGGCGCGACTTTCTGGAAGGGTTTCGACGCGATCGTGACCGACCTGGCGCCCAAGAACGCCGCCCTGCTGGCCGAGCGTGATCGCCTGCAATCCGAGATGGATGCTTGGCACAAGGCCAACCCGGGCCAGATCAAGGACATGCCCGCGTACCGGGCCTTCCTCGAGAAGATCGGCTACCTGGTGCCCTCGCCGAAGGACGTGCAGACCACCACCGCCAACGTCGATGCCGAACTCGCGCAACAGGCCGGCCCGCAACTGGTGGTGCCCATCCTCAACGCCCGCTACGCGCTGAACGCCGCCAACGCACGCTGGGGCTCGCTGTATGACGCGCTCTACGGCACCGACGCCATCCCCGAGACCGACGGCGCCGACAAGGGCAAGGGCTACAACCCCGTGCGCGGCGCCAAGGTCATCGCCTTCGCCCGCGAAGTGCTCGACCAGGCCGCGCCCCTGGCCAACGGCTCGCACAAGGACGCGACCGGCTACAGCGTCAAGGACGGCCAGTTGGTCGTCGCCTTGCACAGCAGCAGCACGGCCCTCGCCGAGCCGTCGCAGTTCGTCGGCTACACCGGCGACGCCGCCGCGCCTTCGTCGGTGCTGCTCAAGCACAACGGCATCCACCTCGACATCCAGATCGACCGCAGCACCGCCATCGGCAAGACCGATGCCGCCGGCATCAGCGACGTCGTGATGGAAGCCGCGCTCTCCACCATCCTCGACCTGGAAGACTCGGTGGCCGTGGTCGATGCGGAAGACAAGGTCGTCGCTTACAGCAACTGGCTCGGCATCCAGCTCGGCACGCTCACGGAAGAAGTGAGCAAGGGCGGCAAGACCTTCACGCGTGGCCTGAACCCGGACCGCGAATACACCGCCGCCGACGGCAAGCCGATGAAGCTGCATGGCCGCTCGCTGATGTTCGTGCGCAATGTCGGCCACCTGATGACCAACCCGGCCATCCTGTTCGCCGGCGGCAAGGAAATCCCCGAAGGCATCCTGGACGCCGTCGTCACGACCACCATCGCCACCATCGACCTGAAGCGCAAGGGCAACTCGCGCACCGGCAGCATCTACATCGTCAAGCCGAAGATGCACGGCCCGGCCGAGGTCGCCTTTGCCAACGAACTGTTCGGCCGCGTCGAGCAACTGCTGGGCCTGCCAGCCAACACCGTGAAGCTCGGCATCATGGACGAGGAACGCCGCACCAGCGTCAACCTCAAGGCCTGCATTGCCGCCGCCTCGGCGCGCGTGGCTTTCATCAACACCGGCTTCCTGGACCGCACCGGCGACGAGATGCACACCGGCATGCAGGCCGGCGCGATGCTGCGCAAGGGCGACATGAAGACCACGCCGTGGATCACGGCCTACGAGAAGAGCAACGTGCTGGTGGGCCTCGGCTGCGGCCTGCGCGGCAAGGCACAGATCGGCAAGGGCATGTGGGCCATGCCGGACCTGATGGCCGACATGCTGAAGATCAAGATCGGCCATCCGAAGGCCGGCGCGAACACGGCTTGGGTGCCTTCGCCGACCGCCGCGACGCTGCATGCGCTGCACTACCACCAGGTCAGCGTGGCGGATGTGCAGAAGGAACTGGAGAAGATCGACGCCGACGCACAGCGCGACGCGATCCTCAACGACCTGCTGCAAGTGCCTGTCTCGCCGACGACCAACTGGACCGCTAAAGAAAAGCAGCAGGAACTAGACAACAACGTGCAGGGCATCCTCGGCTACGTGGTGCGCTGGATCGACCAGGGCGTCGGCTGCTCCAAGGTGCCCGACATCCACAACGTCGGCCTGATGGAAGACCGCGCCACGCTGCGCATCTCGAGCCAGCACATCGCCAACTGGCTGCTGCACGGCATCGTGACGAAGGAAGAAGTCAACGCGACCTTCGAGCGCATGGCCGCAGTGGTCGACAAGCAGAACGCGGGCGACGCGCTCTACAAGAACATGGCGGGCAACTTCAAGACCTCGGCGGCGTACATGGCCGCGCAGGACCTGGTGTTCAAGGGCATCGAGCAGCCCAGCGGCTACACGGAGCCGTTGCTGCACGCCTGGCGGTTGAAGGTCAAGGGCGAGGCTTGATGGCCAACGCTGGATTGAAAACGATCACCGACTGATCGCTTCAAGGAGGCCCGACCTCCGCAAATGACGGCGCCACGGGGCGCCGTTCTTCATTGACTTTCGCAGCAGCGCAGGCAAATGTACAATTCAAATGTACAAATCCAGGAGGCCTTGTGCAGCAAATTCCTTTTTCGCAAGCCCGCGCCAACCTGGCGGACACACTGCGCTCCGTGGAGACGGGTAACGAACCGGCCCTGATTTCTCGGCGCGGTGCGCCTGCGGCCGTCTTGATGTCGGTCGCCCAGTTCCGCCGGCTTTCCGCATCGGCGCAAGGTTTCGCGAGCAAGCTTGACGATTGGCGTCAACAGCATCTGGTCGCCGGTGACGACCACACCGGCGAAGGCTGGGCGGACCCCTTCGCCAACATTCGCGACACGACGGCGGGACGTGACTTCAAATGGTGACTTGGCTGCTCGACAGCAATGTGTTGTCTGAGGCTGCGCGTCCGCAGCCGAATGCCGCCGTGATGGCTGCCTTGAAGCGGCACTCGGGCGAACTCGCCATTGGCGCCCCGGTCTGGCACGAGTTGCGATTTGGTTGGTTGCGCATGTCGTCGGGCCAGCGACGCGATGCCATCGAACGGTATCTGACCGACGTGGTGGGTTCGCTGCCAATCCTGCCCTACGACGCCGCTGCGGCGCGCGTACACGCAGAGATCCGCGCCGAGGCCGAGCGTAACGGCAAGACGCTGCCATTTGTCGACGGCCAAATCGGCGCCATTGCCATCGCCCAGGGCTTGACGCTGGTTACTCGCAACCTGAAAGACTTTGCAGGCGTCCGAGGCTTGCGCGTGATGAATTGGTGGAGAGCGACCGACGCGTAATCGCGTGCCGCCTGTACCTCCCCTGCCGCGCCGTTCGAGAACACAACCTACGGCCTCGAACCGTCCACGCACTCGCAGGCAGCGCCGCAGGCGCATGACCGGCTTATCCACGCCTCGGCAAGCAAGACCGGAAAGCCCCCCGTTGAATCCGCCGCGCCACTGCGCGCGTATTGGATGCAAGCGCAATGCGCCCCCGCGCTGTTGGCGGTTTCCACAGATGCCTTGCTTCATTCAACCTTCCAGGAGCTTCCCAATGAAAAAACTCATGATCGCCGTCAGCGTCTCCGTCCTGCTCAGCGCGTGCGCGGGGGGCATGGGAACGAGCAGCAACAGCGTGACCAATGGCGGCAGCGGCACCCTGTCGATGGCGCCGGCCAACCCGATGGTCGGCGGCGCAGCGATGTATCCGAGAAAAGACATCGTCGACAACGCCGTCAACTCGAAGGACCACACCACCCTGGTCGCCGCGGTCAAGGCCGCGGGCCTGGTCGACACGCTCAAGAGCCCCGGCCCGTTCACCGTGTTCGCACCGACCAATGAAGCATTCGTCGCGCTGCCGCCCGGCACTGTGGACACGTTGCTCAAGCCCGAGAACAAGCCGACGCTTTCCAAGGTGTTGACCTACCACGTGGTGCCGGGCCGGATGGACGGCCCCGCCTTGATGAGCGCCATCAACGCGGGCGGAGGCAAGGCCACGCTGAAGACCGCCAGCGGCGGCACGCTCACCGCGACGATGAGCGGCAGCAAGGTGATGGTGACCGACGCCAAGGGCGGCACCGCCACGGTGACCATCGCCAACGTCTACCAGTCGAACGGCGTGATCCACGTCGTCGACAAGGTGCTGCTGCCGGGTTGATCTACGCGGAAGGCGACGGCATGCCGTTCGGAAAGCGCCGCCGGATCTCGGCCCGGGACAGGCGGCGCTTGCTGGCCACGTAGACATTGGCGCGGCCGAACAACTGCGCAGGGGTCTGGGTGCCCGGCAGGCAGGTGATGCCGCGCACCACACGGCATTCGCGCAGTGCGTCCCAGCGCGTCGGCGAACGGTCGGTCGTGGGTGGCAGCAGGTCCAGTCCCAGCTCATGCCATTCGCCATCGATGCAATGCCATTGTGTCCAGTCGTCGATCACGATGCGGCGTGGCGGCGCTGGCGCGCGACGGCTCCATTGCGCACGCCGCGCGGCGCGCGACCCGTCCGAATACCGGTTGCGCAGCAGAATGCGCGTCACCGGATGCACGAACAGTTCGATCCAGGGTGCCTCGCGCGGCGGCACCGGAACGCGCCTCGGCCCCCAAGACAGCAACACCTCGCCGTCCTCCCACACCGCATCACGCGCCACGAAACCGTCGAGGTGTTCATGGATGTGGGCCTGCACGGCGTTGCGCTTGTCGATGCCGGCGCTGAGTTCGGCATACACCTTGTCCCATGGCCGGTCCACCTGCTTGTGAAGCCAGCGCTTGAGCGGGGCAAGGTTCTCATTCAGGTGCTTGCGAAAGACATGGCCCCGCTTCATGCCGAGGTGCGAACCGCGCTCGCGACTGTTGCGCCATGTGCGGCCATCGCCCTGAACGCCGCCACCACGACGCGGGCGCTCGACGATCACCTTGTCCATGTCTTCACGCATCGAAGACCTCCCGCACCAGGCGTTGCAGCGCGACCTTCTGCGCGCGGCGTTCGGCCCGATGGGTGCGCAGATGGCGCCCGGCGTTCTGGCCGGTCGGTCGCTGCGCCAATGCGGCGAGCACCGGGTTACGCGGCCTGGTAGCCGGCAGCGAGAAATAGAAATGGGCGAGTCGCTTGTCGTCGTCTCGCGCCTTGCGTTGGGCACTCATGTGCGCACTCCAAAAAACAAAACCCCGGCAACAAGAAATGCGCCGGGGCTTTGTCGGCCGCGGCTGAATGCGATGCACATCCAGCCGGGGCGGTGGTGTGCGGATCAGAAAACGAAGGAACGATTCATGAAACTTGAATGGGTCTTGAGGCTGCCGGGAGGTTGCTGGTCACCGGCTGCAATGCAGTTGTGAAATCGAGCGCGGATTGTGCAAATGCATCGGGCTACGCGCAAGAGGGTGGCAACCCGGTGTGGCCGCCGTGAGACAGCGCATTGCGCAATGCGTCACGCGCGTTGAAGGCAGGCTCCGAAACAGTCTCGCGAGAGCGCGGATCGTTTGGCGCCTGCTATCCATCGTCGGCATTCGGCGGCATCAGCGTTGCGAGCGAGGATGCACTGCCCGCCTCCGGCACCGGCCTCGCGTCCAGTGACGTCCCCGCGTCCTGCACCGGCCCGAGGCGCGCCGCCAACCGGAACGCAACCACCATCGCCAGTGTCCCGAAGATGGCCGCACCCGCCGCCTGCCCCACCAGCACACCGGCCGGCCCGTAGTGCGAACCGATCCATGCAAAGGGAATGGTCCCCAGCGTGGCACGGGCCCAGTTGAAGCCCGTCGACAGCAGCGGCCGGCCGAGGTTGTTGAAGGCCGCATTCGCCACGAACAGCGCGCCGATGAAGAAGAAGCCCGAGGCGATCCACGAGCAGTACGCATGGATCAACGCCGCCGCGTCGCCCTCCGCCGAGAAGGCCCGCACGATCAGCGACTGCGCCAGTGCCAGCAGCAGCCAGGCCACTCCCACCGCGCAGACCATGAACATGAGGCTGTCCCGCAGCCCCACGCGCACGCGCTCGTATTCACGGGCGCCGAGGTTCTGCGCAAGGATCGGCCCGACCGCACCGCTGAGCGAATACACCAGCCCGAAAGCCACCGGCGTCACGCGGTCGATGATGGCCTGCCCCGCGACCGCCGACGCGCCGAACTGCGCGATCGAATGCGTCACGAAGGCCGCGCCGACCGGTGTCGCGAGGTTGGTCAGCACGCCCGGCCCAGCCACGCCGGCCAGCAGCCGCGCATCTGCAACAAAGCGCGTGCGATCGAAGCGCGCCAGCAGCTTGTGCCGCACGACAACGCCGCGCAGGCCGACCGCTGCCAGCATGCAGCGCGAGATCACCGACGCAGTGGCCGCGCCCTCCAGCCCCATGCCCAGGCCGAAGATCAGGATCGGATCGAGCACCGCCGTCGCCACCGCCGCGCCCAGCGTCACCATCATCGCGCGCCGCGCATCGCCCACGGAACGCAACAGCGCCGCGCAGGCCATCCCAAGGCCGAGCAAGGGCATCGACATCACGGTGATCGCGAGGTAGCGGGCCGCATACCGCTCGGTATCACCGCTGGCGCCCAGCGCCCGCAGCAGCGGGTGCAGGAACATCAACGTGACGATGCCCACGCAGGCCGTCAGCGCGACCATCAGCACCAGGCTCGACGTCGCGATGCGCCGCGCATCGGCACGCCGCCCCGCGCCGATTGCACGTGCGACCACGGCCGTGATACCGATGGTCATGCCGATGCATATCGATGTATGGAAGAAGCCGACCACGCCCGCAAAGCCAACGGCCGCGGCGATTTCCTTCTCGCCCAGGCGCGAGATGTAGAACAGGTTGATGAGGTCGACGATGAAGACCGCCACGAGCCCGACCGCCGCGGTGCTCGACATGACGCAAACATGCTTCAGCAACGACCCGGTAACGAAACGTGGTTTGTCGAGATCGTGTGTGGTCATGGGCGCGCCATTTTGCGCGGGCACGGAGTGCTCACTATCATCGGCCGCAATGTTTTTTCGCCTACTTCTACAACGGCTGCGTATCCTTCACCTGGAGCCGTCGGAGACAGACCACCAGCAGATGTGCGGCGCCCTCGGGCTCGATGCTTCGAGCCCGGTGGTCGAACGCATCGACACGCTGGATCGCTTCACGCAACGACTCGCCGATGGGCCCTGCGACGTCGTCGTATCGGCCTATCACTTCGATGGCTTCACCGCGATGGACGCGTGGGAGGTCCTGCTCGGCATGCCTGGCCGGCAACCGGCGTTCATCGTGTTGTCGCGCTCGGCGAGCGAAGCCGAGGCCATCGATGCGGTGCGGCGCGGCGCCTGCGACTTCCTGCGCAAGAACGCGCTGGCGCAACTGGCCCGCGTCATGGTGCGCGCGCTGGATGCGAGCCGCATTCGCATCGCGAAGGAAGACTCGCAAGCCGAGCTGGCGGGCTCCGTGGAGCGATCGACGGAACTCAACGACTACCTTCGCAAGTGCGTCGAGGAGGAGCTTCAGGCGATCGCGCGCGAGGTGCATGACGACATCGGCGGCTCGCTCACGGCGCTGAAGTCCGACCTGGGCTGGATCGGGCAGCAGGCGAAGGAACCCGGCGTGATCGACCATGTGAATGCCGCCACCGAGATGCTGCAGCACGCCATACGCGCCAGCCAGCGGATCGTGCAGGACTTGCGCCCGCCGGTGCTGGAGCGGGGAATCGTGGCGGCGGTCGATTGGCTCGCGGATTCCTTCGAGCGTCGCACCGGCGTCAAGACCGCATTCACCAGCACACATCAGGTCATCCATGCGCCGGAGGATGTGCAGCTCGTGACCTACCGCACGGCGCAGGCGGCGCTGACCACCATCGCCCGGCATGCGGCCTGCAGCGAGGTGCGCATCGACCTGTCGGACGGCGAGAACGTGTTGAAGCTCGAGATCACCGACAACGGCCGCGGACTGACGCGCGCGGAACTCGACAAGCCGCGCGCCTTCCACGGACTGGGCGCGCGCGCACGCACCGTCGATGGCCGGCTGGCCATCAACAGCAGGAGCGGCGGCGTGGGCACGTCCATCATCCTGTCGGTACCGCTGGCACCGGTGGTAGGCAGCCTGAAGACGGCACACCGCGGGGCGGCCGCACTAGGCTGATCGGGCTGGCGGTGCATCCGCCGTTCTCCTCCCATCGGCGGGGGAGTAATCCACACTCAAGCCTTCTCGCGGATGAGCCGCGGCACTTCATTTGGTCGAGAATTCAATTTCTTACAAATGGAGTGACGACGCAATGAGTTCGAGGACGATCCCTTTTTCCGCGCTGGCCCTGACGGCCGCCGCTGCACTACTGGCCGCGGGCTGCTCATCCACCGGAAGCAAGTCCGCGGATCCGGCCCCGGCGGCCCCGGCCGCGGCAGCGCCGCCCGCGCCGCCGCCCAAGCCCAGGATCGAGGGGATGGGCTATGACGAGTTGGCCGGCGTGCTGGGCGACGGCGCAGGCAAGGGACTCAAGCAGGAACTCGTCGGCAAGACCGTGACGCTGACGCTGTCGAAGCCAACTGGCCGCGGCGCTCCGGCCGGCAGCTACGTGGTCAGCGACGGCGACTCGACCTACTTCCGTTGCCGCGCGGTGGGTGGTGGGTTCTCGGGTGGCGAAGTGGTCACGAAGATCCGCGACTACCGCTATGTAGCGAAGCCGCTGCAGCGCATCGTCGACCTCGACCGCTGTGCCGTGGCCGCCTCCGCCGAACCGGCGCGTCCTGCCGCGGCAGCTGCCGCAACAACGACGGCTGCGGCACCCGCACCGTCCAGCGCCGGCGCAGGCACCGTCGGCGCGGGCAAGCCCGGCATGGACGCGCGCGGCAACGTCGTGGACTCCTCCAAGGTCGAGGCCGGCAGCGGCCGCACCGTCAAGGGCATCAACGACTACGAAGGCGAGATCACCGGCAACCCGGGCGCCGGCAGCAAGTTCACGCGGCTGCAGATCGGCATGTCGAGCCGGCAAGTGACCGACCTCATCGGCCCGCCCACGGACCAGGGCGCCTACGTGACCGGCAAGGCCTTCATTCCGTTCTATTTCGGTGGTGACCGGCACCGCTATGAAATGACCTACAAGGGCCAGGGACGCCTGGTCTTCGCGGGCGGCGGGATGGGCGACTTCACGAGCGGCAACCTGATCTGGATCATCCACAACCAGAACGAGACCGGGTACCGGTGAGCTTTCAGAAGGCGTTCTGGTAGCGCAAGACTTGGCAATCAAAGGAGCCGGGGGCCGTCTGGCAAACGTCGTAGCCGTCCCGAGGCGGCGCGGTGCCGCAGCCGGCCAATACGCAAAGGAGCAAGGCGCTCATCCACTTGAACATGGGTTCTCCGCTGGAGGGTTGCCTTGCGACTGTACCGGCGGGGTGGCCAACGTGCTCGGGATTTACTTTCTGACGGCAATCCTCCACTCGCGACCCTGCTCGTCCTGTAGTTGCGCATCTGGAAGGAACCGCAGGGTCGGTGGCGCTGAGGATCAGGCCGTCCCCGCCTCCGCCTCGGCCCGCAACCACCGCACGAAGTCCTGCGCATCCCAATTGCCCGCCGCACGCACCGACGTGTCGATGAAGTAGCCGCGCCGCGTCGCCGTGCCCTCGCCGAAGGGTGCAACCAGGCGGCCGTCCTGCAGCAGTTCTCGCAGCAGCGGCATGCGGCCGATCACCACACCCTGCCCCGCCACGGCGGCGGCCACCGCGTCGGTGTAGTGCGAGAAGCGCAGCACGCTTTTCATGCGCAAGCCGGTCAGGCCCATCACCTGAAGCCAGGGCTCCCAGTCGACTGTCGGCGCCTCGTGGTGATTCGGTGCATCGATGGTCAGCAGCGTCTGGTTGCCAAGGTCGGCCGGCGTGTGCAGCGTCGCTGCCAGCGACGGCGCGCAGACCGGCATCACCGACTCCTCGAACAGCGCCGCGCCATGGCCGCGCGCGATCGGCACGAAGCGCACGGCCAGGTCGAGGCGGCTGCGATCCAGGTCCAGCACGTCCAACGTGGCCGACACGCGCACGTCGACCTGGGGATGCGCCGCCGTGAAATGCGCCAGCCGCGGGATCAGCCACAGCGACGCAAAACCCGGCGTGCAGGTGATCGCCACTTCGCGTGCCACGGGCGCGGCACGCACGCGGGCCGTGGCGTCGCGCAACCGCTCCAGGCTGTCGACCACGGCGCGCTGCAGCACGGCGCCGGCCTCGGTGAGCGCCAGCGCGCGATGCCGGCGCTCGAACAGCAGCACGCCCAAGCTGCCTTCGAGTTGCTGCACCTGGCGGCTGACGGCCGATTGCGTCAGCGAGACTTCCGCTGCCGCCTCGGTGAAGCTCAAGCGGCGCGCGGCGGCCTCGAAACTGCGCAGCAGTTCCAGCGGGGGCAGGTCATCGAGCTTCCGAGCGGTTTTCGCATTCTCTGGATGCATGCAACGAGTTCCTATTCATCGTGTGCAATTGGAAGACGTGCCCACTATATTCATTCTCACCACGAATGTGAAAGGGCTCCTCATGAACAACCGCTCAGCACTCCTCAGCGCCACGGTGTCGTCGGCGTTCCAGATGGGACTGCCGGCCCACGCGGTCTACAGCGTGGGCGATGCTTCCGAGGTGCGCATCACCTGCCGCAGCGGCTCCGTGTGGATCACGCTGGACGACGATCCGGTGGACACCGTGCTGGAACCGGGCGAACAGTTCACGACCCCGCTGCACCGGCGTGCACTTGTGTCCGCACTTGAATCGTCATGCATCTCGGTTGCGCCCGCGGTAGAACGCAGCGCGGCGAGACAGGCTGCCAAGCCGCACCGCACGCCGGCCTTGCACCTGCGGGACTTCTTGCCCGCCTGAGGCGGCTCAGCGCCGCTTGAGCAAGGTGGCGATGTCGGCGCGGCCTGCGGCCTTGGCCAGGTCGTACGGCGTCTCGCCGCGCGTGTCCGCGATGGCGGGGTCGGCGCCGCTGGACAACAGCACCTTCACGACCTCGGCACTGGCCTTGTCCTGGACCGCCACGTGCAGCGGCGTCCAGCCGAGGTAGTCGCCGCGCGCGTTGGGGTTGGCGCCCTGACGGGCAAGCAACTCGACCATGGCCGGCGAGCCGCTGTGCGCGGCGGTGTGGATCGGGTACCAGCCTTCGCCGGTCTTGAGTTGCGGGTCGGCGCCGCAGCGGATCATCGTCTGGACTCGCCAGAAGTCCTTGGCCGCCACCGCGCGCGACAGGGGCGCGTCGCCGCTGGCATCGTTGGCGTTGCTGGCCTCGCTGGGAATGCTCGGGCATGCCGACGTGGCGGCGCTGGCCGAGGTGATGGATGCCGAGCCCGCTGCGGCCGAGGCCACAGGCTCCGCGGCGCCGGTGACCCCGGCTGCGCCGACGAGCAGGCCTGTGGCCAGCACGATGGCAGTCGCTTGGCATGAACGCATGGTGTGTCTCCCTGACTGGTTCTTTTTTTCATGGCAGCCTTCCCGGCGTGCCCGCCCGCATCGCGGAGGGCGCCAGCAGCCTCCGCACGCAGATTACCAGCGTCGCCGCGATTGGCCGGCGCAGGCGGCGTCGACGTCACGTTCTGCCACGTGCAACGCCCACATATCGCACGGCTCCACCGCTTGCGAGATGTCACCCGCGCGACGCGGGTTGATACCGAGTTGGCCACGACCCGGCGCCGCCCAAGATCAAGGGCGGCGCCATCGCGCTCGGCCATCCGCCCGGTGCATCCGGCACCAGCGCATGACGACGTGTGTCAACGCCCTCGGCCAGCGCGGCATGCGCCATGGCCCGCAGACCATGTGCGCAGGTGGCGGCATGGCCAACATGACCCAAGTGGAAAGACCCTGAACCATGTCATTCGTTTTGTATGAAGTCGAGAACAGCGTTGCGACGATCACGCTGAACGTGCCCTCCAAGCTCAACCCGATCGCGCGGGACTTGCAGCATGAATTGCGCGATGCATTGGCCCGCGTGAACGCGGACAAGGGCGTGCGTGCCGTGGTGCTGACCGGCGCCGGCAAGGCCTTCTGCGTCGGCGCCGACCTGAGCGCGATGAGCCCGCCGGAAGAAGGCAAGACGCTGGGCGACCAGACCGCCGAGTGGATGCAGTCGCTGAGCAACCCGATCATCAGCGGCCTGCGCCAACTGGCGGTGCCGGTGGTGTGCGCGGTCAATGGTCCGGCTGCGGGCGCGGGCGTCGGCCTGGCGCTGGCGGGCGACGTGGTGTTGGCGGGGCGCAGCGCGTACTTCTACCTTTCCTTCCTGCCCAAGCTCGGCATCGTGCCGGACCTCGGCTGCACCTGGTTCCTGCCGCGCCTGGTCGGCCCGGCGCGTGCGCTGGGCATGGCCTTGCTCGATGAACGCCTGGGCGCCGAGAAGGCCGCGCAATGGGGGCTGATCTGGGCCTGCGTGGACGACGACCTGCTGCTGCTCGAAGCGCAGAAGACGGCGCAGCGCCTCGCGCAGTTGCCGGCGCATGCGATCCTCGAAGCGCGCAAGGCCTTTGCGGCGAGCGAGCGGCATTCGCTGGACGAGCAACTGCACTACGAGAGTGAGCGGCAGCGGGAGTTGCTGGTGAAGCCGAGTTTCAGGGAAGGCGTGAATGCGTTTCTGCAGAAGCGGGCGGCGGTGTTCGAGGGGCGGTGAGGTCGGGCGGATTGCGGGGGCGCGCGGCTGCCTCTCGGTCTTGAGAATCAGACGATCGGCGTTGCCCTGTCATCCCGGATACCGGATGCTCGCCCCTTTCAGGAGACACCGATGATCCCCAAGAACACCATCTGCATCTGGTACGACACCGACGCCCTCGAGGCCGCGAACTTCTATGCGAAGACCTTCCCCGACAGCAGCGTCGGCGCCATCATGCGTGCCCCGGGTGACTATCCCAGCGGCAAGGAGTGCGATGTCCTGACGGTCGAGTTCACTGTCGCGGGCATCCCCTGCATCGGGCTGAATGGCGGCCCGCAGGTCAAGCATTCCATCGCCTTCTCGTTCCAGATCGCGACGGACGACCAGGCCGAGACGGACCGCCTGTGGAATGCCGTCGTCGGCAATGGCGGCCAGGAAAGCGAATGCGGCTGGTGCCAGGACAAGTGGGGCGTGTCATGGCAGATCACGCCGCGCACGCTTACCGAGGCGGTGACGAGCCCGGATCGCGCAGAGGCCAAGCGCGCGTTCAACGCGATGATGACCATGCGCAAGATCGACGTCGCTGCGATCGACGCGGCACGGCGCGGCTGAAACCGCGCGGGTCGGATGGCGTGCGCGCCGTCGTGGCGCGTCATGCGCAGTGCATGCCGATGCGCCCAGCGGAATCCCGCCAGACTTGTTACTCCCGCGCTTCGCCCCGCCGGTGCCAGACTACATCTCAGGTCGATGTGGCCCTGCCATCTCGACTTGATCCCTTTCTCGTCCATCCACCGCGAACGATGCGTAGCGAACAACAGGATCGCGTCATGCCGTTCGCCCAACAAGGAGTCCAGCGATGACGACATCCACCCGGCCCGAATCAAGCACATCGAAGCCCGCCATGCACACGCCCCCGGTCGTATCCCCGCAGGCATGGGAGGCGGCCCGCCAACAGTTGCTCGTGAAGGAAAAGGCCCATACCCGCGAGCGCGATGCCCTGGCCGCCGAACGCCGGCGCATGCCCTGGACGGCCGTAGAGAAGTCGTACACCTTCGAAGGCCCGGCCGGCACGGCCAGCCTGGCCGACCTGTTCGAAGGCCGGCGCCAGTTGATCGTCTACCGCGCCTTCTTCGAGCCGGGCGTGTTCGGCTGGCCCGACCATGCCTGCCGCGGCTGCTCGCTGGTCGCCGACCAGGTCGCCCATGTCGCCCACCTGAATGCGCGCGACACGACCCTCGTGTTCCTCTCGCGCGCGCCGCAGGCCGACATCGCGCGGCTGAAGGCGCGCATGGGCTGGCAGGCGATCCCGTGGTTCACCGTCACTGACAGCTTCGACGCCGACTTCGGCGTGGACGAATGGCATGGCACCAACGTGTTCTTCCGCAACGGCGATCGCGTCTTCCGCACCTACTTTGTCAACAACCGCGGCGATGAACAGGTGGGGGGGACCTGGAACTACCTCGACCTCACGCCGCTCGGCCGACAGGAACTGTGGGAAGACTCGCCCGAGGGCTATCCGCAGACGCCGACCTACAAGTGGTGGAACTGGCACGACAACTACGAGGCGGAGAAGGCCGCGCCGGACAAGAAGTGGGTCGAAGTGACCGATGCCGGCGAGGCGGCATTCCGGGCGCTGGAGACGGCCCGGAAGGCTTGACGGGCCGCGGCCGTCGACCAAAGCGCCGCCAAATGCTTGCTCGCAGCCTTGGCAGCGAGCCGGCCAGGGCCGCACACGTAAAGGCGGCTATTGCGCTTCCATGAGCTTGCGCGCCGCCAGCCCCACGAAGCGCCGACCCGGATTGGTCCCCGCGATCCAGTCCTCGACCGGGAACAGCTCGAACAGCCCGACCTTGATGAGCGTCGGCACCGACATCTCCAGCTCGACCTCCACCCGCCCGCGCTCGCCACTGTTGTAGCGCGCGACGTTGTGCAGCATCGTGGCCACGGTGCCGGTCTGCACCCGGGTGCCGTCCTTCAGCTTGACGGCGGGCAGTTGCTCGCCCTCGGCCAGGATCTGGGGGCGGCATTCACGCACGGCAAGAGCCGCACCACGAATATCGACGGCTTGCACCACAGCGTTTGTTGGCGGCCGATGCCTGCCGCAGAATGCAGCCATGACCGCCCCGGCCTCCGTCGACCCCTCCCGCTGCCCCCTGTGCGGCGCAGCCAACGTCTGCGCGATGGAAGTGGCACGCGAGACCGGCGTCGCACAGCCGCCGTGCTGGTGCATGTCGGCCACCTTCACCGAATCGCTGCTTCAAAGCGTGCCGGCCCCAGCGCGCGGCAAGGCCTGCATCTGCGCCGCCTGCGCCGCCAAGGCCGCGGCCGCCTCCGTCACCGAGACCACCACAGGTATTTCATGACCCAAGCCCGCACCAACGCCTTCTACGCCCAGTCCGGTGGCGTCACCGCCGTCATCAACGCCTCGGCCTGCGGCGTCATCGAGACAGCGCGCCAGCACACCGACCGCATCGGCACCGTCTACGCCGGGCGCAACGGCATCCTCGGCGCACTGGCCGAGGACCTGATCGACACCTCGCTCGAATCGCCCGAGGCCATCGCGGCGTTACGCTCCACGCCCTCGGGCGCCTTCGGCTCCTGCCGCTACAAGCTCAAGTCGCTGGAGAAGAACCGCCGCGAGTACGAGCGCCTCATCGAGGTCTTCAAGGCGCACGGCATCGGCTACTTCTTCTACAACGGCGGCGGCGATTCGGCCGACACCTGCTTCAAGGTCAGCCAGCTCTCGCAATCGATGGGCTATCCGTTGCAGGCCATCCACGTGCCGAAGACCATCGACAACGACCTGCCGATCACCGACTGCTGCCCCGGCTTCGGCTCGGTCGCGAAGTACGTGGCCTTGTCGACACTCGAAGCCTCGCTCGACGTGCGCTCGATGGCCGCCACCTCGACCAAGGTGTTCGTGATCGAGGTGATGGGCCGCCATGCCGGCTGGATCGCCGCGGCCGGCGGGCTGGTGGAGGACCACGGCATCCCGGTCGTGATCCTGTTCCCTGAAATCGAATTCGACGAAGCGAAGTTCCTGGCGCGCGTCGATGCAATGGTGAAGCAGCACGGCTACTGCAGCGTCGTCGTGTCGGAAGGCGCGCACCATCCCGACGGCACCTTCCTCGCCGAGCAGGGCACGCGCGATGCGTTTGGTCATGCGCAACTCGGTGGCGCGGCGCCGGTGGTGGCGAACATGATCAAGACCGCGCTGGGCCACAAGTTCCACTGGGCCGTGGCCGACTACCTGCAACGCGCCGCGCGGCACGTGGCCTCGGCTACCGACGTCAGGCAGGCCTATGAACTCGGCGCACGCGCGGTCGAACTCGCGCTGGAAGGCCGCAATTCGGTGATGCCAACGATCGACCGCATCAGCGACGTGCCGTATGAATACCGCATCGGGGTCGCCACGCTCGACACCGTGGCCAATGTCGAAAAGATGATGCCGCGCGACTTCATCTCGGAGGACGGCTTCGGCATCACCGACAAGTGCCGCCGCTATCTCGCCCCGCTGATCGAGGGCGAGGACTACCCGGCCTACCGCAACGGCCTGCCGGTGTACGTCACGCTGAAAAACCAGGCTGTGGCGAAGAAGCTGCCCGCTTTCGCATTGGCCTGAAGCGGTTCGCGACGCTGCGCGTCACGGGCTCGGCCTGGAACGCCGGCGCCATCGCTTCGCACGCCTGCATGGGCAACGCCTGCTGCTGCTGCGCCTGCTGCTGCATCGGGGCTTGCGCCGGTTCGGGCGCATTGTCCGCGACCATCACGGGCTGCTCGGTCTCCAGCGGCGCCGCCAGCTGCTGCCGCTGCTGCGTGATGACCTGATGCACGAACTGCAGCTTGCCGACCGCCGCGCGCGGCAGCACGAAGGGGTAGTAGTCGGGCTGGCCCATGCTGCGCGACAACTCGTTGAGCACATTGGTCAGGCGCACCCAGCCGTTGAGGAAGTCGAGGAATTTCATCGCATCGGGATGGTCCGGCTGCCACAGGTCGGCGGGCTCGAACAGGTCGCTCGCGAGTTCGACGCGCGTGGCGTCGACGCCAAAGCTCAAGGCGGTGTCGGCTGTGTCGGCCATGTGCAGGTAGTGGGCCCAGGTCTCGGCCCAGTCTTCCCACGGATGCGCGCTGGCATAGCTGGTGACGAAGCGCACCGCCCAGTCGGCCGGCGGCCCCATCTCGTAGTGGGTGCGCAGTGCGCCCGCATAGTCGAGCCGCTCGTCCCCGAAGAGCGCGCGGAAGTCGTCGATCCACGGCGTCGGGAATACCAGCAGGTCCCAGTAGTAATGGCCGATCTCATGGCGGAAGTGGCCGACCAGCGTGCGGTAGGGCTCGCGCATCTCGGCGCGGATGCGCTCGCGCACGGCGTCCTCGGCTTCTTCCGCGTTGAGCGTGATCACGCCGGTGTCGTGGCCGGTGAGCACATGCGGGCCGCCCGGCATGTTGCTGAGGAAGTCGAAGGCGAGGCCGTGTACCGCATCGGCATGGCGCGTGACTACGGGCAGGCCGAGTGCCAACAGTTGCGACATCAGGCGGCGCTTGGCCTGCTCCAGCCTGCGCCACAGTTCACCATTGGCGGGCAGCGAGAGGTCAGGAATGGTGCGCGTGGCGCTGCAACAGAGGCAGTAGCCGGGCACCAGGCCTGCGGCGTCAGGCGCGTCGCCTTCGCGCGTCAAGGGCACCATCCAGTTGCAGCCCGCGGCCGTCGTGAAGTTGGCGCAGCGGTGGTATTGCCGGCCATTGCCGTCCCCGAAGACGGTGTAGGTGTCGAGCGCGGGGTCGATGGGCTCAATAGGCGGGGCGTTGTTGGCGTTGCCGTCGTTGCCTTGGTCATCGGTGCCGTTGGTCTCGACGCCGTCGACATCGCCACGCTGATCATCGATGCCATTGCCATTCGAGGATGAGGCAGGCGCTTCGACCGGCGCGAGCGGCACCACCCCCAGGCTCTCGATGACGAAGCCCAGCGGCGTATGGCAGGCCAGGCATTGGCTGTTGCCCAGGAAGATCGGTCGCCCGCATTGGCATTGGTAGGCACGCGTGACGGTCGGCGCGCTCAATTCCGCCGCCAGCGAAGTGGGGGCCGTATCGACCTGGGCTGCTGTTTCCGGTGGAGTGTCCATGATGTGGTGTTGTTCTCTGGAACTGATGCTGGGCCAGCGGCAGCGCCTCGATTGTGAGCGCAGCGCGGCGCGCCCCCAAGCGCCGCAAACACCGATATCCTTGTAGGACGGCTTGCCCGTCCCCGCAGCTCCCAGGCTTCATGACCGATCCCTCCCCACCCGCGTCCGCCGCCCCCCCGCCGCCCTCGATGAACATCCTGCGCGAGCGCTACGGCGATCGCTACCGCTGGCTGCTGTTGTTGTCGGTGATGGTCGGCACGATGGCCTCGATCATGTCCTCGACCATCGTCAACGTGGCCATCCCCGACATGAGCCGCCACTTCGCGCTGGGGCAGGAACGTGCGCAGTGGGTGAGTTCGGGCTTCATGGTCGCGATGACGGTGTCGATGCTCACCACGCCCTGGCTGCTGTCGCGCTACGGCTATCGGCGCACCTATGTCGGCACGATGGTGCTGCTGCTGGCGGGCGGCGTGCTTGGCGGGTTGTCGAGCGTGTTCTCGCTGGTGCTGATCGCGCGCGTGGCCGAGGGGCTGGCTGCCGGCGTGGTGCAGCCGATCCCGGCCATCATCATCCTGCGTGCCTTCGAGCCGCATGAGCAGGGCCGCGCCAGCGGCATTTTCGGCATGGGCGTGGTGCTGGCGCCGGCCATAGGGCCGAGCATCGGCGGCGTGCTGGTCGACCTGTTCGGCTGGCGCTCGATCTTCTTCATGGTGGTGCCCTTCTGCCTGGCCTCGCTGTGGCTGGCCTACAAGTTCGTGCCGACCACCGCGCCCGGTGGCGTTGCCGCGTCGCGGCAGGGCGGGATCGACTGGCGCGGGCTGCTGCTCGGCACCGTCGGCACGCTGTGCCTGTTGAACGGCCTCGTTGAGCTTCGCGGAAACGCGCCACTGGAAGCTGCGCTGCTGCTGGCCGGCGCAGTCGCCTCGCTGGCGGTGTTCATCTGGTGGCAGAAGCGCCTGGCCGCGGCAGGCGGCGAGCCGCTGATGAACATGGCGCTGTTCGGCTACCGGCAGTTCGCGATGGGCAGCGTGGTCGCCTTCATCTATGGCACGGCATTGTTCGGCTCGACCTATCTGCTGCCGGTCTACATGCAGGTGGCGTTGCACCTGTCGGCCTCGCATGTGGGCACCATCATGCTGCCGGCGGGCATCGTGCTGGCCTTCACCATCGCCGGGGTGGGACGCCTGGCCGATCGGCAGCCGACTTGGATCCTGGTGAGCATCGGCCTGTTGCTGCTGGCCGTGTCCTTCGCGCTCATGGTGCTGCTGCACCTGCGCAGCCCGATCTGGCCGCTGGTGGTGTTCGCCATCATCGGGCGCATCGGGCTGGGCTTCATCCTGCCTTCGCTCAATCTCGGGTCCATGCGCCCGCTGGCCAAGCCGCTGATCCCGCAAGGCGCGAGCGCCATCAGCTTCGTGCGCATGCTGGGCGGCGCGGCGGGCGTGAGCCTGTGCGCGATCGTGCTCGAATGGCGACTGGCCGCGCATGGCGATTCGCTCAAGAGCACGATCACCAGCACGGCGCGGCTGGACGCGTTCAACGAGGTGTTCGTGATGCTTGCCGGGCTTTGCGCGCTGGCGATTTGCGCGGCCTGGCAGTTGCGCGAGAAGAAGACGTCCTGAAAAGGCGCTTTAATCAAGCCATGTGCCAATTGCTAGGGATGAACTGCAACACGCCCACGGACGTGACCTTCAGCTTTGCCGGATTCGCCCAGCGCGGCGGCCGCACCGACCACCATGCCGACGGCTGGGGCATCGCCTTCTTCGAGGACCGCGGCCTGCGCCACTTCGTGGACCACCAGCCGGCCTGCGAGTCACCGGTGGCCGAGTTGATCCGGCGCTACCCGATCAAGAGCCAGCACGTCATCTCCCACATCCGCAAGGCGACGCAGGGCAAGGTCAACTTGCAGAACTGCCATCCCTTCGTGCGCGAACTCTGGGGTCGTTATTGGGTGTTCGCGCACAATGGCGACCTGAAGGACTTCCGCCCGCGCCTGCACGGCAACTTCCATCCGGTCGGCGACACCGACAGCGAGCATGCCTTCTGCTGGATCATGCAGGAGCTGGCCAAGTCGCATGCCGGCGTGCCGAGCATCGAGGAACTGACGCTCACGCTGCGCGAACTGGCGCCGCAGATCGCCCGGCACGGCACCTTCAATTTCATGCTGTCCAACGGCCAGGCGCTGTGGGCGCATGCCTCGACCAATCTCTGCTACATCGAGCGCAAGCATCCTTTCAACGAGGCGCACCTGGCCGACGAGGAGTTGTCGATCGACTTCGCCCGGCACACCACGCCGACCGACCGGGTCGCCGTGGTCGTGACCACGCCGCTGACCACCAACGAGACCTGGACGCCGTTCGCGAGCGGGGAACTCAAGGTGTTCGTGGACGGTTGCGCCCTCGGGCGCTGAGCCCCGCCGCTCCCTCCCAGCGAACTCCGCCGGCTGAGGCCTGCGCGGAAATATCCGCCGTTGTGGCTTTTTCGCAAATTCGAGCGGCGATTCGCCCAGGCCTGGTTGCAAAACGCAGGAAATCCATCGATCGCAATGCATGGGAACGGCAATAATAACGGTTCTCATTAGTATTCGCATCCAAAGAAACTGACATGCCCGCCCCCGCCTTCCGCCCTCTCCCGCACGTCACCGCCACGTTGCTCGCCCTTTCGGCCTTCGCGGCGCAGGCCCAGAACGCGGCGCCCGCCGCCCAGCCCCAGGCGGGCGTGCTGCCCACGATCACCGTCAACGCCGCCGCCGACGCCTCGGCCGAAGGCCTGACCAAGCCCTACGCCGGCGGCCAGGTGGCGCGCGGTGGCCGTATCGGCATCCTGGGCAACCAGGACAACATGGACACGCCGTTCAGCATCAACAGCTACACGCAGGAGCTGATCGCCAACACGCAGGCGCAGAGCATCGGCGACGTACTGCTGAACGACCCGGGCGTGCGCGTGGCGCGCGGCTTCGGCAACTTCCAGCAGACCTACTTCGTGCGCGGCTTCCCGGTCGCCTCGGATGACGTGGCCTACAACGGCCTCTACGGCCTGGTGCCGCGCCAGTACATGGCAGCGGAACTGGTCGAGCGCGTCGAGGTGTTCCGCGGCGCGAGCGCCTTCCTCAACGGCGCCGGGTCGGGCGCGACCTCGGGCGGCGGCCTCGGCGGCCTGATCAACGTGGTGCCCAAGCGCGCCGCCAGCGAGCCACTGACCGAAATCACGGCCGGCGTCGAAAGCAGCCAGCAAGGCTACCTGGCCGCCGACATCTCGCGCCGCTTCGGCCCCGATCAGTCCACCGGCATCCGCCTGAACGTGGCCGGCCGCGACGGCGGCACCGGCGTGGGCGACGAGAAGGCCCAGCTCGGCCTGGTCTCGGTCGGCCTCGACTGGCGCAGCAGCAACGTGCGCCTGTCGGCCGACTTCGGCTATCAGAACCACGAACTCAAGGCCAGCCAGCCCAGCGTGACGCTGGCCGCCGGCATCCCGGTGCCGCGGGCACCGGACGCCTCCAAGGGCTTCGCGCAGCCGTGGACCTTCTCGAACGAACGCGACACCTTCGCCACCGTGCGCGGTGAAGTCGACATCACGCAGAGCATCACGGCCTGGGCCGCCGTGGGCGGTCGCCAGGGCCGCGAACGTGCCGCCTTCGCACCGCCGACGCTGCTGTCGCTCGACGGCGCCACCACCGCCTACCGCTTCGACAACGAGCGCGACGACAACATCGCCACTGGCGAGATCGGCATCCGCGGCAAGTTCAAGACCGGCAGTGTCGGCCACACGGTGACGGCATCAGGCTCGATCTTCAGCTCGGACTCGAACGTGAACTACGGGCTGTCGAACAACTTCGCCAACAACCTGTACTACCCGTACGCGGTGCCGCCGCTGGCCACGCCGTTCACCGGCAGCTTCGGCGAATCGATCAAGAACACCAGCTTCGCCATCGGCGACACGATGTCGTTCTGGGATGACCGCATCCTGCTCACGCTGGGCGCGCGCGACCAGAAGATCGAGGACGAGACCTTCGGCCCCTTCGGCACGGCCTATTCGTCTTCCAAGACCAGCCCGATGGGCGGCCTCGTGGTCAAGGCGACCAAGGAAATCTCGATCTACGGCAACTACATCGAAGGCCTGGTCAAGGGCGACACGGCGCAGGGCGTCAACGTCATCAACCAGGGCCAGGTGTTCGCACCGTACGTGGCCAAGCAGAAGGAAGTCGGCGTCAAGTACGACGGTGGTTCCTTCGGCGGCGCGCTGTCGTACTTCACCACCGGCAAGCCCAGCGCCTATGTGCAGAACGGCGTCTACGGCGTGTTCGGCGAGCAGCGCAACAAGGGCGTCGAGTTGACGGTGTACGGCGAGGCCACCAAGGGCCTGCGCGTGCTCGGTGGCGTGACCTTCCTCGACGCGAAGATGGTCAGCACGCCCGGTGGCCTGCAAGACGGCAACCGCGTGATCGGCGTGCCGAAGCAGCAAGCCAACTTCGGCGTCGACTGGGACGTGCCGGGCGTGCGCAACCTCTCGCTGAACGGCCGCGTGATCTACACCTCCTCGGTGTATGCCGACGGCGCCAACCTGCAGCAAGTGCCGTCGTGGACCCGCTTCGACATCGGCGCGCGCTACCTGATCGACATCGGCAACAACCGCCTGCTCACGCTGCGTGCCCGCATCGACAACCTGACCAACAAGAGCTACTGGGCCTCGGCTGGCGGCTACCCCGGCTTCGGCTACCTGACGCTGGGCACGCCGCGGACCTTCTCGCTGACCGGGACGATCAACTTCTGACGAGTCCTTGATGCGTTCCTTCTGGACGCTCATCCATCGCTGGGCCGGGCTCACTGTCGCGCTGTTCCTGATCGTCGCCGGGCTGACCGGCGCGGTCACCTCCTGGGACCACGAGATCGACGAGTGGCTCAACAGCGCGCTCTACGACAACGACAGCCGCGGCCCGTTCCGCGATCCGATGGCGCTGGCCGCGGTGGTCGAGGCAGCAGACCCACGCGCGAAGGTGAGCTACATCTCGCTCAACTTCGAGGAGGGTCACAACGCGGGTTACTTCGTCGAGCCGCGCATCGACCCGGCGACGCAGCAACCCTTCGTGCTGGGCTACAACCAGGTCTTCGTTAATCCGGTCACCGGCGCGGTGGTGGGGCGGCGCGACTCGACGGCGGTCTCGCTCTCACGCGAGAGCCTGATGCCCTTCCTGCGCACGGTGCACTACAGCCTGCACATCCCCGCAATGTGGGGCACCGATCGCATCGGCTACTGGATCATGGGCAGCGTGGCGCTGGTGTGGCTGCTGGACAGCTTCGTGGCGCTCTACCTGACGACGCCACGGCGCCTGCGCCCCTCGGTCAATCCGGACCATCGCACGCCCAAGGGCTGGCTGTCACGCTGGCTGCCGGCCTGGACCGTGCGCTGGCGCGCGGGCGGCTACAAGCTCAACTTCGACCTGCACCGCGCGGGCGGGCTGTGGGTATGGGTCTTCATCATCGTGATCGCCTTCACCTCTTTCTCGCTGAACCTGTACCGCGAGGTGTTCTATCCGGTGCTGTCGCTGGTGTCGAAGACCACGCCGGGGCCTTACGAGACGCGCCCGATGGCGCCGCTGGGCAGCACCATCACGCCGACGCTGGGCTTTGCCGAAGTGGTCGAACGGGCCAAGGCCGAGGCGCAACGGCGCGGCTTCGACCTGCCACTGGGCGGCATCTACTACGAGGCGCGCTACGGCTTCTACAACGTGTCCTTCTTCGAGCCCGGCGCGGAGCACGGGCAGGGCGGCATGGGCCTGGCCAATCTCTACATCGACGCACACGACGGCCGCGTGCTGAGCCAGAACGTGCCGTGGAAAGGCACTGCCGCCGACGTGTTCGTGCAGCTCCAGTTTCCGCTGCACTCCGGCCGCATCCTCGGCATGACGGGGCGCATCCTGATGTCGCTGATGGGCCTCATGGTCGCGATGCTGTCGGTGACGGGCATCGTGATCTGGGAGCGCAAGCGGCGCTCACGCCGCCTGCAGGCGCACCGTGAAAAGGCGGCCGGGGCTCAGTCCGGCGACAAGCCCATCGCGGCCAGGAAGTCGCCCCTCAACGCCAGGTAGCGCAGGCGCGAGGTCAACAGCTTCAGGCGCTCCTCGGCGCGGCGTTGCTGCGCGACGAAGCGGCTGTCGAACAATTGCACCAGTTGCGTGAGGCTGCGGCGGCCGGCCTGGAACTGCAGGTCGCCCACGCGCACCAGTTCGTCGTATTGCGCGATCTGCTGGTCGAGTTGCTGGATCGCTTCCTCGCTGTGGCGCATGCGCGGCGGCAGCGTGGCCAGTTCGGACTGCACGGTGCGCAGCACGCGGTCGGCCTCGGCCTTGGCGGCTTCGGCACGCTTGAGACCTTCCGCGCGGCGGGCCTGGTTCTCGCCGCCGAGCGGCAGGTCCCAGCGCGCGGTCACTTGCCAGCCGTGCAACTCGGTCGGGTCCGTGGCCGGTATCGTGCGGTTGCTCAGCAGCTTGCTGTATTCGAGGTCCACGCGCGGTGAAATGGTCGACAGCCACGGCACCACGCGTTGCTGGGCCGCGTCCGCACGCAACTGCGCGGCGGCGACGATGCCGGCGGAACCCATGGGCGCGTCAGCGGCGAGCAGGTTCGGCGCCAGCTTCACCGGCACGGTCGGGCGAAGCTCGCTGCCGGTGATGACGATCATGCGGTCGCGGGCGGCACGCAGGTCGGCCAGCAACTGGCCGTGCGCCACCTCGGCATCGAGGTACGCGGCTTGCGCCTGGCGTGCGTCGACGTCGGCGAGCTTGCCCAGGTCGTTAGCCTTCTGCACCTGCGCCAGCAGGCGCTTGGCCTCCTTCATGCGTTCCAGCGAATACGGCAGCAGTTCCTCGTGCCGCAGGATTTCGGCGTAGGCATCTCCGATGCGCTCGCCGATCTCCTCGCGCGCGCGCCGCACGTCCTGCTGGGCGGCGGCCACGTCCTTGGTCGAGCCCTTGAACTCTGCGACGTCGTTGCCGCCATTGAAGAGGTTCCAGCGCAGCGCCATGGAGGACTGGTCGGTGGTGCCGCTGACGTTCTTGCCGAAGTTGATTTCCTGCGATTTGCCGCGCGAGCCCTGCACGCTGAACACCGGCGCCAGGCGCGAGCGGGCCTGCGCGCGGCGTTCCTCGGTCACGCCGAGCAATGCGTTCGACACCTGCAGTTGCGGGTCCTGCTCCAGCGCGCGCGCCAGCAGGGCCTGCAGGGACTCCGGCGCGCCGCTGGGCGCCAGGAGATCGGTGCGCGCCGCGAGCGCTCCGCCGGGCAGCACGTCGGCAGCCGCCACCATGCGTTGCGCCAGCGCGGAGGACGAGGCGGCCAGCAGGCAGGCCAGCAGCACCGCGCCGGATAGGCGGCGGGGCACGAATGCGAAAGTGGGTTTGCCCATGATGCTCAACGTTCCTGCAGCGCGCCTTGCACGCCGCGCAGCACTGGTTTCAAGAGGTATTGCATGACGCTGCGCTGGCCGGTCAGGATGCTCACGTCGAGCGGCATGCCGGGGCTGATCGCCAGCGGCTTGCCGTGCGACTTCAACTGGTCGCGCGCGGCGGTCAACTGCACTTCGAAATAGGACTCGCCCTTCTCGTCGACCACCGCATCGGCGCCCACGCGCTCGACCTTGGCATCCATCTGGCCGTAGGTGGCCGAGTCATAGGCCAGCACACGCACATGGGCGTCCTGGCCGGGACGCAGGAAGCCGATGTCCGCCGGCATCACGCGTGCGGTCATCTGCAACAGCGATTCATCGGGCACGATCTCGAGGATCGGCTTGCCCGCCAGCGCCACGCCGCCCTTGGTGGCCACGAGCACGCGATTGACGACGCCATCCACCGGCGACGTCAGCTCGCGCCGCGCGACGCGGTCGTCATGGCCTTCCAGCGTCGCGGCGATGCTGGTCACCTTGGTCTCGAATTCCGAACGCTCGGCGCCCCATTGGGCGCGCAGGCGCGAGGTGGCCTGGGTGGCCTGGGCATCGGCCTCGGCCAGCGCCGCCTTGAGGCGAGGGATCGACTGGCGCAGCGCATCGAGCTCGGCCTTCTGGGCCAGCAGCTTCTGCTGGGCGGCGAGGTAGTCGGCGCGGGCACCGGCGCCTTCCTTGAACAGGCGCTCCTCGATCGCAAAGCTCTCCTGGGCCACCTTGACGCTGGGCTGCAGCGACTGGATACGGGCCTGGGCCTCGCGCAGTTCGCCGCTGTGGCGCGCCGTGCCTTCGCGCGCGGCCTCGACGCTGGCGTTGTACTCGCGCAGGGCATCGCGCCACAGTTGCATTTCCTTGTCGATCAGGTCCGGCGCTTCCGCGCTCCAGGCCGGGTCGAATTTGGGCGCACCGCCATTGAGCAAGGCATCGGTGCGCGCCCGGCCCGCGAGCGCCGCGAGGTAGCGCTGGCGGCTTTCACCGCGGCCGGCGGTGTACTGTGCGGTGTCCAGGCGAACCAGCAACTGGCCCTTCCTGACGTGGTCGCCGGCCTTGACCAGCATGTCCTGCACGATGCCGCCTTCGAGGCTCTGCACTTCCTGCATCTTGCTGGGCGCCGTGACCACGGCCCGGGCCTGCACGGCCACATCCAGGTCGGCGACGGTGGCCCAGACGAGCGAGACGACGAGAAAGAGGACGAGCACCAGCACCATGGCCAGCACCGTGCGGCGCGGCCCGTGGTCGGGATCGGGATGGGCCGCGGGCAGCGGACGGGATTTCAGTTCTTCACTCATGACGCAACTCGCATTTCCTGGGAAGGCGCCGGGGGCCTGGGCGGCGCGCCGTCGGCCGGCGGCCGTTGCGCCAGCGCCTTCAACACCTCGTCGCGCGGGCCATCGGCCACGACGCGGCCACGGTCCATCACGACCAGGCGATCGATCAGGGCCAGCATCGCCATGCGGTGCGTGACCAGCACGACGGTGGTGCGCGGCAAAGCGCGCAGACGGGCGATGAGCTTCTGTTCGGTGGCCGGGTCGACCATGCTGCTGGGCTCGTCGAGCAGCAGCAGCTTCGGCTTCATCAACAGGGCGCGCGCGATGGCGACCAGTTGCCGCTGACCGCCCGAGAGCCGCTCGCCGCGTTCGCCAACGGCCGTGGCCACGCCTTGCGGCAATTGCGTGACGACCTCGTCGAGGCAGGCATTGCGCATGGCTTCGAGCAGGCCCGCGTCGTCGCCCTGCACGCGGCCGATCTCGATGTTCTCGCGCAGGCTGCCGTGGAACAGCGTGACGTCCTGCGGCACATAGCCGATCTGCCGGCGCAGCGACAGCGGCTCCAGTTGCGTGGCCACGATGTCGTCCACCAGCACGGCACCGGTGGCTGGTGCGTACTGGTTCAGGATCAGCTTGAGCAAGGTGCTCTTGCCCGAACCCAGCTTGCCGATGATGCCGACGCGCTCGCCGGGACGGATGTGCAGGTTGAGCCGCTCGATGGTCGGCGGCTGCTTCGGATAGCCGAAGCTCATGTCGCGGAATTCGAGCGCGCCGGTGAGCGGCGGGGCCTGCAGGCTGGCGGCGGCTTCGTCGGTCGGCGCCGCCATGATCTTGTTGAGCGCGACGAAGCTCAGCTTGGTCTGCTCCCAGCGCAGCACCAGGCCGGCGATCTGGCTCACGGGCGACAGTGCACGCGCGGTCAGCATGCTCACCGCGATGATCTGGCCCATGCTCAGCGAATGGTCGGCGGCCAGCATGGCGCCCACCGCGACCACGGCCACGCTCGCGAGGCCGAGGACCGCCGCGTTGGCGTAGTTCATGCGCGTGGTGATCTCGCGCGTCTCGAGGTTGTTGTGGGCAATCGCCTGCGTCAGCGCTTCCCACTTGCGGCGGCTCCAGGCTTCGGCGCCCAGCGCCTTGACGGTGTCGAGGCCGTTCATCGTCTCGAACAGGTGCGCGGTGCGCTGCGAGCTTTCCTGCATCGACTCGTTGACCTTGCGCGCCAGCGGCTTGCGGGACGCGAAGGAGATGCCCAGCAGGATCGGGATGCAGACCAGTGGCACCAGCGCCAGCTTGCCGCCCACCAGCGCGATCACGCCGAGGTACAGCACCATGAAGGGCAGGTCGCCGAGCACGGTGAGCGTGCTGGTGGCGAAGAATTCGCGCACCGATTCGAAGTCGCGCACGGTGTTGGCCAGGACACCGCCCGAAGCCGGCCGATCGGCCGCGCGCATGCGCAGGCACTGCGCGAACACCTTGGACGACAGGGCCACGTCCATGCGCCGCGCCGCGGTCTCGAGCAGGTTGCTGCGCAACAGCTTCATGACCAGCTCGAAGCCCGTCAGCAACACCACGGCCGAGGTCAGCACACCAAGGCTGCCGAGCGCGTTGTGCGGGATCACGCGGTCGTACACCGCCATGCTGTAGAAGGGAATCAGCGCGCCGAAGATGTTCAGCGCGACGGTGCCCAGCAGGGCCCAGACGAACATCCAGCGGTTGCGCTCGAAGGTGTCCCAGAACCAGCGGCCCATCTGGGGCAGTGTGTAGAGCAGACTGCGCTGGTCGAAGTGAAGCTGCGGCCGGGCGGCGAGCCAGCGGGCGTTGGGCACCTCGCGATCGATGGCCTCGGCGTCCAGCCAGCTCACGCCCTCGATGCCGGGCAGGTGGCATTCCATCTGGCCGTCCTTGAGCGACAGCACGACGATGGCGCGGCCGTTCTCACCCAGCACCAGCGCCGGCAGTTCGGTGTGGCGACGCCGCTGTCCGCTTGGCAGCGGCGTGGCGGTCAGGCCGCCGTGGGCCAGCAACTGGGCCAGGGCCTCGCCCTCGGGAATGATGCGATGGTCCTGCTCGTGCGCGGCGAGGCTGTCGCGCAAGCGTTCGACCTGGATCGGCGCACCGAAGAAGCGCGCCAGGAACACGATGCTTTCCTGCAGGGGCGACTGGGGCAGGAGCCTGGCAGTCGCTGTGTCCGCCGAAGCGTTGGATGAAATGTTGTCGGTCATGAAAAGCCCGGAGGGCAGGACTGCATGAACAGTTCATGCGGAACGGGAGGACAACAAGCACGGAGCGGCCGGCAGCGGGATCGATGTGTCCCATGGCCGCGGCGCGAGGCGCCTCCCTTGAATGGCTCATGGATGATCGGGCCGGGCGGTCCGGCCATCCATGCGAAATGTCTGAATGCGGGAAAGAACCGTCTGACGATCAAGCGGGAAAGGAGTGACCGGGCCACCCGGACCCGGTCACTCCCTCATCACGCGATCGATCAGGCCGCCGCGGTGTGCGCTTCCGCGCCCTGCTGCAGGGAAGCCACCAGCTTGCGCATCAGTTCGGCGGCGTCGCCGACGTCGGCCGCGCCTGCCACGTCGTTGGCAGCCGTCACATTGGCGGGTGCGACATGGCCGAGCAAGCCATCCAGCGAGCCGTCGCCAAGCAACTCGGCCTGCGTTGGCAAGGCAGCGGCCGGTGCAGACGCGAAGAACACGTCCTCGCTCAGCACCGTGCTGCCATCCGTCCGCGTGGCCGTGGAACCGATATGCAGCTTGCCCTCGGCGTCATAGCTCAGCGACAGGTTGGCGCCCACGCTTTCGATGCCATAGTCCGACAGCGAGTGGATCTCGCCTTGCTGGACCACCGCATCGCCGTTGTCGACCCACAGCTCGATGCCCTTGAGCTCCGCGCCCGACAGCTTGCCGTCGTGGTTGGCGTCCATCGTGGCGAGCTTGTAGTAGCCGTTGCCATAGGCGCCACCCTGGTCGCCGAACAGGCGCGAGCCGTTCATGTCGGCGGCCGCGTTGCCGTCGCGGTTGTCGATCAGGATGCCGTCGCCGGAACCGTTGAACCACTCGGTGGCCACCTTGGTGCCATTGCCGGCCATGTCGAACATCACGGTATGGCCCAGTGCCGCGCCAGGATCCTTCAAGTACGAAGACGTGGCGCCGGTCACGCCGATCTTGCCATCGCCATTCAGGTCGAGCGCGATCGGCGTGTAGATGATCATGTCGCTCGAGTTCGACACCACCGTTCCGTCATAGCAGTACGGATTCGCGACGGTCCCGTTGTCCTGCAGCTGGAAGCCCAGGTCGTAGGACACATAGGCGGCACGGAAATCGAGCGCCAGCTTGCCATTGACGATGTCGGCCAGCGGGATCACGTAGGTCTGGCCCTGGCTGAAGTTCAGCACCTGGCCGTAGTACGTGATGTCGGCGTAGGGGGCCGTGCTGCCCTTCAGCCCGGAGATCACCACGCCCTGCCAGAGGTCCACGTCGTTCGCGACACCGACGTTGTAGTTGCCGAACTGCTGCAGCTGATCCGCCGCGTCGCTGAACGTGCCGAAGTCGGCGACGTTGTAGGTATGGACCCAGTGCTGCACGCCACCGGAAACATACTGGTTTTCCCAGCCGCCAGGGTGGTAGCCGTTGCCGACGGCAACCGGCCCATCGGAGACGGGGTTGATGGTGACGTTCACCGTCTGCGTCGAGACCTTCCCCGCAGCATCCTGGACCGTGTAGACCAGCACGTCGTTGCCGTAGTAGTTGGTCATGGTCTTGTAGGTGACCGTGCCGTCGGCGGTGAACGAGATGGCGCCGGCCCTGCCCTGGAAGGTGCTGTCGAGTGACGCGCTCTCATGCGCCACGCCGATCAGCTTCAGGCCGGGGTTGTCGTTGGCCAGCACGTTGAAGGTGACGGAACGGTCCTCGCACACCTTGACGGCGTCGGGGTTGGTGCCCAGGGTGGCGACCACGCCGGCATCGACCGTGAAGTTCTGCTCGCCTGCGGCCAGCGTGATGACGGCGGTCTTGCCGTTCACGCCCGCATCGGAATCCGTGGCGTCGTTGCCGACATCGGACTTGGTGAACATGAAGCCGCCGGGCTGCTGGAACTCCACCTGGTACTGGCCCGCGTTGAGCCCATAGAAGTGGTAGATGCCGTTGTTGTCGGTGGTCGTGAACGCCTTGGTGTCGTCGGCCGTGCCCAGCACGCCGTCGGCGCCGGCGCCGTTCAGCGTGACCAGGACGCCTCCGACGCCGACTTCCCCCGCGTCCTGCTGGCCATTGCCATTGGCATCCAGCCAGACCCGGTCGCCCAGCGCCGCCGCGGTCACCAGGCCCGCGTCGACGTCGGTGCGATCCTGGCCGGTGGCCAGCGTGATCGTGTCGGTGCGGCCGGTGAACCGGTTGGCGTCGCTGTCTGCGGTGTCGTAGGCGTTGTTGCCGAAGTTCGCTGTCGTGAAGACCATGCCCGGCGGCAGGCCGTTGAACTGCACCTGGTAGTTGCCGGCCGTCAGGTCCTTGAACAGGTACTTGCCGTTGGCATCCGTGGTGGTGGTCGCCAGCGTAGTGTCGTCGGCCGTGCCGAACACACCGTCGGCGCCCGCGCCCTTGAGTTGCACGGTGACGCCGGCCACGCCGGTGTTGCCATCGTCCTGGTAGCCGTTGCGGTTGGTGTCGACCCAGACCTGGTCGCCGATGCTGCCCAGCTTCGAGGTGAAGCCGATGTCCACCGTCAGGTTGTCTTCGCCCTTGCCCAGTGTGATCGCGTTGGTATAGCCAACCGGCGCGCTGCTGCCGCCGGTGATCTTGGTGATGTCGGAATCCACTGCATCGTTGGTGCCGGCATCGGCCTTGGTGAACACCTGGGTCGTCGGGTCGACGCCCCAGTTGTAGCCATAGACCTGCACGCCGTAGTTGCCCGCGGCCAGGTTGGTGAACTTGTAGTAGCCGTTGGCGTCGGTGAACATCTGGTTGACGTACACGTCATCGGCCGTGCCGGCGATGCCATCGGCACCGACCGTGTTCAGTCGCACCAGCACGTTGGCCATGCCGGCCTCGCCCGGGTCCTGGATGCCGTTGCGGTTGGTGTCGAACCAGACGCGGTCGCCGAGGCTGCCCAGCTTGTCGACGATTCCGGCGTCGACGTCGGTGCGGTCCTGGCCCGCGGTCAACGTGATGGTGTCGGTGCGGCCGGTGGTCTGGTTGGCATCGCTGTCGGCGGTGTCGTAGCCGTTGTTGCCCAGGTTGGCCGTGGTGAACGCGGTGCCCGGTTGCAGGCCGCTGAACTGCACCTGGTAGTTGCCTGCCTGGAGGCCGGTGAACAAGTACTTGCCATTGGCGTCCGTGGTGGTGGTCGCCAGCGTGGTGTCATCGGCGGTGCCGAAGACGCCGTCGGCGCCCGCGCCCTTGAGTTGCACCGTGATGCCGCCGACGCCGGTGTTGCCGTCGTCCTGGTAGCCATTGCGGTTGGTGTCCATCCACACGGTGTCACCGATCGAGCCGAGGCGCGAGGTGATGCCGATGTCCACCGTCAGGTTCTGCTCGCCCTTGCCGAGCTTGACCACGTCGGTGTAGCCGCCCACGCGGTCCGCATCGAGCTTGGTCAGGTCGGAGTCGAGGGCGTCGTTGCTGCCAGCGTTGGGGATCGTCGCCTCTTGCGTGGCGGCATTCAGGCCCCAGCCGTTGTAGGTCTTGACGGAATAGCTGCCGGCGTTCAGGTCGGTGAACAGGTAGTTGCCGTTGGCATCGGTCCACTTGTCGGCCACATACACGTCGTCGCCGGTGCCGGCCACGCCGTCGGCGCCCACGTTGTACAGGCGCACCAGCACATTGGCCAGGCCCTGCTCGCCCGGGTCCTGCAGGCCGTTGCGGTTGCCGTCGAACCAGACGCGGTCGCCGAGGCTGGAAAGCTTGTCGCGGATGCCGGCATCCACGTCGGTGCGGTCCTGGCCCGCGGTCAGCGTGATGGTGTCGGTGCGGCCGGTGAGTGGGTTGGCGTCGCTGTCCTGCGCGTCGTAGCCGTTGTTGCCGAAGTTCGCCGTCGTGAACTCGGTGCCCGGCATCAGGCCGCTGAACTGCACTTGGTAGTTGCCAGCCGTCAGGTCGGTGAACAGGTACTTGCCGTTGGCGTCCGTGGTGGTGGTCGCCAGCGTGGTGTCGTCGGCCGTGCCGAACACACCGTCCGCGCCAGCGCCCTTGAGTTGCACCGTGATGCCCGGCACACCGGTGTTGCCGTCGTCCTGGTAGCCGTTGCGGTTGGTGTCGACCCAGACCTGGTCGCCGATGCTGCCCAGCTTCGACGTGAAGCCGATGTCCACCGTCATGTTGTCTTCGCCCTTGCCCAGCGCGATCACGTTGGTGTAGCCAACCGGCGCGCTGCTGCCGCCGGTGATCCGGGTGATGTCGGAATCCACCGCATCGTTGGTGCCGGCATCGGCCTTGGTGAACACCTGGGTCGTCGGGTCGACGCCCCAGTTGTAGCCATAGACCTGCACGCCGTAGTTGCCCGCGGCCAGGTTGGTGAACTTGTAGTAGCCGTTGGCGTCGGTGAACACCTGGTTGACGTACACGTCATCGGCCGTACCGGCGACGCCATCGGCGCCGACCGTGTTCAGGCGCACCAGCACGTTGGCCATGCCGGCCTCGCCCGGGTCCTGGATGCCGTTGCGGTTGGTGTCGAACCAGACGCGGTCGCCGAGGCTGCCCAGCTTGTCGACCAGGCCCGCATCCACGTCGGTGCGGTTCTGGCCGGTGGCCAAGGTGATGGTGTCGGTGCGGCCGGTGGTCTGGTTGGCGTCGCTGTCGAGCGTGTCGTAGCCGTTGTTGCCGAAGTTGGCCGTGGTGAAGGCCGTGCCCTGCGGCAGGCCGAACTGCACTTGATAGTCGCCTGCGGCGAGATTGGAGAACAGGTACTTGCCGCTGGCATCCGTGGTGGTGGTCTGCAGCGTGGTGTCGTCGGCGGTGCCGAACACGCCGTCGGCGCCCGCGCCCTTCAACTGCACCCTGACGCCCGCCACGCCGGTGTTGACTTCGTCCTGGTAGCCGTTGCGGTTGGTGTCGAGCCAGACGGTGTCGCCGATGCTGCCGGGCTTGAAGAAGCCGGCATCGACGCTGTTGTTGGTTTCACCGGACTTCAGCGTGTAGCAGCCGGTGAAACCGTTCGCGCCCGCGTCGGAGTCGAAGGCATCGTTGCCGACGTTGGCGGTGCTCAGCACCGAGCCGTCGTTGGCGATGAACTTGACCATGTAGTCGCCGGGCTTCAGGCCATTGAAGCTGTAGTTGCCGTTGGCGTCGGTGGTCTGCGTGCCGATGAGCGCGCCGGGCTGGTCGCCGACGCCGCAGGTGTAGAGCTGCACCGTGACGCCGGACTTGCCGGTTTCGCCCCCGTCTTGGATGCCGTTGCCGTTGGTGTCGTTCCAGACGCGGTCACCGAGGCTGGCGTACTTGTAGAAGCCCGAGTCGATCGTGGCGTTGTATTCGCCGGGCGCGAGGTAGATGACGTTGGAGAGCTTGCCGTCGCTGTTGGTCCCGGAGGCCGCGCTGCCATCGGCCTGGCGCGGGCTGGCGGCGTCGTAACCGGCCGGATCGAGGAAGCGGACCTGGTACCCCAGCCCGGGTGTCAGTCCCTTGAAGCTGTAGTTGCCGTTGACGTCTGTGCTGGTGCTGGCCAGCACTTCGTTGGGGCCGCTGATGACGCCGTCGCCGTTGACGTCGCGCACCAGTTGCACGGTGGCGGCGGCGATGCCGGCTTCGCCTGCGTCCTGGATGCCGTTGGCATTGCTGTCCGCCCACACGCGGTCGCCGAGCTTGGCCGCGCGGGTCTCGACGATCAGGTTCTGGTCATGGACCTGCTGCGCATTCACCGGGTCGATCACGACGGCCAGGATGTCGCCGGCATCGGGCACGAAGTCGTTGTGGCTCAGCGCAAGATTGGCCAGCCCATTGGGGATCGTGAAGTCGTTCGCGATCAATTGCCAGATGGTGTTCTGGACGTCCATGGCGGTGTAGTTGGAGACACCGCTGCGGTAGTAGTTGAGCAGCCAGTTGATGGCGCCGCTGGAGGTGAAGCTGTTGTCGGCGGCGATTTCGAATGCGGGGTAGCCGAAGCCGGAGTAGGTATAGCCGTTGTTGTATTCGAGCTTCACAAACGGCTGGATGCACCAGCCATTGAGCACCGTGCCCGCGGGCCCCAACGGCGAAACCGCGTTGAAGAGGACATCGTAGTAGCTGTCATTGCCGGGTTCCGGCGGCTTCGTGATGACGGTTGGCGTTGAGAAATAAGGTGTGGCCATATCGAGCAGTCCTTGTCCGAAAGAAGAGGCCCGGCAGCAAGGCAATCGACCCGGGGGTCGACCGCGTCACAGGCCGGGGACATCAAAAGGAGAGGGAGGAAAGGCAACTGCCCAAGGCCGGTACCGCGGCGCGAAGACCCCGGTGACTCACCAGGGCCCTGGCTCGCGACTGCGCCGCAGATGACGTCCGGTGATCGCATGCGCTGGCGCGTCACCGTTGTTGTTCAAGCATCCCCCTACCAATCGAACCCATCCATCGAAACGGATGAAGTCGGCCCGGATGTTAATCACAAAGTGCTACGGAATCGACGTTCGATCGACTTAGATCGACGGTGAACGCGCACCTTTACACATAGACTTCAGGCCGCACTGTCAATCATTTGTCAGCGATCGGACAGCGCGCTGGCTTGCGGCGCGCGACCTAGGTGCCGCCCAGGCTTTGCTCCAGCGCATCGATGAAGCGCCTGGGCACATCGAAGCCGGTCTGGTCAGTGATCTCCTGAAAGCAGGTCGGGCTGGTGACGTTGATCTCCGTCACGTAGTCGCCGATCACGTCGAGCCCGATCAGCAGCAGCCCGCGCGGTGCGAGCGCGCGGCCCACGGCCTCGGCGATCTTGCGGTTGCTGTCGCTCAAGGGCTGCGCCACGCCCTTGCCGCCGGCGGCCAGGTTGCCGCGCACCTCGGTGCCTTGCGGGATGCGCGCCAGCACGAAGGGCACCGGCTCGCCCGCGATGATGAGGATGCGCTTGTCGCCCAGCGAGATCTCGGGCACGAAGCGCTGGACCATGATGGTCTCGGCGCCGTTCTTGTTGAGCGTCTCGGTGATGGAGCCGAGGTTGAGTGCGTCCTCGCGCACGCGGAAGATGCCCATGCCGCCCATGCCGTCGAGCGGCTTCAGGATGATGTCCTTGTGCTCGGCATGGAAGGCGCGCACGGCGGCAGGGTCGCGCGTGACCAGCGTGGGGCTGGTGAACTGCTGGAACTCCATCACTGCGAGCTTCTCGGGATGGTCGCGCAAGGCAGCGGGGCTGTTGAAGACCTTGGCGCCTTCGCGCTCGGCCTGGCCGAGCAGGTGCGTGGCGTAGATGTATTCGGCGTCGAACGGCGGGTCCTTGCGCATGATGACCGCGTCGAAGGTGTGCAGCGGCGTGGAGCGCGCGGGCGTCTCGGTGAACCAACGCTCGCCATGGCCGGTGAGCGTGATGTCGCGCACCGTGGCCGTCACCGGCTGGCCGGTCTGCCAGCCGAGGTCGCGCGGCTCGCAGGCCGACACACCATGGCCGCGGCGCTGGGCCTCGCGCATCATCGAGAAGGTGGTGTCCTTGTAGATCTTGAAGTGTTCGAGCGGGTCGGCAACGAAGAGGATGTTCATCGGGGAGCCTTTTCGGCGGACGAGGGGGTGGAAGAAGTCGACGGATGGGTCGCGGCACGGCGGCGCCCCAGGCTCTGGATGCCCAGCGCCACGGCTCCGGCCACGACACCCCAGAAGGCGGAGCCGATGCCGGCCAGCGTGACGCCGGAGAGCGTCACCAGGAAGGTGATGAGCGCGGCTTCGCGATGGGCGTCGTCGCGCACCGCAGCAGCCAGTCCGCCGCCGATGGTGCCGAGCAAGGCCAGGCCGGCGACGGCCGCGACCAGTTCCTTCGGGAAGGCGGTCAGCAGGCCAGTGACGGCCGCGCCGAACAGGCCGATGACCACGTAGATCGCGCCGCAACAGACGGCCGCCGTGTAGCGCCGCGCCTTGTCGTCATGCGCCTCGCGGCCCATGCAGATGGCGGCGGTGATGGCGCTGAGGTTGAGTGCGAAGGCGCCAAAGGGCGCGAGCACGAGCGTCATCAAGCCGCTGATGGTGATGAGCTTGCTGACCGGCATGTCGTAGCCGGCCGCGCGGATGGCCGCGACGCCGGGCAGGTTCTGCGAGGCCATCGTCACCACGAAGAGCGGCAGCGCCAGACTGACGGCGGCTTGCAAGGTGAACACCGGCATCGTGAAGACCGGCATCGCAAGGTGGAAGTGAACCTCCGACCATGCGAGTTGACCGCGCGCCGCGGCGAAGACGATGGCCACCAGCAAGGTCAGCGGCACCGCATAGCGTGCAACGAAGCGTTTGGCCAGCAGGTAGGTGGCCAGCATCAGCAGCACCAGCGGCAGCGCCGTCTGCGCGGCCGTGAAGGCCTGCAGGCCGAAGCGCGCCAGCACGCCGGCAAGCAGCGCCGACGCGATCTCCATCGGGATCCTGTTCATCACGCGCTCGAACCAGCCGGTCGCGCCCGCGAGGGTGATGAGCACCGCGCAGACGATGAAGGCGCCGACCGCCTCGTTCATCGAATGGCCCGCGCCGGCCACGGCCAGCACCGCCGCGCCCGGCGTGCTCCACGCGATCATGACCGGCATGCGCCACCACAGCGAGGGCAACGCGGACGCGAGCCCCATGCCCAGGCCCAGCGCCCACATCCACGAGCTGATGACTTCCGGCGAGGCGCCGAAGGCCAGCGCGGCCTGGAACACGATGGCCACCGAACTGGTGAAGCCCACGAGCACGGCGACGAATCCCGCCGTGAAGGCCGACAGGCTGAGGTCCTTGAAAAAACGCATCGGGCGATTGTGCCGGCTGGGCGGTGCCGCCGCCCGGGGAGGGGCTCGGTGACAGCCGGCGGTCCCGACAGCGCCTGCCGATATCGAAAGCGCACGTGCATGCCGCCATCGCAAGGTGACTCGCCGCGGCGCATTTCTTGCACGCCCTGTCAGCGTCCACTTGATCATCCCGACGGCAACGCATGACCGAACGCTGGCCCCACCTGCTGCCCCATCACGGGCGCTTCGACTACTCGCCGATCACGCGCCGGCCGGACTGGCGCTGGGCCAATGGCGCACGGCTCGCGGTGTACCTGGGCTTCAACCTCGAGCACTTCGCCTTTGGCGACGGCCTGGGCGCGCGCATCGGGCCGGTGTCGGCGGAGCCGGATGTGCTCAACCACGGCTGGCGTGAATATGGCAACCGTGTCGGGGCGTGGCGTTGCCTGGAGCTGTTCGACGAACTCGCGCTGCCGACCGGCGCGCTGGTCAACACCGCGCTCTACGACCATTGCCCGGAACTCGTCGCGGCGGTTGTCGCGCGAGGCGACGAACTCATCGGCCATGGCCACAGCAATGCCGAGCGTCAGGCCGAGTTCGACGAGGACGGCGAGCGCGCCCTGCTGCAGCGTTGCAGCGACCGTATGGCCAGCGAGAGCGGGCAGGCGCCGACGGGCTGGCTGTCACCGTGGATCTCGGAAAGCAGATTCACGCCGGACCTGCTGGCCGAGACCGGCTACCGCTACACGCTCAACTGGTGCCACGACGACCAGCCCACGCGCATGCACACGCGCAGCGGCCAGCCGCTCTGGGCCGTGCCCTATCCGCAGGAGCTCAACGACATCCCGATGATCGTGACGCGGCAGATGGATGCGAAGGACTTCTGCGCGATGGTGCGCGACAACTTCGACGAGATGCTTGTTCAATCCGCGCGCCAGCCTCTGGTGATGGGGCTGGCGCTGCATCCGTACATCTTCGGCCAGCCCTACCGGCTGCGGCATCTGCGCGCGGTGCTCGAAGCCCTCGCTTCGGCGCGGGACCGGGGCGAGATCTGGTTCACCACGCCAGGCGCCATCTGCCGGCACATGGAGGCACTGGCCGCCGAGCGACCGGAGGAATTCAGCGCAATCTAGAGGTCGAAGTTGGTCGGCATCATGACCACGTCCCGAATGGTCATGCCACGCGGCCGGGTCAGCATGAACTTCACCACCTCGGCCACTTCGCTCGCCTCCAGCAGGCTGCCGGAGGCCTTCGCTTCCGCCAGCTTTTCCGCGGGCCAATCCGCGAGCAGCGCGCTGATCACCGGCCCCGGCGAGATCGAGCCAACCCGGATGCCATGCTTGAACACCTGCCGCCGCACCGTCTGCACGAAGCAGTTGATCGCCCATTTCGACGACGCATAGACCGGCTCCCAAGGCGTCGGGAAATGCGCCGCCAGCGAGCTCGTGACGATGATGTCGCCGGTCTTGCGCGCGATCATGTGCGGCAGCACGTCGTGCACGTTCTTCATCACGACGTTGACGTTGAGGTTCAGCATGCGGTCGATGGCTGCGGTGTCGGAATCGACCAGGTCGCCGCCGACATAGGTGCCGGCATTGGCATGCAGGATGTCGAGCTGACCGGCGAGTTCCAGCACGCGCGGCAGCAGCGTCGCGCAATCCTTGGCGTCCAGCAGGTCGATGACCAGCGGTATCACCGCATCGCCGTGCCGGCCGCGATGCACCTGCAATGCCGCATCATCGCGGTCCACCATCACCACGCGTGCGCCGGCGGCCAGCATCGCCTCGGTGCTCGCCAGGCCGATGCCCGATGCCGCGCCGGTGACGACAGCCACCTTGCCTTCCAGTTCTTTCGCCATGCAGTGCCTCCGGATCGAATCTGGAGCCAACGATAGACCTTGCCGGAGACGGCGGGCATATCGCAATGGCAGGCCGCCGATACTCTCCAGCGATAGCGACCGAGGGACATCCCTCGGCGACGCTAAATCTCGATCTTCGACCCCAGCTCCACCACCGCGTTGTTCGGCAGCCCCAGGAAGTCCGCCGCGCCGCTCGCGTTGTGGTGCATCTGCGCAAACAGCTTCTCGCGCCACGGCACCATGCCGCTGCCCAACGTCGGGATGACGACGTCGCGCGAGAGGAAGTAGCTGGTCGTCATCGGCTCCAGCTGGCAGCCGCGCATGCGGGCGTGCTCCAGCGCGCGCGGCAAGTCGATGTCGTTCTTGAAACCGTAGTGCACGATGATCTGCCAGCAGTGATGGCCCAGCGCCTCGATCTCGATGCGCTTGTCCATCGGCACCCAGGGGACCTCGTGGTTGCGCACGGTGACGAACATGTTCTGGTCGTGCAGCACCTTGTTGTGCTTGAGGTTGTGCAACAGCGCGTTCGGCACCACGCCGGGCGCGGCGGTCAGGAACACGGCCGTGCCCTCCACGCGCGTGGGCGGGCTCACGAACACCGAATCCAGGAAGCTTTGCAAATCGATGGCGTCGGCGCGCTGCACTTCGGCCATGAGGCGGCGCCCTTCCTTCCAGGTGATCATCAGCGTGAACACCGCGCCGCCGATCATCAGCGGGAACCAGCCACCCTCGAACAGCTTCAGCAGGTTCGACGCGAAGAACATGAAGTCGACGATGAAGAACCAGGCCGTCGACGCGATGCACAGCGCCAGCGGCAGCTTCCAGGCGAAGCGGATCACGAAGAAAGTCAGCACGGTGGTGATCAGCATGTCCGTCGTCACCGCGATGCCGTAGGCCGCGGCCAGGCTGCTCGAGGAGCGGAACATCACCACCGCCAGCACGATGGCCACGAACAGGCCCCAGTTCACGACCGGGATGTAGATCTGCCCGGCCGTGCGCACGCTGGTGTGCTCGATGTTGAGGCGCGGCAGGTAGCCGAGCTGGATCACCTGGCGCGTGACGCTGAAGGCGCCGGTGATGAGGGCCTGCGACGCGATCACCGTGGCGGCCGTGGCCAGGATCACCAGCGGGATCAGCGCCCAGTCCGGCGCCATGTTGAAGAAGGGGTTCTTCACCGCTTCCGGGTTCTCCAGCAGCAGCGCACCCTGGCCGAAGTAATTGAGCGTCAGCGCCGGCATGACCACCGAGAACCACGCGATGCGGATCGGCCCCTTGCCGAAGTGGCCCAGGTCGGCATACAGCGCCTCCGCCCCGGTCACGCACAGCACCGTGGCGCCCAGGATGATGAAGCTGGTCATGGGGTTGTCCCACATGAACTTGAGCGCGTAGTGCGGGCTCAGCGCCTTGAGGATCTCGGGGTGGTTGAGGATCTGGTGCACGCCGAGCACTGCAATGACCGCGAACCAGGTCAGCGTGATCGGCCCGAAGAACTTGCCGATGCCGGCCGTGCCGCTCTTCTGCACGAAGAACAGGCAGAACAGCACCACCAGGGTGATCGGGATCACATAGTGCGTGAACTGCGGCGACACGACTTCCAGGCCTTCCACCGCCGACAGCACCGAGATGGCCGGCGTGATGACGCCGTCACCATAGAACAGCGAGGTGCCGAAGATGCCGACCATCAGCAGCAACTGGCGCAGCTTGGGTTTGTCGTGCACCGCGCGCGAGGCCAGCGCCAGCATGGCGACCAGGCCGCCTTCGCCCTCGTTGTCGGCACGCAGCACCAGCACCACGTACTTGAGGGAGACGATGACCGTCAGGGTCCAGAAGAACATCGACAGGATGCCGTAGACGTTCTCGATGGTGAACTGGACGTGTCCGTGCGCGAACACTTCCTTCATCGCATAGAGCACGCTCGTGCCGATGTCGCCGTAGACGACACCGATGGCCGCGATGATCAGCGCGGGTGAGAAGGTTTTGGGGGCTGACACGAAGGTCGCTGGAGAGCGGGTCGGCGAAAGGTGCCGGGCACCGCGGGCCGCCTGCGCTGCCTCGCTTACCCTCCCGCCCTCTTTTTGTCCGATTGCTGTGGGGAGGCTATTTTGACGCTGCGGCCACGGGCCGCAAGGGGCGCTGTGGCCGGTTGGCATCAATCGAATGGGCTACATGCCCGCCGGAGCTCACTCGTAGACCTCGGCGTCCGGGTTGGTGGCTTCCAGCTCGTAGCTGGCCGCGACCATGGCCAGCCTTGCCACCACGCCATACATGTAGAAGCGGTTCGGCGCGCTCGCGCCCGGCTTGGCGCCCGGCTGAGGTAAGTGCGCACTCTCCGAAAAAGCCAATGGCACGAAGCTCGCGCCCGGCGAGACCAGGCTTTCATCGGGGCTGCGGCCGGCATGCACTCGATAGAAGCCGCCGACCACGTAGCGGTCCATCATGTAGACCACCGGCTCGGCCACGCCGTCGTGCACCCGCTCGTTGGTCAGCACGCCTTCCTGCACGATCAGCGGCTCGAACTCGGCGGTCGGGCTCATCATGCTGCGCGTCTTGGGGTCCAGGTTGTCCAGGTCCTTGACGTCGCGCACCGTCAGCACGCCGACGCCCGCCGCGCCGTTGTCCGGCTTGACGATGACGAAGGGCTTCTCGTTGATGCCGTATTCCTTGTACTTGCGGCGCACCTTGGTCAGCACCGTGTCGACGTGGCTGGTCAGCACGTCCATGCCGGTCTTGGAGCCGAAATTGACGCCCTCGGCTCGCGCATACATCGGGTTGATCAGCCAGGGGTCGATGCCCAGCAGCTTGCCGAAGCGCTTGGACAGCTCCTCGTAGCTGTGGAAATGGTTGCTCATGCGCCGCGACGGCCAGGCCGCATGCAGCGGCGGCAGCAGGTACTGCTCGTGCAGGTCTTCCAGGATGCCCGGAATGCCGGCCGACAGGTCGTTGTTGAGCAGGATGGTGCAGGGGTCGAAGTTCTTCAGCCCCAGGCGGCGCTTGCCACGCACCACCGGCTCCAGGCAGACCGTCTCGCCGTTGGGCAGGGCGATCTTCTTGGGCGTCTTGATCTGCGGATCGATCGAGCCGACCCGCACATTGAGTCCGGCCATCTGGAAGATGTGCACCAGTTGGGCGACGTTGGCCAGGTAGAAGGTGTTGCGCGAGTGGTTTTCCGGGATGACGAGCAGGTTGCGCGCCTCCGGGCAGATCTTCTCGATGGCGGCCTGGGCGGCCTGCACGGCCAACGGCAGCATCTCCCGGGTCAGGTTGTTCCAGCCGCGCGGGAACATGTTGGTGTCCACCGGCGCCAGCTTGAAGCCAGCATTGCGCACGTCGACCGAGGTGTAGAACGGCGGCGTGTGCTCCATCCATTCCAGCCGGAACCAGCGCTCGATCGCCGGCATGGAGTCGAGCACGCGCTGCTCGAGCTCATTGATGGGGCCGGTCAGGGCGGTGACGAGGTGGGGGACCATGGACGGGGTGACCTTGGGAAAACCGGAGTGCGATTGTAGGGAATTGGGGCTGACCTCCCGCTTTTGCAACGGCCCGATGACGGTGGCGTGACGCTTCTTTATTTGCGCCAGAAGGACGGCGTCAGCAGCGCGATCAGGCTCAGCAGTTCCAGCCGCCCGAGCACCATCGCAAAGGTGCAGACCCAGACCTGGAAGTCGGTCAGCACGCCGAAGTGCGAGGACGGCCCGATGTCCCCCAGCCCCGGCCCGGTGCAATTGATGCTCGCCACCACGGCGCTGAAGGCGGTAATCGGGTCCAGGTCGGTCAGCACCAGCAGCATGCTCAGCGCAATGATCGTCACGCCGTAGACCAGCATGAAGGCCAGCACCGAGAAGATCACCCGGTTGTCGACCACCATGTTGCCGAGCGTGACTGGCTGAACCGCGCGCGGATGCACCAGCCGCGTCATCTCGCGCAGGGTCTGCTTGACCAGGATCAGCACCCGCACCATCTTGATGCCGCAGCCCGCCGAGCCGGCGCTGGTCGCCACCCCGGAGAGCAGCAGCATCAGCATCGGCGCGAAAGCCGGCCACTTGAGGTAGTCGGTGGTGGCATAGCCGGTGGTGCTGGCCACCGAGACGGTGTGGAAGATGCCGTAGCGCAGCGACTCCAGCGGCCCGTAGATGCCCTTGGACCAGAGCACGGCGGAGACCACCAGGCCGCCGCCGACCAGCGCGATGATCGTCGCGCGCATCTCGGGGTCGCGCCAGAAGCCGCGCAGGCTGCGCTTGCGCAAGGCGATGAAGTAGAGGGCGAAGTTGCAGCTCGCGGCCAGCATGAAGACGACGGAAATCATCTCCAGCCATCCCGAATTGAAGTGCGCGAAGCTCGCATCGTGCGAGGACAGCCCGCCCAGGCTCACCGTGCTGAACATGTGCATGAGGGCGTCCATCGCCGTCATCCCGGCCACCCAGTAGGCCAGGAAGCAGGCGATCGAGAAGGTCGAGTAGATGCCCCACAGGCCCTTGGCGGTTTCCTTCACGCGCGGCGTGAGCTTGCTGTCCTTGATCGGCCCGGCGATCTCGGCCTTGAAGAGCTGGCTGCCGCCCACGCCCAGCAGCGGCAAGATCGCCACCGCCAGCACCAGGATACCCATGCCGCCCAGCCACTGCAGGAAGGTGCGCCAGAAGTTGATCGACAGCGGCAGGTCGTCGAGCTTGGTGAGCACCGTGGCGCCGGTCGTCGTGAGACCCGACACGGCCTCGAAGTAGGCATGCGTGAAATTGATCGGGCGGCCGATATCGTCGAGCGCCCACATCAGCGGCACGCTCGCGAAAAAGGGCAGCAGCACCCAGGTCAGCGACACCAGGAAGATACCGTGGCGAGGTTGCAGCTCCCGCTTGAACTTGCGCAGCCCCGCCCAGAGCAGCGCCCCGCTCACGAACGCCGCGCCCGCCGAGATGCCCCAGACGTGGATCAGGCCATCCTCCTGCACCCAGGACACGACACAGGGCAGCAGCATGCCCAGCGAGAAGAAGGTGAGCAGCGCGCCCAGCACGCGGAGGACCGGGAAGAAGTCAGCCATTCCAGCGCCCGCGTTCAGAAGAAGGTCGCGCTGACGCGGAACAGCTTTTCCACTTCGCGGATCTGGCGCTTGCGTGGGATGAAGATCACGACGTGGTCGTTGCTCTCGATGACGGTGTTGCCGTGCGGGATGATCACCTTCGGCGGCACGATCTCTTCGGAAGGCGGCGTCTCGCCCTCGCCGATCACCGGCAGGCCGCGCATGATGAGCCCGACCTGCGCGCCCTTGGGCAGCTTGAGGTCGTCGATGCAGCGACCGACCACGCGCGAGGTCTTGCGGTCGCCGCGCGCGACGATCTCCAGCGCCTCGGCCACGCCGCGCCGCAGGCTGTGTACCGCCTGCACGTCGCCCTGCCGCACATAGGCCAGCAACTCGCCCAGCATGGTCTGCGCCGGGGACAGCGCGATGTCGATCTGCGTGCCGTGCATCAGTTCGGCGTATGTGCGCCGGTTGATCAGTGCCAGCACCCGCGTCGCGCCCATGCGCTTGGCCAGCAGGCTGGCCATGATGTTGTCCTCGTCATCGCTGGTGAGCGACAGGAAGAGGTCGATCGTCTCGATGCCCTCGTCCTCCAGCATGTCCTCGTCGGTGCCGTCGCCGTGCAGCACCAGCACGCCGGGCAGCTCGGAGGCCAGCTGCACGCAGCGGTCGTGGTCGCGCTCCAGCACCTTGAGCTGGTACTTGCGGCCGGTCGCCAGAAGCTGCTTGGCCAGCCGCAAGCCGACCCGACCGCCGCCCGCGATCATGATGCGCTCCACCTCCCGCTTGGCCGACTGGTCATAGCGGTGCAGCGCCGACAACACGGCCGGCAGGTGCTCGCGCGCCGACAGCACGAAGACCTCGTCGCCCGGCTCGATGCGGGTGATGCCTTCGCAGGTGATGAAGACGTCGGGCCGGTCTTCCAGCCGCCGGTAGATCGCGACGATGCGCATGTCGGCATTCGGCACGCACTCGCTCAACTCCGCGATGCTGTGCATCACCAGCGGCGCACCGGCCACCGCCCGCACCGACACCAGGCAGGCCAGGCCACCAGCGAACTCGCGCACCTGCAGGGCTTCCGGGTATTCGACCAGCTTGCCGATGTAGCGGGTCAGCGATTCTTCCGGGCAGATGATGCGGTCGACCGCGAAGCCGTCCTTGCCGGTGAGCGGGCTGTCGTCCTTGAAGGCGCTGGAGCGCACGCGCGCAATGCGGGTCGGAATACCGAAGACCTGGTGCGCGACCTTGCAGCACACGAGGTTGGTTTCGTCGAGTGCGGCGCAGGCGATGAGCATGTCGGCATCGCGCGCGCCGGCCTCGGCCAGCACGTCGGGATCGATGCCGCTGCCGACCACGCCGCGCAGCTCGAAGCGGTCTTCCAGCTCGCGCAGACGCCTCGAGTCCGTGTCGATGACCGTGATGTCGTTGCGCTCGGACACGAGCGTGCCCGCGACGCTCTCGCCGATTCGGCCTGCGCCGAGGATGATGATTTTCAAGTTGTGCTCCCCCGGGGCGCTTTATACGCCTGAAGGAGCCTTCTTCACGTACGGACTTCGCCTTGGCCCAGGACGACGTACTTCAGCGAGGTCAATCCTTCGATGCCGACCGGGCCGCGCGCATGGAACTTGTCGGTGCTGATGCCGATCTCCGCGCCCAGGCCGAATTCGAAGCCATCGGCGAAGCGCGTGCTGGTGTTGACCATGACGCTGGCCGAATCCACCTCGCGCAGGAAGCGCTGGGCATGGATGTGGTCGCGCGTGACGATGGCGTCGGTGTGGTGGCTGGAATAGCGGTTGATGTGGGTGATGGCTTCGTCCACGTCCTTCACCACCTTGATGCTGATGACGGCGGCGAGGTATTCCTCCGACCAGTCGGACTCTACGGCATCGACCGCATTCAATCCAGCACCGCGCACGATGGCGCCGGCAGCCGCGTCGCAGCGCATCTCGACGCCCTTGGCCGCGAACACCTGGCCGATCAGCGGCAGGAACTTTCCTGCCACGGCTCCCGTGACCAGCAGGCCTTCCGCCGCATTGCACGGGCTGTACTTCTGCGTCTTGGCGTTGTCGACGATCTTGAGCGCCATGTCGATGTCGGCCGTGTCGTCCACGAACACGTGGCAGTTGCCGTCCAGGTGCTTGATCACCGGCACCTTGGCCTCGCGGCTGATGCGCTCGATCAGGCCCTTGCCGCCGCGCGGGATGATCACGTCGACGTACTCCGGCATGGCGATCAGGCGTCCCACGGCTTCGCGGTCGGTGGTCTGCACCAGCTGCACCGCATCGACCGGCAGGCCGACTTCGGCCAGCGACTCCGATACGAGTTGCGCCAGCGCCTTGTTCGATTCGATCGCCTCCGAGCCGCCGCGCAGGATCGCCGCGTTGCCGCTCTTGATCGCCAGGCTGGCCGCCTCGATGGTCACGTTCGGCCGGCTCTCGAAGATCATGCCGAACACGCCGAGCGGCACGCGCATCTGGCCGACGCGGATGCCGCTGGGCATCTGCTTCATGCCGATGATCTCGCCGATCACATCGGGCATGGCGGCAAGCTGCTCGCAGCCTTCGGCGACCGTGGCCAACACCTTGGGCGTGAGCTTGAGGCGATCGACCATCGGCGCGGACAGGCCGGCGGCGACGGCGCGGTCGATGTCGCGGGCGTTGGCTTCGGCCAATTCCGGGCCGGCCTCGCGCAGGCGGCGGGCCAGTGCCTTGAGGGCCTTGTTCTTGATGGCGGCGTCGGCGCGCGCCATTTGCGCGGCAGCGGCCTTGGCTTGCAGGCCCAGGGCCTGCATGTGTTCGTTGACGTTGAACGCGTTCATGACGGCATTTTCCCACCGCTCGCGCTGCCGCAGGCGCGGCAGGTCATTTGCGCCAGCCGGTGCAGCGCCTGCCAGCCGTTGGCCGGCCAATCGGGCTGCTTCAGGCCCTTGACGATGCCGTCAACGATGTGGGCCGCGCGCAGCAGCTGGTTCAACCGGCGCTCGTCGATGCGCGGCAGCACGCGTTCGAAGGCGCGTTCCTTGTTGCCCCAGATGCGGTTCTCGCGCAGGGCCATCGGCAAGGGGCGGCCTGCGGCCATCGAATCCTTGACGCGCTTGAGCGCGCGGATGTCCTCGGCCAGCGTGTAGTGCACCAGCACCTCGGCCTCGCCCTCGGCCTGCAGGCCGTCGAGCATGCGGGCCACGCGCTGCGTATTGCCGGCCAGCACCGCCTCGCCGAGCTTGAACACGTCGTAGCGGGCCACGTTGTGCACCGCGCTCTCGACCTGCTCCCAGCCCAGCTCGCCAGGCGGATGCAGCAGCGCGAGCTTCTGGATTTCCTGGTGCGCGGCCAGCAGGTTGCCTTCGACGCGGTCGGCGAAGAACTGCAGCGTGCGCTGGCCCTCCTCGCCGGCCTTCACGCGCTGGCCTTGCAGGGCCAGGCGCTGGGCGATCCATTGCGGCAGGGCGGCGCGGTCGATCGGGTCGATCTGCAGCGCCACGCCATTCGATTCGAGCGCGCCGTACCAGGCGCCGGTGCGCGTGGCCTTGTCGAGCCGGGGCAGCATCACCAGCGTGAGGGTGCTGTCATTGCCGACGGCCGATTGGGCCAACTGTTGCAAGGCCACGCTGCCGTCCTTGCCGGGCTTGCCGGAGGGGATGCGGATTTCGACGATCTGCTTGTCGGCGAAAAGGCTCAGCGAACCGCCTGCCGCGATCACCGCGCTCCAGTCGAAATGGGCGCCAGCGACGGTGTACGAACTGCGCTCGGTGTAGCCCTGCGCACGCGCGGCCGTGCGGATGGCGTCGGCTGCTTCCTGCGCGAGCAGGGGCTCGTCGCCGTGAAGGGTGTAGAGCGGGCGCAGGCCGTCCTTGCTGAGGTGTGCCGCGAGCCGGGCGAGGGCGAGTTCCATGGGCGGGGAGTTTACGCAGCCCAGGGACGGGCGGATGGCGCGCTCCGCCGAAAACGCCTGTCGGCCGGCGGCGCTCAGGCGGCCAGCGCCTGTTCCCGCAATTCGACCCGCGCAAAGGCGGACAGCAGTGCGAAGGCGGACTCCGCCGTGCGGCCGTCGACATCGTGCAAGGGGTTGTACTCGGTCACCTCCACGGCCACGCAAGCCGGGTCGGCGGCATGGCCGCGCAGGGCCTGCAGCGCTTCCACCAGCGCGATGCCGGCCTCGACCGGCGTGCCGGTGCCCGGCGCGTCGGCCGGGTCCAGTGCATCGAGATCGAAGCTCAGGCCCCAGGCCACGGTGCGCTGGCGCACCAGCGCGAGCGCCTCGGTGAAACACGCACCAAAGCCGCGGCGATCGACTTCCGGCATGTACATCACGCGCACGCCCAGCGACTCCAGCAAGGCTCGCTCGGCCGGCTCATAGCTGCGCGCGCCGATGATGACCAGGTTGCCCGGCTTGATCTTGCCCTTCCAGCCGTAGAGCGAGGTCAGTCCCGGCGACCCGTGGCCCAGGAGCGCGGCGACCGGCATGCCGTGGGGCGCCAGGCTGTCGGACGATTCGGGCGTGTGCGCGTCGAGGTGCGCATCGATCCAGATGAGGCCGATGTCCCCCTTGTCGCGCCAGGCGTCGGCGACGGCGCTCCAGGTGCCGGCCGCGCAGGAATGGTCGCCACCGACCACCACCGGCATCGCGCCCTGCTGCAACTGCCGGCGCACGACGGAGGCCAACTTGACGCTGAACTCCTCGACCGAGTCCAGCCGCGCCTGCGGTTGGTCTTCCGGACGCGCACGCACCATGTCGACCCAGCGCGCATCGCGATGCGGCTCGGCCAGGTGCGCCGCGAGGCCGCGATCGCGCAGGGCCTGTGCGCCCAGCTTGCAGCCGCTGTCGCTCGCGCCTTCGCCCACCTCGGCGCCGATCAGGGCCAGGGTCTTGTGCTTCTTCATCGACGGCTCCTCAGGCGGCTTTGCGTGCGGTGTCCGCGCCCTGGAGCGAGTAGCCGAACAGGTCCTTCGGATCGTCCATGGTCGGCACCAGGTCGATTTCGCGGCCCACGTCGTGCGCGAGGGCGAGCCGATGCACGTAGCGCAGGGCCGAGAGGTCCTCCAGCGCGAAGCCGACCGAGTCGAACAGCGTGACCTGCGCGGCGTCGTCCCGTCCGGCGACGCGCCCGGCCAAGACTTCCCACAGCGCGGTGACCGGGAAGTCGGGCGGCATCTGCTGCAACTCGCCCTCGATGCGGGTCTGCGGCTCATACTCGACGAACACCTTCGCGCGATTCAGGATTTGGGCCTCCAGCTCGGTCTTGCCCGGGCAGTCGCCGCCGACCGCGTTCAGGTGCATGCCGGGCTCCAGCAGGTCGGCCGTGAGGATGGTCGCGTAGGCCTTGTCGGCGGTGACGGTGGTCACGATGTCCGCGCCCTGCACCGCCTCGCGCACGCTGGTGGCGCGGCGCACCTGCAGCGCGCCGCTGCGGATCTGCGGCGCCAGGTTGGCGAGCAGCTTGCCGGTGGCCATCGGATCGACGTCGAACACGCGCAGCTCGCGGATGCCGAGCCGATCCATGAAGGCCAGCGCCTGGAATTCCGATTGCGCGCCGTTGCCGATCAGCGCCATCGAGCGCGAGTCGGGCCGGGCCAGCGCGGCGGCGGCCATGACCGAGGTGGCGGCGGTGCGCAGCGCGGTGGTCATGGTCAATTCGCTCAGCAGCATCGGGTAGCCGGTGGCCACGTCGGCCAGCACGCCGAAGGCCATCACGGTGGACATCTGCACGCTCGGATTGCCGGGATGGCCGTTGACGTACTTGAAGGCGAAGAGCTTGGAGTCCGACACCGGCATCAACTCGATCACGCCGCCCTTCGAATGGTTGGCGGTGCGAGCGCTTTTCTGGAAGTCTTCCCAGCGCAGGAAGTCCTCGCGAATGCAGGCTTCCATCTCGCGGGTCATGCGTTGCGCACCCAGTTGCCGGATCAGGTGCCTCATGTCGTGGATGTCGACGTAGCGTGTCATTTTTGTCTTCCTTGAAGGCCACCGCGGCCGATAAGGAAGTCTAGGTTTGGCGCCCTCTCCACAAAGGACGTTGTACGCTGCGTCGACGCCTTTTCAGGCAGTAAATGGAGCCTTTCACTTCCGATTCGGAAGTGATAATTTCAACCCTGCCGGGGCACGACGATCACCGGCACGCGCGACGCGCGAACCATCTTCGCGGCGTTCGAGCCCAGGAAGACGCGCTGCAGCGCACCCAGCCGGCTGGAGCCGAGCAGCAGGAGGTCGCCCTCGCGCCATTCGACGGCCGACAACGCAGCCTCCCAGTCCGGCCCGACGCCGATGGCCGTTTCCACCGGGTAGCCCGTGACCGCGATCTGCGCACGCACCGCGTCCAGCGCGGCCTTCGCCTGCGCCGTCCAGCGCTCGAGGATGGCGAGTTCCGGCTCCGGCCCGAAGCGCGATGGAAACGCCAGCCGGTCGCGCACCGCGAAGCTGGCCAGCCGCAACGGCACCTGCAGCGCGCCGGCCAGGCCCAGCGCATGCAGCACCGTGCTGCTCGCGCCCTCGGTGCCGGAAAAGCCGACCGTCACGCGCGTCGGCGCGGCGGTCGACGCGAAGCCCTGCGGCGCCACCGCCACCGGCCGCGACGACACATGCAGGACTTCATCCGCGACATCGCCCAGCAACAGTCGCCCGACCGCATGCCCGCCGCGCGCCGAGCCGATCACGATGAGGTCTGCTTTCACGCGCTCGGCCGCCTGCGTCAGGCCGACCGTCGCGGACTTGGCCGCGATGCGCTCGTATCGCACGTTCGGCGCGTCGCCGAGGACGGCACGGGCGCTGTCGAGCAACCCGGTGGCATGCTCGTCGAGGAAGCGGTTGTAGTCCTGGTCCACGCCCAGCGAGGAATGGCCCCAGGTCTCGGGCGTCACCACGCACACCACTAGCGTGGTCTCGCCTCGCGCGGCAATGGAGCGGGCCAGCGCCAGCGCATCCTGGCCGCCTGCATCCTTGGTGTAGCCAACGATGACGGTCTTCATGCTTGCTCCTTTTGTGCCGCTGCGCGGGTCAGGTTGGAATGTCGGATGCCATAGGCGAAGTACCCCACCAGCGCCACCGTGATCCAGCTGAAGAACACCACGTAGGTCGCATGCGACAGGTCCTTCAGGATGTAGCAGCAGGCCGCGATGCTCAGGCCCGGGATCAGGTACGGGCCGAAGGGCAGGCGGAAGCCCTGCACCGTCGATGCCGCCTTCAGCCGCGCCCGCACCACCGGCACGCTCGCCGACACCGCCATGAAGGCGACCAGCGTGCCCATGCTGACCATGTCCCAGAGGTAACTGGAGTCGACCGTCCCGGCCACGATCGCCACGCCGATGCAGACGTAGACGATGTTGTTGACCGGTGCCAGCGTACGCGTGTTCACTTGCTGGAAGGTCTTGGGAATCAGGCCGTCACGGGCGATCGCGAACAGGATCCGGGTCTGGCCGTAGATGGCGACCAGCGTCACGCTGAACACTGAGATCACGGCACCAGCCGACAGCACCACCGAAGGCCAGCCCTGGCCCGTCACCTTCTGCAGGATCACCGCGAGGCCGGCCTCCTGGTGGGCGAAGTCCGCGGCCGGTTGCGCACCCAGCGCGGCCATTGCCACGACCACGTAGCCGGCCATCACGATGATCAGTGCCAGCACGATGCCCAGCGGCACGTTGCGCTTGGGATTGCGCACCTCGGCCCCGGCCGTCGAGATCGCGTCCAGCCCGATGAAGGAGAAGAACACCGTGCCCGCCGCGGCCGTCACGCCCTTCATGCCGGCCTCGTTGTAGAAGGGCGTGAAGTTGTCGGCATTGAAGGCGGTAAAGGCAATCACCGCAAAGAAGATCAGCACGGCCAGCTTGAGCATCACCATGATCGCGTTGGCGGTGGCCGACTCCTTGGCGCCGCGCAGCAGCAGCAGGCCGCAGAGCCCGACCAGGATCACCGGGGGCAGGTTGAACTGGTCGACATGAATCTCCAGCCCTTTCTCGCCGAGCACCAGCATCGGGCTGCGCAAGGCCTCCGGTATCGGCACGCCGACCAGGTTGACCAGGAAGTTGTTGAGATAGCCCGACCAGCCGATCGCCGTGGCGCTGGCCGACAGCGCGTACTCCAGCATCAGGCAGGCCGCCACGATGTAGGCCGCAAATTCGCCCAACCCGACATATGCGTAGGAATACGACGAGCCCGAGGCCGGGATCGACGCGGCCAGTTCCGCATAGCAGAGCGCCGTGAGGCCCGCCGTGAAGCCCGCCAGCAGGAAGGCCAGCAGCACGGCTGGCCCGGCCTTGGGCACGGCCTCGGCCATGACGAAGAAGATGCCGGTGCCGATGGTCGCGCCCACCCCCAGCATCGTCAGTGAAAACAGCCCGAAGGACGGCGCCAGGCTGGCGCCGCCGTGTGCCCCCTCCTCGCCCGCATCGCCCTCGAGCCCCTTGGTCCGGAGCAAGTTCTGGATCAAACCCATGATGTGTCCCTCAATCGCTTTTCTTGTGTCGTCTGCAATGTGAAAGGCCCCATGAAGGGGCCTGAACGGTATTAGAAGGCGTGGCGCATGCCGACCTGCACGCCCGAAGCGTTCTGGCCGGGCATCACCGGCACACCGAGATCGAAAGTGCCGGCCGCGTTGTTGCGGATGTATGAGACCGCGCCGTACAGCGCGGTGCGCTTGGACAGGTTGTAATCGTAGCCGGCCGAGTACATCGTGGCCCGCATCGATTCCATGCCGGTTCGCTTGATCCGGCTGTTCACGACCTGGAACTTGATCGCCTGCACGCCCAGCGTCCAGACCACGCCCAGCGCGGCCGCATCGTTGGTGTGGCGCACTTCCGCGATGGTGGTGCGCTCACGGCTGAGCTGGCCGAAGAACTGCAGGTCGTTCCAGGTGTACGTACCGCCGAAGTGAATGTTGCTGAGATCCTGCTGGAACGACAGGATGCTCTTGCCATAGGCCAGCGCCATGTTCAGGCCGGCGCCTTCCCACCCCAGGCGGATGCCACGATGGCCGCCGTCGCCGCGCAGGAACCCGGCCGGCTCGTCGTCGCGCGTCTTCTCGCTCAGCGCAACCATGCCGTAGCCCCAGAAGCCGCCCAGGTCGGCAGGCAGCACGTAGACGACCGCATTGGACGCACGCACATCGGTGCGCACGCCCCGGCCGGCAACCAGGCCGATCGCCAGCGCCTGCGTGAGCAGGCTCGAATCGCCGACGCCGGAATTGCCGAACACGTCGAAGTCGGTGTGGTTGTCGGCCACCGGCGTGTAGTCGCGGCCGGCGCGGACTTCGCCGAAGCGGCCCATCAGGCCGACCGTCGAGCGGCGGTTGAAGCTGATGAAGTCACCCGGCGTTTCGATGACGTTGCCGATGCTGTTGGGCCGTCCGCGTCCGGTGTCGGCACTGAGGCCGGCCTCCAGGTGGAAGCTGGCGGCGAGCCCGCCGCCCAGGTCTTCCTGGCCCTTGAAGCCGAGCCGGCTGCCGTTGAGGCCACCCGACTCGAGGCGGGTCAGGTGGCCGTCTCCGCGAATGTGCTGGGCCGACAAGTCGACCACGCCGAACAGGGTCAGCGAGGATTGCGCGGCCGCGGGCAAGGCCGCGCAGAGGGCCGCCGCGGTGGCCAGGGCCAAGCAGGGTGCCCTCATCGGGAATCCCCCGCGCTCGCGCGGATCTCCGTGGCCAGTGAATGAAGCGCTTGCCGCTGAGCGGGCACGCGCAAAGGTTCATGTCGCGCAGGGCGACACGTCGTGTGTTGCATTGAGTCTCCTCCCTAGTCGGCCTCTGTCGGGCCTGGCGAAATTCTAGGGAGGGGGCATTCGCCGTTCCCGCCTTTGCGGGCGGTGCGAACGCCCCTCGCCGCCGTTGCGAGGGCTTGCCACTTCCGATTCGGAAGCGGGGCGGGCGGTCAGTTCAGCCCTGGCGCGGAATCACGAGCACCGGAACCGGCGATGCCCGCACGATCTTCGTTGCCGTCGAACCAAGGAACACCCGTTGCAGCACGCCCAGCCGGCTGGACCCCAGCACCAGCAGGTCGCCTTCCTGCCAGTTCACCGCGGCGATGGCTTGATCCCAGTCCGTGCCGACGCCGATGGCGGTTTCCACCGGGTAGCCCGTCACCGAGATCTGCGACCGCACCGCGTCGAGCGCGGCCTGCGATTGCGCGGTCTGCCGCTCGACCATCGACTGCTCCGCGTCCGGCCCCACCCTCGCCGCGTAGCCGAGGCGCTCGCGCACCGTGAAGGTGGCCAGCCGCAACGGCAGGCCCAAGGCGCCGGCCAGGCCCAGTGCATGCAGCACCGTGCCATGCGCCGACTCGCCGCCCGAGAAACCGACCGTGACGCGCGTCAAGGCGGCGGCACCCGCGAAGCCCGGCGGCGCGGTGGCGACCGGCCTGGACGCGGAGTGGAGCAATTCCTCCGTCGCGCTGCCGAGGAAGAGGCGCCCGACGGAACTCCCGCCCGCGTACCCCAGCACGATCAGGTCCGCGCGCTCGCGCTCGGCTGCCTGCGTCAACCCCACGCTGGCCGACGATGCGGCCACATGTTCATAGCGCACGTTCGGCGTATCACCCATCAGTGCGCGCGCCTCGTCGAGCAGGCCCTTCGCCTGCTCCTCGAGGAAGCGGCTGTATTGCACGTCGACGCCGAGCGACGTGGGACCCCAGGACTCCGGCGTCACCACGCAGACCACCAGCGCCACGTTGCCGCCCCCGGCAATGGTGCGTGCCAAGGCCAGCGCCTCGCGGCCGCCCGCGTCCTGTGTGAATCCGACAATGCAAGTCTTCATTTGGAGGCTCCCTGCGACAGTTTGGAATGACGGATGCCCCACCCGAAGTACGCCAGCAGTGCGAGCGCCATCCAGGCGAAGAAGATGATGAAGGTGGCGGCCGACAGGTCCTTGATGATGTACAGGCAAGCCGCCAGGCTCACGCCCGGAACCACGTAGGGACCGAAGGGCAGGCGGAAGCCGGTGGGACGGATGCCCTTCGCCTTGAGGCGCGCCCGGTGCACCGGCACGCTGATGGACACCGCCATGAATGCGACCAGCGTGCCCATGCTGACCATGTCCCAGAGGTAGGCCGAGTGGACCGTGCCGGCGATCACCATCACCACGCCGCAGACCAGGACGATGTTGTTGACCGGCGCGTGGGTGCGCGGGTTCACCTGGCGGAACTTGCTCGGGATGAGCCCGTCGAGGCTGACCGCGAACAGCATGCGGGTCTGCGCATAGATGGCGACCAGCGTCACGCTGAACACGGAGATCACCGCGCCCGCGGCCAGCACGATCGCGGGCCAGGCCTGGCCGGTCACGTTCTTGAGAATCACGGCTAGGCCGGCATCCTGGTGCAGGAACTTGTCGGCGGACTGTGCGCCCAGCGCCGCCATGGCCACCATCGCATAGCCGCCGCACACCACGAGCAGCGCCAGCACGATGCCCAGCGGGATGTTGCGCTTGGGATTGCGCACCTCCGCGCCGGCCGTGGCGATTGCATCCAGCCCGATGAACGAGAAGAACACCGTGCCCGCCGCGGCGGCCACGCCCTTCATGCCGGACTCATTGAAGAAGGGCGTGAAGTGGGTGTCGTTGAATGCACTGAAGGCAATGGCCGCGAAGAAGACCAGCACCGACAACTTGATCACCACCATGATCGAGTTCACGGTGGTCGACTCCTTGGCGCCGCGCATCAGCAGCAGGCCGCACATCAGCACCAGGATCACCGGCGGCAGGTTGAAGCGCCCGCCGTGGATCTCCAGGCCGTTCGGGCCCGACACGAAGATGGGACTTCGCAGCGCCTGCGGAATCTCCAGCCCCGTCGTGTTCATCAGGAAGTTGTTGAGATAGCCCGACCATCCGATGGAGGTCGCACTGGCCGCCAGCCCGTATTCCAGCACCACGCAGGCGGCCACGATGAAGGCCGGGAACTCGCCCAGCGCGGTGTACGCGAACGAATACGACGAACCCTCCGCCGGAATCGAGGCGGAAAGCTCCGCATAGCAAAGTGCCGTCATGCCCGCGGTGAAGCCCGCCAGCAGGAAGGCGAGCAGCACCGCCGGCCCGGCCTTGGGCACCGCCTCCGCCATCACGAAGAAGATCCCCGTGCCGATGGTGGCGCCCACGCCGAGCATCGTGAGCGAAAACAAGCCGAACGACGGCTCGAGGCCGCCATGCCCGCCGCCACCCGCGTCGGCGCTCACTGGCTTCGTTTGAAACAATCGATCCATCAATCCCATGCTGTCTCCCCTTTGTTGTCGTCGTGAAAATGAAAGCGGTCGATGTGCCGGTCGCGCGACGTTGCAACTTCGGGCGCAGTGTGCCCCGGAAGGTCGTCGCGATGGACCGGCGATGCAGCCGGCGCCCTGGAAGCCGGGGCCGCTGCGCTGGATGCCGTGGTTGCGTGCGGGCTACGCGATGGCGTGCCCGTGGCTCATGCGCCGGGAAGGCGCACGAGTCGACGCCGATGAGGGGCGCCACTGCGTGCGTGATGGAAGATGCCCCTGCGTGGGCGATGGACGGCGCGGCCGAGGCGGCACGCCGGATGCGTCATGTCGTACTTGGCGACACGTTGTCTGATGCATGCAAGTCTCCCCGAGGCCTCAAGCCGCTGTCGCGTGCCGTTTCTCCCTGATACGGCTTTCTTCTTGGCACGACAGCGCTGACTGGACCGCGGCGGATTCTAGTGATGCGCCGATACACCGCCGCCTGATTGCGGCGCACCCCTACCTTTGGGGGAGCTCGCGGATACCTCTAGTGTGAAATAGTTGGCACCCTGCGCCGTGCCCTACGCCTGCACGACCGGAAACCCGGTGAACTCCTTGACCGTCTGCAGCTCCGTGTTGGTCACGATCCTGTCGATGCCCAAGCCCACTTCTTCCAGCCAGGCATTGGTCAGGTTGCGATAGTGCGTGAGATCGCGGCAGCCCAGGCGCAGCAGGTAGTCGTAGCGGCCGCTGACCAGCCAGCAGCCCACGACCTCGCGGCAGGCGCCGATGTGCCGCTCGAAGCGCTGCACCGTGGCCTGGCGCTGGTCCTTGAGCGTGACTTCGGCGAACACCGCGACGTGCTCGCCGAGCGCGGCCCGGTTGATCTGCGCGCGATAGCCTTCGATGATGCCTTCCGCTTCCAGCCGGCGCACCCGGTTGAGCGTGGCGCGGGCCGACAGGTGGATCGCCTCCGACAGTGCCTGCATGCTCTGCCGGCCGTCGGCCTGGAGCAGTTCGATGAGCAGGCGGTCGACGCGGTCGAAGGAGCCCATCAGAGTGACTTCACGGCCCCGAGCTGCCGCACGATCTGCTGCGCGATGTCGTTCTGCATGTCGCGATAAAGGAGGTTCTGCTCGGTCTCTTTCGCCAATGCGTTGGTTTCGTTGTACGTGATGTCGCGCTGCTGCCGGATCTCGCCGACGCTGATCAACTCCTTGCCGGCCGGCGTGCGCAGGCGGAAGCGCACCGTCAGGCGCAGCGTCAGTTCGCGCACCTGGCCGGCGGAGGTGGTGGAAAGCACCAGCGACTCGCGCGGTTCGGACAGGATGTCGAAGATGACGTCGGCGGTCTTCGCATCCGCCTCGGGCACCAAGACGACATTGCCGGCGGCCTGAAGGTTGCGCCGCAGGCGGACGGCCACCAGGGAATTGCCCATGACCGCGATGGTCTTGAAGGCGAAGTTGGGCGCCTTTCGCAGTTCGAAACCGCAGCCGGCGAGCGCCAAGGTGGCGCCCAGCAAGAGGCCGCGGCGGCTCATTGCGGAAACACCACCAAGCCGGCCTTCCAGGATTGAAGTCGCGCCCTCGAAAGGGCTTGGCGAAGCGGCGCGGGGCTTGGGCGTGCTCGCCATCACACGACCACGTTGACCAGCCGGCCGGGCACCACGATCACGCGCTTGACCGAGGCACCGGGCGCGAACTTGACGAAGTCGTCGCTGGCCACGGCCAGCTTCTCGATGTCCTGCTTCGAGGCCGCCGAGGGCACGCGGACCGCGCCGCGCAGCTTGCCGTTGACCTGCAGCATCAGTTCGATCTCGTCCTGCTCCAGCGCACCGGCATCGACCTTGGGCCAGGCCGTGTCGAGCAGGTCGCCGTGGCCGTCCGCATAGCCCAGTTCCTTCCAGAGCTGCTGTGCGATGTGCGGCGTGGCCGGATAGAGGCAGCGCAGCAGGATGCCAAAGCCCTCTCGCACGGCCGCCGTGTCACCGACGTTGCCGGGCTGCGGCTTGAAGGCTTCCAGCGCGTTGAGCAGCTTCATCGCGCCCGACACCACCGTGTTGTATTGCATGCGCTGGTAGTCGTAGTCGATCTGGCGCAGCACGGTGTGCACCTCGCGACGCAGCTTCTTGGCCTCGGCGCCGTAGACCGTCGCGACATTCCCGCCACGTACCTCCACGGTCATGTCCCTGAGCGAGACGCCGTAGTTCCACACGCGGCGCAGGAAGCGGTAGCTGCCTTCGACGGCGGCATCGTTCCATTCGAGCGTGGCCTCGGGCGGCGCGGTGAACATGGTGTACAGGCGCGCCGTGTCGGCGCCGTACTTCTCGATGAGGTCCTGCGGGTCGACACCGTTGCGCTCGGTCTTGCCCATCTTGCCGACGCCGCCGTATTCCACCGTCGTGCCGTCGGCCAGCTTGCCGCCCGTGATGCGGCCCTGTTCGTCGAGCACCGGCGTGACATCGGCGGGCGGGAAGTACTCCTTGCCGCCCTTGTCACCGCGCCGGTAGTAGATGTGGTTGAGCACCATGCCCTGCGTGAGCAGCTTGCTGAAGGGCTCGTCGATCGAGACCAGTTTGAGGTCGCGCATGACCTTGGTCCAGAAGCGCGCGTAGAGCAGGTGCAGGATCGCGTGCTCGATGCCGCCGATGTACTGGTCCATCGCCATCCAGTACTTTGCGCCGCCGTCGACCATGGCGTTGTCACTGGTCGGATCGCAATAGCGCATGAAGTACCAGGACGAATCCACGAAGGTGTCCATCGTGTCGGTCTCGCGCCGCGCGGGCTTGCCGCAGACGGGGCAGACCACGCCGGCATGGAAGCCTTCGTGCTTGTTCAGCGGGTTGCCGGAACCGTCGGGCACGCAGTCGGTGGGCAGCACCACCGGCAGGTCCTTCTCGGGCACGGGCACGGCGCCGTGTTCCTCGCAATGGATGATCGGGATCGGCGTGCCCCAGTAGCGCTGGCGGCTCACGCCCCAGTCGCGCAGGCGCCAGGTGGTCTGCTTGTCGCCCAGGCCCTTGAGTTGCAGGGCGTGCGCGACGGCGTTGACCGCCTCTTCATGGCGCATGCCGCTGAAGACGTCGGAGTTGATGGTCACGCCATTGGTCTTGTCGCCGTACCAGTCCTGCCACTTCTTGTAGTTGAAGTGGGGTGCGTCGTCGTCGATGATGACCTGGAGGATCTCGAGGTGGTACTTGTTGGCGAAGGCGAAGTCGCGCTCATCGTGCGCGGGCACGCCCATCACGGCGCCGTCGCCGTAGCTCATGAGCACGTAGTTGCCGACCCACACGGGGATCGGCTCGTCGGTGATCGGATGGTGCACGACGAGGCCGGTGGCGACGCCCTTCTTTTCCTGCGTCGCGAGCTCGGCCTCGGTGGTGCCGCCGCTCTTGCATTCCTCGATGAAGGCGGCGACCTTGGGGTTGGTCGTCGCGGCATGCAGGGCCAGCGGATGCTCCGGCGCGACGGCGCAGAAGGTCACGCCCATGATGGTGTCGGCACGCGTGGTGAACACGTACATGCGGCCGTCCTGGATCAGCTTGCCGTCGCTGCCCTTGATGGTGTGCGGGAAGGCGAAGCGCACGCCGCTGGACTTGCCGATCCAGTTCTCCTGCATCAGCTTGACGCGCTCGGGCCAGCCGGGCAGCTTGTTCTGGGTGTGGTCCAGAAGCTCTTCAGCGTAGTCGCTGATCTTCAGGTAGTAGCCGGGGATCTCGCGGCGCTCGACGGTGGCGCCGGTGCGCCAGCCCTTGCCGTCGATGACCTGCTCGTTGGCCAGCACGGTCTGGTCGACCGGGTCCCAGTTGACGACCTGGGTCTTGCGGTAGGCGATGCCTTTTTCCAGCATCTTCAGGAACAGCCACTGGTTCCACTTGTAGTAGCTCGGGTCGCAGGTGGCGACTTCGCGGCTCCAGTCAATCGCCAGGCCCATGGCCTGGAGCTGCTGCTTCATGGACGCGATGTTCTCGTAGGTCCACTTGGCCGGAGGCACGCCATTCTTCAGCGCGGCGTTCTCGGCGGGCAGGCCGAAGGCGTCCCAGCCCATGGGCATGAGCACGTTGTAGCCGCTCATGCGCAGGTAGCGCGTGAGCATGTCGTTGATGGTGTAGTTGCGCACGTGGCCCATGTGCAGCCGGCCGCTGGGGTACGGCAGCATCGAGCAGGCGTAGTACTTCTTCTTGTTGGTGTCTTCGGTGACGCGGTAGGCGTCTGCGGCGCGCCAGTCGGCCTGGGCCGCTGACTCGACGTCGCTGGGGGTGTAGCTGGGGTTCATGGCATTCGCTGGAACCCGGCGCCAGGCGGCCGGGGGAAGGCGGATTATCGTCGCTCGCTGCGCACCGGGCCTCCCCCGGGGGCATGAGGAACGGCGCAGGAGGCGGCTCTTGGGTCGATGGGGTCTGCCGTCCCGGCTTGATCCCCGTGGCGGCGGGTCGTGCGTGACCCGCTCCTTGGGCTCAGGGTGGCACGCGGGCGCTGCGCGGTTCGGCTCGCCGTCTAAAACGATCCTTTCCGCCAGTTTGGCCCTCGACTCTCAGCCGCCGAGGGCGACCGCGATGAATCGAATGTCCAGTCGTCCTTTAGCGTTCGACGCCAAAGTCCACGATCCGCACGCTGCCGGCACCCGAGGAATCGCTGCGGCTGCCCAGGCCGACGACCAGGCCCAGGTCTTCCAGGAATGCGCGCTCCTCGGTGTCGGCGCCTGGGTCGCTCGAGCGGCACCACAGCCCGATGGCGCGCCCCGGGATCGAGGGATGGATCGTGCCCGCCGCATAGGCCTGCCTGACGTTGCAGATGGTGATCGTCTTCTGGCGCGCATCGCCGGACCGCGCGGGAACGTCGGACTGGTCCGTGGAGATTTCGATCGCCTCGCCCGGCGCCAGCCGGGCCGGCAGCGACATCGCAAGCCCACCGACGAGTTGCACGCGACCGTCGGAAAGGCCGTTCAACCGCGTCTTGAGTGGAACCAGCCCCGCCAGGCCGAGCCGCTGCACATGGAACGAAGGGTCGAAGGTCTCGCGGGTGCGCAGCAGCCCGTCCGGCTGCGCTTCCACCTCGACGGTGTAGGTGGTCTCCTTGTCGTGCTTCGGGGACCTCGCGACCACCGTATAGCGCAGCTTGTCGAACTTCGGCGTCCACAGGCCCTTGCCGGCGCGCGCGGCGTCGAGGGAAGCGCGAACTTCAGCCGGGACCTGCACTTCGTCGAACAGCGCGGGCCGCAGTTGCACGGGATAGCCCGCGGCATCGATATCGGGGCGCACCTCCTTCAGCAGTTCGGCATCGACTGCGCCCTGCAAGCCGCAACTCACGCGGGTCAGCCTGCTGTTCTTGCCATCCCTTTCGATCCGCAAGGTCCGCTCGGTCCTGGAGAAGCCGGGCGGCGTGCGGGCCGGGGTGTCCACCGGCAGCCAGCGAAAGCCCAGCACCTTGATCTCGGTGCGCGCATAACCGCCCGCATCCATCGCGCGCAGGCGGCCGCCCTGGTAGACCCACGGACCGAGCTTGTTGTAGACCGCGTCGACATCACCCTCGACCAGGAAGCCCCATCGCCAGGACAGCCCCGCGCTGCCGAGGTCCGCCGCTTCGTCGAAGTACGACACCGCCTTCAGGCCCTCGATCCCCACCGGCGGCCGGAAGGCCACCTCGATGAGCCCGGCCTGCTTGCGCTCGGGCATCTTCGGCCAGCTCCGGTCGCCGCGGGTTTCGAGCGGCATGTGGGCGCTCCAGGTGGCAGCGTCGCGGTTCAGCGTACGAAAGAAACCGGCATCGCACACGCTGAAGTCGGTGAAGCCGTCCTCAACCGCATCGGCCAGGGCACTCGGGACGACGGCAACGCAGGCGAGCGCGACACCCCACGCGGCACCCGCGCGCGCCGCCGCCTCGATTGCATTCACGATCACATCCACTCCCTGTCTACCGCCCATTTGCCGAAGGACGCAATTCTGCGGGATCGCGTCGCAGCGCCATGGCATGAATTCACGACTGCGCGGACGGATGCAAGGTCCCGTGCCATCATGCTGTGCCCTTCTCCCGACTGCGGATCCCTTCTGACGAGAGCCTGCCCATGCCCACGCTGCCCGAATCCGAGATCCACGCGCTGATGCGCGCCGAACATGGCGATCCCTTCGCCGTCCTGGGACCGCACGAGACGGACGAGGGCCTGGAGGTGCGCGTGCTGCTGCCCGGCGCGCAGGCCGTGGCGGTGATGCATGCGAGTTCCGGCTGGCCGCTGGCCACGCTGGAGCGCGTACCCGGCAGCGACCTGTTCACCGGCCTCGTGCCGTCCGACCCCGCCCGCGACAGCTACAGCCTGCGGGTGACCTGGGCCGATCACACCTCCATCATCGACGACCCCTACCGCTTCGGCCAGGTGCTCGGCGAGATGGACGTGTGGCTGCTGGCCGAAGGCACGCACCTGCGGCCCTACGAGCAGATGGGCGCACACATCCGCGAGATGGACGGCGTCAAGGGCGTGGCCTTCACCGTGTGGGCGCCGAATGCGCGGCGCGTGTCGGTGGTGGGCAACTTCAACAACTGGGACGGCCGCCGCCACATGATGCGGCTGCGCAGCGAATGCGGCGTGTGGGAGATCTTCGCGCCGGGACTGGCGCCGGGCGATGTCTACGAATACGAGATCCTGTCGTCCAGGGGCGATCTGCTGCGCAAGGCCGATCCCTTCGGCTTCTCCGCGCAGTTGCGCCCCGACACGGCCAGCGTGGTGCAGCCCTTGCCCGGCGTGGCCGAGGTGCCGCCGCAACGCGCCACCGCCAATGATCGGCATTCGCCCATCAGCATCTACGAGGTGCACCTCGGCTCCTGGCGCCGCAAGAACAACGGCCTCGACTGGCTCGACTACCGCGAGCTGGCCGACTCGCTGGTGCCCTATGCGCGCGACATGGGCTTCACGCACATCGAGTTGCTGCCGGTCAGCGAGCATCCCTTCGACGGCTCCTGGGGCTACCAGCCGATCGGCCTCTATGCGCCGACCTCGCGCTTCGGCACGCCGGGTGACTTCCGCTATTTCGTCGAGACCGCGCATGCGGCCGGCCTCGGCGTGATCCTCGACTGGGTGCCCGCGCATTTCCCGACCGACGCGCATGGCCTCGGCCAGTTCGACGGCACTGCGCTCTACGAATATGCCGATCCGCGCGAAGGCTTCCACAACGACTGGCAGACGCTGATCTTCAACTACTCGCGCATCGAGGTGCGCAACTACCTGGTCGGCAATGCGCTGTACTGGCTGGAGCGCTATGGGGTGGACGGCCTGCGCGTGGATGCCGTCGCTTCGATGCTCTACCGCGACTACAGCCGCGAACAGGGCCAGTGGGTGCCGAATGCCTATGGCGGTCGCGAGAACCTGGAGGCGATCGCCTTCCTGCGCCGCATGAACCACGTGGTCGGCTTGGAGCGTCCCGGCACGATGACGGTGGCCGAGGAATCGACCAGCTTTCCCGGCGTGACGCGCCCGCCCGAGGACGGCGGCCTGGGCTTTCACTACAAGTGGAACATGGGCTGGATGAACGACACGCTGTCGTATGCAGGCATTGATCCGGTGCACCGCAAGCACCATCACCGCAAGATCACCTTCGGGCTGATGTACGCGCACAGCGAGAACTTCGTGCTGCCCTTCTCGCATGACGAGGTGGTGCACGGCAAGGGCTCGATGATCGGCCGCATGCCCGGCGACGAATGGCAGAAGTTCGCCGGCCTGCGCAACCTCTACGGCTACCTGTGGGCCTACCCGGGCAAGAAGCTGCTTTTCATGGGCTGCGAGTTCGCGCAGTACGCCGAGTGGAATGCGGACAAGAGCCTGGATTGGCACCTGCTGCAGGACAACGCGCCGAACCAGGGCGTGCATCGACTGGTGCGCGATCTCAACAACGTCTATCGCCACTTCCCGGCGCTGCATGAGCTGGACTGCGATGGCGGCGGCTTCGACTGGATCGTGCATGACGATGTGGACCAGTCGATCTTTGCCTTCATCCGCAAGGCGCGTGACGGAGCCTTCGTGATCGCGGTGTGCAACTTCACGCCGGTGGTGCGGCATGGGTATCGACTGGGTGTGCCGGAGGCGGGGTCGTATCGCGAGATCATCAACACGGACAGCGGGGTGTATGGGGGCAGCGGCGTCGGCAACGGTTTGCTGGCTTCTGAGGCTGCTGCGCACCACGGGCGTTCCCAATCAGTGGTGATGAGCCTGCCGCCGCTGGCGACCGTGATGTGGGTGCTGGAGTGAGTCTGGAGTTGCGTGCCGGGGGGCGGCGGCGGGCGGCATGCACTTGGCCGGCCGACGTCACCGGCCCTTCGGGCTGCCCTGCGCTGCTCGCGACAGGCGGGGTCCGCGCAAACTCGCTTCGCTCAAACAGCGCGCGGCCCTTTTTCCGCCTGCCACTGCGCCGCTCGGCGGTGCCTCAACGGCCAGCCAAGTGCATGCCACCCACCGCCGCGGACAGGCCTGTTGTCGATCCCGCGGTGCCTCCTGACTTCCTCCCTCTCCCCCTGGGAGAGGGCCGGGGTGAGGGCACCGCCTTCCCAAAGGGTGTCACCTCCCGCCACCGCATGCCGGGCGCTCCTTCCAGAGAGCACGAACCATGACCCTCAGACTAGGCTGGCCCACCCCCCTGGGCGCAACCCCGAGCACAGACGGCGCCAACTTCGCCCTCGTCGCCCCGAACGCCACAAAGGTCGAACTCTGCATCTTCGACCCCACCGGCCAGCACGAACAACAGCGCCTGCCCCTCCCCGCCCGCACCGACGACGTCTGGCACGGCCGCCTGCCCAACGCCCAACCCGGCCTCGTCTACGGCTATCGAGTCCATGGCCCGTGGGCACCGCAGGACGGCCATCGCTACAACCCCGCCAAGCTGCTGCTCGACCCCTACGCCCGCGAGATCGTCGGCACCTACGACGGCAGCGACATCTTCTGGGGCCACGACCCCGCCAATCCGAACCAGCCCGACCCGCGCGACAACGGCCCCGTCGCACTCAAGGCCCGCGTCGCATCGCCGCTCGTGCCGGTCACACCCTCACGCCCCCGCATCGAGGCCAGCCAACGCGTCATCTACGAACTCCACGTCAGAGGCCAGACCAAACAGCACCCGGACGTCCCCCCCGACCTCCAAGGCACCTACGCTGGCCTCGCCCAACCGACCGTGCTCGATCACCTCCAGCGCCTGGGCATCACCACCCTGAGCCTCATGCCCGTCCAGCATCGCGCCGACGAACAGCGCCTGCTCAACATGGGCCTCAGCAACTATTGGGGCTACAGCACCATCGGCTGGTTCGCGCCGGAAGCGCGCTACTGGAGCGGCCGTGCCGGCACCACGCCCGCGAGCGAGTTCCGCGCGATGGCCGATGCGATCCACGCGTGCGGCATGGAACTGGTCATCGACGTCGTCTACAACCACAGCGCCGAGACCGATGAACTCGGGCCGACCTTGCAGATGCGCGGCATCGACAACGCGCTCTACTACCACCTGCGCCGCGACAACCGCGCGCTCTACGAGAACTGGACCGGGTGCGGCAACTGCCTCGACTTCAGCCAGCAACGCGTCGTGCAACTGTGCATGGACAGCCTGCGCCACTGGGTCACGCAACTCGGCGTCGACGGCTTCCGCTTCGACCTGGCCACCGTGCTCGCGCGTGGCGCCAGCGGTGAGTTCGACCCGCGCGCCCCCTTCCTCGCCGCCGCCCGGCAAGACCCGGTGCTGGCCGATGCGCTCTGGATCGCCGAGCCCTGGGACATCGGCGCGGGCGGCTACCGCGTCGGCGAATTCCCGCCGGGCTGGCTCGAATGGAACGACCGCTTTCGCGACACGCAACGCGCGTTCTGGCTGCAGGGCAACGTCTCGCGCGGAGAGTTCGCCCAACGCTTCACCGCATCGAGCGACAAGTTCAATCACGCCAACCGCTCGCCCACCGCGAGCGTCAACTTCGTCGTCGCGCACGACGGCTTCACGCTGCGCGACCTGGTCAGCTACAACGAGCGCCACAACGAGGCCAACGGCGAGCAGGGCCGCGACGGCAGCAGCCAGAACCACAGCAACAACTGCGGCGTCGAGGGCGAGACCAGCGACCCCGCGATCCTCGCCACCCGAGGCCGCCTGCAACGCGCGCTGCTCGCCTCGCTGCTTCTCTCGCAAGGCACACCCATGCTGCTGGCGGGCAGCGAACTCGGCCAGACCCAGCAGGGCAACAACAACGCCTACTGCCAGGACGGCCCGCTGACCTGGCTCGACTGGCATCAGGACGACGCCGGACTCACCGACTTCGTGACCCGCGTGCTGGCGCTGCGCCGCGAGGCCGAACCGCTTCGCCATGCCGACTGGTGGCCTGCCGCACCCATCGATGGCGCCCCGGCGTTGCGCTGGCGCACGCCCGAAGGCCACGACTTGCAGCCCCAGGACTGGCAGCGCCTTGACGCGCTGGCCCTGGCCATCGTCTTCGAAGCGCCCGCCCCTGCACCGCAGTGGCTGGTGCTCGTCAACCCCGGCCCGCGAGCCATCGACTTCACCCTGCCGCAAGGCAACTGGACCCTCCGACTCGCCAGCGACGACCCGCAACCAACGCCACGCCCACTCGCCGCAAGCGCCAACCTGCCGCCTTCGAGCCTCTGGATCGCAATAACGTAGCAGCCAACTGGCACGGCCGGTGCTACGCTGGCCGCACCTCCAATGCGCATCACAACAACCGGGAGACAACCCATGGACCATATGAGCACTCAACCGACGCAGCCGGCCCATCAACTGGTTCGCCGCACCATCGCGCTGGTGCTGGCCGGCGGGCGCGGGTCGCGCCTGAAGCAACTGACCGACCGGCGCGCCAAGCCGGCCGTGTACTTCGGCGGCAAGTTCCGCATCATCGACTTCGCGCTGTCCAATTGCCTCAACTCCGGCATCCGGCGCATGGCGGTGGTCACGCAATACAAGTCGCATTCGCTGATGCGCCACCTGCAGCGCGGCTGGAGCTTCCTGCGGGCCGAGCTCAACGAGATGGTCGACGTCCTGCCCGCGCAGCAGCGCGTCGGCGACGAGCACTGGTACCGGGGCACGGCCGACGCGGTGTTCCAGAACCTCGACATCATCCAGACCCGGTCCACGCCGCATGACTACGTGGTGGTCCTGGCCGGCGATCACATCTACAAGATGGACTACTCGATCATGCTGGCCGACCACGTGCAGAGCGGCCTGCCCTGCACGGTCGGCTGCATCGAGGTGCCGCGCATGGAAGCGGTCGCCTTCGGCGTGATGCACATCACCGAAGACCGCAAGGTCACCGCCTTCCTCGAGAAGCCGGCCGATCCGCCCGCCATGCCCGGCAAGCCCGACATCGCATTGGCCAGCATGGGCATCTACATCTTCGATTCCGAATACCTCTACAAGCTGCTGGAAGACGACAGCAACAACCCCGACTCCGACCACGACTTCGGCAAGGACATCATCCCGCGCGCCGTCGCCGAGGGCCGGGCCCAGGCCCATCCCTTCGGCATGTCCTGCGTCACCCGTGCCACGCGCGGCGGCGACAGCCCGGCCTACTGGCGCGACGTCGGCACGATCGACGCCTTCTGGGCCGCCAACCTCGACCTCGCTTCCATCACGCCGGAGCTCGATATCTACGACACCAACTGGCCGATCTGGACCTACCAGCGCCAGCTGCCGCCGGCCAAGTTCGTGTTCGGTGCGGATGGCAAACCCGGCATCACCTACAACACCATCGTCTCGGGCGGCTGCATCGTGTCGGGCTCGGCAGTGAGCGACTCGGTGCTGTTCTCCGGCGTGCGCGTGCATTCCTTCTGCACCATCTCGCAGGCCGTGCTGCTGCCGGACGTCGAGGTCGGGCGCAACTGCCGGCTCAGCAAGGTGGTGATCGACCGCGCCTGCGTGCTGCCGGACGGCATGGTCATCGGCGAAGACCCGGTGGCCGACGCCGCCCGCTTCGAACGCACCGAAGCCGGCGTCACCTTGGTCACGCGCGAAATGCTGGCCCGGCTGAAGTAAGCGCGCAGCCGATGCGAATCCTCCAGGTCAGCGCAGAAATCTTCCCCCTCCTCAAGACCGGCGGACTGGCCGACATCGCCGGTGCCCTGCCACTGGCGCTGGCCGCCGCGGGCGAGGAGGTGCGCGTGCTGCTGCCGGGCTTCCCGGCGATCCTGGCTGGCGTGAAGGGCCTCGCGCCCGTCGCCGCCTTCACCGCGCCATGGGGCGAACCGGCCCGGCTGCTCAAGGGCCACCTCGCCACCGCCGGCGCCCCTGACCTGCCCACCTACGTCATCGAGGCGCCCAGCCTCTACGACCGCCCCGGCAATCCCTACGAGGACGCCAACCGCCAGCCCTATGGCGACAACCACCGCCGCTTCGCCCTGCTGGGCTGGGCCGCCGCCCGCCTCGCACAGGGGCTCGACCCGGAATGGGCACCCGAACTGGTGCATGCCCACGATTGGCACGCGGCGCTCGCGCCCGCCTACCTCGCCTTCGCCGACTGGACCGGCCGCCAGCGCGTGCGCAGCCTCTACACGATCCACAACCTGGCCTACCAAGGCGTGTTTCCGCCCTGGACCTTCACCGAGCTCGGCCTGCCGCACCAGGCTTTCCAGGTCAACGGCCTCGAATACCACGGCCAGGTCTCGTTCATGAAGGCCGGCCTCTTCTACGCCGACCGCCTCAGCACCGTCAGCCCGACCTATGCCGGCGAGATCCAGACGCCCGAACAGGGCTTCGGCCTGGACGGCCTGCTGCGCAGCCGCAGTTACACCTTGCACGGCATCCTCAACGCAGTCGATGACGCCGTCTGGAACCCCGCCGCCGACCCGCTGCTGGCCGCGCCCTACGACGTGCGCCGCCCCGGCGGCAAGACCGCCTGCAAGGCCGCGCTGCAACAGAAGCTCGGCCTCGCGGTGGCACCCGACGCGCCGCTGTTCGTCATCGTCAGCCGCCTCACGGAACAGAAGGGCCTGCCCCTGGTCCTCGATGGCCTCGACGCCCTGCTGGCACAGGGCGGCCAGTTCGCCCTGCTCGGGAGTGGCGACGCCTGGCTCCAGGACGCCTTCCGCCGCCGCGCCGCCGACGCACCCGAATCGGTCAGCGTCACCATCGGCTACGACGAGCCGCTGGCGCACCAGTTGTTCGGCGGCAGCGACGTCACGCTGGTGCCCTCGCTGTTCGAGCCCTGTGGCCTGACCCAGATGTACGGCCTGCGCTACGGCAGCCTCCCCTTGGTGCATCGCGTCGGCGGACTGGCCGACACGGTGGTCGACTGCACGCTGGAAGACATGGCCGCGGGCACCGCCACCGGCTTCACCTTCGACGAATTCAGCGGCGAGGGCTACCAGCGCGCCATGCGCCGGGCCTTCGCCCTGTATGCCCGTCCAGCGGACTGGCGCCGCGTCCGCGCCACCGCCATGCGCCGCCCGGCCGACTGGGGCACCGCCGCCGCCAGGTACATCGAGGTGTACAAGTGGGCGCTCGGCTAGATTAAAAGCCTGGCAAGGCCAACCCGGCCCCGCTCTTGCTTGGAAGAAAAGACGACTCTAGGGAACCCCGCATGACGATCGAAGAATTTGCCTACGACCATCCCGACCGCGATGTGGCCGCCTTCAAGCGCGCCGTGGCCAACAAGCTGATCTACACCGTCGGCAAGGACCCGGTCGCGGCCAGCCAGGACGACTGGCTGCATGCCACCGCGGCGGCCGTGCGCGACCAGCTCGTCGAGCGCTGGATGGCGACCACCCGCGCCAACTACAAGCAGGACCTGAAGCGCGTCTACTACCTCTCGATGGAATTCCTCATCGGGCGCACCTTCACCAATGCGCTGCTGGCGCTGGAACTCCACGCCACGGTCAAGCAGGCGCTGGCCGATTTCGGTGTCGACATCGAGGCCATCACCGAGCGCGAGCCCGACGCCGCGCTCGGCAACGGCGGCCTCGGACGCCTCGCCGCCTGTTTCCTCGATTCCATGGCCACGCTCGGCGTGCCGGGCATGGGCTACGGCATCCGCTACGAATACGGCATGTTCCGCCAGCGCATCGTCGACGGCCAGCAGGTCGAGACGCCCGACTACTGGCTCACCCGCGGCAACCCGTGGGAGTTCCAGCGGCCGGAGGTCAACTACCGCGTGCGCTTCGGCGGCCATGTGCAGAAGCGCGTCGGCCATGACGAGCCCTACGGCGCCGCCCACTGGGTCGACACGCACGACGTGCTGGCCGTGGCCTACGACACCATCATCCCCGGCTACGGTACCCAGGCCACCAATACGCTGCGGCTCTGGTCGGCGCGGGCCACGGAGGAGATCGACCTCTCCGCCTTCAACCGCGGCAACTACATGGCCGCCGTCGAGAGCAAGAACCACTCCGAGAACGTCTCGCGCGTGCTCTACCCCGACGACTCCACGCCCTCGGGCCGCGAGCTGCGCCTGCACCAGGAGTACTTCTTCTGCAGCGCCAGCGTGCAGGACCTGGTGCGCCGCTACCTGCGCACCCACACCAACTTCGACAAGCTCGGCGAGAAGGTGAGCATCCACCTGAACGACACGCACCCCGTGCTGGCCGTGCCGGAACTGATGCGCCTCCTGCTCGACGAGCACAGCATGCCCTGGGACGCGGCCTGGGAGCAGGTGCAGAAGGTCTTCAGCTACACCAACCACACGCTGATGCACGAGGCGCTGGAGACCTGGCCGGTCGAGATGATGGGCCGCATCCTGCCGCGCCACTTGCAGATCATCTATGACCTGAACGCGCGCTTCCTCGGCACCATCGCGCAGAAGTACGGCACCGACCCCGAACTGATGCGCCGCCTCTCGCTGGTCGACGAATCGGGCGAGCGCCGCGTGCGCATGGCCTACGTGGCGGTGCTGGCCAGCCATTCGATCAACGGCGTCTCCGGCCTGCATTCGGAGCTGATGAAGCAGTCGATCTTCGCGGACTTCAACAAGGTCTTCCCCGAGCGCTTCAACAACAAGACCAACGGCGTCACGCCGCGCCGCTGGCTGGCGCAGGCGAATCCGCCGCTGGCCAGCCTGCTCGATGCCCGCATCGGACGCGGCTGGCGGCGCGACCTGAACCAGTTGCAGGCGCTCAAGCCGATGGCCGCGCAGGCGCCCTTCGTGCGCGCCTTCCGCCATGCCAAGCGGGAGAACAAGCTGCGCCTGGCCAACTACATCGAGCAGCACATGGGCATCGTGGTCGACACCGACGCCATGTTCGACGTGCAGGTCAAGCGCATGCACGAATACAAGCGCCAGCTGCTCAACGTGCTGCACGTCATCACGCGCTACCACCGCATCCTCGACGAGCCCGATGCGCCCCACGTGCCGCGCGTGGTCGTGTTCGCCGGCAAGGCGGCTTCCGCCTATGCGATGGCCAAGCAGGTGATCCGCCTCATCAACGACGTGGGCGCCGTCATCAACAACGACGAGCGCATCGGCAAGCTGCTGAAGGTGGTGTTCCTGCCCAACTACAGCGTGAGCCTGGCCGAATGCATCATCCCGGCGGCCGACCTCAGCGAGCAGATCTCCACCGCCGGCACCGAAGCCTCCGGCACCGGCAACATGAAGTTCGCCCTCAACGGCGCACTGACCATCGGCACGCTGGACGGTGCGAACGTAGAGATGCAGCAGAACGTCGGCGCCGAGAACATCTTCATCTTCGGCCACACCACCCCCGAGGTCGCCGACATCCGCGCCAAGGGCTACCAGCCGCGCAGCTACTACGAGGGTGACATCGAACTGAAGCGCGTCCTCGACGCCATCCGCGACGGCGCCTTCTCGCACGGCGAGACCTCGCGCTACCAGCAGGTCTTCGACACCCTGGTGAACTGGGGCGACAACTACCTGCTGCTGGCCGACTACACCAGCTACATCGAGATGCAGGAAAAGGTCGATGCCCTCTACCGCGACAGCGACGCCTGGACCCGCATGGCGATCCTCAACGTCGCCGGCATGGGCGCCTTCTCATCGGACCGCACGATTGCCGAGTATTCCTACGAGATCTGGAAGACGAAGCCGGTGCACCTGGAGAGCTGATTCCAACGCTGCGGAACTCGGGAGCGGACAGCCTTCGAAACCGCCGACGCCCCGAATCAGCGCGCCGGCGCTTCCGTCACGAACCCGATGCGGCTCAACCCGGCCTGGTTCGCGATGCCCATGAGCTGCACCACCTTGCCGTAGGGCACGATCGTGTCCGCGCGCAGTTGCACCTCGGTGTCGCGATTTTCGAGCGCCGCCTGCTTCAGGCGCGCCGCCAGTTGCGCATCGTCCATGGGCACGTCGTTGAGGTAGACCACGCCCTTCGCATCCACCACCAGGCTTACGAAGCGGGGCTCCTCGTTCGGCTTTCCGGCATCCGTCTGCGGCAGGTCGAGCCGGATCGAACTGGCCAGCAAGGGCGCCGTGATGATGAAGATCACCAGCAGCACCAGCATCACGTCCACCAGCGGCGTCACGTTGATGTCCGACAGAGGCCGCTGGCCGCCCGCACCCGTGGCGCGCCCGCCGCTGCCGCTGCTGCTGCCGAGGGCGGTGCGACCGAAGGCCATGATCAGATCAGCATCGTCCCAGCCGCCGGCAGGCCAGCCTCAGGCCGCTCGCCGAACACCGCCAGCAGGTCGTGCGCAAAGCCTTCCAGCTCTGCCTCGATCCGCCCGATGACGCGACCGAACCAGTTGTAGGCCAGCACGGCCGGGATTGCGACGGCCAGGCCGGCGGCCGTCATGATCAGCGCCTCGCCGACAGGCCCGGCCACCTTGTCGATGGTGAAGGCGCCCGACTGCGCGATGCCGGTCAGCGCATGGTAGATGCCCCAGACCGTGCCCAGCAAGCCGACAAAAGGCGCGGTCGCCCCCACGGTCGCCAGCAGGATCTGTCCGGCAGAGACACGACGCATGGTCCCGTGCAGGGCCACGCGCAGCACCCGCGTCAGGTGCGCGTCGCGCCCACCCGTGGCGCCCAAGCTGCCCTTGGCCGCCGGTGTACTGGCCAGGGCCTGCAACGCCACCACCGACGGCAGCACCAGCGTGCTGCGGTCGAAGGACTTGACGTGGCTCAAGGCCTCGTTGATCGAGTGCGCCTGCCAGAAGGCCGCGACGCTGCGCAGCAGGTCGCGCGTGCCGCCGCGCAGGAACCAGGTCTTCCAGAGGATCACGACCCAGCTCGCGATCGACATCGCCAGCAGCAGCGCCGCGACGCCACGGCTGACACCGTCGCCCTGGGTCAACTGCTCGAGGACGGTCATCCGGTGACGGCGAGCCCGACGCTCGTCACTTCAGGCCGAGAACGTCCGACATGTCGAACAGCCCGGCCTTCTTGTCCGCCAGGAAGCGGACCGCGCGCAGGCTGCCCTGCACATAGGTCGCACGGCTGGCCGACTTGTGCGTGATCTCGATGCGTTCGCCGATGCCGGCGAACAGCACGGTGTGGTCGCCCACGATGTCGCCGCCGCGGATCGCGGAAAAGCCGATGGTCGACGGATCGCGCTCGCCGGTGATGCCTTCGCGGGCGTACACGGCGCAGTCCTTCAGGTCGCGGCCCAGCGCGTCGGCGATGACCTCGCCCATCTTGAGCGCGGTGCCCGAGGGCGCATCGACCTTGTGCCGATGGTGCGCCTCGATGATCTCGATGTCGTAGCCCGTCGAAAGCGCCTTCGCCGCCATTTCCAGCAGCTTGAAGGTGACGTTGACGCCCACGCTGAAGTTGGGCGCCAGCACGATGGCGATGTCCTTCGCGAACTCGGCGATCTCGCCCTTCTGCGCGTCGCTGAAACCCGTGGTGCCGATGACCGCCTGCACACCCAGTTCGCGGCAGGCGGCGAGATGCGCCAGCGTGCCTTCGGGCCGCGTGAAGTCGATCAGCACCTGCGCGTTCTTCAGGCCTCCGCGCAGGTCCGCGACGATCGGGACACCGGTGTTGACACCGAGGAAGGCGCCGGCATCGGCCTCGATGGCCGGACTGGCGGCGATGTCAAGCGCGCCCGCCAGTTGGCAGTCGTCGGCACCGCGAACGCCTTCGATCAGCATGCGCCCCATGCGGCCGGACGCGCCGGCAATGGCAATGCGGTGCATCAGCGAGCCGTCGATTCGAGGGGAGGATAGCTGGCGGGCAGCGGCGGGCGCTTCGCGGCGGCTTCGTCGGCGGGCTTGTCCGGCTCGACGGGTGCGATCTTCTTGAGCTTGTCTTCGGGAAGCTCGAGTTCCGGCACCTTGCCGCTCTTGCGGCGCGTGTCGAGCGTGGCGACGAATTCTTCCTCGCTCGGCATCTCGTCGCCCTCGAAGCGTTGCAGCAACTCGCCGTCGAAGAACAGCGTCAGGCGGCGCTGCTGCGGTTCAACGCCCTGGCGCCGGATTGTGAAGACGTAGTCCCAGCGATTGGCATGGAACACATCGGAGAGCAAGGAGGTGCCGAGGATGTCGCGCACCTGCTGGCGCGACATGCCCGGGCGCAGCGCCCCGACCTGTTCCTTGGACACGAAATTGCCCTGCACCACTTCGACCTTGTAGGGCGTGACCGCCGTGAGCGCGCTGCGCGTGCTGTCGCCAACGCTGCTGCAGGCTGCCAGGCTCAGGCACGTCAGCACAGCAGCGGCCAGCGCGCCCGATCGGCAATGGGGGATGACGGGCATGGGGAGAAAGGGTAGCGATATGATCGAACCATTGTAGCGGCTGGCCCCCGGCGGACCGGGTCCGCACGGCCATCACAGAAACCACCATGGCCAACATTGAAGAACTGAAGAACACCGGCCTCAAGGCCACGCTCCCGCGCCTCAAGATCCTCGAGATCTTCCAGTCCGGCGGGCAGCGGCACATGACGGCGGAAGACGTCTTCCGCGTGCTGCTCAACGAGCATTCCGACATCGGCCTGGCCACCGTCTACCGCGTGCTGACGCAGTTCGAGCAGGCCGGCATCCTGGAGCGCAGCCACTTCGAGAGCGGCAAGGCGGTCTACGAGCTCAACGAAGGCAAGCACCACGACCACCTGATCTGCACCGGCTGCGGCAAGGTCGAGGAGTTCTACGACCCCGAGATCGAGCGCCGCCAGCAGATGGTTGCCAAGGACAAGGGCTGGATCCTGCAGGACCACGCCATGTCGCTCTACGGGCTCTGTGCCGACTGCACCGCCCGTCGGTAAAGCTCCGTAAAGACGACGGACCTGGGCGGCAAATCAGTCCGCCAGGCCGCTTTCCATCGCCTTGTGGTGGCGCGCGACGAAATCGGCGTACGTGTCGATGCCGCGCAACTGCAGGATCGAATTGCGCACGGCTGCCTCCACCAGCACGGCGATGTTGCGGCCGGCCACCACCTGGATGATCACCTTGCGCACCGGCACGCCCAGCACGTCCTGCGTCAGCGGCGCCGAGGGCATGCGCTCGTAGTCGCGCTCGAAGCTGTCGCGCCGCACCAGGTGCACGATCAGCTTGAGCCGCATGCGTCGCCGCACCGCCGTCTCGCCGAAGATCGCTCGGATGTCGAGCAAGCCGATGCCGCGCACTTCCAGCAGGTTCTGCAACAGCTCGGGGCAGCGGCCCTCGATGGTGTTCTGGTTGATGCGGAACACGTCCACCGCGTCGTCGGCCACCAGGCCGTTGCCGCGCGAGATGAGCTCCAGGCCCAGTTCGCTCTTGCCCAGCCCCGACTCCCCCGTGATCAGCACGCCCATGCCCAGGATGTCCATGAACACGCCGTGCATCGAGGTGCGTTCGGCGAAGTGCTTGGACAGGTAAGCGCGCAGCAGGTCGATCACAAGGGCCGAGGACTCGCGCGTGGCGAACAGCGGCAGTTGCGCGCGCTCGCAGATCGACAGCAGTTCGTCCGGCGCGGTCTGCGCGTCGGCCAGCACCAGCATCGGCGGCTCCAGCGTGACGATGCGCGCGATCCGTCGGGCGCAGTCTTCCTTGGTGCCGCGCGTGAGGTAGGCGACGTCGCGCGAGCCGAGGATCTGCACGCGATAGGGGTGGATGTAGTTGAGGTAGCCGACCAGGTCCGCAGCCGACTGCGCCCGGCTGATCACATCCGATTCGAATTGCCGCTCGGATGCGCCCAACCCCGCCAGCCACTCCCAGCGCAGCGAGCCGCGAAATTCCTCGAACATCGCGTCCGCGCTGATGACTGTGTGCTTCATGGGGGATTGGAGGGGGCCGGCCTTGGGATTTCAGTCCGAGAATACCGTGGAACCTGCCAAGCCGGGCCAGCGCCATGGCTCGCACCGGGCGCCGCGCAGGAACCAGGAGCCTCTGAAGAAGCGAGGTTCTACGCCACTTGCGCCGACTGCCAGCCGGCGATCAAGGCATGCAGGGCGCCGGCATCGGTGCTCGACTTGATCTTCTCCCGCAGGCCGGAATCGCTCAGCAGTTCCGCAATCTCGGAGAGGATTTCCAGGTGCTTCTGCGTGGCCGCTTCCGGCACCAGCAGGAAGATCAGCAGCACGACGGGTTGTTCGTCCGGCGCATCGAAGCCGATCGGATCGGCCAACTGGAACACGGCCGCCATCGGCGCCTTCAGGCCCTTGATGCGTCCGTGCGGTATCGCCACGCCGTGGCCGAGCCCGGTCGAACCGAGCCGTTCGCGCGCGAACAGGCTGTCGGTGATCAGGGCGCGGCCGAGGCCGTGGAGGTTTTCGAACAGCAAGCCGGCCTCTTCGAAGGCACGTTTCTTGCTGGTAGCGTCGACGCTCACGAGGACTTGAGCGGGCGGCAGGATGGACGCGAGGCGATTCATGTTTGGGACGGGGCGACGGCGATTATGCACCGAGCCCGCGAAAAGCAAAGGGCCGCCAAAAGGCGGCCCGCAAGAGTGTTTGCCCTGAGCCACTTTCAATGGCTCGAATCACTCTGTACTACATGCTTACATGATGCGCTTGGGCGCCGCGTGATGGTGGTCCTGCAGGCGGTCCTTGTGGCGCACGACCTGGCGGTCCAACTTGTCGACCAGCTCGTCGACAGCGGCATAGAGATCAGCGTGGCTCGACTCGGCGAACATGTCATTGCCCTTCACATGAATGTTGCATTCGGCGCGTTGCCTGCGTTCCTTTTCCTTCTGCTTTTCAACCGTGAGCAGCACCTTGACATCGACCACCTGGTCGAAGTGGCGGGTGATTCGATCAAGCTTGCTAGTGACATAGCTGCGCAATGCCGGAGTGACGTCGAGGTGATGACCGCTGATCGTCAGATTCATGAATGACCTCCTGGGATAGACCGTTGAAAGACCGTTGGTGAAAAGGACCTCGCCTCGGCTGAGCGCGGGGCCGCGGGAACAACATGGACAGGAAATGGAAAGGGAAAGGAGCGGAAGAAGAGGTGTTGGAAGGGAGGGGGAAAGAGGGGTGGTTGAAGAAACTCGCGAGCGGTCCGGTTCACTATGCCCCCCGTGTCATCGAATTGCAATACTCGAATCACGCCAAAAACCGTGATGCATTGCACACGCTGAAGGTAGTTACCAACCGTTTCAAAAACGCTGTAGCGACTTTTCATTCACTTCAGCGGATGCCGGCAAGACCGCGCTATTTCCAGGCGTTTCGAAGGCGATTGCGAAGGTCGATGGCCGCGGCCGGCGGCGGCACGAAGACCGGGCGCTCGGGCGGTGGCGGCCAGGTGACGTGTTCGAAGCGGGCGGCGTCGGCCGCGTCGATGAAGCGCGTACGTCCGGCGTACACATGGCGGTCGCCCCGCGCCGCCTGCTGGGTCACGTAGAACCGTTGCGGCACGACGAGGTGCAGATGGTCGCGCGCACGGGTCATCGCGACGTAGAGCAGCCGCCGCTCCTCCTCCAGTTCGGCCGCTCCTTGCGCCACGTCGGCCGGCATGCAGCCATCCACCACGTTGAGCACATGGACCGAGCGCCACTCCTGGCCCTTGGCCGAATGGATCGTCGAAAGGATCAGGTAATCCTCGTCGAGCAGCGGCGGGCCGGGACGGTCGCTGGTGGCGGCGGGCGGGTCGAGCGTAAGTTCTGTAAGAAAGCTTTCGCGCGATGAATAGCCTGACGCCAGCCGGGCCAATTGCTCCAGGTCGCCGCGCCGCACGCCGGCATCGTCGTGCAGGCGCTCCAGGTGCGGCAGGTACCAGCTCAGCGCGAGTTCCACATTGGCCGGCCAGGGCGATGCCGGTGCGCGCAACTGGGCGTAGATGTCGGCAAAACGTTGCCATTCCGCGCGAGCGCCAGGGGGCGGTTGGAAATCGCGCACCACTGCGCCGGGATCCGCTGCTTCGCCCATGGCGTCGAGCAATCGCGACGAGGTGGCGGGACCGACGCCCGGAATGAGTTGGGTGACCCGGAAGCCGGCCATGCGCCCGCGTGGGTTCTGGACGAAGCGCAGCACCGCCAGCAGGTCCTTGACGTGGGCGGCTTCGAGGAATTTGAGCCCGCCGTACTTCACGAAAGGGATGTTGCGGCGCGCCAGTTCCAGCTCCAGCGCGGCGCTGTGACTGGAAGTGCGGAACAGCACGGCTTGCGACTTCAGCGCCAGGCCGCCCTCCCGGTGCGCCAGGATGCGGTCGCAGACCCAGGTGGCCTGCTGCGCCTCGTCGGGCACCAGCACCAGTTGGGGATGGCCGGCGGAGGGCTTGTCGGTCCAGAGGGTCTTGGCATGGCGCTCGGCGGCATGCGCGATGACGGCGTTCGACGCGTCGAGGATCGGTTGCGTCGAGCGGTAGTTGCGCTCCAGCGTGACGATGCGCGCCGGCTGCGAGAACTGGCCCGGAAAGTCGAGGATGTTGCGCACCGTCGCGCCGCGGAACGAATAGATGGACTGCGCGTCGTCGCCGACCACGGTGAGGCCGCGGCCATCGGGCTTGAGCGCGATCAGGATCGCGGCCTGCAGGCGGTTGGTGTCCTGGTATTCGTCGACCAGCACATGGTCGAAGCGCGAGCCGACCAATTCGGCCAGCGACGACTCGCTCATCATCTCGGCCCAGCACAGCAGCAGGTCGTCGTAGTCGAGCAGGTTCTGCTGCTGCTTGGCCTCGACGTAGCCGCCGAAGAGGCGCTTGAGTTCGGCCGCCCATTCCGCGCACCAAGGGAAGGTGTGCTTCAGTACGTCTTCCAGCGGCTCGCGGGTGTTCACGCAGCGCGAATAGATGGCGAGGCAGGTGCCCTTGCGCGGGAAGCGCCGCGTGCTGGCGGACAGGCCGATCTCGTGGCGCACCAGGCCCATGAGGTCTTCGGCGTCGCCACGGTCGTGGATGGTGAAGTTCTCGTCGAGGCCGATCCGCGCCGCATGCTCCCGCAAGATGCGCGCGCCGATGCCGTGGAAGGTGCCGGCCCACGGCAAGGCGGGCGGCGCCTCGGAGCGAAGGCCGAGCACGCGGGCCACGACCTGGCCGGCGCGCTTCTCCATTTCCTGGGCGGCACGGCGAGAGAAGGTCAGGAGAAGGATGCGCCGCGGATCGGCGCCTTGGGCGATGAGGTGCGCGACGCGATGGGCCAGCGTGCTGGTCTTGCCGGAGCCGGCGCCTGCGATCACCAGCAGCGGCTCGGGCGATGCATGCGTGACGGCCGCGCGTTGCTCGTCGTTGAGCGCGGCGAGTACCGACGCGAGGCGTTGCGCGGGTGTTTCGACGGCGGGAGAGGGAGCTTCGGCGAGCATCGACATGGAATGTGAACTGTACATTCATCCAGCACGCAAAGGTTGCGGCGTGCGAGGCCTGCCCTCACCCCGGCCCTCTCCCTGAGGGAGAGGGAGGCATCCCGACGCGATGCACGGCGTAGTCACAGTCGGCAACAGATAATCCGCGCCATGCTGAATATCTTCACGCTCGCCAACGGCCGACTCGTCCAGGAAGAAATCGAGTCGCTGGAAGAGCTGTCCAAGTTCCAGCCGATCTGGGTCGACCTGGAGTCGCCGTCGGTGGAGGAAAAGCGCTGGGTGAAGCAGTACTACGGGCTGTCGATTCCGGAAGACGCGATGGACGAGGACATCGAGGAATCGGCGCGCTTCTACGAGGAAGACAACGGCGAGCTGCATATTCGCAGCGACTTCCTGATCGATGACAGCGAGGACCCGCGTTCGGTGCGCGTGGCCTTCATCTTGAACCAGCACAACAACGAGCTGCGCAGCCGCGGCGTGCTGTTCTCGATCCACGACGAGGACGTGCCGGTGTTCCGCCTGGTGCGCATGCGCGCGCGCCGCGCGCCGGGCCTGATCGAGGATGCCAAGGAAGTGCTGCTGAAGCTGTTCGACGCCGACGCCGAATATTCCGCCGACACGCTGGAGAACATCTACGACGACCTGAAGAAGGTCAGCGAAAAGGTGCTGCGCGGCAACATGACCGATGCGCTGGCCAGTGAGGTGCTGGGCGAGATCGCGCGCCACGAAGACCTGAACAGCCGCATCCGCCGCAACGTGATGGACACGCGCCGCGCTGTGAGCTTCATGATGCGCAGCAAGATGCTGAGCGCCGAACAGTTCGAGGAGGCGCGGCAGATCCTGCGCGACATCGAATCGCTGGACAACCACACGGCCTTTCTGTTCGACAAGATCAACTTCCTGATGGATGCAACGGTCGGTTTCATCAACATCAACCAGAACAAGATCATCAAGATCTTCTCGGTGGCCAGCGTGGCGCTGCTGCCGCCGACGCTGGTGGCGAGCATCTACGGCATGAACATGCAGTTCCCGGAACTGCAGTTCCTGGGCGGGCTGTCGTATCCGTATGTGGTGATCATGATGGCGGCGAGTGCGCTGGTGCCGATGTGGTACTTCGGGCGCAAGGGGTGGTTGAGCTAGGCTCGCCCCCAGGTCGCCGCTTTGCGGCTCTCACCCCCTACCGGGGGCAACACCAGCGGCCCGGCGGAGCCGGTTCCGCGGTGTTTCACGAAGGAGAGCAAGATCCCTCTACGCTCTTGGCGTTTCAAGGAAAAAGACATGTCGAAACTTCGGGTCGCGAGCTTTTCTGTCTCGCTGGACGGCTACGGCGCGGGGCCGGAACAGTCGCTGGAACATCCACTGGGACGCAACGGCGGCGAGCTGCACGGCTGGGTCTTTCCGACCCGCACCTTCCAGCGCATGCTGTTCGGACGCGACGACGGAAGCACGGGCGTCGACGACGACTTTGCCGCGAGGGGCTTCGCGAACCTCGGCGCCTGGATCCTTGGCAGGAACATGTTCGGTCCGGTCCGGGGGCCGTGGCCCGACCTCGAATGGAAGGGCTGGTGGGGCGCCAATCCGCCGTACCACGTGCCGGTCTTCGTGCTGACGCACCATGCCCGGCCCTCGCTTGAGATGGAGGGCGGCACGACCTTCCACTTCGTCACCGGTGGCATTCATGAGGCTCTGGCGAGGGCTCGGGAAGCGGCCGGGAGCAAGGACGTGCGCGTGGGTGGCGGGGTGAGCGTGATCCGCGCGTACCTGCAGGCAGGCCTCATCGACGAGATGCACCTGGCGGTGGCGCCAGTGCTGCTCGGCCAGGGGGAACACCTCTTCCACGGACTCGACCTTCGCGCGCTGGGCTACACCTGTACCGAGCGCGCCGCTTCAGAAAAAGCAACGCATCTGGTCCTGACGCGCAACGCCAACGGCGCCTGAACATGCGCGACGGATGACGCCAACGCGAGCAATGCCTGTTCGTGGGCACCCGCGGAACCGGCTTTGCCGGGCCGCTGGGTGCGCCCCCTTGAGGGGCTGAGGGCCGCGGCTCCGAGCCTGCCTTCGCAGGCTTGGACGGCCCGCAAGAGCAGCCGCCTCTGGCGGCCGCCCCGGCGCCGAAGGCGCATTCGGGGGTGGGCTTGATACTAGCCGTGCATCTGCGCCCAGAGCCGGGTCGGGCTCAGCGGCATCTGCAATTGCGTTGTCTTGGCCCCGAAGCCGTTGCGCGCCAGCGCATCCGCCACCGCATTCACCACCGACGGCGTCGCGCCGATGGTGCCGAGTTCGCCCACGCCCTTCACGCCCAGCGGGTTGTTCTTGCAGGGCGTGGACTGGTCCATCTCTGTCTTGAAGTCGGGCGAGGTGCGCGCCACCGGCATCGCGTAGTCCATGAAGCTGCCGGTCAGCGGCTGGCCGGTCTCCGGGTCGTAGACGATCTGCTCCAGCAGCGCCTGGCCGATGCCCTGCACCGCGCCGCCGTCGAGTTGGCCGCGCACGATCATCGGGTTCACCACGTTGCCGACGTCGTTGACGGAGGCATAGGCCACCACCTCGACGTCCGCCGTCAGCGGGTCGATCTCGACCTCGCTGATGTGGCAGCCGTTGGGCCAGGTCGGGCCGGCCACGGAGCTCGTGGAGTCCATGAAGATGCGGTGGTCGGGCTGCTTGCCGGCGAGTTCGAACAGGCCGATGCGCAAGTCGGTCCCGGCCACGGTGAATGTGCCTTCCGCGTACTTCACGTCCTCCGGCGCGGCTTCGAGTTCCTTCGCGGCCAGGCCCTTGGCATGGTCGATGGTGCGCTCGGAGCCGACGCGCACGGCCGAGCCGCCGGTGAAGATCGAGCGCGAGCCGGCGCTGCCGAAGCCGTCGCCACGGTCGGTATCGCCGAGCACCACGCGCACTTGTTCGAGCGGCACGCCGAAGGTGTCGACCACGAGTTGGGCGAGCGAGGTGGCGATGCCCTGGCCCATCGCGTTCACGGCCGAGAACACCTCGATGATGCCGTCGGCCAGCACCGACACGGTCACGCGTTCCTCGAACACGTTGCCTCCGGTCCATTCCAGGAAGGTCGCGATGCCGAGGCCGCGCAGCTTGCCGCGCTGCTTCGATTCGGCAGCGCGCGCCTCGAAACCCTTCCAGTCGGCCAGCGCCAGGCCCTGATCCATCACATGCTCGAAGCGACCGGTGTCGTAGGTCTGGCCCATCGGGTTGGTGTAGGGCATCTGGTCCGGCTGGATGAAGTTGCGGCGGCGCAGCGCGAGACGGTCCATGCCGATCTGGCGGGCCGCCTCGTCCATCAGGCGCTCCATGTTGTGGATGGCTTCCGGACGGCCGGCGCCGCGGTAGGCGCCGGTGGGCGCGGTGTTGGTCATCACCGCCTTGAAGTGGAAGTCGATGGTCTGGATGTCGTAGATGCTGGTCTGCACCCAGGGGCCGATCAGCAGCTGGATGGCCACGCCCACGCCCGTGCCGTAGGCGCCCACGTTGGCCAGCGAATGCACGCGCAGTGCGAGGATCTTGCCGTCGGCGGCCAACGCCAGTTCGGCGTCGACGTGCACGTCGCGACCGTGCGTCGTCGAGGTGAATTCCTCGCTGCGATCGGCAATCCATTTCACCGGCGTCTTGAGCGCGCGGGCCGCGAACACGACCACGGCATCCTCCGGATACATCCCGGTCTTCATGCCGAAGCCGCCGCCCACGTCGGGCACACGCACGCGGATCTGGTCGCGCGGGATCTTGAGCACGGCGTCGCAGAGCGTGTCGCGCACGCCCGAAGGCATCTGCGTGCTCATGTGGATGGTGGTGCGGCCGCTCGCCTTGTCGAAGTCGGCGACGATGGAGCGCGGCTCCAGCGTGACCGCGGCCAGGCGCTGGTTGACGATGTGCAGCTTGACGACGTGCGCGGCCTTGGCGAAGGCGGCGTCGGTGGCCTCGGCGCTGCCGTGGCGCATTTCACAGGAGATGTTGTCGGGCGCCTCGTCGCACAGCACCGGCGCGCCGGGTGCGACGGCCTGCACGGGGTCGATGACCATCGGCAGCGCTTCGTAGTCGATGAAGACCGCCTCGGCCGCATCGCGCGCCTGTTGCAGGGTCTGGGCAATCACCGCGACCACGGGTTCGCCGACGAAGCGCACGCGCTCATGGGCCAGCGGGCGGCGCGGCGCGGTGGCGGCGGCGCTGCCATCGGCTCGCACGAAGCCGGCCACGCCGGGCAGGGGCTCCACGCCGGCGGCGACGAGGTCCGCACCCGTGATGACCTGGAGCACGCCGGGCATCGCCGCAGCGGCGGCGGTGTCGATGGAGACGATGCGCGCGTGCGGGTACGGCGACCGCGAAAAGCTGAGTTGGGCCTGCCCGTCGAAGGAGATGTCGTCGGTGTAGCGGCCACGGCCCGCGACGAGAGTGTCGTCCTCGACGCGACGGACTTCCTTGCCGCTGCCGAAGCGGCCGGCTGCAGGGACGGGGGTGGAGACGGAAGTGTTCAAGTGTCGACCTCATCAATCAATGGCCCCAGCGGCCAGCGGGTGGACTTTGCCACGAAACGCGATGTCGTGTGAGCGGTCAAGCGAGGAGGTCGACGCGAGCGCGACGCCGTCTTTTCTCAGGCCGATGCGGCCTTGCCAGCACGACATGATTTGCCCCAGGGCGCGCGCCGGCCCAGGGAGCTCGAACTTACTCGCTGGGGCTGGGGCGCACCCATCGCCACGTCACCTCCACCGCCTGGACGCCCGCGACAAGCGCCTGCGGATCGGGAAAGGTCTGCCCCTCCAGGACATAGGCCGTGCGATTCCAGACGTTGAAGTTGCGCGCCTGCGGATGCCGTGCCTCCACGCTGGCGATCCACTCGCCGGTGCCGGGACACACGTCGGTGCCATTGCAGACGCGCTTGTGCCGTTTCTCGGTCTCGGGTGTCTGCGCATGGATGCCGGCGATCGCCAGGCTGGCCAGCAGGCCGATGCCGGCGCCCACCAGCGTGAAGACGAGCGTGGCCAGCGCGCCAATGACCGCACCGACGCCCACGCCGCCGCTGCGTTCGCTCAGGTAATAGCCAAGCACGGCCCCGGCGAGTGGGAACAGCAGCAGCTTTATGCCGCCTTCGCGGCCCAGGCTGGTCTTCAGGGCGAAGCACGCGGCCCGCGCCCTTTCAAGCCAGGACGGCCGCAACGGGCGCACGTTGGTGGGTTTCATTTCAAGTCGTTGCATGCGTGACCATCACCGCGTCGCCACGGCGAAGCGGACCACCTGCCAGTATGCGAGCGGTCACGCCACCGTGCCCGCGCATGGCGTTGTAACCACCCGGGCCCAGGGCTTCTTCCATGCGCGAGCAGGGTTCGCACGGGCCGGTGATCTCGAGCACCACCTCGTCGCCGATTCGCAAGTGCAGGGGCTGGTCGCGGAACAGCCCGCGCGCGGCCAGCAGGTTCAGGCCGGAGACGACAAGGTTGCGGCGCAGCATCTCCGCACCGACAACGTCGTGGCCCGACAACGCGGCGATGACCGGCAAGTGCTCGGCTTGGATCAGCGTGACTTGCCGCTTGCTCCCGGCGGCTGACGAGGGCGTCCGCACCGCGATGCGATCCCCGGCCAGGCCGCGCCCGGCAAGTGCCATGACTTGCTCGACGGGCTGCATGGGCGCACCGCGCGCCGGCCGCAACAGGATCGCGTCGAGCCGGCCCGCATGCGCGAAGCGGCTCGTGAGTTCGCGCAGGCCGTTCACGGCGGCAGCATCGGCAGCAGCGCGGCGATGAGCGCCCGCGCCTGCCGCCCGGCCACCTGGGAGAGATAGGCCGGGAAGTCCACATGGGCCTGGTCGTCCGCGCGGTCCGAGATGTTGCGCACGGCGGCAAAGGGCACGCCGTGGTCGTGGCAGACCTGCGCGACGGCTGCGGCTTCCATCTCGACGGCCATCGCATCGGGCAGCGCCGCACGCAGGGCGCCCGCCTCGTCCGCGCGCGACACGAAGCGGTCGCCGCTGACCAGCAGGCCCTGGAGCACACGCGGCGCATCGATGCCGAAGCGTGCCAGCGTTTCCGCGTCGAAGTGCGATTTCGCATCGACGGCCGGATCGCGCGCCGCCGCCAGCAGCAGCCCGACGAGTTGCGCGTCCGCCGCAAAGCGCGAACGCCCATACAGCGGCACCTCGTAGCGCGGGAACAGCGGCGAGGCATCCATGTCGTGCTGGAGGAATTCGGTGCCGATGACCGTGTCGCCCACCCTCACATCCGGATGCAGCCCGCCGGCCACGCCGGTGAACACGATGCGCCGCGCGTTGAAGCGCTCGATGAGCGCCGATGCCGTCGTGGCGGCGGCCACCTTGCCGATGCCCGACAGCGCGAACACCACCGGCCGGCCCAGCCACTCGCCCGCATGAAAGTCGCGCCCCGCATGGCGCACGACACGCAGCCCGTCGAGCTGCGCGGCGAGCCCTTCCTGCTCCTCAGGCAAGGCGCTGAGGATGGCAGTGGTCATGCAATTACTTGATGTCGACGCCGTAGAAGGTGTGGCGGCCGAACGGGCTCAGCTTGAAGTCGATCACTTCCTTGCGCACCGGCTTCAGCTGCACGGCATGCGCGATGGTGAACCAGGGCGCCTGCTCCTTAAAGACAACCTGCGCCTTCTTGTAGAGTGCGTCACGTTCGGACTGCTTGGACACGGTCTTGGCCTTCAGCACCAGTTCCTCATACGGCTGGTAGCAGAACTTCGCGACGTTCGAGCCATTGGCCTGCGCCGACGCGCAACCCAGCAGCGTGTAGAGGAAGTTGTCCGGATCGCCGTTGTCGCCGGTCCAGCCCAGCATGCCCATCTGGTGCTCGCCGTTCTGCATGCGCTTGCGGTACTCGCCCCATTCGAAGGTCTTGATCTCGGCCTTGATGCCGACCTTGGCCAGGTCGGCCTGCATCAGCTCGGCGATGCGCTTGGCATTCGGGTTGTAGGGGCGCTGCACCGGCATGGCCCACAGGTCGGTGGTGAAGCCGTCGGCGAGGCCAGCGGCGGCCAGCAGCTTCTTGGCGCCTTCCGGATCGTACGGATCGTCCTTGACCGCATCGTTGTACGACCACATCGTCGGCGGGATCGGGTTCTTCGCAGCCACGCCGGTGCTCAGGTAGACGCCGTCGATGATGGCCTTCTTGTTGATGGCCATGTTGACGGCCTTGCGCACGCGCACGTCGTCGAAGGGCTTCTTGGTGGTGTTGTAGGCCAGGTAGCCGACGTTCAGGCCGGGCTGCTCCAGCACCTGCACGGCCGGATCCTTGCGGATGGCGTCGAGGTCGGCCGGGTTCGGGTACGGCATGACGTGGCACTCACCCTTCTGCAGCTTGGCCCAGCGCACCGAGGCATCGGGCGTGATCGAGAAGATCAGGTCGTCGATCTTGGCCTTGCCGCCCCAGTATTGCGGGAAGGCCTTGAAGCGCACCACGGCGTCCTTCTGGTACTGCACCAGGTAGAACGGGCCGGAGCCGATCGGGTCCTGGTCGATCTTCTCGGGCGTGCCGGCCTTCAGCATCGCGATGGCGTATTCCTTGGACTGCACGCCGGCATAGGGCATGGCCAGGTTGGCCAGGAAGGGTGCCTCGGGCTTGTTGAGCACGATCTTGACCGTGTAGTCGTCGACGCGATCGACCGACTTCAGCAGCTTGGGCATGCCCATGTCGTTGAAGTACGAGTGGTTGGGGCTGGTGACCTTGAAGAACGGGTCGTTCTCCTTCCACTGGCGCTCGAACATGAAGACCACGTCATCGGCATTGAAGTCGCGCGTGGGCTTGAAGTTCTTGCTCGTGTTGTGCCACTTCACGCCCTTGCGCAGGTGGAAGGTGTATTCGGTGCCGTCGGCATTGATGTCCCACTTCTCGGCCAGGCCCGGGATGACCTTGGTGCCGCCGCGCTCGAAATTGACGAGGTTGTCGTAGACCTGCGTGGTGACGTCGAAGGAGGTGCCGGTGGTGTTGACCGCCGAGTAGAAGTTCTCGGGGCTGCCTTCGGAGCAGAACACCAGCGTCTTCGCGGCGGCGGCGCCACAAGCGAGCGCCAAGGCGGTCGGGACGATCAGGGTGGCGGCGGCACGGATGCTGCGCGCGACAGGGGACTTGGCTTTCATTGCGGAAACTCCTTCAGACGGGAAACGGAAAAGGGTCTGCGCGCCGGCGGTCAGGCTGGCGCAAGCTGCGGATTATGGGCACCACCCGGGGCGGCGCCATTCAGGAATTTCTCTGCGTGATGGCAGGACACCATGCGTTCGTCGAGCGCGCGCAACACCGGGCGCTCGGCGCGGCATCGCTCGGTGGCGTGGGAGCAGCGCGTGTTGAACACACATCCCGTGGGAGGATTGAGCGGCGAGGGCAACTCACCCTGCAGCACGATGCGCTGGCTGGTGGCCAGGCCCGGCGTGGAGGCGAGCAAAGCCTGCGTGTACGGATGCAACGGGCGCGCGAAGATGCGCGACTTGGCGCCCTGCTCGACCACGTGGCCGAGGTACATCACCATCAGGTCGTGCGCGATGTGGCGCACCACGCCGAGGTCGTGCGAGATGAACAGGTAGGCCAGGCCGAGTTCATTCTGCAGGTCGGCCAGCAGGTTCAGCACCTGCGCCTGGATCGACACGTCGAGCGCGGACACCGGCTCGTCGGCGACCAGCAGGCGCGGCGACAACATCAACGCCCGCGCGATGGCGATGCGCTGGCGCTGGCCGCCGGAGAACATGTGCGGGTAGCGGTTGGCATGCTCGGGACGCAGGCCCACGCGCGACAGCATCTCACGAGCCTTGGCCGCACGCTCGGTCTTGCCGAGTGATGTGTTGATCGCCAGCGGGTCTTCCAGCACGGCCGAGATCTTCTTGCGCGGGTTGAGCGAGCCGTACGGGTTCTGGAACACCAGTTGCACCGCCTGCCGCATCTCGCGCTTGCGCTCGGTCGGCGGATTCACGGCGTCCATGCCGACGATGCTGAGCTGGCCCGCGGTCGGCTTCTCGATCAGCGTGACCATGCGCGCGAGCGTCGACTTGCCGCAGCCGGACTCGCCGACGACCGCCAGCGTGCGGCCACGCTCGAGCTTGAACGAGACCTCGCCCACGGCCTGCAAGTGCGCAGGCGCCTTGAACATGCCGCGCTTGATGTCGTAGACCTTGCGCAGGCCCTTGGCTTCGGCGACGACTTCCCCCGTCATGGCAATGCCTCCACCGGTTGCGGGCCATCGCGCTGGATCAGCACTTCGCGGTTCGGGTCGCCCAGCGCATAGTGGCAGCGCACCTCGCCGCCTTCGCCTGCAGCAATGGGGCGCAGCTCCGGGCGCACGGCGCGTGAATGGGCGGTGGCGTAGCTGCAGCGGGGGGCGAACAGGCAGCCGGTCGGACGGTCATGGACGCCGGGCACGACGCCGGCGATGGTAGCGAGGCGGCCTTCAGGGGCGGCGCGTTCGGGCAGGGCGGCGAGCAAGGCTTCCGTGTAGGGGTGTTGCGGCCTCGCGAACAGTCGGTCGACACGCTGCTGCTCCACCACCTGGCCGGCGTACATCACGGCCACGCGCTGCGCCATGTCGGCCACCACGCCCATGTTGTGGGTAATGAGCACCAGCGCCATGCCGCGCTCCTTCTGCAGGCTGCGCAGCAGGTCGAGGATCTGCGCCTGGATGGTCACATCGAGTGCTGTCGTGGGCTCGTCGGCGATCAGGAGGCGCGGGTTGCAGGCGATGGCCATCGCGATCATCACGCGCTGGTTCATGCCGCCGGACAACTGGTGCGGGAAGGAGTTGATGCGCGTTGCCGGCGCGGGAATCCCGACCTGCTCCAGCAGTTCGATCGCACGCTTGTGCGCGGCGCGCTTGTCCAGGTTCAGGTGCAGGCGCAGCGTCTCGATGATCTGGAAGCCGATCGTGAAGCACGGGTTCAGGCTCGTCGTCGGCTCCTGGAAGATCATCGCTACGTCCTTGCCGACCAGCGTGCGGCGCGCGCGGTCGGACAGGCCGAGCAGGTCCTGGCCGGCAAAGCGCAGATGTTTCGCGCGCACCTTGCCCGGTGAGCCGATGAGGCCCATCAACGCCATCATCGTGACGCTCTTGCCGGAGCCCGATTCGCCGACGATGCCGAGCACCTCGCCCTCGTCGACCTGCAGGCTCACGCCATCGACGGCATGCATGATCCCGCCCTGCGTGGGGAACTCGACGTGCAGGTCCTGAATTTCGAGAAGTGCCATACCTATCTCTTGAGCTTCGGGTCGAGCGCATCACGCAAGCCGTCGCCCACCAGGTTGAAGGCCAGCACCGCGGCCAGGATCGCGAGGCCCGGGAAGGTCACGACCCACCAGGCCCGCAGCACGAACTCGCGCGCGTCCGCGAGCATCGTGCCCCACTCCGGCGAAGGCGGCTGCGCGCCGAGGCCGAGGAAGCCCAGCGCCGCGGCGTCCAGAATCGCGGTCGACACGCCGAGCGAGGCCTGCACGATCAGCGGCGCGGCGCAGTTCGGCAGCACCTCGCGAAACATCAGGCGCAGCAGGCCGGCGCCGCTCAGGCGCGCGGCCGTGACGTAGTCGCGCGAGACTTCCGAGATCACTGCCGCGCGCGTGATGCGCACGTAATGCGGCAGCACGACCACCGCCACCGCGAGCATCGCGTTGATGAGCCCGGGTCCGAGGATCGCGACGATCACGATGGCCAGCAGCAGGCTTGGCAGTGTCAGCACGATGTCCATGAGCCGCATGATCGCGATCTCGACGATGCCGCGGAAGAAGCCGGCGATCAGGCCGAGCGCAATGCCGACCGCCATCGACAACGCGACCACCGCGATGCCGATCGACAGCGACAGCCGCGAACCCCACATGAGGCGCGAAAGGATGTCACGTCCGATGGCATCGGTGCCCAGGAGGAACTGCGTCGATCCACCCTCCTGCCAGGCCGGTGGCCGCAGGAAGGCGGCGCTGTCGGTCTCGTTGGGCGCATGCGGCGCGATCCACGGCGCAAGCACGGCCACGACCAGCAGCAGCACGATCACGCCCAAGCCGATGACGGCGCCCTTGTTGGCCGAGAACGAGGCCCAGAACTCGCGCCACGGACCCGGCGGCGCGGAGGCGCCGTTGACGACGGGGGATGCCAGTTCGCTCACTTCCTGATCCTCGGATTGATGACGCCATAGGCCACGTCGACGAGCAGGTTGACCAGCATCACGATCACGCCCAGCAACAGCATGCCGCCTTGCAGCACCGGATAGTCACGCCGCCCGATCGCCTCGATCAGCCACTTGCCCACGCCGGGCCAGGAGAAGATCGTCTCGGTCAAGATGGCGCCGGTGAACAGCACGCCCACCTGCAACCCGATCACGGTCACCACCGGGATCAGCGCATTGCGCAGCGCATGCAGCGCCACCACGCGGAACTTCGACAGGCCCTTGGCGCGCGCGGTGCGGATGTAGTCCTCGCCGAGCACTTCGAGCATCGCCGAGCGCGTCATGCGCGCGATCACCGCGAGCGGATTGGTGCCGAGCACGATCGCCGGCAGGATCAGGTGCTTGAGCGCGGACCAGAACGCACCCGGCTCATCGGCCTTGAGCGAATCGATCAGCAGGAAGCCGGTGGTCGGTTCGATGAAATACTGCACCGCGATGCGGCCCGACACCGGCGTCCAGCCCATCTGCACGGAGAAGAACAGGATCAGCAGCAGGCCCCACCAGAAGATCGGCATCGAATAGCCGGTGAGCGACACCGCCATCACGCCATGATCGAACACCGAGTTGCGCCGCACCGCCGCAATGATGCCGGCCGGAATGCCCAGCAGCAGCGCGAACAGGATGGCGCACACCGCCAACTCGACCGTGGCCGGGAACAGCGAGAGGAACTCGCTCATCACCGGCTCCTGAGTGATCATCGACTTGCCCAGGTCGCCATGCAGCACGCGCCAGACGTAGATGCCGTACTGCGTGATCAGCGGCTGGTCGAGCCCATAGGCCTTGAGCAATTCGGCATGGCGCGCGGGGTCGATGCCGCGCTCGCCGGCGAGCGTTTCGATCGGGTCGCCCGGCACCAGCCGGATCAGGAAAAAGGCGAGCATCGTCATGCCGATGAAGGTCGGCACGAGCAGGCTCAGGCGCGTGAAGATGAAGCGAAGCATTCGGCAGTGACTATGCAAGTCCAATGCCGGCCTCGACCTCCGGCTGAACCCTTACGACCAACGTATGAAAATGTGCGAGTCCGCGCACCCACTCGCGCTCGAAACCGCGGCAAGCGCAGCGATGCCCGTTCGTGGGCATCCGCGGAGCCGGCTTTGCCGGGCCGCTGGATGCGCCCCCGGTAGGGGGTTGGAGGAGCGCACGCAGTGCGCGGACCCTGGGGGCGAGCTTTATCTCAGCTCTCGACGCAGGATCTTGCCCACCGGCGTCTTCGGCAAATCGGCACGGAATTCGATCACGCGCGGCTGCTTGTAGCCCGTGAGGTTGGTGCGGCAGAAGTCGCGCACCTGCTGCTCGGTGAGCTCTGCCGCCTTCTTCACGATGACCAGCTTCACGGCCTCGCCCGTCTTGTCGTCGGGCACGCCGACCACCGCGCATTCGAGCACGCCGGGCATCATCGCGACCACTTCCTCGACCTCGTTCGGGAACACGTTGAAGCCGCTTACGATGACCATGTCCTTCTTGCGATCGACGATCTTGAAGTAGCCGCGCTCGTCGACTGTGCCGATGTCGCCGGTCTTGAAGTAGCCATCGGGCGTCATGACCTTGGCCGTCTCGTCGGGGCGCTGCCAGTAGCCGGCCATGACTTGGGGGCCCTTGATGGCGATCTCGCCGCGCTCGCCGTGCGGCACTTCGTTGCCGTCGTCGTCGAGCAGCTTCAGGTAGGTACCCGGCAAGGGCACGCCGATCGTGCCGGAGAACTCCTTGCTGGTGGTCGGGTTGCAGGTGGCCGACGGGGACGTTTCCGACAGTCCATAGCCCTCCACGATCGGGCAGCCGGTCTTCTCGAGCCACAGCTTGGCCACCGCGCCCTGCACCGCCGTGCCGCCGCCCAGCGACACCTTCAGGTTGCGCCAGTTGACCAGCCCGAAGTCCGGGTGGTTGGCCAGGCCGTTGAACAGCGTGTTGACCGCCGGGAAGCTGTGGAAGGTGTGCTTCGACAGTTCCTTCAGCACCGCGGGCAGGTCGCGCGGATTCGGGATGAGGATGGTCTTTCCGCCGGTGCGCATGCCGAGCATCATGTTCACCGTGAAGGCGAAGATGTGATACAGCGGCAGGGCGCAGACGCTGGTCGGCTGCTCGTTTTCCGGAATTGCGCGCATGACGGGCTCGTTCCAGGCCTCGGACTGCAGCACGTTGGAAATCACGTTGCGATGCAGCAGCACCGCGCCCTTGGACACGCCGGTGGTGCCGCCGGTGTACTGCAGCAGGGCCACGTCGTCCGGGCCGATCGCGTGCTTGTCGAGCTTGCGCACGCTGCCCTTCTCGACCGCGTCATTGAAGCGCACGGCACCCGGCAGGCTGTACGCGGGCACCATCTTCTTCACGTTGCGCACGACGTAGTTGACGATGAGGCCCTTCGGAAAGCCGAGCTGGTCGCCCATCGCGCACAGGACGATGTGCTTGACCTGCGTGGCCGCCACGCACTGCTGCAGCGTGGCCGCGAAGTTCTCGATGATGACGATCGCCTTGGCGCCGGAATCCTTCAGCTGGTGCTCGAGTTCGCGCGGCGTGTAGAGCGGATTCACGTTGACGATCACCAGCCCCGCGCGCAAGACGGCCGCCACCGCGATCGGGTATTGCGGGATGTTCGGCATCATCAGCGCGACGCGGTCGCCCTTGACCAGGCCGAGGTTCTGGAAATATGCCGCGAGCGCCGCGCTCATCTTGTCGGCCTGCGCGTAACTCAGGTCCTTGCCCATGAAGCTGTAGGCCACGCGATCCGAGTAGCGCGAGAAGCTTTCCTCCATCAAGCCCACCAGGGAGGTGTATTGCGAGGCATCGATGTCGGCAGGCACGCCTTGCGGATAGCTCGCGAGCCAAGGGCGATCGGTCATTTTTTTGAGTCTCCAAAACGGGAAAAGGCATGCGCCGCCGCAGTGTGCTGTCCCACAAATGGCTGCGCAAAATGAAATCGATGCGTTTCGTGTCAGGGCAAGGCGCAAACCACAGCGATACCAGCAGGTATCGCGAGGATTTGCAACGCAGCCATGGCGCGAAAGGCGCGATTTCATGCGCAGCCATTTGCGGGACAGCACACCAAGCGTGCGCATGCCGTATTAGACCAAAGCCGTAACGGGGTCGACCGGGCATTGTCAGCCCGGCGACAGGGGGTAATTACTCGATCGCCTTGCCCATGTCCTCGACCACCTTCTTGGCGTCGCCGAAGACCATCATGGTCTTGTCCATGTAGAACAGCTCGTTGTCCAGGCCCGCATAACCCGCGGCCATGGAGCGCTTGTTCACGATCACCGTCTTGGCCTTGTAGGCCTCCAGGATCGGCATGCCGTAGATCGGCGTGCCCTTCTGCAGCGCGGCCGGGTTCACCACGTCGTTGGCGCCCAGGATGATGGCCACGTCGGCCTGCGCGAACTCGCCGTTGATGTCTTCCATCTCGAAGACCTGGTCGTAGGGCACCTCGGCCTCGGCCAGCAGCACGTTCATGTGGCCCGGCATGCGGCCCGCCACCGGGTGGATCGCGTACTTGACCGTGACGCCCTTGTGGATCAGCTTCTCGGCCAGTTCGTTGACGGCGTGCTGCGCGCGGGCCACCGCCAGGCCGTAGCCCGGGACGATGATCACGGTTTCGGCGTTGGACAGCATGTAGGCCGCGTCGTCGGCGCTGCCGCTCTTGACCGGACGCTGTTCCTTGGCGCCGCCGGTCGCGGCCACCGCCTCGCCGCCGAAGCCGCCCAGGATCACGCTGAAGAAGGACCGGTTCATGGCCTTGCACATGATGTAGCTCAGGATCGCGCCCGAGGAGCCCACCAGCGAGCCGGCCACGATCAGCATCGCGTTGTTCAGCGAGAAGCCGATGCCCGCCGCCGCCCAGCCCGAGTAGCTGTTGAGCATCGACACCACCACCGGCATGTCCGCGCCACCGATCGGGATGATGATCAGCACGCCCATCACGAAGGACAGCAGCACCATCAGGAAGAAGGCCAGCCAACTTTCGGTGAAGACGAACACCAGGCCCAGGCCGATGGTGATCAGGCCCAGCACCAGGTTGACCATGTGCTGGCCCTTGAATTGCACCGGCGCGCCCTGGAACAGGCGGAACTTGTACTTGCCAGACAGCTTGCCGAAGGCGATGACCGAGCCGCTGAAGGTGATCGCGCCGATGGCCGCACCGAGGAACAGCTCCAGCCGGTTACCGGCGGGAATCGCGAAGCGCAGGAAGCCGTCGACGATCATCGCGCCTTCGGGCGTGTTGACCGTGCCCGCGGCCTGCACCGGCAGCGGCGTGATGCCGAAGGCCCAGGGCTCGACCACCGCAGCAATGGCGATGAACACCGCCGCCATACCGATCATGCTGTGGAAGAAGGCGACCAGTTCCGGCATCGCAGTCATCTCGACCGTCTTGGCCCGGTAGGCGCCGTAGCCGCCGCCGGCCACCAGGCCCAGCAGCACCCAGCCCATGCCGATCAGGTTGCCCGAGGACAGTTGCAGGATCAGCGCGGCCGTGGTCAGGATGGCAATGGCCATGCCGACCATGCCGAAGATGTTGCCGCGGATCGAGGTCGTCGGATGGCTCAGGCCCTTGAGCGCCTGGATGAAGCAGATGCTGGCGACGAGGTACAGCAGCGTGACGACATTCATGCTCATTTGGCTGCCTCCTTCGCCGGCGCCTTTTTCTCTTTCTTCTTGAACATCTCCAGCATTCGACGCGTCACGAGGAAGCCGCCGAAGACGTTCACCGCGGCCAACGCGACTGCCAGTACGCCCATGGTCTTGCCGAAGACGGAGCTGGTCATGGCGGCGGCCAGCATGGCGCCCACGATGACGATCGCGGAGATCGCATTGGTCACGGCCATCAGCGGCGTGTGCAGCGCGGGCGTGACGGTCCAGACCACGTGGTAGCCCACGTAGATGGCCAGCACGAAGATGATCAGGTTGATGACTGTGTGGGAAACGGGATCCATGGCTTCTTCCTCCTCGTTATGTGCGGGTGACCTGGCCGTCCTGCGTCATGCGGCAGGCCGCGACGATGTCGTCCTCGAGGTCGATCTTGAGCGTGCCTTCCTTGGTGATGACCAGCTTCAGGAAGTCGAGCACGTTGCGCGCATACAAGGCCGAGGCGTCGGCCGCCACGAGCGCGGCGAGATTCGTTTCGCCGACGAGGGTGACGCCATGCTTGATCACCGTCTTGTCGGCCTCGGACAGCGGGCAGTTGCCGCCGACGCCATCCGGGCCCTTGCCCGCGGCAATGTCGACGATGACCGAGCCGGCCTTCATCGACTTGACCATGTCTTCGGAAATCAGCGTGGGCGCAGCGCGGCCCGGGATCAGCGCGGTGCTGATCACGATGTCGGCCAGCGCCACGCGCTTGGCCACCTCGACCTGCTGGCGCGCGAGCCAGCTCGGGGGCATCGGCTTGGCATAGCCGCCGACACCGACGGCGGCTTCCTTCTCTTCATCCGTGTCGTAGGAGACTTCGATGAACTTGGCGCCCAGCGATTCGATCTGTTCCTTCACGCTCGGGCGCACGTCGCTGGCCTCGATGACCGCGCCCAGGCGCTTGGCCGTGGCAATGGCCTGCAAGCCCGCCACGCCGACACCCAGGATCACGACGCGGGCGGCCTTCACCGTGCCGGCCGCTGTCATCAGCATCGGGAAGAAGCGCTGGTAGCGGTCCGCCGCGATCATCACGGCCTTGTAGCCGGCGATGTTGGCTTGGGAGGAGAGCACGTCCATGCTCTGGGCGCGGGTGGTGCGGGGTGCGGCTTCCAGCGCGAAGCTGGTGAGGCCGGCGCTGGCCAGGCGTTGCAAGCCGGGCGCGTCGAAGGGGTTGAGCATGCCGATGACGACGGTGCCCGGTTTCATGCGCGTGGCTTCGGCGTCGGAGGGGCTGCGCACCTTCAGCACGATGTCGGCGGCAAAGGCGCCATCGGCATCGGTGATCTCGGCGCCGGCGGCCTGGTAGGCGGCGTCTGTGACGCTGGCGGCAATGCCTGCGCCGGATTGCACGCGGACCGTATGGTCTTGTGCTGTGAGCTTCTTCGCCGTTTCGGGCGTGACGGCCACGCGGGTTTCGCCGGCGGCTGTTTCGCCGGGCACACCAATCAGCATAGTTATTTCTCCTCGGGCCAAGCCCCTCGGTACCTCGATGACATTCGGCGCAGACTTTAACGTACGGCCCCCTCATGTCACGCTTTGTGCTGCATTTGCACACTTGGCTACAAATTGACAGGCAAATACGCTGGCTGCGGTTTAATGCAGCCAGAGGCCAAAAATGGGTACTTTTGACTAATTCTGACCGTAGTTGACGTTTGAAGCCCGCCTTCGTGCGGAAGTTGACAGTTGAAATCGGTCGGGACTTTGTCGCGTCACAAAGACAACCTCTAGACTCGGAAGTTCTAATAAAACGCAAGGGATTGGAATGCGAATCGCAGCGCTCGATGACGAGCCGTCTCAGCTCGAACTGATACGGCACACGATGGAAGGCATCGGACACGAATGCCATGGGTACACCGAAGGGAAGACACTGCTGCGCGATCTACGACAGCAAAGTTTCGACCTCCTCATCCTTGACTGGACGCTACCGGAAGTCTCCGGCCCGACGATCGTCAAGTGGATCCGCCAGGATCTCGCCAGCCGACTGCCCATCCTGTTCGTGACCAACCGTCGCGAAGAAGCCGACATGGTCGAAGGCCTCAGCGCCGGCGCCGACGACTTCATGGTCAAGCCGATCCGCGTGGGCGAACTGGAGGCGCGCGTCAAGGCGCTGCTGCGCCGCGCGTATCCAAGCCAGCACGAGGCGGAAGTCCTGTTCGGGCCCTACCACTTCCATCTCAATTCACGCACCCTGCACGTCAACGGCGTGCCGATCGAACTGAAGCACCGCGAATACGAACTCGCGCTGTTCCTGTTCCAGAACATCGGCCGGCTGCTGTCGCGCGAGCATCTGCGCGAGGCGGTGTGGGGCATGGGTCCGGACGCGCCCTCGCGCTCGCTGGACACCCACATGTCGCGCCTGCGCACCAAGCTCGACCTGCGCCCGTCCAACGGCTTCCTGCTGTCGGCGGTGTACGGCCTGGGCTACCGCCTCGAAGCCATCGACGTCGATTCGCTCAACGCCATGCCGGCGAGCCAACCGGGTTCGCTCAGCGCGGTCGCCTGAGGCCGCCATGTCTTCGCCAGGCTGGTCACGCGCGGCTGCCGCGTTTGTGCTGACGACGGCGCTCGGCGGCACGGGCGCGTGGGCTGCGCCCGCGAGTTTCGTGCAGCACCGCGTGATCGCCGGCGAGACGCTGGCGTCCATCGGCGAGCGCTACCTGCGCACGCCGACCTTGTGGCGCGACCTGCAAGCGCTCAACAACATCGCCGATCCGCAGAAGCTGGTGCCCGGCAGCATCGTGAAGCTGCCGCGCCGCATGGTGCGTCCGGCGGGCTTGGCCGTGGCGCAGGTCGAGTTCGTGCAGGGCGTGGCCACGGGCACCATGCCGGCGGGCAAGGAAGCCGCGGCCGCGCCGACGCCGCTTGCGGCCGGCGACGCGTTGACCGAAGGCACCAAGCTCACTGTCCCCGATGACGGCTACCTGCGGCTCAAGCTGGCGGATGGCTCGGTGGTGCGGGTGCTGGCCGATTCCGACGTGGAACTCAAGCGGTTGCGCGGCAAGCGCCCAGGCGCCTCCTATCAGTCGGTGATCGAGGTGCACAAGGGCAAAGTCGAATCCGAAGTGGCGCCACAACCCAGGGGCCGGACCTTCGAGGTACAAGCGCCCGGTGCGGTCGCCAGCGTGCGCGGCACCCGCTTCGACGTGGCCATCGGCCATGAAGGCCAGATGTGCGCCGCGGTCACGGAAGGCACGGTGCTGATGAAGCCGCGCAAGGCGCGAAAGAACGGCAAGACGGCCATGGTGGCAGCCGGGCAAGGCGCCGTGTTCGACGGCAAGGGCCAGCTCAATTCACGCCAGTCGCTGCCGGATGCGCCCGACCTCTCGGCGATGCCGCGCGATTTCGAAGACCCCAACACATTGGCCATGGCCATGGCGCCGTTGACCATCACCGGCAGTGGCTACGAAGTGCGCATCGCGCGCGACAAGCGCCTGCACGAGGTGGTGCGCAACGGCGTCTTCAAGACCGAGAAGGTGAAGTTCGCGCCGCTCGAGGATGGCGACTACACGATCGGCGTGCGCACGATCAATCCCGATGGCCTGGCCGGACCGGAATCGCAGCGCGCGATCCGCGTGCATGCCAACCCCGTCCCGCCGCTCTACCAGAGCCCCGCGCCCGGCGGCCGCGTCACCAGCGAAGCCGGCCAACTGGTCTGTTCCGAGGTGGCGGGCGCTGGCGGCGTGCTGTTCGAGGTGGCGAGCGATCCAGGCTTCCGCAACGTGCGGCTGCACGATGTGCGCTCGGGCGATTGCCGCATCGGCATCGGCGGGCTGCCGCCGGGCAACTACTGGTGGCGCGTGGCTTCGCTGCCGAAGAGCGGCGGGGAAGCGCAGCGCGGACCGTTTGCCGCGGGCCAGCCTTTTACCGTGGCGGTGGCGCCCACGACCGGCGCCGTCGACATCGACGACAGCGGTGAAAGCCCGACCCTGCGCTGGCAAGCCGGCGCCGGAGACAAGTTTCGCGGCCAGTTGGCGCGGGACGAGGCGTTCACCCAACTCGTCGCCGACGTCGAACTGACATCGCCGGCCTGGACGCTGAGCGGCCAGCCGCGCGGCCAGTACTTCGTGCGGCTGCAGGCGCGTGATGCCGAGGGGCTGGCCGGGCCGTTCTCGCCGGCCCGCAAGGTGCGCATTGGCGCCGTGGTGCGCAATGGCGCCGGCGGTGGTTTGGTGACGAGCGACGGCGCGCCGATCGAGCGGCCGTAGACCATTCAGCGTTCGCCAGGGCCACGTCGCCGGCCACCCGAAGCGGGGAAGCGCGGCACATGAAGGACTTGTTTTGGCTTGACCTAAGATTGCGCGCAGTGCCCACCCTCCATGCCGTACCAGCCGCCTGCGCCTTCTGATTCCAGCCTCCGCCAGCGGTGGTGGCGCAGTGTCCGCAAGCGGGTTCCGTGGCTGCTGCTGTCGGTCGGCATGCTCGGCTTCGTTGCCTTCCTGGTCGTCACGCAGCCGCTGCCGCGCGTGGACCGCATGCTGCAGGACAACGCGCGTGCCGAGATCAGCCAGCCCCCTACCAAGGACATCGTGATCGTCGCGATCGACGAGAAGAGCGTCGAGGCGATCGGACGCTGGCCCTGGCGCCGCGCGCTGCATGCGGAACTGCTGCGCCGCATCGCGGCCGATTCGCCGAAATGCATCGGCCTCGACCTGCTGCTGACCGAACCCGACAGCGAGCACCCCGGCGACGACCGCGTGCTGGCCAACGGCATCACCGATGCGGGCTGCGTCGTGCTGCCGATGGCGCTGCAGGTGCGCGGCGGCAAGACGCAATCCGAGCTGCTGCCGCTGCCGACGCTGTCCGACGCGGCGACCGCCCTCGGCCACAGCCACGTGTCGATCGACGAGGACGGCGTGGCCCGCACGGTCTACATGCACGAGGGCTTCGCGGGCCGCAGCTGGCCCCACTTCACCCTGGCCATCCAGGAGGCCGCCAACGCCTATGCCAAGGGGACGCCCTTGCCACCGGCCCCCAATCCGCACACCCAACCACGCGAACCGACCGGCCCCTGGCTGCGCACGGACCACCAGGTCGTCGTTTTCACCCGGGGAGATCCGCCGTTCAAGACGGTTTCGTACGTCGATGTGATCCGGGGGGCGGTGCCCAAGGGCACCTTCACCGACCGCTACGTGCTGGTGGGCACCACGGCCGCCGGGGTGGGCGACCTGTACGCCACCTCCGCGACCTCGACCACCGGCCTCACGCCCGGCGTCGTCATCTTCGGCAGCGTGCTGCAGGGCCTGATCACCGACCGGCAGGTGGTCCTGGCGACCACGGCGCAGGACCTGGCCTTCAACCTCGGTCCGCTGGCGGTGGCGCTGCTGGGGCTGCTGTGGCTGCGCCCGGTCGGCGTGGTGATCCTGATCTGCGCGATGCTGGCCTTGCGGCTGGGGCTGCATGCGTCGCGGCCGCTCGTCGGCATCCAGTTCGCGCCGGCGGCGGGCTTCTTCGGGCTGCTGCTGGTGTACCCGCTGTGGAGCCTGATGCGGCTGACGGCCGCGATCCGCTACCTGCGCTGGGGTACCGAACAGCTCAACGAGGCGATGAGCGGCCTGCCGCCGCGGCCACGGCGCCCGCTGAGCGGCGACTTCCTCGACCGCGAGATGGCCGTGACCTCGGAGGCCGGCCTGCGCATGCGCGACCTGCAGCGCTTCATCCGCGACGGCATCGACCACCTGCCCGACGCGACCATGATCCTGAGCCCGGTCGGCATGGTCTTCCTCGGCAACCTCGCGGCGTCGCGGCACTGGCAGGCCGGGCCGAACGGGCTGGTCGGCCGCGATGCCCACGAGCTGCTCGCCGACCTGCGCTGGCGCACCACCGAGGCACCGATGATGCCGCCGGGCGCGCTGGTGGGCCCCGATCCCAAACCGATCGTCGGCGAAGGACAGGATTCGCAAGGACGCTCCCTGCTGTTGCGTTGCGTGCCCTTCTACAGCGCCGGCAATGCGCATGCGGGCTGGATGGTGGCCCTGGTCGACATCACGCGCATGCGCCAGGTGCAGAGCCAGCGTGACGAGGCGCTGCGCTTCATCTCGCACGACATCCGCGAGCCCAGCGCCGCCATCCTCACCATCCTGGAACTGCTGCGCGCCAACCCGGGCGCGCTGAGCGACGCGCAGGTCCAGCAGCGCATCCGGCGCCATGCGGAGACCGGGCTGGAACTGGCCGACGGCTTCGTGAATCTGGCGCGCGCCGAGGCGCAGCCCTTCCATCCCGAGATGCTCGACGTCGTCAGCCTGCTGGAGCAGACCGTCGACGACGCCTGGGCGCATGCCCGCAAGCGCAACGTGAACATCGTGATGGTCGACAGCGTGGACGAGGCCCTGTGCCTGGTCGACCGCAGCCTCCTGATGCGCGCGCTGAAGAACGTGCTGAGCAACGCGCTGAAGTATTCGCCCTCGGGCGCGGACCTGTACTGCCGTGTCATCGAGCGCCCGGAACATTGGGCCCTGGCCATCCAGGACCAGGGGCCAGGCATTCCGGCGGCGATGCAGTCGCAGCTGTTCCAGCCCTTCCACCGGCTGCACAGCGAATCGCACCCGGAGGTGCATGGCGTCGGCCTGGGCCTGTTGCTGGTGCGCACCGTGGTGCAGCGCCATGGCGGCACCGTCGAGATCGACAGCGTGGAGAATGAGGGCTGTACCGTGACGCTGGTGCTGCCCAGGCCCACCGCCGCGGAGCTTGCCGCACTCGGCGACGAGAAGGAAGACCTATGAACCGGCCCCTGACGATCCCCATGCTGCTCGGCCTGACGCTGCTCCTCGGCTGGCTGGCCCCGGCCGCTGCGCAGGAAGTGGAAGCCAGCGACATGGTGCGCGGTGGCATGCAGGTGATCCAGATGGTCGACCAGGGCAAGACCGGCGAGCTGTGGGACGGCGCCACGGCGGCGGCCAAGAAGCAGGTGGGCCGCAGCGAGTTCATGGCCCAGATTTCCAAGGCGCGCGGGCCGCTCGGCGCGCCGGTGCAGCGGACCTGGGTTGCGGTGAACCGGCAAGTGGTGGCCGACAACAATGCCGACGTGGCCGGGCAGTACGTCAGCATCGAGTACGAGACCCGCTTCACCAACACGGCCGCCAACCGCAATTCGATGCGCGAGCTGGTGAGCTTTCACCTGGACCGCGACAAGATCTGGCGCTTCAGCGGATACCTCCTGAGGTAACAGCGATGCACAACCCCGAGATGCCCGCCAGCCCGGTGCGCTGGAAGCCCAACGTGACGGTCGCCGCGGTGATCGAGCGCGACGGGCGCTTCCTGCTGGTGGAGGAACACACCGCAGGCGGCCTGAAGCTCAACACGCCGGCCGGCCACCTCGATCCCGGCGAATCGCCGGCCGAGGGCTGCGCGCGCGAGGCGCTGGAGGAAACGGCCCATCACTTCACGCCGACCGCGCTGGTGGGCGTGTACATGGCCCGCTTCCAGAAACAGGCCGGCGGCGAGGACATCACCTACATGCGCTTCGCCTTCAACGGCGAACTGGGCGCCTTCGAGCCCGATCGCCCGCTCGACACCGGCATCGTGCGCACGCTGTGGCTCAGCATCGACGAGATCCGCGCCAGCACCGAGCGGCACCGCAGCCCGCTCCTGCTGCAATGCATCGAGGATCACTTGGCGGGGCAGCGCTATCCGCTGGAAATGATCCACGTCGATCCGTCGGTCACGCAGGGCGGCGCGGCGTAACCCGAAATTTCCGCACGCGGGCACCGTCTTGGCCAAGGCTGGGACAATCCCCCGGTCATGGAAAAAAAGCAGCGCGTCGTGGTGGGTCTGAGTGGCGGGGTCGACTCCGCGGTCACGGCGCACCTGCTCAAGCAGCAGGGCCACGAGGTCATCGGCATCTTCATGAAGAACTGGGAAGACGATGACGACAGCGAATATTGCTCGTCGAACATCGACTTCATCGACGCAGCGAGCGTGGCCGACGTGCTGGGGATCGAGATCGAGCACGTCAACTTCGCGGCCGACTACAAGGACCGCGTCTTCGCCGAGTTCCTGCGCGAGTACCAGGCCGGCCGCACGCCCAACCCCGACGTGCTCTGCAATGCCGAGATCAAGTTCAAGGCCTTCCTCGACCACGCGATGCGCCTGGGTGCCGAGAAGATCGCGACCGGCCACTATGCCCGCGCCCGCTTCAACGAGGCCACGGGCAAGCACGAGCTGCTCAAGGGCCTGGACCCGTCCAAGGACCAGAGCTACTTCCTGCACCGCCTGAACCAGGCGCAGTTGTCGAAGACGCTGTTCCCGGTCGGCGAGCTGCACAAGACCGAGGTGCGCCGCATCGCCGACGAGATCGGCCTGCCGAATGCCAAGAAGAAGGATTCGACCGGCATCTGCTTCATCGGCGAGCGGCCGTTCCGCGAGTTCCTCAACCGCTACATCAGCAAGGCGCCGGGGCCGATCAAGGACGCGCGCGGGCGCACCATCGGCGAGCACCAGGGGCTGAGCTTCTACACCCTCGGGCAGCGGCAGGGGCTGGGCATCGGCGGCGTGAAGGAGAAGGGCGCGCAGCGCGGCAGCGGCGACCATTCGCCGTGGTTCGTGGCGCGCAAGGATGTCGAGAAGAACACGCTGTGGGTGGTGCAGGGCCATGACCATCCGTGGCTGCTGACCCACTCGCTGGAAGCCGACGACACGAGCTGGGTGGCCGGGGCGGCGCCCTTCGCGGGCGAGTACGCGGCCAAGTCGCGCTACCGGCAGGCCGACGCGGAGTGCGCGCTGGCCGACGGTGCCAACGGGCGTATCCGGCTCGACTTTCCGGACGCGCAGTGGGCGGTCACGCCGGGGCAGTCGGCGGTGCTGTACGACGGCGAGGTCTGCCTCGGCGGCGGCGTCATCTCGCAGGCTGGATAGATAGGCCCACCCCCGAATGCGCCTGCGGCACCAGGGCGGCCACCAGAGGCGGCTGCTCTTGCGGGCCGTCCAAGCCTGCGCAGGCAGGCTCGGAGCCGCGGCCCTCAGCCCCTCGAGGGGGCGCACCCCGTGGCCCGGCGAAGCCGGTTCCACGGGTGCCCACGCACAGATTGCCACGCAACGTACCCGGGCGCCGCACGCAAAACCCCTGCGCACGCACGCAAGCTGCGAGTAGCATCGCCCGACGCGACAAAACTCAAGGAGAAGGCAACATGGCCAAGAGCGGACTATCGATACTCGACCCCATGGAGATGTGGCGCGATGCGCTCGCGCAATGGGAAGGCACGGCCAACAAGGTGGCCGGCAAGCAATTGAAGACGGAAGAGTTCGCGAAGGTGCTGCACTCGGTTTCGGGCGCGACGATGGGCATGCAGCAGGCCCTCACCAAGGCCAACAAGACGGTGCTCAAGGAAATGAACCTGGCCAGCCGCGACGACCTGGCCGAGATCGGCGAGCGCCTGCATCGCATCGAGGACATGCTGGAATTCCTGTGCCGCCAGGTGAGCGGCAAGTCGCCGGCGGCCTCCACGCCGGCGCCGATGCCGCCGCGCACGAAGGTGCCGCCCACGCCGGCTGACGCGCCTGCGGCTGCGGCACCGGTTGCAGCAGTGCCGGCAACGACGCCCGCAGCGGAAGCCGCCGCCACGAGCGTCGCGCCAAAGGCCGCTGTCAAGAAAGCTGCCGGCAAGTCTGCGCCCAAGCGCGCCGCTGCAAAGCCCGCCGCGAAGCGCCCGGCCCGCAAGAAGGCCTGACCATGTCGAGCAACCCCAAGGCGGAAGCGGCGCCGGACCCGTCCTGGGTCGCGCGCGCACGCGAGGAAATCGACCGGGCCGTCAAGCGCAGCATGAAGGCCGCGCAGTTCCTGACGGCCGAGCCGGCCACGGTCGGCACCACGCCCAAGGACGTGATCTACAGCCGCGGCACGCTGAGCCTTTACCACTACCGGCCGATGGCCGACGAGATCTACCGGATCCCGCTGCTGCTGGTGATGGCCACGACGAACAAGGCCTACATCTTCGACCTGGCGCCGGGACAGAGCCTGGTGGAGTTCCTGCTCAAGGCCGGCTACGACGTCTACGTGATGGACTGGAACCCGCCGCGCGCCGACGAGGCCAACCTGCGCTTCGAGGACTACACGCAGCGCTTCATCCCCGACTGCGTGCGCCGCGTGCAGGAAGACTCCGGCGTGCAGGACGTGAACATGATCGGCTACTGCATGGGCGGCGTGCTGGCCACCATGTACATGGCCACGCACACTGACGGGCCGGTGAAGAACCTGGTGTGCTTCACCACGCCGATCGACTTCAGCAAGATGACCGAATTCCAGGTCTGGTCGGACAGGCGGCACTTCAAGGTCGACAAGATGGCCGACGCCTTCGGCATCGTGCCGGCGCCGGTCATCGTCGGCGGCTTCGACGCGCTGCGGCCCACCGGCCGCCTCACCGGCAACATCCGCCTCTGGGACAACCTCTGGAACGACGAGTACGTCAAGCAGTACCGCATGATGGACCGCTGGGGCGCCGAGACGCTGCCGCTGGCGGGCGCCTACTTCAAGCAGACCATCAAGACGCTGATGTGGGGCAACGAGCTGTTCAACGGCACGCTGAAGGTCGGCGGCAAGACCGTCGACCTGGGCAACATCAAGGTGCCGCTGTTGTCGATCGTGGCCGAGTACGACCACATCGTGCCGTACGACGCAGCGCATCCGCTGATGGAGAAGGTCGGCTCGACCGACAAGGAAGAAGTGATCTTGAAGGGAGGCCATGTGAGCCTGGTGGCGGGACCGAACGCCGTCAAGCGCATGTGGCCGAAGCTGGACCAATGGCTCGGAGGACGATCGACATGAAGAAGGCGACTGCCACGAAGAAGAAGGACGACGCGGCCCACAGCTACCCGCGCATCGTGGATTGCAACGGCACCGAGGTCCACATCGACCTGCTGCGCGCCGGCGACGAGGACGAGCTGCTGGCCTTCGCGCAATCGCTGCCCGAGCACGACCTGCTGTTCATGTCGCGCGACATCGGCCAGCCGCGCGTGATGAAGGCCTGGATGCGCGAGTCCGTGGAGCTGCGCCGCATGCCGAGCCTGGTCGCGCGCGCCAACGGCAAGGTGGTCGGCTGCACCGCGCTGATGCACGACGACCATTCGTGGTCGCCGCACGTGGGCGAACTGCGCGCCGTGGTGAGCGCCGATGCGCGCGGGCTGGGACTGGGACGGCACCTGATCCAGGAAGGCTTCGTGCAGGCGCTCGCGGTGGGCCTGGAAAAGCTCGTGGCCCAGATGACGACAGACCAGCGCGGCGCGATCGCGCTGTTCGAGAGCATGGGCTTCCGGCCCGAGGCGCTGCTGTCCGGACACGTGCGCGACCGCAGCGGGCGCAAGCACGACATCGTGGTGCTGAGCCATGACGTGGCGGCTGCGCAAGGGCGGATGGCGGTGATGGGGGTGGGGGAGTAGCGGCGCTTCCGGCGCAATGGTGAAGCGCGCTTTGTTGGCTGCGGCGCTTCTTGCTGCGGCGTCCGTCGATGCCTTTGCGGATGGACGTTGCACAAGGGGATCGAAGACTGAACCTCCTCTGTGCCCGCTGTCGCTGCCATCTACCCAAAGGGTTGTCATTGCGGAGAACGGGGCGAAGTCCGCGCTGGAAAAGGATCCTTCGGTGCAGTGTTCCGGATTCGTCGTATCGGAGCGCCTGGTCCAACGCTTTTTTCGGCAAGCGAAGCGTGTTCCCGACGGGGCAGGGCATTCGACGCTGGACTGGTCGCCCTGCTACGCCGCTGGTACGGTACGTTTTTCGGATGGGCGGCAAGCCCGTTGGTCCGTTTCCCGGTTTCGCGTTGGGTCACTGACCTTCGATGGGCAACCTGAACAAACGCTCTACTGCGCGACTTGCAAGACAAGGCCGTTCGGCTGGTAGCCGGTTGCTCACGCATCGGCTGATGGTGCGTTGTGACCGTAGAGTTTTCTGAGGGCGCCCGACGCCAGCAACACCATCCCCAGCGCCGCAATGCCGGTCAACACGCCCGCCAACCGCTCGAGGGGGGGGCCGGCTGTCGACGGTCCAGCCACTGTCCTGCACGAACACCATGAGGAAGGCGACGCTGAACTGCGTCGCCATGTAGCGCACGACGGGCGCACCGCGCTGGAGATACGCACCGAGCCACGCACTCGCACACAACGTGAAAAGGCACCACAGTGCGTGGCCTTCGAGCAGCGGCAGCAGGGCGAAGGCGATGGTGCCTGCGCGGCGAGGCAGCCCACGAAGCGCTGCGCCATGCGCTCCACGACGCGGCCGTGCACGTCTGCCATCGCAGTCCCCGCTTCGAGTGGCACCACCAGCACGGCGATGGTGGTCACGAGCGCCTGGGCGAAGGAGCCGAGGTGCTCGACCAGAAGGATGACCGAAAGGATCGCCACGACGACGGCGCCGTGCAGCGCATGGACCGCGATGTTGCGCGTCTCGGCCGGCGATTCAGAAAGGCGGCCGGTGGGGCGGTGCGCAGCCGGGTCGGTCGCGGGGCCTGCGATGCCGCGCCGGAAAATCGTGGACAGCACGCGCCGGTCCGTCAGTCCTGCCACGACCATACAGGCCGCCGTGCCAAGCAGGACGTTGCCGATGCGTTCCACCGCAAACGTGCCGAGGCCTGCATGACCTGCCAGTGCCTCGCACATCACCATCGCAAACGTCACCAGCGCCAGCACCCAGGCATAGCTGTGGCACCAGCGCAGCGCGGCATAGAGGCCGGCCCATGTGGCCACGGTCATGAGGATGACGAACAGGATCGGATGCCCTGCCCCGGCGGGCCCCAGCACGAAGCCCAGCGCCGCGCCGCACAGCGTGCCGACGATGCGCAGCACGCCCCGGTTGAAGGACGCGCCGAAGTCCGCCTGCATCACCATGAATGCGGTGATGGCGGCCCACCAGGCGTCGTGCAGGCCGAGCGCATGAGCCGTGGTCACTGCGATCAGCACCCAGAGCAAAGGTCGCGCGGCTTGTAGCGCACGCGGGCTGCGCCACGAGAACGCCCGCCACTCGTCGCGCAAGCCGAGGGCGAGGTCAGCAAGGATCGATCCGGGCATGCCGCGAACCTGTGCCAAAGCGGGCCGCAGCGCCGCGAATTTCAACGCCAGATGCAGGCCTGAACGCTCAAGCCCGCGCGGCAACGGGCGACGTCTTGGCCCGCTCCCCCGGCAGCTCATCAAACTGGCTGTGACCGCGATCGTCGAGCGCGGTCGAGACACTGAAGCCGACGGTCGTCATGCCGGCTTCCGAGCGCGCGAACACCTGGCCGTCGTGCATCAGTGCCACGGCCTTGACGATCGACAGGCCCAGCCCGTGGTTCTCGCCGCTGTTGCGGCGCGAGGTGTCGACGCGGTAGAAGCGGTCGAACAGGCGTGGCAGGTGCTCCGGCGCGATGGTCTCGCTCGGGTTGGTGAAGCTCACCTCGACGGCATGCTCGCCCTGCGAGATGCAGACGTCCACGCGCGCACCGGGCCGCGAATGCTGGATCGCGTTCTGCAGCAGGTTGGTCAGCGCGCGGCGGAACAGCGCGGTCTGGATCGGCGCCACGGCATCGCCATCGACGAACACGTGCATGTCGGCTTCGTCGAGCAGCAGTTCGAGGAACTCCACCGTCTTGCCCACCTCTTGCGCGATCGACGACGCCACGAGGTCGCGCGCCCGCACACCCTGCTCGGCGCGCGCGAGGAACAGCATGTCGGCGACGATGGCGCGCAGGCGCTCCAGTTCCTCCAGGTCGGATTGCAGCACCTCGCGCAGTGCGTCCGGCGTGCGGGCGCGCGCGAGTGCCACCTGGGTTTGGCCGATCATGTTGGCGAGCGGCGTGCGCAGTTCGTGCGCCACGTCGTCGCTGAAGGTGGCGAGCTGGCGATAGGCCGCATCGAGCCGGTCCAGCGCGGCGTTGAAGGAGGCGCCGAGGTCGGCCAGTTCGCCGGGCAGCGCGGGCAATTGCAGGCGCTGCTCGCGGTTGTCCGGCCCGATGCGCTGCGCGTCCGCCGACAGGCGCTGCACGGGCGCAAGCCCGATGCGCGCGATCCAGTAGCCGAGCGCGGCCGACAGGGCCGTGCCGAGCAGCGTGAGCACTACCACCGCCGTCTCGAAGGTGCGCAAGGTGTCGTTGAAGGGCTCCGCGTCGGCGCCGACCATCACGCGCACCGCCGCCCGCGTGTCGCTGGCCGGCACCCACACGGCGCGCACGCGCATCCGCTTGGCCTCGGGGCCCACGCTGGCTTCCATCGCCTCCAGCGTGTCGGGCGCGATTTGCGGCATGCCATCGCCATAGCGGAAAGCCGGGTCTTCGCTCCACATCCACGAACGCGTGCGGGCGTCATCGGTGGCGAGCGTGTCGAGCTTCGTGCGGATGCGATCTCCCAGTCCCACGGCGCGGCCGTGCTGGAGCATGTAGGACATGTCGTCGATGCGCGCGTCGATCTGCTCGTCCTGGTGCCGCAGCAACTCGACCGCCAGCACGCGGTGCAGCGCGCCGCCGATCAGCGCGAAGCCGACCAGTGCCGCCGCGGCGAACATCAGGGCGAGCCGGACGGCGATCGACTTCCTCATGGGCTGTCCGCAGTGGCTTCCACGACGTCGCCGCGGTCTTCCAGCACATAGCCCATGCCGCGGATCGTGTGCAGCAGGCTGCGGCCGAAGGGCGCATCGATCTTGGCGCGCAGGCGCTTGATCGCGACCTCGACGACGTTGGTGTTGCTGTCGAAGTTCATGTCCCACACCAGTTCGGCGATCACCGTCTTGGACAGGATCTCGCCCTGCCGCCGTGCCAGCACGCCGAGCAGCGCGAACTCCTTGGCCGTGAGGTCGATGCGCTGGCCCTGCCGCACGGCCTTGCGCGCCAGCAGGTCGATGTGCAGGTCGCCAACGCGCAGCAGCGTCGTCTCATGGCTGCGGCCGCGCCGCGTGAGCGCCTGCAGCCGCGCCAGCAGTTCGATGAAGGAGAAAGGCTTGACCAGATAGTCGTCCGCGCCGTCCTGCAAGCCACGCACGCGGTCGGCCACGCCGTCGCGGGCGGTGAGCATGATGACCGGCGTGTTCTTCACGCTGCGCAGCGACTTGAGGATCGAGAAGCCGTCCAGCCCCGGCAGCATCACGTCGAGCACGATCACGTCGAAGTCGTAGTGCAGCGCCATGTGCTGGCCGTCGATGCCGTCGAAGGCCAGGTCGACCGTGCAGCCCTGCTCCGTCAGGCCCTGGTGCAGGTACTCGGCCGTCTTGCGTTCATCTTCGACGATCAGGACTTTCATCGGGCTCCAGTGGTGATGGTGATTATTCGGCGGCGGCTCCGACGGCACCGACGGCTCCGGGTGGCGCCAGCGGCGGAAGGCCCTGGCGCTGGCGGCGCGCGTCCTTGCGGCGCACGTACCAGTGGTGCGCGCGGTCCAGGTAGAGGTAGATGATCGGCGTGGTGAAGAGCGTCAGCATCTGCGAGAGGATCAGGCCGCCGACCATCGCGAAGCCCAGCGGCCGGCGCAACTCGGAGCCGGCGCCGGTGCCCAGCATCAGCGGCAGGCCGGAGAGCAGCGCGCACATGGTGGTCATCATGATCGGACGGAAGCGCAGCACGCAGGCTTCATAGATCGCATCTTGCGGCGACATCCCTTTGTCGCGCTCCGCGTGCAATGCAAAGTCCACCATCATGATGCCGTTCTTCTTCACGATCCCGATCAGCAAGATGATGCCGATGAGCGCGATCACGCTGAGATCGTACCCCCCTGCCATGAGAATCAGCAATGCGCCGACACCCGCCGAAGGCAGCGTTGACAAGATCGTCAGCGGATGGATGTAGCTCTCGTAGAGCAGGCCCAGCACGATGTAGACCGAGATCAGCGCCGCGGCGATCAGGTAGGGCTGCGTGCGCAGCGAATCGCCGAAGGCCTGCGCCGTGCCCTGGAAGGTGCCGCTCAGCGTGGCCGGCACGCCCATCTTGGCCTGCGCCGCGTTGATGGCCTTGACCGCATCGCCGAGCGCGGTGCCGGGCTTGAGGTTGAACGAGATCGTCACGGCCGGGAACTGGCCCTGGTGCGCGATCGCGAGGTAGCCGGTCTTGCTGGTGTCCACCGTGACGAAGGTCGACAGCGGGATCTGCTGGCCATTGATCGGCGAGGTCAGGTAGAGATGGCTGAACAGCGACGGGTCCTTCTGCAATTCCGGCGTGACTTCGAGCACCACGTTGTAGCTGTTGAGCTGGGTGAAGTACTGCGCCACCTGGCGCTGGCCGATCGCGTCGTAGATGGTGGCATCGACCATCGCGGGCGAGATGCCGTAGCTCGAGGCGCGCTGGCGGTCGATGGTGACCATCGCGGTCGGCGCGCGGTTCTGCTGGTCGGAGGTGACGTCGGTCAGCTCGGGGAGCTTGCGCATGGTGTCGAGCACCTTGGGCGACCATTCGTTGAGTTCCGCGAGGTTGGGGTCGGTCAGCGTGTACTGGTACTGCGTGCGCGACTGACGTCCGCCCACGGTGATGTCCTGCCCGGCCTGCATGAACAGCGTGATGCCCTGCACCTGCGCGAGTTGAGGACGCAGGCGCGCGATGACTTCGTCGGCGTTCGACTTGCGGCCTTCGTCCTTGGACCGCAGGCCGATGAAGAAGTTGCCCGAGTTGAAGGTGCTGGCGCCGGCCTGCAGGCCGAAGGTGGTGACGTCCGGGTCCTTGCGCACGATGTCGGCGAGTTGCAGCATGCGGCCGTGCATGATCTCGGAGGAAGAGTCCTGTGCCGAGTCGGCCGAGCCGAAGATGAAGCCGGTGTCCTGCTGCGGGAAGAAGCCCTTCGGGATCACGATGAACAGCGCCGCCGTGGCCGCCACCGTCGCGATGAAGCTCATCAGCGTGATGAACGGGTGGCGCAGCACCAGGTGCAGGCCGCGCTTGTAGCCGTTGAGCATGGACTCGAAGAAGCGCTCGAACATCTGGTACAGGCGGCCGTGCTTCTCGTTGTGCTCATGGGGCTTCAGGAACTTGGCGCACATCATCGGCGTGAGCGTGAGCGAGATGATCACGCTCACCGCGATGGTCAGCGTCACCGTCACCGCGAACTCGCGGAACAGCCGGCCGACGATGCCGCCCATCAGCAGCAGGGGAATGAACACCGCCACCAGCGACACCGAGATCGAGACGATGGTGAAGCCGATCTCGCCCGCGCCTTTCAACGCGGCCTCCATCGGCTTCATGCCGTCCTCGATGTGGCGGTAGATGTTCTCCAGCATCACGATCGCATCGTCGACGACGAAGCCGACGGCGATGGTCAAGGCCATCAACGATAGGTTGTCCAGGCTGTAGCCGACCACGTACATCACGGCCGCGGTGCCCAGCAGCGCCAGCGGCACGGTGACGCTGGGGATCAACGTGACCGTCACGTCGCGCAGGAACACGAAGATCACCATCACCACCAGCGCGATCGACAAAACCAGCGTGAACTCCACGTCCTTGACCGACGCGCGGATGGTCTGGGTGCGGTCGATCAGCGTGTCGACGGTGACGCTCGGCGGGATGGCCGCGCGCAGCTTGGGCAGCGCGGCCTGGATGCGGTCCACCGTCTCGATCACGTTGGCGCCGGGCTGCTTGGTGATGGCCAGCAGGATGACGCGGCCGTTGTCGATGTCGGTGTCCTTGTCGGCGGCGGCGCCCGCGTAGCCCCAGGCCGCCACCTTGGCATTCTCCGGACCGTCCACGGCCACGCCCACGTCGCGCACGCGGATCGGCGCACCATTGCGCCAGGCCAGCACCATGTCGTTCCACGGTGCAGCCTTGAGCAACTGGTCGTTGGTGTAGACGTTGAGCGCCTGCGTGGCGCCGTCGATCGTGCCGGTCGGCTGGCTCACCGTGGTCTGGGCGATCACGCCGCGCACGTCTTCCAGGCTCAGGCCCACGGCCTTGATCTTGGCCGGGTCGATCTGCACGCGCACGGCCGGCTTCTGCTGGCCGAAGATGTTGACCAGGCCCACGCCCGCGATGCGCGAGATCTGCTGCGCGAGCACGTTGTCGGCATAGTCGTTGACCTGGATCAGCGGCAGCACCTTCGACTGCACGCCCAAGATCAGCACCGAGGAATCGGCCGGGTTGATCTTGCGGAAGCTGGGCGGGCTCGGCAGGTTGTTCGGCAACTGGCCGCTGGCCGCATTGATGGCGGTCTGCACGTCGAGTGCGGCGGCATCGATGTTTCGGTCCAGGTCGAATTGAAGCGTGATCTGCGTCAGGCCGAGCGAGCTGTTCGAGGTCATCTGCGACAGCCCCGCGATCAGCGAGAACTGGCGCTCCAGCGGCTGCGCGACGTTCGACGCCATGGTCTCCGGACTCGCGCCCGGCAATCGGCCCGTGACCTGGATGGTCGGGAAGTCGACCTGCGGCAGCGGCGCCACCGGCAGCAACGGCCAGGCCACGAGCCCGACCAGCAGGATGGCGAGCGCGAGCAGCGAGGTGCCGATCGGGCGCTTGATGAATGCGGCGGAAATGCTCACGGCCTGGCTCCCGTGGCCACGGTGGCCGTGCCGGCTGATGGCGCGGTGGAAGAAGGCGATGCGGCAGCAGACGCCTCCGCCGAGCCCGTGCCCGTCAATGCGCCGCCCTGCTTCGATTCGACGATGCGCGCGCCCGGCGTGAGCTTGTACTGGCCGTCGACCACCACACGATCCCCCGCGTTCAGTCCCTTGTCGATGGTGGCCTTGCCGTTGACCGTGTCGGCCACGCCGATCGGCTGCACCCGCACCTTCTCGTCGTCACCCACCACATAGGCGAAGAACCCATCGGGGCCGCGCTGCACCACGGCGGCGGGCACGGTCAGCGCATCGGCGCGCTGGCCCAGCACCACGCGCGCATCGACCGACTGGCCGGGCCACAGCTTGTGCTCGCCGTTCGGGAACTGCGCCTTCAGCGCGATGGTGCCGGTGGCCACGTCGATCTGGTTGTTGAGCAAGACCAGCTTGCCGGAGGCCAGCGGCTCGTGCGTGTCGCGGTCGATGGCCTGCACCTGCAGCGGCTCCTGCGTGCCGCGCAGCGCCTTGTTGACGGCCTGGAAGCTGCTCTCGGGCAACGTGAACTGCACCGCGATCGGGTCGATCTGGTTGATGACCAGCAGGCCGTTGGCGTCGGTCGCGTGGACGATGTTGCCCGGGTCGACCAGTCGCGCGCCGATGCGGCCGCTGATCGGTGCGGTGATGGTGGTGAAGTCGAGTTGCACCTGCGCGAAATGGACCTGCGCATCGTCGGCCTTGAGCGCCGCGGTGAGCTGGTTGACCAGCGCCTTCTGTGTGTCGAGCGTCTGCTGGCTGGTCGCGTCTTCCTTGATGAGGTCGCCGTAGCGCTTGAGGTCGGCGCGCGCATTGGCGAGCTGGGCCTCGTCCTTGGCCTTCTGCGCCTGCGCCTGTTCGAGTTGCGCCTGGTAGGTGCGCGGGTCGATGCGCGCGAGCACCTGGCCGGCCTTCACGTCCTGGCCTTCCTTGAAGTCGACGCGGTCGAGTTGGCCGTCGACGCGCGAGCGCACCGTGACGGTGGCCACGGTCATCACCGTGCCGACGTTGCTGCGCGTGACGGGCACGGTCTCGGTCGCGACCTTGGCGGTGGTCACGGGCACCGCGGGCGGGGCCGCGGCCTTGGGCGCTTCATGCGTGAAGAGCTTGCGGCCGAAGAAGACCGCCAGCGCGATGACGACGAGCAGGGCGAGCACCATCGGCCAGCGCGAGCGTCGATGGGGAGGAAGAGGGGCGGCAGTGGAATCCATGGCGTTCATTCGTCGTCGGTCATCGGGTGTGCGGTTCCGCGAGCAACCGGCGGGTTATTGGCGGGACGGCGCGTCGGCAGCGGAAGCCACCGCACCGGAAGTTGTGGGGCTGGCCGAGGTGCTGGCCTGCAGCTGGCCGGCATTCCAGCCGCCGCCCACGGCCTTGACCAGCGCGACGCTGGCGGCGTATTGGCGGCCCTGGAGTTGCAGCGCCGTGCGCTCGTTGTTGAGGGCCAGCGTCTGCGCGGTAATCACCGCGAGGTAGGTGGCCGTGCCGGCGCGGTACTGCGCCAGCGACACGCGTTCCGCGGCCTGCGCCGACTGCACCGCGGCATCCTGCACCGCGCGCTCCTGCGCCAGCAGGTCCAGCGCGGCGAGGTTGTCCTCGACTTCCTGGAAGCCGGCCAGCACGGTCTGGCGGTATTGCGCGGCCGAGGCATCGAAGGTGGCGCGGGCCTGCGCGACCTGCGAACTGCGCAGACCACCGTCGAACAGGGTGCCGGCGAGCGCCGCGCCGAGCGACCACACCTTGTCCGGCGCGTTGAGCCAGCTGCCGAAGCCGGCGCCTGCGAAGCCTCCCGCCGCCGACAGGATGAGATTCGGATAGTAGGCGGCCTGCGCATAGCCGATGCCGGCGTTGGCGGAGGCGGCGCGGCGTTCGGCGCCGGCGATGTCGGGACGGCGCTCCAACAGTTCCGAAGGCAGGCCCACAGGAACTTGCGGCAAGGTGAAGGCCAGCGCATCGGGCGGTAGCGAGAACTCCGACGGCGTCTTGCCCAGCAGCACGGCAATTGCATGTTCGAGCTGGCGGCGCGCGATCTCGATGTCGATGGCCTGTGCCTGCGCTGCCTGAAGCGTGGTGTTGGCCAGTTCCACGTCGGCGCGCGTGACCACGCCGGCGCGGTACTGGCTCTGCGAGATCTGCGCCGACTTCTTGTAGGCCTCGACGGTGCGCGTGTAGAGCTGCTGCTGCGCGTCGGCCACGCGCAGTGCGATGTAGTTGGTGGCCATCGAGGCCTGCACCGCGAGGCGCGCTGCGGCCAGGTCCGCCTGCGAGGCCTGCGCCGTGTCGCTCGCGCCTTCGACGGCACGCCGCACACGGCCCCAGAGGTCCGGCTCCCAGCTGGCCTGCACGGACCAGGCATGGGAATCGCCGACCACCGACACGCCCTGCGCATTCTTTGCACGCGCGCGGCTCGCGCCGGCGTTGGCGCCGACGGTGGGGTACCAGGCGGATTCGGCACCTTGCACCAGGGCCTGCGACTGCCGGTAGCGGGCCTCGGCCAGGCGGATGTCCTGGTTGGCCGCGTCCGCCTGCTCGACCAGCGCATTGAGGCGGGCATCGCCGTAGGCGGTCCACCACGGCTGGGTGGGATCGATATGGCCCGGTGAGGCCGGCTTCCAGTTGCCGTTGCTACCGATTTCCTTGAAGGCCGGGGCCGTGACGCCATCGGTCAATGCGGGGCGCTGGTAGTCCGGGCCGACAGCACAGCCCGCGAGTGAAGCGGCAGCCAGGGCCAGACAGAGTATTCGCATGGGGCCACTCTAGGAAAGCGGCCCGGACGCCAGCCTGACAGCAAGATGACAAGTCTGTCAGGTGGCGGTTTCGCCCGGCGGGCGCGAGATCGGCGGGACTACGCCTTCGACAAGGCGCCCTGGCTCACCTCGGCCAGCAAGCCGTAGGAATGCAGCCGCGCGGGATGGTCGAACACCTGCGAGGTGATCATCAATTCATCGGCGCCGGTGCGGGCGATGAAGGCGTTGACCGATTCGCGTACCGTGTCGGGCGAGCCCACGGCCGAGCAGGACAGCACCGAATCGAGCAAGGCCCGCTCGGCCGGACCGGAGCGTTCGTAGTAGCCCTCCACCGGCGCCGGCAGGCGGCCCGGCCGGCCGCTGCGCAGGTTCACGAAGGCCTGCTGCCAGGAGGTCGCGTGGAAACGCGCCTGCGCGTCGGTGTCGGCCACGAACACGTTGAAGCCGAGCATCACATACGGCTTCTGCAACTGCGCCGAGGGCTTGAAGGTCTTCCGGTAGATCTCGATGGCCTGCATCATCTGCTGCGGCGCGAAGTGCGAGGCGAACGCATAGGGCAGGCCCAGGTGCGCCGCCAGTTGCGCCCCAAAGGTGCTGGAACCAAGGATCCACACCGGCACTTCCAGGCCCATCCCCGGCACCGCGCGCACGGCCTGCCGCGGGCTCTTCGACATGAAGTCCATCAACTCGACCACATCCTGCGGGAACTGGTCCGCATCGGAATCGAGGTTGCGCCGAAGGGCGTGCGCGGTGCGCTGGTCGGAGCCCGGCGCACGGCCGAGCCCGAGGTCGATGCGGCCGGGGTAGAGCGATTCGAGCGTGCCGAACTGCTCGGCAATCACCAGCGGCGAATGGTTCGGCAGCATCACGCCGCCCGCTCCGATGCGGATGGTCGAGGTACCGGCGCCGACGTAGGCCAGCAGCACCGCTGTGGCCGCGCTTGCGATGCCTGGCATGCCATGGTGCTCGGCCAGCCAGTAGCGGCGGTAGCCGAGCTTTTCGCCGTGTTGCGCGAGCGAGAGCGAGTTGCGGAAGGAATGCGCGGCGTCGCCGCCTTCGCAGATGGGCGAGAGGTCGAGGATGGAAAGGGGGAGCATCGCGGGATGATGCCGCAGGACTTGCGCCCCTGCTGCCATACGGCTTTGCAACCAGCGACCCGCGAACTCGCGCCCGTGACCGGGCTTCCCGTCGTGATAGAAAGCGGCCCCTCCCGGACAACACGCATCGAATGAACAAGAAAGAGTACCTGGCGCAAGCCGAGGATTTCGTGGACTGGCTCGCCAAGGTCCTCCACGACCACGAGATCGGCTTCAGGCACCAGCGGGACCTGGCCGGCGCTCCCCACGGAAGCGGCATCTATCGCACCCTGCACGACGCCTTGCTGGCCTACGCATGGCCCGCCAAGGCGACGCAATTCGAAGTTCCCGAGGTCGGCAGCGTGCGCCTGGAGGGCAAGGCGAGTTTCGAGCGCAACCACCAGGAACTGGCCCGGCTTCAACAAGGCCTGCGAGCCGCGATGGCGGATGCCGAAGGCGACCCCTTCGACTGGGTCGCGGCCATCCTGACCTGGGGCGGCGTCTACACGAAGAAGGGCAACCGGGGCTGGGTGGAAGCCAATCGGTCCGGGCTTCGCGCGGCGATCGAGGACACGGCCAGGGCGCTGCGCCAGGACTCGGACGACTTCTCCGGCATGCCGGACCTGCGCTTCAACTCCGGCTTCACCAAGGTCTACGCGCTGCTGCTCGACGACTTCATCATCTACGACAGCCGCGTGGCCGCCGCGCTGGCCTGGCTGGTCTGCAAGTGGGAAAGGGACACCGGCGCCAAGGCATCGGAGTTGCTGCGCTTCGGCTGCCTGCCTGCGAACCAGGGCAATCTCGCCCGCACGAATCCGGCGACGATCAAGATCCGTCGACCGGATCCGATCCTGTTCCGGCAGATCCTTCGCGCGGACGAACATGCGCAATGGAACGTCCGTGCGAACTGGCTGCTGCACGCGGCCTTCGAGAAGCGCGATCGCGAGGCCTGCGCCTTCCAATCCCCGCGCGAGATCGAGGCGGCCTTGTTCATGATGGGCGCCGACCTGCGGCATGCGCCATTGCCGCCGCCATTCGCCCCCCGAAAGCCGGCGAAACAAGCGGCCAGGTCGGCGGCTCGCGGCGCATCACAGCAGGGCGCCTGATCGGCACTGCGCTAAAGCACGTCGCCCACCTGCATCGACGGCGTCTGCGCAATGCGCTCCGAGATCACGCGGCAGGCCTCCAGCAAGGGCGCGACATAGGCCTGCTCGGGGTTCTCCTTCTGGCGGAACAGCAGGGTGCTGACGCTGATGGCGGCCACCGGCTCGCCCGCCGCGTTGCGGATCGCTGCGCCGAAGCAGAAGATGCCGGCCTCGTTCTCCTCGTTGTCCACCGACCAGCCGCGTTCGCGCACCTGCTCGACCTGGGCGCGCAGTGCGGCGGCATCGGTCACGGTATTGGCGGCATGGCGCGGCAGCGGCAGCCCCTTGACCAGCGCCTTGAAACGCTTGTCGTCCAGCGCGGCGAGGTACGCCTTGCCAACCGCCGTCGAATGCAGCGACACGCTGGTGCCGATGCGCGAGGCCATGCGCACTGCACTGGGGCTTTCGAGCTTCTCGATGTAGACCATGCTGGCGCCATTGGGCACCGCGAGGTGCACGGTCTCGCCGGTCAGGTCGCGCAGGCGCTTGAGTTCGTCGACGGCCGCCAGTCGCAGTTCGGAGCGGCCCCAGCTGCGGCTGGCGAGCTGGATCAGGCGCGGGCCCAGCGCCAGGGTGGCGGCGCCCTGGCTTTCCACCAGCAGGCGCTCGGCAATCAGGGCCTGCACGATGCGATGCACGGTGGGGCGTGGGTAGCCGCTGGCGCGCATCAGCGCAGCGACGTTCATCGGCTCCTCGGCATCGGCCACCAGTTGCAGCACGCGCATGAACTTGGAAAAGGCTGCGGTGCCGGCGACCTGCGCGTGGAGGGGTGAGTCGGCGGGCGACGGAGTGGCGGGAGCAGGCATGCCTCAGGTCACCATGTAGCCGCCATCCACCGGAAGGATCACCCCGGTCATGAACGACGCGGCGGGCGTGCACAGGAACATCGCGGCCCGCGCCACATCGTCCGGCGTGCCCCAGCGCGACAGCGGCGTGCGGGCCAGGATCGGACCGGCGCGCGCGGGGTCGTCCTGCAGGGCCTGCGTCAGGGGCGTTGCGATCCAGCCCGGGGCCACGGCGTTGACGCGGATGCCGTCCGCCGCATAGGCGATGGCCAGCGACTTGGTGAGTTGCGCCACACCGCCCTTGCTGGCCGAATAGCCCGGCACCAGCCCGCCGCCGAAGAAGCTGAGCATGGAGGCGGTGTTGACGATGCAGCCGCCGCTCGCCTTCAACCGTTCGCGCGTCATGGCGCAGACGCGCATGGTGCCTGTGAGGTTCACGGCCAGGACCTTCTCGAAGACGGCGAGGTCGTGTTCCGCACCGCGCTGGATGATGCCCGCGCAGTTGAAGACGATGTCGAGCGTGTCGATGTCGCCCAGCGCCGCTGCGAGGCTGTCCTCCGAAGTCACGTCGGCCTGGCGCACGTCGACCGCTGCATCGAGCGTGCCGTCGCCCGGGCCGAGCCCGATCGCGGTCACGCTGGCGCCGAGCGCCGCCAGGTGGTTGGCGATGACCGCGCCGATGCCCTGCGTCGCGCCCGAGACCAGCGCACGCTTGCCCTGGAAAAGTCCTGCCTGGTAAGTCATCGCGCTATCGAATGAACTGCTTGGTGTAGTCGGCGCCCAGGCCGACCGCCTCGAAGTGCTTGCGGCACATGTCGATCTTGGTGAACACGTCCTCGTAGCCCATGCCCTTGCCCCACGGGTCGGTGTAGTACATGACACCGTTGACCTGGAAGTAGGTGATCATTTCCTCGACGTCCTCCGGCACGTAGAGCGTGTGCGTCTCGCCGGGCGGCTCGAAGACGTAGCTGCCTTCGGTCGCTTCCCAGTCGTGCTCCAGGTAGCGCCAGCGGCCCTTGAGCACGAAGCCATGCACCGCCTGCGGATGCCGATGGCGGCTCAGCACCCCGGACTTGCGCACGCGCAGCAGGTTCATCCAGTAGCCCTGGCTCGCGTTGAGACAGAGCGGACGGAACCAGACGTTCTCGGCCTGCGGCACCCAGAGCCGCTCGTCCGTGGGGATGGCGTTGTTGACCACGATTTCCGGCAGCGCGTCGGGCGGGTTCGGGTACTGGTACGGGGTCTTGGGGTTGGGGTCCGATTCATCGACGGGCATGGTGTTTGTCCATATTGTGGATGGTGGTCCATATTGTAGACAACACGCGCGTTAGGAAGGTTTGCGTAAACCCTTGGGTCTGCGTGCAGGCTCGCACGAACGGGTATCTTCATCGCCAAGGCAAACACGGAAAGGTCGAGGCTGATCGATGACAGCAACCGAAGTGAGGGTTCGTGCGGCGCGCGAGGGCGATGCCGAGGCAGCAGCGGCCTGCGTGCGCGCTGCCTTCGAGCGCTATGTGGCGCGCATCGGCCGGCCGCCCGCGCCGATGCTGCTGGACTACCCTGCCGTCATTGCGCAAGGCCGGGCCTGGGTCGCGGAGCTGCAAGGCCAGGTGGTGGGCGTGCTGGTGCAGTACGAGACCGAGGACGGCTTCTACATCGACACCGTGGCTGCCGCGCCGCACACCCAGGGCACTGGCGTGGGCCGCGCATTGCTGCTGTTCGCGGAGGCCGAGGCGCGTGTGCGAGGCTACGAATCCCTCTACCTCTGCACCAATTCGATGATGACGGAGAACCAGGTGTTCTATCCCCGCATCGGCTATGTCGAATACGACCGGCGGGCGCAGGGCGGGTATGACCGTGTGTTCTACAGGAAGGCGCTTCAGCAGCGCCCGTGACTACACAAGAACCTTGGAGACCACCCATGCAGATCGTCGCCTGTACCTATGAATCCCACGCCGCGGAGATCCTGGAGATCTTCAACGAGGCCATCGTGAGCTCGACGGCGCTCTACGACTACAAGCCGCGCACCCCGGAAAGCATGGTCGGCTGGTTCAAGGCGAAGGAAGCGGGGCGCTTTCCCGTGATCGGCGCGACCGGGCCGGACGGGCGCTTGCGGGGCTTCGCGAGCTACGGCACCTTTCGCGCCTGGCCGGCCTACAAGTACACGGTCGAGCATTCGGTCTACGTGCACCGGGACCATCGCGGCGAGGGCATCGGCATCGCGCTGATGAAGGAGCTCATCGCGGCGGCCCGCAAACAGGACGTCCACGTCATGGTCGGCGCCATCGACGTGGCCAACACCGGCAGCATCGCGCTGCACGAGAAGCTGGGCTTCTCGCATGCCGGGACGATCGTGCAGGCCGCGTTCAAGTTCGGCCGCTGGCTGGACCTGGGCTTCTATCAGTTGGTGCTCGACACGCCGACGCAGCCAGTGGACGGTTAAGGGCGCTCAGGCCAGGTTGGTCTTGAGGAACGCGACCGTGCGTTCCCACGCCAGCTTGGCCGCGGCCGGGTCATAGCGCGGCGTGGTGTCGTTGTTGAAGCCGTGCTGCGTGTCGGGGTAGCGGTAGGCTGTGTATTTCACGCCGGCGGCTTTCAGGGCCGCTTCGTACTCGGGCCAGGCCGCGTTGATGCGCTCGTCGATCGCGGCCTGCTGCACCAGCAGCGGCGCCTTCACCTTGGCCGCCTCCGAGGGTGCGGGCGTGTTGCCGTAGAAGGGCACGCCGGCGTTGAGGTCGGGCAGGCGCGTCGACAGGAAGTGCACCATGCCGCCGCCCCAGCAGAAGCCCACCGCGCCCATCTTGCCGTTGCCATCGGCACGGGCGCGCAGCCAGCCGGCGGCAGCCAGGAAGTCCTCGCGCGTCTTCGCCTGGTCGAGCTTGCCGAAGGCGTCGCGCGCCTTGTCCTCGTCGCCCGGGTAGCCCCCTGATGAAGTCAACGCGTCGGGCGCGAAGGCCATGAACCCGTCGAGCGCCAGGCGGCGCGCGATATCCTCGATGTGCGGGTTCAGCCCGCGGTTCTCGTGGATGACCAGCACGGCGGGCAGCTTCGACGTGCCGGCCGATGCAGGCCGCACCAGGTAGCCGCGGATGGTGCCGTAGCCCGAGGGCGACGGCACGTTGATCCATTCGGTCTTGAGACGCGCATCGTCGGGCTTGACCTGCTGGCCGGCGGCAAAGTCGGGACTCAGCGCGGCCAGCAGGCCGGCCGCCGTCACGCCGGCCTTGGCGAAGCGGCGGGCCTTGTCGAGGAAGCCGCGGCGGTCGACGTCGCCATGGACGTAGGCGTCGAAGAGGATCAGCAGTTCCTGGTCGAACTTCTCGTGGGGCAGCAGGTCACGTGGCATGGGGACTCCGTGAGGTTGATACGAATGTCGCGCGAGGTCGGCATCATGGCTGCATCGCAATAGGCCGCATCGCCCGAGGACTTTCGACGACATCGCTCGCACATGGTTCCGGCGTGCCGGTCGAGCCCGGCAACGCCAACGTCCCCATGCGCATCGCCGCGCGCCGCGATGGCATGGCCGATGCCGATCCGTTGACCGCGCATCGACGCTCCCAGGCGCCCTTATTTGTCAGGCCCGGGATGCTGCTGGTGCTTCGGACGGATCGCGCGCGACTGCCAGAGCTGCTCCATCTTCAGGTAGGTGAAGGAGGCGGACCAGCCGATCATCATGAGGCCGGTCAAGGCCTCGGTGACGGCGACGAAGCGGACGCTGCCAAGCGGGAACACCTCGCCATAGCCCAGCGAGGTGTAGTTGACGGCCGAGAAATACAGGTAGTCCCCGACCTTGCCCTCGAAGCCCCCGCCGATGCCACCGAACGCGGGGAACCACAGCATCGCGCGGATCGCCAGGGCGAACAGCCAGATCTCTGCGATGTGGCCGAGCATGAGGGCCATCAGCGCGAAGACGATGGTGCGCCGGCCTTGCATGCGCCGGACGCCCCAGGGAACGACGCGGTCGGAAATGAGCGTCATCGTCTCGAAGTGCACGAGCACCGAGACGACAACCATCACGGCGGCGATGGTCCAAGCCAGCAGATCGATCACGGGATGCCCTCGCGTCAGTTGCAACCAGGATGGATTCAGTATGGCTCTGCGATGAGGCTTCGCCCAGTCGAAATCGATGCCCCGACACCACGATGCAAGCCACCCCGCGGCCAGATCAGGAGCAATCCGGCAAAAAGCGCTGTACGAGCGAATGGGTTTTCGTGTCGCAGGGGAGAACGACGCGACCTTCGACATGCAGCTGGATTGGTCCGGTCGCCGCAAAAGAAAAGCCCGCAGCGGTGAAGCTGCGGGCCCTTGTCAGTCAGAAAGACCGAAAGTCTCGTCAGAACGGAATGTCGTCGTCCATGTCGTCGAAGCCCGACGACGACTTGGCCGGTGCCTGGCGCGGCGCCGGTGCTGGTGCGCGCGGTGCGGCTGCCGGTGCGCGCGAGTAACCGCCGCCGCCGCCACCGCCGCCGTAACCACCACCCTGGCCGTATTCGTCGTCACCACCACCGCCACCACCCGACGACGGGCCGCCCTGGCCCTGCCGGCTGCCCAGCATCTGCATCTGGTCGACACGGATGTCGGTGGCGTACTTCTCGACGCCGTCCTTGTCCTGGTACTTGCGGGTGCGGATCGAGCCTTCGACGTAGATCTGCGAGCCCTTGCGCAGGTATTGCGCGGCGATCTCGGCCAGGCGGCCGTTGAACACGAGGCGGTGCCATTCGGTGGCCTCGCGCATTTCGCCGCTTTGCTTGTCTTTCCACTTGTCGGTGGTCGCGATCGTCACGTTGCAGATCGAATCGCCGCTTGGGAAGGTACGGGTTTCCGGGTCGCGCCCGAGATTGCCGACGAGGATGACTTTATTGACCGATGCCATGTGCACTGCCCCTGATGAATGGATGAAAGAGGAGGTTTTAACGAGAAGAACGCGAGGCAGGATTGTGCCCGATCGCCGGGACCGTCTATTTCTGGGGATGGGCACAACTAATGCTCACGGTCAGAATGGCCCCCGCCGCATGAACCACGAACCCGACTTCTTCGAGCACCTGCGCAACGAGTTGCGCGGCGGCCGCATGTGGCTGGACCGGGCCATCGTGCTGGGCTACGCGGTGGCGGCCGGGCTGGCGGTGGTGGCGCTGACGATGGCGGTGGATTGGGTCTTTGCCCGATTCCAGCGCGCCTTTGCCTGGCAGCCGTGGCTGCCTCTGGTCGTCACGCCTGTGATCACGGTGGGCATCGTCTGGGCGACGCGGCGCTTCTTTGGCGCGGCCAGCGGCTCGGGCATTCCGCAGGTGAAGGCGGCGCTGAATCCGGCGCTGCCGCCGGAGCGGCGCTCGCTGTTCGTGTCGCTGCGGCTCGCGGCCGGCAAGACAGTGCTCACGGTCGCGGGCTTCGGGGCGGGGCTGTCGATCGGGCGTGAAGGTCCTTCCGTGCAGATCGCGGCCGGCGTGATGCAGCATGCGCGCCGCTGGCTTTCGCCCAACACCACGATCGACTCGCGCGCGCTGCTGATGGCCGGCGGCGCGGCGGGCATCGCGGCGGCCTTCAATGCGCCGCTGGCCGGGGTGGTGTTCGCGATCGAGGAACTGTCGGGGCGCATCGAGTCGCGCGCCAGCGGGCTGATCATCACGGCCATCGTGCTGGCCGGCCTGGTGGCGGTGTCGGCCTTCGGCAACTCGAGCTACTTCGGCGTGATCAGGGTGCCGCCGTTCGGCTGGGAGGCGCTGCTGCCCGGGCTGCTGGTGACACTGCTGAGCGGCGTGGCCGGCGGGTTGTTCGGGCGGCTTTTCATCGCGTCGCTGACCGGGGCGCCGGGGCGGTTCAACCAATGGCGCGCACGCTACCCGCTGCGCTTCGCGGCGGCCTGCGGGCTGGGCATTGCGGTGATCGGCCTGGCCACGGGCGGCACGACCTTCGGCGCGGGCTCGGAGGCGGTCAAGGACATGCTCAAGGGCCACGAGCGCATGCCGGCCGTCGACACACTGCTGAAGTTCATCGCGACCTGGCTCAGCGCCTGGGCCGGCGTGCCGGGCGGGATCTTCGCGCCATCGCTGTCGATCGGCGCAGGCATCGGGCAATCGGTGGGGCAATTTACGGATGCCAGCCTGGCGCCGGCCCTGATCGCCATCGGCATGGCCGGCTTCCTGGCCGCCGTGACGCAGGCGCCGCTGACCTCCTTCATCATCGTCATGGAGATGGTCGACGGCCACGCGATGGTGCTGAGCCTGATGGCGGGGGCGATGCTGGCGAGCCTGGTGTCGCGCATGATCAGCCGGCCGCTCTACGACACGCTGGCGGAGCACATGGTGGCGGCGGCGATCGGGTCGCCTTCACCGGTGCGCACTGAGCCAGAGCCTCCCATGGCGCCGGAGCCCGCGTCAGTGCCCGAGCCACCCGCGTCGCCCGATCCCCGCACGCGCCTTGACCCCGACCTGGCCCGCATCGATACCCTTTCCCCGCCGGAGCCCGAATCCGGCCCGGCCCGCTGAAAAGCCCCGGGGATTTATGATGCTCGGTTGCCCAAAACCGACTGCCAAGTGAATCTCCCCACCCCGGACAACGTCGACGCTGCCTACCTCGGCGCCCTGCTCGCGCAGCAGCGCATCAGCATCCGCGGCGCGCGCACGCACAACCTCAAGAACATCGACCTCGACATCCCGCGCAACAAGCTGGTGGTGATCACCGGCCTGTCGGGCTCGGGCAAGTCCAGCCTGGCCTTCGACACGCTGTATGCGGAAGGCCAGCGCCGCTATGTCGAGAGCCTGTCGGCCTATGCGCGGCAGTTCCTGCAGTTGATGGACAAGCCCGATGTCGACGTGATCGAGGGCCTGTCGCCTGCGATCAGCATCGAGCAGAAGGCGACCAGCCACAACCCGCGCTCCACCGTGGGCACGGTGACCGAGATTCACGACTACCTGCGGCTGCTCTACGCACGCGCGGGCACGCCGTATTGCCCCGACCACGACCTGCCCTTGCAGGCGCAGACCGTGTCGCAGATGGTCGATGCGGTCCTCGCTATCCCCGACGAGCCACGCCTGATGATCCTCGCGCCGGTCGCTCGCGAGAAGAAGGGCGAGTTCCTTGAACTGTTCGCCGAGATGCAGGCGCAGGGCTACGTGCGCTTCCGCGTCGATGGACAAACGTACGAATACAACGACCTGCCCAAGCTCAAGAAGACCGAGAAGCACGACATCGACGTGGTCATCGACCGACTGCGCGCCCGCCCCGATGTGCAGCAGCGCCTGGCCGAGAGCTTCGAGACCGCGCTGCGCCTGGCCGATGGCCGTGCGATCGCGCTGCAGCTCGGCACGGAGGGCGCGCCCGACAAGGAGCATCTCTACAACGCCAAGTTCGCCTGCCCGATCTGCCACTACTCGCTGGCCGAACTGGAACCGCGCCTGTTCTCCTTCAACTCACCGGTCGGCGCCTGCCCAAGCTGCGACGGCCTCGGCAATCGCGAAGTGTTCGACTGGACGCGCGTGGTGGCCTTCCCGTCGCTCTCGCTTGCGAGCGGCGCGGTCAAGGGCTGGGACCGCCGCAATGGCTACTACTTCAGCATGCTGGAATGCGTGGCCAAGCACTACGGCGTGGACATCGACAAGGCTTTCGAGGACCTGCCGGAGAACGTGCGCCACACGATCCTGCACGGCTCCGGCGAGGAAGAGATCAAGTTCAGCTACGTGATGGAATCGGGCGCGAACGCGGGCCGCAAGCTCACGCGGAAGCACCCCTTCGAAGGGATCATCCCGAACATGGAGCGGCGCTACCGCGAGACCGACTCTGTCCCGGTGCGCGAGGAACTGGCCCGCTACCGCAACAACCAGCCCTGCCCCGATTGCCATGGCACGCGGCTGCGGCGCGAGGCGCGCAATGTGTTCCTGGTCGACGAGACGGGCGGCGATTCCAAGCGCATGAGCATCTTCGCGATCAGCCACGTGACGCTGCGCGACAGCCTGGCCTACTTCCAGACACTCAAGCTGCGCGGCGCCAAGGCCGAGATCGCGGACAAGGTGATCCGCGAGATCGGGCTGCGACTCAAGTTCCTCAACGACGTGGGGCTCAACTACCTGAGCCTGGATCGCAGTGCCGAGACCTTGTCCGGCGGCGAGGCGCAACGCATCCGCCTGGCCTCGCAGATCGGCTCCGGCCTGACCGGCGTGATGTACGTGCTCGACGAGCCGAGCATCGGACTGCACCAGCGCGACAACGACCGCCTCATCGGCACGCTGAAGCACCTGCGCGACATCGGCAACAGCGTGATCGTGGTCGAGCATGACGAGGACATGATCCACGCGGCCGACCATGTGATCGACATGGGACCGGGCGCCGGCGTGCACGGCGGGCGCGTGATGGCGCAGGGCACCTTCGAGCAGGTGCGCGACAACGCCGAATCGCTGACCGGCCAATACCTGCTCGGCACCAAGAAGATCGAAGTGCCCAAGCGCCGCACGCCGTGGCTGCCCGTTCTGCGCAAGCCCGAAGACGAAGCGAAGAAAGCGCCGATCAAGCCCAAGTTCCCGCCGAGCCCTGCCGCCTTGAAGCGCCAGGCACGCGAGGCCGCGCACCTCGCGACGCAGACCGATCTGCAGGAGATCCGCGTCATCGGCGCAAGCGGCAACAACCTGAAGAACGTGAGCGTCGCCTTCCCGGTCGGCCTGCTGACCTGCGTGACCGGCGTGTCGGGCTCGGGCAAGTCGACGCTGGTCAACGACACGCTCTACACCGCCGTCGCACGCACGCTCTACCGCGCGCATGAAGAGCCGGCCGCACATGAGTCAGTGGAAGGCATCGAGTACTTCGACAAGGTCATCAACGTCGACCAGTCGCCGATCGGCCGCACGCCGCGCAGCAACCCCGCGACCTACACCGGCCTGTTCACGCCGATCCGCGAGTTGATGGCCGAGACGAATACCGCGCGCGAACGCGGCTATGGCCCGGGCCGCTTCAGCTTCAACGTCGCGGGCGGCCGCTGCGAGGCCTGCCAAGGCGACGGCGTGGTGAAGGTCGAGATGCACTTCCTGCCCGACGTGTATGTGCCCTGCGAGGTCTGCCACGGCCAGCGCTACAACCGCGAGACGCTGGAGGTCCAGTACAAGGGCAGGAACATCGCGCAGATCCTCGAGATGACGGTCGAGACGGCCTACGAGTTCCTCAAGGCCGTGCCGACCATCGAGCGCAAGCTGCACACGCTGCTGGACGTGGGCCTGAGCTACATCAAGCTCGGCCAAGCCGCGACCACGCTGTCAGGCGGCGAGGCGCAGCGCGTGAAGCTGGCGCTGGAGCTGAGCAAGCGCGACACCGGCCGCACGCTGTACATCCTGGACGAGCCGACCACCGGTCTGCACTTCGCCGATATCGAGCTGCTGTTGAAGGTGCTGCATCAGCTGCGCGACGCGGGCAACACCATCGTCGTGATCGAGCACAACCTCGACGTCATCAAGACCGCCGACTGGCTCATCGACATGGGCCCCGAAGGTGGCGCGGGTGGTGGCACGGTGGTGGGCGAGGGCACGCCGGAGGACATCGCGGCGAACGAGGCGAGCCATACGGGCAAGTACCTCAAGCGTCTGTTGGCGTAGGCAGCCGGCATTGGTGGCGCAGCGTGGCGCGAGACCACCTGCTCGACTGTCTTTGCTGCTCACATCGGCAATTCGACCGCAGCGAGTTTCCAGAAGAAGACGCCCTCTCGCCGAAGGATGAATTTGCCGGGCGATCCGTCGCGCGCATGAATCTCCACCGTCGAGAAGTCGAGGTAGTCGATCGCATATCTCGGTGCGGAGGACGACTCCTTCGACGGCGATGGCGGCGCGGTGCCGGGCGTACCAGGCACCGAGAACTTGCCCTGCTGCATCAGCAGCATGACACCCGTGGGCGTGACGAGTGCGTCGACCGTCTGGTTGATCAGGCCCGTGCCGATCAATTGCCCCACGCCCGCCAGCGGACTGTCCTTCAAGCCACTGGAACTCATCAAGCCACCCATCTTCGTCATGAGCTGAGCCTTGACGCTTTCCTTCAGCAACGGGAAGTCGACCTGGCTGGCAAGGGCCGTCGCATCGCGGGCCTCGATGGCCTTTCGCATGCGATAGACGGTCCAGTGCGGGCCGAAGTAGAGCGCTGCGGCGACGAGCCCCGCCACAAGCGCCACGAGCCAATACAGGCGTCTGGATTTCATGGCGCACCATTCTGAGCCACTTCTGCGCGCTTGAACGGGATGAGCCGGAATGCCGCATCACAGCGGGTTGCATTCAGCGCATCCCGATCTTCGCCCCCTCGCCAAACAAACCCTTCATCTCGCGCGGTTGCGAGCGCCAGTACTGCTGCGGCGCCTCGACCGTCGCGCCCAGTTCCGCAGCGGCGCGCCACGGCCAGTGCGGCTCGAACAGGATCGCACGCGCGATCGCCACGAAGTCGGCCTGTCCATTGGCCACGATGGCATCGGCCTGCCTTGCATCGGTGATCAGGCCCACCGCGATCGTCGGCAGCCCGCTCTCGCGCCGGATGCGTTCCGCGAAAGGCACCTGGTAGCCGTCGACCAGCGGAATCTTCTGCTTCTGCGAAACGCCGCCCGAGGACACGTGGATGAAGCTGCCGCCACGCTGCGCCAGCGCCTTGGCGAACTGCACGCTCTGGTCCAGCGTCCAGGTCTCGCCTTCATCGACCCAGTCGCTGGCCGACAGGCGCATGCCCACGGCGATGTGCGCCGGCGCCGCGGCGCGCACCGCATCGAACACCTCCAGCGGGAAGCGCATGCGGTTGGCCAGCGAGCCGCCGTACTCATCGGCGCGCTGGTTGGCGATCGGCGACAGGAACTGGTGCAGCAAATAGCCGTGCGCCGCATGCAGCTCGATCGCTTCCAGTCCCAATGCGACCGCACGCTGCGCAGCGCGCACGAATGCGGACTTGACGCGTGCCAGTCCAGCCGCATCGAGCGCGATGGGTGGCGGCTCATCGGCCGCATGGGGCAGCGCGGAAGGCCCCTCCGTCTGCCACGCGCCCTCATCCGGCCGCAGGCTCTGGCCGCCATCCCACGGCTTGTGGCTCGACGCCTTGCGGCCCGCATGTGCGAGCTGGATGCCGATGGGCATCTTCGAATGCGCGCGCACCGCATCCAGCACGCGCTTGAGCGCGGCCTCGTTGTCGTCCGAATACAGGCCGAGGCACCCTGGCGTGATGCGACCCTGCTGCTCGACCGCGGTCGCCTCGATGATCAGCAGCCCCGCGCCCGACAGCGACAGTTGCCCGAGGTGCATCAAGTGCCAGTCGCCGGCATTGCCATCCTGCGCGGTGTACTGGCACATCGGCGCGATGACGATGCGGTTGCGCAGTTCGAGCGGGCCGAGCGCGCCGGCGGAGAAGAGTGAGCTCATGGGAGTCCTGGTCGGGGAAGTGGTGACGGCAATGCTGAACGAGTCTGCCGAGCCGCGAGGCTGACTCAGCGCTTGCCTTTATAGCGAGGCCGCGCCCCGCGCGCTTGGCCACGGACTTTCGTCGCCAGCGTCAACGCTCAAGGCTGGCGACGTTCGCCCGCCATCGCTCGCACCGCATCCCGCAACGCAAGAATGCCGGGCTCGATCTGCGCGACGTCGATCGATGACAAGCGCAGCCGGAAGTACGGACAAGGTCGCGGCGGCTGCGCGAAGAACACATCGCCCGGCTCGATCAGCACGCCATGCCCGCGCGCGCGCAAGGACAGCGTGGCGCCATCGAGCCAAGCCGGCGTCTTGACCCACACCGACGCGCCGCCGTTCGGCACTGTCGCCTCGAACTCCGGGATGTGCCGCGCCAGCGCCTGCATCACCGCGTCCATGCGCTGCCGCAGCACCTGGTTCACGCGGCGCGCATGCGAGTCGTGATGACCCAGCGAGAGGAACAACGCATAGGCATGTTGCAAGAAGGCGCTCGGGTGCCGCACCATCGCATGCCGCAGCACGCGCAGTTCGCTGATCAATTCCTTCGAGGCCACGATGTACCCCAGCCGCATGGCGGGCGCCAGGCTCTTGGACAGCGAGCCGATGTAGATCACGCGCCCGGTCTTGTCCAGGCTCTTGAGCGCGGGCGTGGGTTCGCCGGCGTAGAGGTTCTCGGCCTCGTAGTCGTCCTCGATGACAACGAAGTCCTGCAACGCCGCCTTGCGCAACAGCCATTGGCGCCGCTCCAGGCTCAGCGTGCGCGTGGTCGGGCTCTGGTGCGAGGGCGTGACGAACACATAGTCGAGCGCGGGCAGCGCGTCGACCACCAAGCCTTCGTCATCGACCGGGATACCGATCATTTCCGAAGTACGCAGCGAGAAGGCATTGCGCGCATGCGGATAGCCCGGCTCCTCGAAGCCCACGCGCGTGTTGCGATCGAACAGCGCCTCGGCCACGAGGTACAGCGCATGCTGCGCGCCCACCGTGACGAGGATCTCCTCGGGCCGCGCGAACACGCCGCGCTTGGGCAGCAGGCGGATGCGGATCTGCTCGACCAGGTCGGGCATGTCGTCGGTCTCGAAGTCCGGCGTCCAGTTCGGCAACTGCGATCGGGCCAGGCTGCGCACGCAGCATTCGCGGAAGTCTTCCGTCGGAAAGAGCTGCGCGTCATGCGTGCCGTAGACGAAGGGATAGGGGAACTTGCGCCACTGCGCGGGCTTCGACAGCGTCGGCTGCTCGCGCAAGGAGCGCAGCACGCGCGCGTCCCATTGCGGCGGCGCACCGGCGCTGGCGCTGTCGCCCTTGAACGGGTCGATGAACTTGTCGACCGAGACGATCGATGCCGGCAGCGCACCCGCGTTCACGAACACGCCCGAGCGCGGGCGCGATTCCAGGTAGCCCTCGTCCACCAGCTGCTGGTACACGGCGGTGACGGTGTTGCGGCTCAGGCCCAGCGCCTGCGCCAGGTCGCGCGACGATGGCAGCGCCGCACCGGCCGCCAGCCGGCCATCGAGGATCACCTGCACCACCTTGAGCCGCAGGCGCGATTGCAGCGGCAGGCCGGTGTGGTCGTCCAGCGCAAAGAGTTGCGCCCACAAGGGGGTCGTCGGCGGGAGTTTGGGGTTCACGGTGGCGTTCATCGGTGCACTTCAAACGTGCACCGGGCGATGCATCTGGCTTTCACGATAAGGCTCGACTGGCTCTATGACGAGGGGTGGGCCGAGCTTAACCTTTGCGCAAGATTCGATCCGCCGCAGGAGCCCGCTTGACCACCGTCACCACCGCCACCCTTGAAGCCTTTTCCGATGCCTGGAACCGCCACGACCTGCCCGCGCTGATGTCCTTCATGCACGCTGACTGCGTGTTCGAGACTGCCGCCGGCAATGACGCCTGGGGCACGCGTCACACTGGCCATGAGGCCGTCGCCAAGGCCTTCGCCGCCGCATGGACCAACTTCCCCGATGCGCAGTGGCGCAACGGCAAGCACATGGTGATGGGCGATCGCGGCATGTCCGAATGGACCTTCACCGGCACCGCGCTCGACGGCCAGCGCAGCGAGTCCGACGGGGTCGACCTCTTCACCTTCAAGGACGGCAAGATCCTCGTCAAGAACGTGTTCCGCAAGGCCCGCCCCCTGCTGCCCGCGGAATGAAAGCCCACCCCCAAGCGCCTACGGCGCCACGGGCGGCCACCAGAGGCGGCTGCTCTTGCGGGCCGTCCAAGCCTGCGCAGGCAGGCTTGGAGCCGCGGCCCTCAGCCCCTCAAATGGGCGCACCCAGCGGCCCGGCAAAGCCGGTTCCGCGGGTGCCCACGAACAGTCATTGCTCGCCCCTGTTTCATGCATCGCGGGTCAGCAATAGCGTGGTGGAGAACTGAAATGAGCATCGCCACGCCGCGCGAACTCTTCGCGCCCTACGACCCCGCCTACGACCCGCTGGTGTCCGACGGCCCCGGCCGCAACCGCGACTACGCACCCACCTACTGGGCCGCCACCGCCGGCCCGGCACCCGATGACGATGGCCCGGTGCAAGGCGATGTCGATGCCGACGTGGTCATCATCGGCTCCGGTTTCACCGGCCTCGCGACCGCGCTCTTCCTCGCGAAGGAACACGGCATCAAGGCGCTCGTGCTGGAAGCCAATCGCGTCGCCTGGGGTTGCACCAGCCGCAACGGCGGACAGGGCCAGAACGCCAGCGGCCGGCTCTATCGCTCGCAGTGGATCGAGCGCTGGGGCCTGGCCACGGCACAGCGCCTCGATGCCGAGATCCGCTTCGGCTTCGACACCTTCAAGGAACTCGTCGCGGACGCCGACTGCGACCCGCAACCCGGCGGTCATCTCTACATCGCGCATCGCGAGAAGAAGATGGCCTTCCTCCGCAACGAGGCCCGCGTGATGGCCGACCACTTCGGCTATGCGACGCGCATGCTCACCGCCGAACAGGTGCGCGAGGAATACTGCAACGACCAGGACGCGGCCGGCGCGATGCACGAGGCCGAAGGCATCTGCGTGCATCCGCTCAAGCTGGCCTACAGCTACCTGAAACGAGCCCGCGCCGGCGGTGCGCGCGTGCATCCATCGAGCCCCGTCATCGGCTGGGAAACGAAGAACGGGGTGCACCACTTGAAGACGCCCGGCGGCACCGTGCGCGCCAAGACCGTCGGCATCGCAACCGGCGCCTACACCGCGCCCGGCCTGCACCCGACGCTGACCAATCGCTACTTCCCCGTCCTCTCGAATTCCATCGTCACGCGCCCGCTCACCGATGCCGAACTGAAGGCCACCAACTTCCTCACGCACGAGGCCATCACCGACACGCGCACGCTGCGCTTCTACTACCGCCTGCTGCCCGACAAGCGCGTGCAGATCGGCAGCCGCAGCGCCATCACCGGTGCCGATGCGAGCCGAGACGCGCACTACAAGCTGCTGGTCGATGGCCTGGCGCGCAAGTTCCCGCCATTGAAGGGCATCGCCATCGACTACTCCTGGTGGGGCTGGGTCGACGTCGCGCACGACATGATGCCGCGCGTGGTGCAACCCGACCCGAAGCAGAGCGTGTTCTATGCACTGGGCTATGGCGGCAACGGCGTGTCCTTCTCCGCGCATGCGGGCCGACGCATGGCACAGCGCATCGCGGGCGAAGGCGATGCAGCCTTCGACCTGCCGATCTACAACAGTCCTCTGCAGTTCCCACGACAAGGCGAATGGGCCGCGCCGTTCCGTCGCTTCGGACAGTCCATGCTGTACCGCTGGTATTACCTACGTGACGAGGTGCTCTGAGTATGTGAAAACCCTTGGACCCATCGATCGCGTGCATCTGGCTCCACGATGCACGCAGAGGTGGACCGTATCTTGCAAACCTTCGCGCATCACGTCCTGAACTCAAGGAGGTCTCGTTGAACCCACGTCTCATCACCCGTCGCACGCTCTGCCTTGCAGGCTCCGGCGCCATCATGCTCGGCCAGTTGCCTCTCGCCCAGGCACAGGAAGCGAAGAAGGGCGGCACCTTCGTCGTCGGCCTGACGCAAGCGCCACGCCACCTCAACGGCGCCGTGCAATCGGGCTTCGCCACGGCCGAGCCCTCGACACAGCTCTTCGCGAGCCCGCTGCGCTTCGATGACAAGTGGGCGCCGCAGCCCTACCTGGCCGAGACCTGGAAGCTCGACGAAGACGGCAAGTCCCTCACACTCAACCTGCGCAAGAACGCGGTGTTCCACGATGGCAAGCCAGTCACCTCCGCCGACGTGGCTTTCTCCATCATGGCCATCAAAGCCAACCATCCTTTCACCACGATGATGGGCCCGGTCGAGAAGGTCGACACGCCCGATGCCTACACCGCCATCGTGCGCATGAGCGTGCCGCATCCGGCCATCGTGCTGGCGATGAGCCCGGCCCTGTGCCCCATCCTGCCCAAGCACATCTACGGCGACGGCCAGGACCTGAAGACCCATCCGCGCAACAGCACCGACGTGGTCGGCTCCGGCCCCTTCAAGTTCGTCGAGTTCAAGCCCGGCCAGCGCGTGGTGCTGGAGCGCTTCGACAAGTACTTCATGCCGAACAAGCCTTACCTCGACAAGGTGATCTTCAGCATCCAGCCCGACATGGCGAGCCAGATCCTCTCCTTCGAGCGCGGCGACATGCAGATGATCCAGGTGTCCGCGCCCACCGACATCGCGCGCGTCAGCAAGGACCCGAACGCGGTGGTCACGGCCAAGGGCTTCGAAGGCATCGGCTCGATCAACTGGCTGGCTTTCAACACCACGAAGAAGCCGCTCAACGACGTGAAGGTGCGCAAGGCCATCGCCACGGCCATCGACAAGAACTTCATCACCAAGGCCCTGATGGGCGGCTACGCGCAGGTGGCCAACGGCCCCATCGCCGCGAGCAGCCCGCTGGCTTCGGCGGACGTGACGCTCTATCCCTTCGACCTGAAGAAGGCCGCAACGATGCTCGACGAGGCAGGCTACAAGGTCAACGATGGCGGCGAGCGCTTCAAGCTCACCATCGACTACCTGCCGGGCGTGGACGACCAGCAGAAGAATGTGGCCGAGTACATCCGTACCACGTTGAAGAAAGTCGGCATCACGGTGGAAGTGCGTGCCTCGGCCGACTTCCCATCCTGGGCCAAGCGCATGGCCACGCACGACTTCGACATGTCGATGGACCAGGTCTACAACTGGGGCGACCCGATCATCGGCGTGCACCGCACCTACCTGTCGACCAACATCAAGCCCATCGTCTGGACCAACACCCAGTCGTACAACAACCCCAAGGTCGACGAGCTGCTCAACAGCGCCGGCCAGATCCTCGACCCGGTCAAGCGCAAGGCCTACTACGCGACCTTCGAGAAGATCGTGACCGACGATGCGCCCATCGTCTTCATCAACACGGTGCCGGCGCGCACCGTGACGAGCAAGAAGGTGGGCAATGTGCCGATGACGATCTGGGGCCCGATGTCGCCCTATGACGAGGTCTTCCTGAAGTGAGCCTCGCCCGCGCCGTGGCATCACGGCTGATCCAGGGCCTGGCCCTGGTGCTGGCGGTGGTGGTGCTGAACTTCGTGCTGGTGCATGCCGCGCCGGGCGACCCGGTGGAAACCATCGCGGGCGCGAGCGGCGGCATGAGCGAGGAGATGATGACCGAGCTGCGCAAGCAGTACGGGCTGGACAAGCCGCTCTACGTGCAGTTGGGCGTGTACGTCGGGCGCGTGGTGACAGGCGACCTCGGCTACTCGTACTTCTTCAACCTGCCGGTGACGCAGATGATCGGCGAGCGCGTGCCGGCCACCCTGCTGCTGGTGTTGAGCGCGGTGCTGTCGGCGTTCATCATTGGCACGGGGCTGGGCGTGCTGTCGGCGCGCAAGCCCAATGGCGTGCTGTCGCAGTTCATCACGGTGCTGAGCATGGTGGGCTTTGCGGCGCCGGTGTTCTGGATGGGGATCATGCTGGTGATCCTGTTCGCATCGGTGCTGCCGATCATGCCGGTGTCGGGCATGCGCTCGCTGGATTCGAGCGGTGGCGGGATCGGCGATATCGTCGACGTGGCGCACCACCTGGTGCTGCCGACGCTGACGCTGGCGCTGGTCTACCTCGCGCAATACAGCCGGCTCGCGCGCTCGTCGATGCTGGACGTGCTGGGTTCGGACTTCATCCGCACCGCGCGTGCCAAGGGGCTGGCCGATCGCGTGGTGCTCTACAAGCATGCACTGCGCAATGCGCTGCTGCCGGTGGTGACGGTGCTGGGCTTGCAGTTCGGCAATGTGATGGCGGGCGCGATCCTCGTGGAGACAGTGTTCAACTGGCCGGGGCTGGGCCGGTTGGCGTTCGAAGCGGTGCTGCGGCGGGACTATCCGACGATCCTGGGCGTGCTGCTGTTCTCTTCGATCGTCGTGATCGTGATGAACCTGTTGACGGACGTCGCGTATCGGCTCATCGACCCGCGGATCAAGGCGTCATGAACACCGTCGTTGCCACTCCGCCCAAGCCGCTGCCGAAGGTCGAGCACCCGGCCGCCGAAGCGCTGCGCATGTTCATGCGCAACCCTTCCGCCATCGCCGGCATGGTGATGCTGTTCATCGTGCTCGCGGTGTCCATCGCGGGTCCGTGGGTCTACCCGGCCGATCCCTTCGAGATCCGCACCGCGCCGCTCACGCCGCCCTTCTCCGAAGACGCGATCCTCGGCAGCGACTACCTCGGCCGCGATGTGCTCACCACGCTGATCTACGGCGGCCGTGCCACGCTGCTGGTGGGTGCCGTGGCCGCGCTGCTGTCGGTGCTGATCGGCATCACGCTCGGCGCGATGGCGGGTTACTACCGTGGCCGCATCGACGCGGCGCTGATGCGTGTCACCGAGTTCTTCCAGGTGCTGCCGGCGCTGCTGTTCGCGATGGTGGTGGTCACGCTGTTCTCGCCCTCGCTCGTGACCGTGACGCTGGCCATCGGGATCGTGAGCTGGACCGGCACCGCGCGCCTCACACGCGCCGAGTTCATGAAGTACCGCGACCTCGAATTCGTGCGCGCCGAGCATGCCATCGGCGCGCGCGACCGCCGCATTATCTGGAAGGTGATCCTGCCGAATGCGCTGCCGCCGCTGATCGTGTCGGCCACGCTGGCGGTGGGCGCGGCGATCCTGTTCGAGGCGGGCCTGTCCTTCCTCGGACTCGGCGACCCGAACCAGATGAGCTGGGGCCTGATGATCGGTTCGAGCCGGCAGTACGTGCTGTCGTGCTGGTGGGCCGTGGCCTTTCCGGGCGCAGCGATCTTCATCACGGTGCTGGCCGTGAGCCTGATCGGCGATGGCCTCAACGATGCGCTCAACCCTAAGCTGCGTGAACGCTGACATGACGCAACCCCTGCTCCAGGTCAAAGACCTCCGCGTCGAATTCAAGACGCGCCGTGGCAACGCGCTGGTCCTCAACGGCGTCGACTTCGAGATCCATGGCGGGGAGACGCTCTGCGTGGTCGGCGAGTCCGGCTGCGGCAAGAGCATGACCGCGCTGGCGCTGCTGCGGCTCATCCCGTCGCCACCCGGCCGCATCAGCAGCGGCAGCATCCTGTTCGGCGGCGAAGACCTCGTCACCGTCAGCCTGGAACGCATGCGCGAGGTGCGCGGCAACCGCATCTCGATGATCTTCCAGGAGCCGATGACCTCGCTGAATCCGGTGCTCACCGTGGGCGACCAGATCGGCGAATCGCTGCGCTTGCATGCGGGCCTCGATGCGGGGGCCGCGCGCGCCCGGGCCATCGAGATGCTTCAGCAAGTCGGCATCCCCGCACCCGAGCGCCGTGTCGACGAGTACCCGCATCAGCTCTCCGGCGGCATGCGCCAGCGCGTGATGATCGCGATGGCGCTGGCCTGCCGGCCCGACATCCTCATCGCCGACGAGCCCACCACCGCGCTCGACGTCACCGTGCAGGCGCAGATATTCGACCTGCTGCGCGACCTGCAACGCGACAAGGGCACAGCCATCCTGCTCATCACGCACGACATGGGCGCCGTCGCCGAGATGGCCGACCGCGTGATGGTGATGTATGCCGGCCGCGTCATCGAGCAAGGCACCACCGCCGAGGTGCTCGGCAACCCCGGCCACCCCTACACGCACGGCCTGATCGCCTGCCTGCCCGAACTCGGCAGCAGCGCCTTTGCCGCCGCCGACAACGACCGCATCGAGCTCGCCGAGATCGATGGCATGGTGCCTTCGATCTGGGAGCTGGGCAGCGGCTGTGCCTTCCGCGAACGCTGCCCCTATGCGAAGCCGCGCTGCGCGGAGGAGGTGCCGCCGATGTTCGCGATGGAAGACGGCGCAACGCATGGCGCGGCCTGCTGGCTGCATGCGCAGCAGGAAGAGGTGGCGGCATGACCCCGGACACCCTGCTGACAGTCGACGATCTGAAGGTCCACTTCCCGCGCGCCAAGTCGGGCCTGTTCTCAAAGCCCGAGGTGGTCAAAGCCGTCGACGGCGTGTCCTTCACCGTGAAGCGCGGCACCACGCTGGCCATCGTCGGCGAATCGGGCTCGGGCAAGACCACGACCGCGCTTGCGGTGATGCGGCTGTCGCCGGTCACGGCCGGCCACATCCAGTTGGGCGACACCGACCTTGGCGCACTCAAGGGCGAGGAACTGCGCCGCGCCCGCAGCCGCCTGCAGATCATCTTCCAGGACCCCTTCTCGTCGCTCAACCCGCGCGAGCGCGCCGGCGCCGCGGTGCGTGCACCGCTGGACCTCATGAACGTCGGCACGCCCGCCGAGCGCACCGCACGCGTGGCCGAGTTGTTCACCGCTGTCGGCCTGCGGCCCGAGCAGCAGCACCTGTTCCCGCACCAGTTCTCCGGCGGCCAACGCCAGCGCATCAACATCGCTCGCGCGCTGGCCACCAACCCTGAACTGGTGGTCTGCGACGAGCCCGTGTCGGCACTCGACATCGCGATCCGCGCCCAGATCCTCAACCTGCTGGCCCGCCTGCAACGCGAGCTGGGCCTGACCTATCTCTTCATCTCGCACGACATGGCGGTGGTCGAGCACATCTGCGACGACATCGCCGTGATGTACCTCGGCCAGATCGTCGAGCGCGGTCCGCGCAAGGCCTTCTTCGCGAACCCGCTGCATCCGTACAGCGTGGCCCTGATGTCGGCCGTGCCCACGGTGGGCGGCGGGCGGGCGCGTGCGGCGCAACGCATCAAGCTCACTGGCGACCCGCCCAGCCCGATCAATCCGCCACCCGGCTGCCGCTTCGCCGGCCGCTGCCCGGTGGCGGAGCCCGCTTGCGCGCAAGCCCTGCCACCGCTCACCGAAGTGCAGCCCGGCCACTGGGTGCGATGCCGCCGCGTGGAGATCGTCGACGGCCGCCCGGTCGCGCCGCTCCTGCCGCAAGCCATGGCCGCATGACACGCCTCACAACAACACTGCTCGATCCATGACCGACATCACCGTCTTCCAGGCCCGCAAGATCCTCACGATGAACCCCAAGCAACCCGAGGCCACGCACGTCGCCGTGCGCGACGGCAAGGTGCTCGCGGTGGGCGACCTCGCACGCATGCAGGCCTGGGGCGCTTTCACGCTCGACACGCGCTTTGCCGACCAGGTGCTGATGCCCGGCCTCGTCGAAGGCCACTCGCACCTGATGGCCGGCGGGCTGTGGCAGTTTCCCTTCGTCGGCTTCCACGCGCGCACCGCGCCGGACGGCAAGGTCTGGACCGGCTGCACGGATTTCGAGTCCGTGATCGAACGCCTGCGCGCCATCGAGGCCACCATGACCGACCCGGCCAAGCCGCTGCTGGCCTGGGGCTTCGACCCGATCTTCTTCGGCAAGGAGCGCATGACCACGCGCCACCTCGACCAGGTCTCGTCCACGCGCCCCGTGGTGATCCTGCATGCGAGCCAGCACCTGATGAACGTCAACACGCCGGCGCTCGTGCAGTCCGGCATCACGCGCGACACCGAGATCGAAGGCATCGCCCGCTACGACGACGGCGAGCCCAGCGGCGAGTTGCAGGAGTTCGCCGCGATGTTCCCGGTCTCGCGACTCACCGGCAACATCTTCCGCGTCGCCGGTGCCGATCCGCAGAGCCTGCGCCTGTTCGGCCAGATGGCGCAGCATGTCGGCGTGACCACCGCCACCGACCTGGTCAACGACCTCTCCGACTACAACGCCGCCGGCCTCGCCGAAGTCACTGCGGAGCCCGACTTCCCCGTGCGCATCGTGCCGGCCTACCTCAGCATGATGGAGGCGCTGAGCGTCGACGCGGGCGCCGCGCGCATCCGCGAGCGGCAGGCCAATGGCGGCAACGACAAGCTGCACTACGGCCTGGTCAAGATCGTGGTGGACGGAAGCATTCAGGGCTTCACCGCGCGCGTGCGCTGGCCCGGCTACTTCAACGGCGCGCCGAACGGCATCTGGATCCAGCCGCCGGCCCAGCTCAAAGCCGCGATCGCCGGCTTCCACGCGGCCGGCTTCCAGCTGCACATCCACACCAACGGCGACGAGGCCACCGAACTCGCACTCGACGCCATCGAGGCCGCGCTCGAAGCCCACCCGCGCAGCGACCATCGCCACACCTTGCAGCACTGCCAGATGGCCGACGCCGCGCAGTTCGCACGCATGGCCCGGCTCGGCATGTGCGTGAACCTGTTCGCCAACCACATCTACTACTGGGGCGATGCGCACCGCGAACTCACGATGGGCCCCGACCGCGCGCTGCGCATGGACGCTTGCGCCACCGCGCTCGCACACGGCGTGCCGCTGGCCATCCACTCCGACGCGCCGATCACGCCGCTCGCGCCGCTGTTCACCGCCTGGTGCGCGGTGAACCGGCTGACCTCGACCGGCCAGAAGCTCGGCGAGACGGAATGCATCTCGGTGCCCGATGCGCTGCATGCGATCACCATGGGCGCGGCCTTCACGCTGTCGATGGACCACCTGATCGGCTCCATCGAAATCGGCAAGTACGCCGACTTCTGCGTGCTCGGCGAGGACCCGCTCGCGGTGGCGCCGGAGAAGCTCAAGGATGTGCCGGTGCTCGGTACCGTGATCGGTGGTCGCGTGGTGCCGCTGCCGCAGGCGGCATGAGCGACGCCTCCCACGCGGGACGCATCCCGCTGACGGTCTTCGGCGGCTTCCTCGGCAGCGGCAAGACCACGCTGCTCAACCGGATGCTGGAAGGCAACGACGGGCGGCGGCTCGCTGTGCTGGTCAACGACTTCGGCGCGATCAACATCGATGCATCTCTGGTCAGCGCTCGCGGCGCCGACATGATCAGCCTCGCCAACGGCTGCGTCTGCTGCCAGATCGGCGGCGACCTCACGGACGCGCTGATCCGCGTCATCGACAGCACGCCCAGGCCCGACGCGATCGTGATCGAAGCCAGTGGCGTCTCCGACCCCTGGCGCATCGCGCAAGTGAGCCTCGCCGACCCCGCGCTCGCGCTCGATGGCGTGATCGTGCTGGTCGATGTGACGAGCGTGCTCGCGCAAGCCACCGACCCCTTGCTCGCCGACACTGTGGAGCGCCAGCTTCACGCCGCCGACCTGCTGGTGCTCAACCAATGCGACCGCGCGGATGCCGAGACCCTGGCCGCCGTGCGCGCGTGGTTCGATAAGCATCTGCCCAATACGCCCCGCTTTGAAACACGATTCGGCGAAGTGCCGGCAGCGTTGCTTGGGGGCGCGCTGCCGAATGCGGCACGCGACACATCGCACGGGCCGCACTGCGAGGCCGGCTGTGCGCACACCGATCATGAGCACGTTCACGATCACGCCCCCGATCACGGCGCGCAGTTCGACACCTGGTCGTTCTCCGCGCCCGGCGTGTTCCGCGCCGATGCGCTGCGATCACTGTTGCGCGCCATGCCCCCCGGCGTGATGCGCCTCAAGGGCGTGGTCCGCACGGATGCCAACGCATGGGCCGTGCTTCAGTTTGCAGGCCGCCACGGCTCACTGCGCGCGTGGCCTGCCGCAATGCCTCAGCCCGACGACGCCACCGACAACACCCTTGTCGCGATCGGACTGCGTGGCCGCTTGCCCATCGCGGCATTGGAGCAAGCGCTCCGCGAGAGCCTCAAGGCAGCCCAGGCAGTCTGAGCCCGCGCCGCGAACCCGGATGGTTCGCCGCCATCGTTGCGCCCCACCCCATGCCCGCTAAGGCAGGTTGATCACCGCCGCCCCCTTGGCCCCGAACCAGATCACCCCGCTCCCCATCATCGCCTGCCCGTTCGCCACAAACATGTCATGCGGCAGCGCCACCTTCAGCGCCTCGATGCAGGGCTTGGTGAAGACCTGGTCCCATCCCGCGACCAGCTGCTCGGCGTTCGCGATCTGGCGCGTCTTGCCGCCCTGCTTGACCTTCAGCGGATAGTCGACGAAGCGCGCAGCCTCGGCCTTCTCGCTCGCCAGCACGGCCTTGTGGAAGTCCTGCACGCGCGCCTCGAAGGCGGCATCGGTCTCGCTGGTCACCTTCTCGTAGCGCCGCGCGCTGCTCTCGCGCTTGCCGGTGTTGCCCAGGGTCACGTCCAGCCGACGCTTGGCCTGCGTCCAGGTCCCGGTCGCGCCGATGCTGTTGCCGATCTCCGGCGGCGGACCACCACCGTTGCCCGCGCCGACGAGCTCCAGGTCGAACACACCGCCGCCCGGCTCCAGCAACAGCAGGCGCCCGGCTTGCTGGCTGCCGGTCAACGGAATGTCCGTGAGCGCCTTGCCGAGGAAGTAGTGCCCCGTCAATTGGCCCTCCGCGCCCTTGGCCGGCACCAGCGTCATGCCGATGGCATCGGTGCCCAGCGCGCCTTCGTAGAGGAATTCGATCGTCGGCGCGGCGGGTGGCGCGGTCGGCCCGCGGGTCCAGCCGCTGGCGCCGCAACCCAACGCAGCCGCGCCGAGCACGAAGCGCGCAGCGAACATCCGGCGTGTTGCGGGCAGGCGGGACGGCAGCGGCAGCGTTGAATTCATTGCAAGAAGTATCCAAGCGGTGGCGCGACCATACACCGACTCGACAGGCTCCGGCCAAGTCCCGCGTGGACGTATCTCCATTGGCGGAGGACCGGATCAAGGACTCCCGGCATGACCTGCGGCGTCATCGACGCCACGACCCGCAGCCGCGACAGTGAAGCCACGACCCACAACCAACACAAAGGAACCCCCGCCATGACCGGCTTCGACATCCTCCCCCTCGGCGTCTCGCTGCTCATCGGCATTGCCGCTTTCGGCTCCTGCATCGGCATCGGCATCGTCGGCTCGAAGTTCCTCGAAGGCACCGCGCGGCAGCCGGAGCTGGTCGACACCCTGCAGACCAAGTTCTTCCTGATCGCGGGCGTGACCGACGGCGCCTTCATCATCGCCACCGGCATCGGGCTCTGGTTCGCGACCTCGAATCCGTTCCGGGGTTGATGCAGCGCAAGCCGGACGTGAGACACAGCACCGTGTTTGTCGTCCAATCGGGCGCATGGACCTGCACATCCGCACCTTGCGCCCGAATGAAATGCGCCTGGCCATCGACTTCGCCGCGCTGGAGGGCTGGAACCCGGGCCTGCACGACGGCGTCTGCTTTCATGCGGCCGACCCGGAGGGCTTCCTGATCGGCGAGCACGAGGGCAAGCCCATCGGCTGCATCGCCGCGGTGCGCTACGAGGCGCACTTCGGCTTCATCGGCTTCTACGTGGTGGCGCCGCCGTGGCGCGGCAAGGGCTTCGGCCTGAAGCTGTGGCAGGCGGGCATGGCGCGGCTGGAAGGGCGCGTGATCGGCCTCGATGGCGTGCCGGCTCAGCAGGACAACTACCGCCGCAGCGGCTTCACGCTGGCCTGGAACAACGCGCGCTTTGCCGGCGTGGCGAGGCCGGCAGGGCAGGCCGTGGTGGGGCAGATCGTGCCGCTGTCCGGTGTCGACTTCAAGCGGGTCCGCGACGACGACCGCCGCGTCTTCCCGGCCGCGCGCGATGACTTCCTGCGCGCATGGATCAGCATGCCCGATGCCACCGGCCTGGCCTGGATGGAACGCAAGCGCCTGGCCGGCTGGGGCCTGATCCGCCGCTGCCGCGAAGGCCACAAGATCGGCCCGCTGGTGGCCGACAGCCGCGAGATTGCCAAGTCGCTCTACCTGGCGCTGTGCCGCAGCGTGCCGGTGGGCGACACGGTGTTCCTCGACGTGCCGCTGCGCAATGCGGAAGCTGCCACGCTGGCCACCTCGCTCGGGATGCAGCGGGTGTTCGAGACGGCACGCATGTATGCCGGGGCGACGCCGGCCTGCGAGATCGAGCGGGTCTTTGGCGTGACGTCCTTCGAGCTGGGGTGATCAGGCGGCGGCGTCGTCGTCGAGCACCCGGACCACGCCCTCCTGCGCCACCGACGCCACCAGGCGCCCGTCGCGCGAATAGATCTGGCCACGACACAGCCCACGCGAACCCACGCCATTGGGCGAATCGATCGCATACAGCAGCCAGTCGTCGATGCGGAAATCGCGGTGGAACCACATCGCGTGGTCCAGGCTCGCGGCCATCAGGTTCGGTTGCATGAAGCTCAGGCCGTGCGGCAGCAGCGCGGCACGCAGAAGGCCGTGGTCGGAGGCATAGGCCAGCAGGGCGCAGTGCAGCACCGGGTCGTCCGGCAGCTTGCTGAGCGAGCGCAGCCAGAGTTGGTAGTCGTCCGAACGCGGTTCGGGTTCGAGCGGGTCGGTCGGGTCGACGGTGCGGTATTCGATGGGCCGTTCGGCGTCGAACTTGGCGCGCGCGATGGTGGAAGGCAGCCGGTCACCGAGCGCGCGGCGCAGCGCGGCATCGCTCACCAGCGTGTCGGGCGAGGGCGCTGTCGGCATCGGGTGCTGATGCTCGAAGGCGCCAGGCTCGCGTACCTGGAACGAGGCCATCATCGTGAAGATCACGCGGCCCTTCTGCCAGGCCGACACGCGCCGCGTGGCAAAGCTGCGGCCGTCGCGCACGCGGTCGACCTCGTAGTCGATGGGCTCTCGCTTGTCGCCCGCCAGCAGGAAGTAGGCATGCAGCGAATGGATCGGCCGCTCCGCATCGACGGTGCGGCAGGCCGCCATCACCGACTGCCCCAGCACCTGGCCGCCGAACACGTTGCGCGTGCCGATGTCCTCGCTGGCGCCCCGGAAGCGGTCGGGTCCAAGTTGCTCGAGCCGCAGCAGCGTGACGAGGTCGTTGACGATGCGGTCGGCGTGGGCGGCGGTGGGACTCATGCGATTCATTTTGCCGGCATCGCGCGAGCGGACGCGGGCGAAGGGTCGCCTTGGCGGCAGCCCGCTATCCCCGCGACAGCAGCACACCGTCCGCCTGGAGCGCGCCCTGCAGCGCCGCCACATCGACACTTCGCATCGCCGCACCGCGCGCCATCGCCGCCGCGGTGCCCGCAGCCTGCCCCATCGCGAAGCAGCCGCCGCTCGCTCGTGCCGCCGATTGCCCTTCATGCGTCATCGACGCGCAACGGCCGGCCACCAGCAGGTTCTCGACCCCGCGCGGCACCAGCATCCGCCACGGCAGGTCGTTGCAGGCGTTGTCGGCATCGCGCGGAAAGCCCCAGTCGATGCGGCCGTCACGGTGCAGTTCCATCGGCCAGGCGTTGATGCCGATGGCATCGTCGAAGCGCGCCGACGACAGGATGTCCTCGCCGGTCAGCGCATAGGCGCCCTCGATGCGCCGCGTCTCGCGGATGCCAACTTGCGGCGCGATGTCGACGATCTGCGCCTGCATAAACCCCGGCACCTTGTCGCGCATGAAGCGGAAGTACTCGACGATCTGGCGCCGCCCCTCGGTCTCGCCGGCGCTGAGCTGCCGCGCGTCCACGCCGCTCATCGCACGGCCTTCGGCGTTGCGGATCTGCGTGACGTTGGCCCGCCATTCGCTCGGGTTCATCTGCGGACGCACGATCGCGCCCTCGCGCGGGAACTGGTAGCGGCCGGGCTCGTCGCGCAAGGCAGCAGCCATCAGGTCGTTGATGGCCTTGAACTCGCCGATGGCGGCGAGCGCGGGTTCCGCGTCGACATGGCCGATGCGGAACATGGTGGTCGGGAACAGGCTGTTGCCCTGCCCGTCGCCCACCTCGAAGGGCACGCCCGCAAAGGCGGCCACGTCGGCGTCGCCGGAGCAGTCGATGAAGGTCCTGGCGCGGATGGCCTGCCGGCCCGATTTGGTCTCGACCACCAATGCATCGATGCGCCCTCCCGCGTCCGTCATCAGCACGGCCGCGGCCCATGCGTGGAACAGCACTTCGACACCGGCCGCCAGCAGCAACTGGTCGGCCGCACATTTGTAGGCCGACACATCGTAGGAGCGCACGCGGATGCGGCCCTGCAAGCCATCCTGCGGCTTGTTGAGGCCGCCGAGCGCATCGATGCGCGCCAGCAACTCGTCGACGACGCCATGCACCACCTGCGCCATCTCGCCGCCGCGCCGGCCGTAGAGCCCGGCGAAGTTGGTCACGCCGCCGGCCGTGCCCATGCCGCCGAGGAAACCGTAGCGCTCGACCAGCAAGGTGCGCGCACCATGGCGTGCCGCGCTGGCGCTCGCGGCCAGGCCGGCCGGGCCGCCGCCGATGACGACCACGTCGTACTCGCCGAACACCGGCAACTGGCGTGCCGGCTCCGTCAGCATGCCGCCACCACTACTCAAGCTTGATGCCCTTGGCGTTGATGATGCTCGCCATGATCGCGGCCTCCTTCTTCACGCGGGCGCGCATGCCGTCGGGCGAGGTGCCCACGGCCTGCCAGCCCTGCTCGAAGAGCTTCTGACGCACTTCGGCGGACTTCATGATCGGCCCGAGTTCATGCCCGATGCGCTCCTGCGCCGCCTTCGACAGGCCGGCCGGCCCCAGCAGCGCGGCCCACACCTCCAGGTCGAAATCGCGCACACCTGCATTGGCCAGCGGCGCCACCTCGGGCACGAGCGGACTGCGGCCGCTGGTCAGCCCGATCGCCTTGAGCTTGCCGGCCCGCACCTGCGGCATCGCCACGCCGGGCGGCACCAGCGCCATCTGCACCTGCCCGCCCAGCATCGCCGTCACCACCTGCGGATTGCCCTGGAACGGCACATGCACCGGCGCCAGTCCGCGCACACGCGTCTTCAGCAATTCCATGCCGAGATGCCCCACCGAGCCGACGCCCACCGAGCCGTAGTTCCACTTGTCGCCTGCCGCCCGGGCCGCGTCGAAGAAGGCAGCACCCGAAGGCGCGTTGGGCAGCGCCACCAGCACCAGCGGCGCGGTGACCAGCAGCGACAGGGGCGTGAAATCGCGCTCCGGGTCGTAGGGCAGGCTCGGATAGAGGAGCTTCGAAGAAGTCAGGTTGCCGTTGATGACGATGCCCAGGGTGTGGTCGTCGGTGGCCTTGGCCACGAAGTCGGCCGCGATATTGCCGGAGGCGCCCGGCTTGTTGTCCACGACGACCGGCTGGCCCAGCGCGCGCGCCAGCGGCTCGGCCAGCACGCGCGCGGCGATGTCGGGCGTGGAGCCGCCCGGAAAGCCGACCATCAGGTGCACCGGCCGGGTCGGCCAGGTGTTGGGCTGGGCATGGCTGAAGAGAGGCGCGGCGGCTGCCGCGAGCAGGAGGTTTCGACGGGAAATTGACATGGCCGGCATGATCGCACGGCATTCCCGCAGTCGCCCAAGTCAGAGCGCTGGTCCAGCAGGCGTCTTAGCGCGGCGCAGGAAAGTGGGCCAAACAACGTAAGGCCATTTCGGGGGCGCCCGTGGAACCGGCTTTGCCGGGCCGCTGGATGCGCCCCCTTGAGGGGCGGAGGGCCGCGGCTCCAAGCCTGCCTGCGCAGGCTTGGACGGCCCGCAAGAGCAGCCGCCTCTGGCGGCCGCCCCGGCGCCGCAGGCGCATTCGGGGGTGGGTCATCCTAAGGGACGTTGGCGCCGCTCACGTGAAACGGCTTGCCCGGCAGGTCCATCTTGCCGCCGTACTCGATCTTGACCCCGTTGGTCGGCACCACCGGACAGCCGCTCGGCGCCTTCGGGCAGGGGCCGCCATCGATGAAGGACACCGGCCCGTAGCGGAAGTTGTGGACGGCCCGGCCGTCATGGTCGGCCACCGTCACGACGTAGCCCCAGTTCGCGAAGTTGTCGGCATCCTCGGCCGCGATCGGGTCCTGGATGCGCGGATCCTGCAACGTGCGCGCAATGCTGCTGCTGTTGGCGCCGAAGCGGACCCACGAGATCTTGCGGTCGCCGCGCGACGTGACGATCACCTGCATGTTGGGATCTGCGTACTCGGTGGGAATGTCCGGCTCGCCCTTCGACCAGGCCAGCGACGTCGGGTTGCGGCCGACGTTGATCGCGAACTGCGGCAACTCGGCAATCGACGACGGTGTGGTCGCTGTCGCGGTCCGACCCGGCGCGTAGTTGCCCAGGCTGTAGACGCGCAGCATTCCTTCCTGGGTCGCAATCCAGGCGCGCTGGTTGGGGCCCCACACGGTGGTCTTGACCGCTGTCGGCTTCTCCGGCAGCGAGATCATCTTCACCACCGTCGGCGCCTGCTGCGACTGGGCGGCAGCGAAGGTGTACGGCCACTGGCCATCGGCCGGGCCCAGGCTGGCCATGCGGGCGTTGAAGGTCCCGATGTCGCCGCCGAAGTAGACGTTGTTGACGTAGCTGAACAGCGGCTTCAGGTCGACGAAGGCGGCCTTCTTCTCGGTCTTGGAGATCACCACCGCCATCCCGCCCTTGGCGTACCGCCACGCATGCTCGCCGTTCAGGAAGGATGGAGATATTGGCGGGCATGGTGACCTCGCGCCAACTGTTGCCGCTGCCGAATCGCACCAGGGTGGGCGCAGCCAGCCTGAAGATCTCGCCTTCCCTGGCCAAGGCCGAGTAGGTCCTTCCCGCGACCGGCGCACTGTCCGGTACGTCGACGATCGTCTCGCAGGTCCTGGGCGCCGCCACGCCGGGATTTCCGAAGACGTCGACGTGGCACATGATGGCGAGGTTGGCAGGCAGGAGGGCCTGGCGCCAACTGCTGCCGCTGCCAAAGCGCACCCAGGTCGGCACGGGCAACTTGAAGATCTCGCCCTCGTTGGCCAGGTGTGTGTTGACGATCTTCTCGCGGGCGTTCGCCTTGGCGTCGGCGGAGCCGGAAGAAGCTTCCGTGCTTGAGAGGGTGTGGGTCTTGTCGACGGAGCCGGTTGCACCGGCAATGGGCGAGGCGCTGTTGCCTCCGCTGCCACCGCCGCACGCGGTCAAGATGGTCGCGAGCGCGAGTGCGCTGAATGCTAACTTCTTCATTACGTTCTTGTTGTCTTCTGGTCCCTGTAATTACTATTTTGTACATAGCAGACACTGAAGAGGCAACTGCTCTTTCAACTGTTTCTGTCTGCGGCATCGCGACAACGTTCAGCCTGAGATGTAAGAACCCAAGCGGAAGTTAAATGCCGATTTCCCCGGAATCCGTTGATTTAGCTCGCGCCATGGCTCGCGCGGCCCTGTAACAAGAACGCCGCAGAAAGCCGCGATGAGCCGAATTTCTGCTGGTTACGTCACTTATTCACAGTTGATTCCTGTCGCCTGCCAGCAACAGGCCTCTCATTGGAGAGCACGGCCTGTTGCACGCCTGCGACGATTGAATCCCTCCAGCGCCCGGAGGGTGCTGCCCTGCCAATCGGGAGGCGATGCCCGGCGCAGCAATGAAAAAGGCCCGCGCGAGCGGGCCTTCAGGTCTGGAGCGGTGCGCCGTTGTCAGGCCACGTTGGTCCCGCTCAACTGGAACGGCCGGCCTGGCAGGTCCATCTTGCCGCCGTACTCGATGCGGATCGTCCCGTAGGGCGTGTTGTTGGTCGGAACGACCGGGCAGCCGCTCGGGGCCCTTGGGCAGGAACCGCCGTCGATGAAGGACACCGGACCGTAGCGGAAGTTGTGGACGGCGCGGCCGGTGTAGTCGGCCACCGTCACCACGTAACCCCAGTTGGCGAAGTTGTCCGCGTCCTCGACCGCGATCGGGTCCAGCATGCGCGGATCCTGCAAGGTGCGCACGATGCTGCTGCCGCTGCCGAAGCGGACCCAGCTGATCTTGCGGTCGCCACGCGAGTTCACCAGCACCTGGAAGTTGGGATCGGCATAGGTCACGGGGACGTCCGGCTCGCCCTTCGAGATGGCCAGCGACGTCGGGTTGCGGCCGACATTGATCGCGAACTGCGTCAACTCGGTGATCCCCGAAGCGGATGTCGACGACGCGGTCTCGCCCGTCGCATAGCTGCCCAGGCTGTAGACGCGCAGCGTGCCGTCCAGGGTGGCGATCCAGGCGCGCTGGTTCGGGCCGAATACCGTCGTCTTGACGGCCGTCGGCTTGTCGGCCAGCGTGATCATCTTGGCCACCGTCGGCAGTTGCGTTGCCGTGTTGGTGATGTTCGGCCACTGCGTGGCGCCCTGGCCCAGGGTGGCCATGCGGGCATTGAAGGTGCCGATGTCTCCGCCGAAGTACACGCTGTTGAAGTAGGTGTACAGCTGCTTCAGGTCGAGGAAGGCGGCCTTCTTCTCAGACTTGGAGATCACCACCGCCATGCCGCCCTTGGCGTACTTGTTGCTGAGGTTGCCGTTGAGGAAGGCCTGGCGGTTGGACTGGTTGGTCAACGGGCTGGGGTAGCCCACGAAGGTGCCACCCGGCAGCATGGTGCCGAAGCCGTCCATCCCCGTGGTCACGGCGATCTCGGTCGGCGCATTCATCGCGGTGCCGTCGGCGGCGACGAGGTCCACGTAGCCCACGACTTTCATGAAGGCGATGTTGCCGACGTTGGGCAGGCCGGGGTACACGCCCATCCACTCATTCCACCAGTTGTACCAGGCGCTGTACTCGCCGTTGGCCTGGCTGTTGTACGGGTTGCAGCTGCTGCACAGGCCGGCCAGCGCGACCACCGCGACCTGGCCCTTCTGCGCGCTGGTGTCCCACACGGTGACGAGCGCGAATTCGCTGTTGTTGGTCATCGCGATGCCAGTGGGCACCTTGTTGGCCGGCAGCTTGGTCGTGGCCTTGTTGTGGGCCGTGTTGGTTCCGACCGTGCCGATCACACCGTTCTGGAACACCGCGACGCCGGAGCTGCAGAAGGAGGCGCGGCCACCGCAGCGCGCGACGGCGACCGGGGCGCCGCTGACGATGCCCTTGGACTTGTAGTCCACCACGTTGACGCTGTCGAGGCCGCTCCCATACAGGGTCCAGCTCAACTGCGGCAATTGCGCGAAGGTGCTGAACATGTGGGTCGTCGTCTGGAAGTCGGTGACGCCGACGCGGGCCGAACTGTCGGCAGCGAAGATCACGTTGGCCTGGTTGCTGGAATACGCGCCGGCACTGCCGGAACGCGTGCCGACTTGCCAGAGGTATGGCGCGTTGGCGGCGATCTGCGGGTAGTTGTTGAACACGATGTTGGGCCGCGGGCCATACAACTGGACGCCACCGCTGGCACCGTACGACGCCGCATCCGGGCCATAGCGGTAAGCCAGGCCGACCGGGTCGCTCATCAGGGACGCCATCGTGTTGTACGCGCTTGCAACGATCTTGCCGGAGGAGTCGACGACGTCGCCGGACAGGGCCGCGCCGTTGCTCGGCTGCGAAGGCGGCGTGGTCACGACTGGCGGGGTCGTCACCACAGGAGGCGTCGTCGTCGCCGGCGGCGTGGTCGGGGTCGTAGCCGACGCGTCGACCACTGTCTGGCAGGTCCGGGGGGCCGGCACGCCGGGATTACCGAAGACATCCTGGTGGCACATGATCGAGATGTTGGCCGGCATGACGGCCGTTTTCCAGCTGCTGCCGCTGCCGAAGCGCACCGTGGTCTGCGCGGTCAACTTGAAGATCTCGCCTTCATTGGCCAGCTGCGTGATCGTCTTCCCCGGGATCGTCGAGGAGCCAGCCGGTGCGGACCCGGACGGGGTCGTGGGGGTTGTCGGGGTCGTTGGGGTCGTAGGCGTCGTATCCGCCACCTCGGTCACGGTGTCGCAGACCCGGGGCGCGGGCACGCCGGGGTTACCGAAGACATCCTGGTGGCACATGATCGAGATGTTGGCCGGCATGGTGGCCGTCTTCCAACTGGTTCCGCTGCCGAAACGCACGTTGGTCTGCGTCGTCAGCTTGAAGATCTCGCCTTCGTTGGCCAGATGCGTGTACACCGTCTTCTGACGGGTGGTGGCTTTCGCATCGCTGGTGGTGTCGGGCGTGGTGGTGGCTTCGGCCACCGTGGTGGAGGACTTCTCGACGCCAGCGATGCTGCCGGCGAGGGAGGAGGTGCCGCTGCTGCTGCCGCCACCGCCGCATGCGGCCATGGTCGTCGCGAGGATCAGCGCGGGAAATGTTGTCTTCTTCATTACGTTCAAGTTGATTGGCGGATGTCGTAATTACTTATTGGTCCATGGATGACATCACCAAGGCAACTTGTCTTGCAAACGTTTTCTGTCTGCTGCGCTGCAGCAACAATTGTTAGTTACATATCAACATTCGTCCTGCAAAGGTCTCGTACCTCCCTCTGAAACTGCCGTTCCGGGTCCGGAACATTTCCGGGTTTCAGAAACAGAATTCGGGTTACAGCCGTCGAAATTGCACCAAGTTAGTGCGTTTTTGCTGTCGTTTGGGGTCGAAATCGCGTTGCGGACCTGCAACAACCGCCGTTGTAGGACGCGTCCTGTGGCGGCTCCGCGTCAGTTCCGACGTCCGCAAAGGCCAAAGAGGGCCGAATCTGGAGGGTTTTGGCCGCGTGGGCCGGACATGTCCCATCGTGCGGGCATGGTTTTCAGGCCATTCGCGCGTGGACGTGGCGCACCAACGCGTCCTCGGGATAATCGCTCGACCGCCGCCATTGGCCGAACGCAAAGGGTTCCATGTCCTCCATCACGCTTCGTTTCCTCGCCGAGCCCAGCACAGTCAACTTCGGCGGCAAGGTCCATGGCGGCACGGTCATGAAATGGATCGACGAAGCCGGGTATGCCTGCGCCACGAGCTGGGCCAAGCGCTATTGCGTGACCGCCTTCATCGGCGGCATCCGCTTCCATCATCCGATCATGATCGGCGACCTGGTCGAGGTGGAGGCGCGGCTGGCCTACACCGGCAAGACCAGCATGAACATCTCGGTCGAGGTGCGCAGCGGCGACATGAAGGGCGGCGTCATGACCAAGACCACCGAATGCCTGATCGTCTTCGTCTCGGTCGATTCGCACGGCCGGCCGCTGCCGGTGGTGGCCTTCGCGCCGGGCACGCCGGGCGAAATGGCGCTGGCCGAGCGGGCCAAGCTGCACCTGGATGCGGCGCGCGCGGCGGCGACGCCGGAGAAGTAGCGCGGTCAGCCCACGACCGTGCCGCTGACTTCACCCAACCCGATCCGAACCGCTCCCTTGCGCTCGCAGTAGCCGCGCAGCGTCAGCGTGTCACCGTCTTCAAGGAAGGTTCGGCGCTCGCCGTTGGGCAGCGTGATCGGGTTCTTGCCGCCGAGCGTGAGTTCGAGCAAGGACCCGGCCTGGTCCGGTTCGGAGCCGGAGAGAGTTCCGGAGCCGAGCAGGTCGCCCGGTTGCAGGTTGCAGCCGTTCACCGTGTGGTGCGCCACCAGTTGCGCCGGCGTCCAGTAGGCGGCCTGCGCCGCGTTGCTGCGCGTGAGCCGGGTGGCGGGCGTGCCGGCCGCGCGCATCTTCGCCGTCTGCAGCCAGACTTCGAGGGTGATGTCGAGCCCGCCGGTGTGGCGGTTGACGTCGCTGTCGAGGTACGGCAGCGGCAAGGGATCGCCGATCGGCCGCTCGAAGGCCCTGGCGCGGAAGGGCGCCAGGGCGTCCATCGTCACCAGCCAAGGCGACAGGGTCGTCGCGAAATTCTTCGAGAGAAAGGGCCCGAGCGGCTGGTATTCCCAGGCCTGCAGGTCGCGCGCCGACCAGTCGTTGAGCAAGGTGACGCCGTAGAGGTGCTGCTCGGCCTGCGCAATGCCGATCGGCTCGCCCAACGCGTTGCCCTGGCCGATGAAGAAACCCAGTTCCAGTTCGTAGTCCAGCCGCCTGGAGGGGCCGAAGCTCGGTGCATCCGCGTCGGGCGCCCTGGTCTGGCCACGGGGCCGCTGGAAGCGCTGGCCGCTCACGCCGATGGACGAGGCGCGGCCGTGGTAGCCGATGGGCACCCACTTGTAGTTGGGCATCAGCGGCTGGTCGGGGCGGAACAGCTTGCCGACGGTGGTGGCGTGATGGATGCCGGTGTAGAAATCGGTGTAGTCGCCGATGGTGCAGGGCAGCGCCATCTCGACGTCGGCCTGCGCATACAGGGCCAGCTCCCAATGCTTCTGGCGGGGGCTGCCCTCGCGCAGGTCCTCGGACAGCAGGGCGCGCAACGCGGCCCGTTCGGCGGGCGAAGCCGACATGATGAGGTTCATGTCGGAATGCTCCAGCACGTGGGCGGCTTCCAGGTCCAGCACCCGGTCGCCGATGGCCACGCCGATGCGGAAGGGCTCGTTGCTGCCGGCCGGACGGAAGCGGCCGAAAGGAAGGTTCTGGATCGGAAAGTCGCAGTCCACCACGTTGGCGGTTTCCACCCAACTGCGCAGGTTCGGGTCGTGCGTGGCGTTCAACTGGTCGTTCATTGTTTCCCCCTGGTGGATGCGTCGTGCTGCGTGCCGGTCGGGACGATGGTCATCTCGAGAATCTCCGCGAAAGCAGAACTTTGATAGTAGTGCGTCCCCGGCGAAAACTGCACCCCGGCGCCACAGGCGCATCCGGGGGCGGACTACCCGCGTGCCGCGTGCAGCATGTCCCGCGTCCGCCGCGCCTCGCGCCGCGCGGCTTCCTCGTAGTCGTCACCGGACGACGCGTAGCAGATGGCGCGCGACGAATTGACGACGATGGGGGCATCCTGGCGCCAGCCCGCACGCACCGTCGCCACCGCATCGCCGCCTTGCGCGCCGACGCCGGGAATCAGCAGCGGCACGGTGGGCGCCAGCGCGCGCACGCGCTCGATCTCGGCCGGGTAGGTCGCGCCCACCACGAGGCCGAGTTGCCCGTTCAGGTTCCACGGTCCCTGGGCCAGCCGCGCGATGTGCTCGTAGAGAAAGGGCTCGCCTTGTACGCCGGCCAGGCGCTGGCCTTGCAGGTCGGAGCCGCCGGGGTTGCTGGTGCGGCAGAGCAGGAAGGCGCCCTTGCCCGCATGCCGCAGATAGGGCTCGACCGAATCGAAGCCCATGAAGGGAGACAGCGTGACCGCGTCCGCGCCGTAGCGCTCGAAGGCCTCGATGGCGTACTGCTCGGCGGTGGAACCGATGTCGCCACGCTTGGCGTCGAGGATGGTGGGCACGTGGGGCGCGTTGCGGCGCATGTGCTCCATCAACTGCTCCAGCTGGTTCTCCGCGCGGTGCGCGGCGAAGTAGGCGATCTGCGGCTTGAAGGCGATGGCCAGGTCGGCGGTCGCGTCGACGATGCGGGCGCAGAAGTCGTAGATGCGGCTGGCATCGCCCTTGAGCTGCGCCGGAAAGCGGCTGGGTTCCGGATCGAGGCCGACGCACAGCATGGAGGCGTTCTGCTGCTCGGCCGCGCGCAGCTTGTAGAGGAAAGTCATGGGGCGGGATTTTAGGTTCCGGGGGATGGAGCCTGCCCTCCCCAATCCAGGGCAATCAACGCGAAGCCGGTTCACTGGCACGCTTGCGCGGACCGGCCCTCGTTCAGACGCCGAATCGCGCCGCAGCCAGGCAGAGATCGGCCCAGGCCTTGGCCTTGTCGCCCCGGTTGCGCAGCAGGTAGGCCGGGTGATAGGTGGCGACGACCTGCACGCCGGACGCACCCGGCAACCCGTCCGCCTGGCCGCGCAGCTTGCCGATCGGCTCATTGCGCCGCAGCAGGCATTGCGCCGCGAGCGGACCCATCGCGAGCACCATGCGCGGTGCGACGGCGGCGAGATGCCCGTCGAAGCTCTGCGCGAAGGGCTGAGAGGGGGAGGCCGAGGCGGTGGCGCCACGGTGCGTGCGCATCAGGTGCACGGGCACGGCGCCGGTGTCCAGTTGCAGCGCGCGCAGCATGTTGTCGAGCAAACGGCCGGCCTCGCCCGCGAAGGGCTCGCCATGTCGGCCATCAGGCTGGGGTGGCATGTCGACCACGATCAGCCAGCCGCCTTGTGCCGCAGGGCCGCCGTAGAGGCGCTGCGGCGGTTCGATCTGGGTGACTTCCTCGCCAGCTGATGCTCGACTGGCGGGCGCAGGGGCGGGCGCTACGGCGGTCGGTGCGGCCGGGGATGGGCGAGGGGCGACTTCGGCTGGCGCGGCACGGGGCGCTTCCGGGCGGCCGCCAGCCAATGCCGGCTGCGCAAGTCCGGGCGCCGGCGCGGCCACGCGCGCCCCCGGCTCCGCTGTGGACTCCGCCGCGGGCTCTGCTGGCCACCAGACCTTGACGCCCATCTCCTCCAGCATCGCGCGCTGGCGCGCGTCCAGTGCAAGCGCACTCATTTCAACTGCCCCCATGCGCTGGCCGATTCGTTGAGCAGCAGGCTCATGACGATCGCATCCTCGCGCTGGTTCTGCAGCGCTGGGTAGTAGCCCTTGCGCACACCGACCCGGCGAAAGCCGTTGCGCTCGTAGACCGCAATGGCCCGTGCATTGGAGGCCCGCACTTCGAGCCACAGCCATTGCGCGCCTTGCCCGCGCGCCCATCCGGCCAGGGTTTCGAGCAGCATCGGCGCCCAGCCCTGGCGCTGGTACGCGGGGGCCACGGTGAGGTTGAGCAGATGCACCTCGTCCACGCCCTTCATGGCGACGAAATAACCGATGAGTTCGACCGGCTCGATCCTGACGCGCTCCCGGGGCGAGGACGCCTCGGCGCCGGGCGCGGGGCCGACGAGCAACTGGCAGTGGTACCCCGCATGCATCGAGTCGATGAAGTTGGCCCGCGTCCAGGGATGGGTGTAGGCGGACTGTTCGACGGCGCAGACCTGGTCGAGCCGCTCGATGGCGAGCGGCTCCAGGCGTGCTTGCAACGGTGGCTGGGGTACGGCGCTCATCAGGTGGTGGTTCCGCTGCGGATGCGCATGCGTTCTTCGGTCGTCTGCGCCACTTTATCGCGGACATAGAGCGGCCACGCATCCGCCGGTGCAACGGTGCGGGCGGCGGCGATCATTGCGGGAGCGAGGCGCAGCAGGGCTGCAGCGGTCGGCAGTGCCTCGTGGCGCCCGGCGGCGGCAGGCAAGCGATCGCCGTAGGCCTGGAAGGCATTGCCCGCCAGCGCCCAGCCCTCGGGCACTTGCACTTCCTCCGGCGCCAGCAGGCGCGGCTCGCTGACTGACTCATCCGCATCGAAGTCGTAGTCCGCCGCATAGACCTGGTCCATCCGCGCGTCGAGCAGCGCCACCACGCGCCGCGCACCGAAGCGTTCTCGTGCTTCCTCGGCCACCGCCTGCAGCGTGTCGATGGGCAGCAGCCGCACGCCCGCGCCAAAGCCCAGCCCCTGCGCCACCGAGCACGCCGTGCGCAGCCCCGTGAAGGAGCCCGGCCCACGCCCGAAAGCGATGGCATCCAGCTGTCGCAGCGTGAGTCCGGCTTCGGCCAGCAACTGCTGGATCAACGGAATCAGCGTGGTGGACGCTTGCGCGCCGCCCGCGCCGGTGTGGACATGCAGCGCATCGCCGTTGCGCACGGCCACCGAGAGATGCTCGGTGCTGGTGTCGAAGGCAAGCAGCTTAGGCATCGGCCTTCCCCGTGGCACGCACCAGGGGCGCGGCAGCTGCCGGCGCGTTCGGCCGTGCGCGCTGCACGCCAAACAGGATGCCGCCGGTCACCAGCAGCAGCCCGGCCAGCAGGCTCCAATGCAACGGTTCGCCCAGCAAGATCACCGCGGCGAAAGCCGACAGCCCCGGCACCAGCGCCGTGATCATGGTGGAGCGCACCGGCCCGAAGTACTGGATCATCCGGGTGAAGGTGATGCCCGAGATCACCACCGAACCGAGCCCCTGGAACAGCATCTGGAACGCGATCTCGCCCATCGGCGCCGTGCCCAGATGACTCGTTGCCCAGCCCGCCGTCACCAGCAGGGCATACACCGGCACGAAGGTCAGCGTCGCGAACACCGTGATCGCGATGGTGGCGCGCACCGCGTCGAGCCCCTCGCGGCGCGCCAGGATGCTGTAGCAGGCCCAGCAGAAGGCGGCGCTCATGAACAGCAGGTCGCCCTTCCAGATCTCGCCGCCCTCGAAGGCATGCAACAGGCTGCTGCCGCCCACCAGCAGGTCGCCGACGACGATCAGCGCCAGCCCGGTGGCGCGCAGCGGCGTGATGCGATCGCGCAGCACCACGGCCGCCAGCAGCGTGGTCCAGAGCGGCAGGCTGCCCGGCAGCAACACCGAGGCATGCGCGGCCGGCGCATAGAAGAAGCCGGAGTACGCGAGCAACGCATAGCCCAGCCCGCCAAATGCGCCGCCGATCGCCGTCACCCGCAGGCTGAGCGGCGACAGGCCGAACATCGAGCTGACGACCGGCCCGCCACCCGCCTCGCGCCGCGCCTGGCGCACCAGCCAGGCGCCCCAGGGCATCAGCACCAGGCTGGCGCCGCACATGCGCGCGACGGCAATGTCGAAAGGGGTCAGCGAGCGCGCGGCCGAGGCCCGGGCGATCACGATGAAGGCGGTCCAGACGAGCACCGTGATCACGGCCGCGCCGATGCCGATGGTGCGCGGGGAGAGGCGGGGAGCGACGGGCATCGGGGGATTATCGAGGGACGCCCGCCAACCCCGGCGCGCCGGGGCCAATGCGCCGACCACAGTCACGCCGCCGAATCGGCCTGCACGATGCGCGCGCCGGACTTCCGCAGCGCGCCCAGTGCCTTCACCGGCGCTGAGGGCGCCACCAGCAGCGTGATCCCGGGGCCCAGTGGATTGATCACGCAGGCCGAAGCCGCACCGATCTTCTCGGAAGAAGCCAGCACCACCGTCTCCGCCGACGCGGCCATCAGCGCGCGCTTGATGTGCGCCTCCTCCAGGTCCGCCGTGGTCAGGCCGGCTTGCGCCTGCACGCCGGTCACGCCCATGAAGAAGACGTCCGCGCGGACCTGCGCGATGGCCTGGAGCGCCGCCGCGCCCACGGAAACCACCGAGTGCTTGAACAGCCGCCCGCCGACCAGCACCACCTCGACACCCGCATGCCCGGCCAACTCGACCGCCACCGACGGGCTGTGCGTGACTACCGTAGCACGCAACGACGCAGGCAGGTGCCGCGCCATCTGCACGGCCGTCGTGCCACCGTCGATGAACACCACCTGCCCCGGCAGCACCATGCGTGCGGCGGCGCGGCCGATCAGGCGCTTGTCGGCGGTGGCGATCCTCTCGCGGCCGGGAAAGTCGGCCTCGGCCGGCGCCAGCGGCAGCGCGCCGCCATGCACGCGTTGCAGCAGACCCTCGGCCGCGAGTTCGCGCAGGTCGCGCCGGATCGTGTCTTCCGACAGGCCCAGCTCCTCGCTGAGCAAGCGGGCGACGACCTGTCCCTCGCGCCGCAGCGCGTCGAGGATGTGTTGCTTTCGTTGACGGGTCAGCATGGCCTCGATGGTATGCGAACGATGCACGAATCTGCACGTTTTATCTTGAAGCTACACGAAATTGCCTCTACGATCGTCGCCATGAACCTGCAAGAACGCGTCCGGGTGCACGAAGTCACCCTGCTCTCCGACAACTGGTACGTGCTGAAGAAGACCGCCTTCGACTGGCGCCGCAGCGATGGCCAGTGGCAGCGCATGGAACGCGAAACCTACGACCGCGGCAACGGCGCCACGCTGCTGCCCTACGACCTCGCGCGCCGCACCGTGCTCTTGACGCGGCAGTTCCGCTATCCGACCTTCGTCAACGGCTATGGCGAGTTGCTCATCGAGACCGCGGCCGGCCTGCTCGACGACGCCGCGCCCGAGGAGCGCATCCGCGCCGAGGTCGAGGAGGAACTCGGCTACCGCATGGGCCATGTGCAGAAGGTCTTCGAATGCTTCATGAGCCCGGGCTCGGTCACCGAGAAGCTGCACTGCTTCGTGGCGCCCTACGACGCCGGCATGCGCATCGGCGACGGCGGCGGGCTGGCCCATGAAGGCGAGGACATCGAGGTGTTGGAACTGGACATCGACGAGGCGCTGGCCATGGTCGCGGACGGGCGCATCGTCGACGGCAAGACGGTGATGCTGCTGTATCACGCTCGGCTGCATTTGTTTGTTTAGGACTGTCCGGGAAGTCACGCAGGGGCGGATGGGTATCACCGTCATGGCGACTTCCATCGCTACACTTTCCGCCTCATGTTCCGCTCCCGGTCCGCCCATCGCTGCCTCACCGCCTTCGTGGTGATGCTGTCGCTGTTGTTCTCGCAACTGGCGCTGGCGAGCTACGCATGTCCGGCCATGGCCGCGCCCGAGTCGATGGCCGAGCGCATGGCCCGCGGCGCGCCGTGCGAGGGCAGCGACGAGGCGCAGCCCGTGCTGTGCCACCAGCATGCGGTCAACGCGTCGCAGTCCTTCGAGCCGGCCAAGCCGGTCACGCCTTCGCTGCCAATGGTGGTGCAGGTGCTGCCGGCACCCGCCTTGCTGCCGGCGATGGAAGGCGCGGGCCTGCCCTTGGCTCACGCGCCCGAGCAGCGACCTCCGCCCGACCCCGTTTTCCTCGCGACGCGCCGGCTGCGCGTTTGACATCTCCGTCGACCTGACCGGCGCTGGCGCGGCTTGTCCGCTTGCCAGCGATCGCCTCGTTCGCTTGCGGAGATTCCATGTCCTTTTCTCGTTTACGTACGGCCGCGTTGGCCGTGGCGCTGCTGCCATTGCTGGCCAGTGCCGACACCCTTTCCCTGGAGGCGGCGTTGCAGCGTGCCGTCCAGCGTTCCGATGCCGCCCGCGCCTCGCGCGCCAGCGTGCTGAGCGCCACCGAGAGCGCCCGCGCCGCCGCGCAGTTGCCCGACCCCACGTTGCGTGTCGGCATCGACAACCTGCCCGTCACCGGTCCTGACCGCTTCAGCACCACGCGCGAGCCGATGACCATGAAACGCGTCGGCATCAGCCAGGAGTGGCTGTCGACGGACAAGCGCAACGCGCGCCAGGCCGCCGCCGACGCCATGGTCGAGCGCGAATCCGTGCAGGCCCGTGCGGCAGTCGCGGATGTCCGACTGCAAACGACGCTGGCCTATGTCGATGCTTTCTACGCCGAAGAGTCGTCGCGGCTCGCCACCGCGATGGAACACCATGCGCGGGAAGAATTCGAGGCCGCACGCGCACGGCTCGCGGCGGCGACAGCCGGCAGCCAGGAAGTGCTCGCGCTCGGCGTCGCACGCGGGCAGGCTGAAGACGAGGCGAGCGAAGCCCGGCAGCAGCAGAACGCCGCCAGGCTTGCCCTGCAACGCTGGATTGGCGCAGCGCCGGATGACCTCGTCCCGCTGGTCGACGTGCCGCCCCCCGGCGAAGACGCGTACGTGGCTGCGCACCCAACGGTCGCCGCGTTGCAGCGGGACCTCGAGGTGGCGAAGCGAAGCGCCGCGGTGGCCAGCAGCAACCGCGCCCCCAACTGGACCTGGGAAGTCGGCTACGGCCAGCGCACGGGCTATTCGGACCTGGTGTCCGTCGGCGTGAGCATCCCGATCCCCGTCGCGCCCGACGCACGCCAGGACCGCGACACCGCCGCGCGGCTCGCCCTGGTCGACAAGGCCGAGGCCGACCTCGCGGAAGCCACGCGCGTGGCCACGACGCAATACCAGACGCTGCAGGCCGACGCGCAGCGCCTGCGGCAGCGCATCGAGCGCTATCGCGCCAGCGTGCTCACGACCGCCGCGCAACGGACCGCCGCCGCGATGGCCGCCTACCGCTCCAACCAAACGCCATTGACCACGCTGTTCGAGGCGCGCCATGCGGAGGTCGAGGCGCAACGCAAGTTGCTCGCGTTGCAGCGTGAGCTGGCCAGGACGCTGGCCCAACTGGTCTTCCGCCCCATCCAACTCACTGCCGAGGTGTCCCCATGAAACGCACCCATCTCGTGGCGCTGTCGTTGCTCGCTGCCGTGCTGATCGCGGGCGGCGCCTTTCATGCCGGTCGCACGCTGGCGCCCCACGCGGACCACGCCGTGCAAGCGCCCGCCCCCAGCACACCTGAACCCGCAAGCGAAAAGAAGATCCTCTACTGGCACGACCCCATGGTCCCCGGCGCGCGCTTCGACAAGCCCGGCAAGTCGCCCTTCATGGACATGCAACTCGTCCCCGTCTATGCCGATGCCGACAGCGCCAGCGGCACCCGGATCGATCCCTCCGTGCAACAGAACCTTGGCATCCGCCATGCCACGGTGCGACGTATCGAAACGAACACATCGATCGACGCGATCGGCTCGGTGCAGTTCGACGAGCGGCTCGGCGTGGCAGTGCAGACGCGCGTCGCCGGCTATGTCGAGCACCTGGCCGTGCGCGCGCCGATGGCGCAGGTGCGCAAGGGCCAAGCGCTTGCGACGGTCTTCGCGCCGGAATGGCTGGCGCCGCAGAACGAGCTGCTGGCATTGCAACGCGCGGGAGTCTCGCAGGATGTCGTCGCGGCGGCGCGCGATCGCATGCGCGCCATGTCCATTCCTGCCGACCTCATCCGCCAGAGCGAGAAGGCCGGCACGGCGCAAGCCCGCTTCACCTTGACCGCGCCCGCCAACGGCGTCGTCACCGAGCTGGGCGTGCGCGAAGGCATGGCCGTCACACCCGGCATGACGATGTTCCGCATCGGCGGCCTCGACAAGGTCTGGGCCGTGGTCGAGATTCCCGAGGCGCAGGCGTCGCGCATCCGCGTCGGGCAGAAGGTCAAGGCGTTGCTGCAGGCCGATTCGACGCAGTCCTTCGAAGGCGAACTGGCCGAGATCCTGCCGCAGGTCGATGCCACCACGCGCACCTTGAAGGCCCGCTTCACGGTCGACAACGCGAAACGCAAGCTGGTGCCGGGCATGCTGCTGCGGCTGCAAGTGGCCGGGCCGAAGACCACGCGCCTGGTCGTCACCTCGGAGGCGGTGATCCGCACCGGCAAGCGCGCGCTCGTGATCGTGCGCAAGGCCGACGGCGCCTTCGAGCCGCGCGACGTGACGCTCGGCGCGGACCTGGGCGACGACATCGAGATCGTCGATGGCCTGGCCGAAGGCGAGCAGGTCGTCGCGAGCGGCCAGTTCCTCATCGACTCCGAAGCCCGCCTGCGCAGCGTGCTCGGCAACATGGCGCCGCAGAAGCCATGATCGCCGCGCTCATCCGCTGGTCCATCGGCAACCGCCTGCTGGTGCTGATGGCCACGCTGCTGCTCGTCGCGGCCGGACTTTGGTCCGTGCTGCGCACGCCGCTCGACGCCCTGCCGGACCTGTCGGACACGCAGGTCATCATCCGCACGCCCTGGCCCGGCAAGGCGCCGCAGGTGATGGAGGACCTGGTCACCTACCCGATCACCACCACCATGCTCGGCGTGCCCGGTGCGAAGACGGTGCGCGGTTATTCCTTCTTCGGCGACTCCTTCGTCTACGTGCTGTTCGACGACAAGACCGATCCGTACTGGGCCCGCTCGCGCGTCGTCGAGTACCTCAACCAGGTTCAGGCTCGCCTACCCGCCGGCGCCAAGCCCGCGCTGGGGCCGGACGCGACCGGCGTGGGCTGGGTCTACGAATACGCGCTGGTGGACCGCAGCGGCGCGCACGACCTCGCGCAATTGCGGGCGCTGAACGACTGGTTCCTCAAGTTCGAGCTGAAGACCGTGCCCGACGTGGCCGAGGTCGCCAGCATCGGCGGGATGGTGCGACAGTACCAAGTGGTGCTGGACCCGGATCGCATGCGTTCACTCGGCATCACGCAGGCGATGGTGGTCGACGCGCTGCAGAAGGCGAACCAGGCCAGCGGCGGTTCGGTGGTGGAAATGGCCGAGGCCGAATACATGGTGCGCTCGCGCGGCTACCTGCGTTCGCTCGACGACTTCCGGACCATCCCGCTGACGCTGTCCGGCGCCACGCCGGTGCTGCTGCGCGACGTGGCCACGGTGCAGATCGGGCCCGAGATGCGCCGTGGCATCGCCGAGCTGGACGGGCAGGGCGAGGTCGCGGGCGGCGTGGTGGTGATGCGCTCCGGCAAGAACGCCCGCTCGACGATCGAGGCGGTCAAGGCGCGGCTCGAATCGCTCAAGCCGGGGCTGCCAGCGGGCGTGGAGATCGTGCCGGTCTACGACCGCTCGCTGCTCATCGACCGCGCCGTCGACAACCTGCGCACCAAGCTGGTCGAGGAATTCATCGTGGTCGCGCTGGTGTGCGCGGTGTTCCTGTTCCACCTGCGTTCCGCGCTGGTGGCGGTGGTGGCCTTGCCTATTGGCGTGCTGGCTGCTTTCATCGTCATGCACTGGCAGGGCGTCAACGCCAACATCATGTCGCTGGGCGGCATCGCGATCGCGATCGGCGCGATGGTCGACGGCGCGATCGTGATGGTGGAGAACCTGCATCGACACATCGAGGCTTTCGAGACGAAGCACGGGCGGCCGCCGGACGCGCAAGAGCGCTGGCGCCTGGTGGCCGATGCCTCGGTGGAAGTCGGGCCCGCGCTGTTCTTCTCGCTGCTGGTGATCACGCTGAGCTTCGTGCCGGTGTTCTCGCTGGAGGCGCAGGAAGGGCGGCTGTTCTCGCCGCTGGCCTTCACCAAGTCCTATGCGATGGCGGCGGCGGCCGGCTTGTCGGTGACGCTGATCCCGGTGCTGATGGGTTATTTGGTGCGCGGGCGCATCCCGCACGAGGCGGCCAATCCGGTGAACAGGCTCCTGATGGTGATCTATCGGCCCGCGCTGGAAGCGGTGCTGCACTTTCCGAAAGCCACGCTGCTCATCGCCGCGCTGCTGCTGGCCTTGAGCATCGTGCCGCTGCTGCGCCTGGGCGGCGAGTTCATGCCGCCGCTCGACGAGGGCGACCTCTTGTACATGCCGTCGGCCCAGCCCGGATTGTCGGTGTCGAAGGCTGCCGAACTCCTGCAACAGACCGACCGCCTGATCAAGACGGTGCCGGAAGTGGCGCGCGTCTTCGGCAAGGCCGGCCGCGCCGACACGCCCACCGACCCGGCGCCGCTCGAGATGTTCGAGACCACGATCCAGTTCAAGCCGCGCGAAGAATGGCGCGCCGGCATGACGCCCGACAAGCTGGTCGCCGAACTGGACCGCATCGTGAAGGTGCCGGGCCTGACCAACGTCTGGGTGCCGCCGATCCGAAACCGCATCGACATGCTGGCCACCGGCATCAAGAGCCCCGTCGGCATCAAGGTCGCGGGCGCGGACCTGGCCACCATCGACGCGCTCACGGGTCAGATCGAGGCGGCGGTGAAGAAGGTGCCGGGCGTGTCCTCGGCACTGGCCGAGCGGCTCACCGGCGGGCGCTATGTCGACGTGGACGTGGACCGCGCGGCGGCGGCGCGCTACGGGCTTACCGTGGCCGACGTGCAGGCGCTGGTGTCCACCGCGATCGGCGGCGACAACGTCGGCGAAGTGATCCAGGGGCGCGAACGCTATCCCATCAACGTGCGCTATCCGCGCGAGGTGCGCGACTCGCTGGAGCGCCTGCGCACGCTGCCCTTCGTCACCGACAAGGGCGCGCAATTGTTGCTGCAGGACGTGGCCCGGGTCCGCATCGAAGACGGCCCGCCGATGCTGCGCAGCGAGAACGCGCGGCTGTCGGGCTGGGTGTATGTCGACGTGCGGGATCGCGACCTGCGCTCGGCCGTCAACGACATGCAGGCGGCCGTCGCCCAGTCTGTGCAACTGCCAGCGGGCTATGCGGTGTCCTGGTCGGGCCAGTTCGAATACCTGGAGCGCGCGACGGAGCGCCTGAAGCTGGCGGTGCCGGCGACGCTGGCCGTCATCCTCGTGCTGCTGTACCTGCTGTTCCGGTCCTTCGGTGATGCACTGCTGGTGATGGCCGCCGTGCCCTTCTCGCTGATCGGCGGGCTTTGGCTGGTGTGGGCGCTCGGGCATGCGGTCTCGGTGGCCACGGCCGTAGGCTTCATCGCGCTGGCCGGCGTGGCGGCGGAATTCGGCGTGGTGATGCTGGTCTACCTGCAGAACGCCCTGTCGCGGCGCCTCGCGGCCGGCGAGCCGCCCAACGAGCAGACATTGCTCGCCGCCATCCGCGAAGGCGCGGTGCTGCGCGTGCGGCCCAAGGCGATGACGGTGGCGGTGGTGATGGCAGGGCTGCTGCCAATCCTGTGGGGCAGCGGCACCGGGTCCGAGGTGATGAACCGCATCGCCGCGCCGATGGTCGGCGGGATGGTGAGCGCACCATTGCTGAGCATGCTGGTGATGCCGGCGGCCTGGTACCTGTGGCGTCGGCGGGGCCTGGCGAGCGCAGGCGCCGCAACTTCGGCCTCGACCTCACCCGCGGCCACAACCGGCGACGCCGCGCTCGCGAGTGCAGCTGAAGGCATCGCCGACCAAAGCACACCTCGACCCGGATAATCCGCCGATGCGATTCACCCCCCTCGTCCCCGTGGCCGCCGCGGCGCTGTTCAGTCTCGGCGCCGCCGCCCAGCAAGCCCTGCCCCAGGAAGTCGAGGCTGCGTTGGCCCGCGCCAAGGTGCCGCGCGATGCCGTCACCATGCTGGTGGTCGATGCCGAGAGCGGCAAGCCGCCGCGCCTGGCCTGGCGCTCGCAGGCACCGGTGAACCCGGCTTCGATCATGAAGCTGGTCACCACCTACGCCGGCCTCGACCTGCTCGGTCCGGCGTTCGCCTGGACCACGCCCGTCTACATCGACGGCCCGGTCAGCAACGGCGTGCTCAACGGCAACCTCTACATCAAGGGCCAGGGCGACCCGAAGCTGGTGGTCGAGCGCCTCTGGCTGCTGATGCGTCGCGTGCAAGGCCTCGGCATCCACACCGTGGCCGGCGACATCGTCATCGACCGCAGCGCCTTCGAGGGTCAGACCGAGCCCGACCCCGCCGCCTTCGACGGCGAGCCGTTGCGGCCCTACAACGCAGCGCCGGATGCGCTGCTGATCAACTTCAAGTCGGTGGTCATGACCTTCGTGCCCGACCGCCAGGCGCAGACCGCGCAGGTCAATTTCGAACCCTCGCTGGCCGGCGTCACGATGCAGCCCACGGTACCGCTGTCCGCCGGCGAATGCGGCGACTACCGCAGCAACCTGCGCGCTGATTTCAGCGACCCGACCCGCATCCGCTTCAACGGCAGCTTCGCCGCGGCCTGCGGCGAGAAGACCTGGGCCGTGGCCTATGCGGACCCGCGCAGCTATGCCGCGCGCGCGGTCGGCGGCATGTGGGCCGACATGGGCAACCAGCTCAAGGGTCAGGTGCGCGAGGGCCGCGTGCCGGCCGGTCTCAAGCCCGCGTTCGAGGCCGTCTCGCCGCCGCTGGCCGAGGTGATCCGCGACATCAACAAGTACAGCAACAACGTGATGGCGCAGCAGCTGTTCCTCACGCTGGGCCTGCAGCAGAAGAACCGCGGCACGCTCGACGGCGCGCGCACCGCCGTGCGCCAGTGGTGGAACGACCGCATCGGCACCGGCGAAGGCCAGCCCGTGCTCGACAACGGCTCCGGCCTGTCGCGCGAGGAACGCATCACCGCCGCGGCGCTGGCCAAGATGCTGCAGCATGCCTGGCGCTCGCCGGTGATGCCCGAGCTGATGTCGTCGCTGCCGGCCAGCGGCGTCGACGGCACCCTGAGGAAGCGCGCGCTGCGCTCGGGCGGTACCGCGCACCTCAAGACCGGATCGCTGCGCGACGCGGCCGGTGTGGCGGGCTATGTCGACGGCGACAGCGGCCGTCGCTACGTGCTGGTGGCCATTGCCAACCATGCCAACGCCGGTGCCGCGCGCGCCGCCTTCGATGCGCTGGTCGACTGGGCCACACAGGATCAATAGCCCATCGCCGCGCCCGGCGCGCGGTCGTTCCGTTCCCATCGATCGGGCTCCGTTTACACGACAAGCCCTAGTACCTTTGGCGTAGGTCATGGGCTAGGATCGTCCGCGTTCGTCCAAAACCAAATTCAGGGAAAAACCAATGAGACACCTCCAGATGTGGAGCGTGGCGGCCGCGGCCGCCGCCTTGACGGCATGCGGTGGCGGCGGCGGAAACAGCAACGACGCCTTCCTGCCGATCCTCCTGGCCACCACGGCCGCACAAAAGACGCCCGACACCCCCGTCACCCCACCCACCCCCGCCCCAGGCTCGCTGCGCGAACCCGCCGTCGTCGCGGCCACGCTCAGCGCCACCCAGATCGACGCCGCCACCCAGGCCAGCGGCGCGCAGGCGCTCACCGGCAAGGCAAAGTGCGATGTCAAGGTCGTCCCGCTCGACTACAACACCGTCGGCGTCAAGGGCGAGCCGGCCAATGCCTCGGGCGTGCTGCTGCTGCCGGCGGGCGCTTGCGCCAGCAACCCCGCGCCGCTGCTGGCCTATGCCAAGGGCACCGACGTGCAAAGGCCGCGCACCCTGGCCAATCCGCAGGACAGCGAGACGCAACTTCTCATCGCCTTCTATGCGGCACAGGGCTATGCGGTGGTCGCCACCGACTACCTCGGCTACGCCAAGTCCACCTACAGCTTCCACCCGTACCTGCATGTCGATTCGGAAGCCAGCGCGGTGGTGGACTCGCTGCGCGCAGCGCGCCTGGCGGCGGCCAGCCAGTCGGCCACGCTGTCGGGCAAGGTGATGTTCACCGGCTACTCGCAGGGCGGCCATTCGTCGATGTCCGCGCAGCGCGCCGCCGAGCGGGACAACGCCGCGGAGTTCAATGTCGTGGCGGCGGCCCACCTGGCCGGCCCGTACTACCTGTCGAACACCATCAAGTCCACCAACGCCATCGCGGGCTACCAGATCTTCGTGCCCTTCCTCATCAATGCGTACCAGAAGGTCTACGGCGACGTCTACGCGAACACCAGCGTCGTCTACCAGGCGCCCTACACCAGCGACGCATACAACGCCAAATTCGGCAGCATCGCCAACCTGCTGCCCAGCCCGACGCTCAACTACACCACGCTCATCACCAGCGGCGCCGTGCCGGGCGCCAACGGCGAGACGCCGGCCCAGGCGCGCGATGAACTGTTCCAGCCGGCGTTCCTGTCCGACGTGCTGAACAACCCGGCCAACACGCTCTACCTGGACGCGAAGAAGAACGACCTGCTCGGCTGGAGTCCCAAGGCCCGCACCCTGCTGTGCGGCGGCGCCGGCGACCCGACCGTGCCGCCGGCGGCGCACATGGTCCCGCTGATGGCGGACTTCCAGGCGCGCGGCGTGACGACGGTGAGCAGCATCGACGTGGATCCCCAGATCCAGGCCACCTACGGGCCCGACGGCATGGCGCCGACCGACCCGGCATCGCCCGCCTTTACCACCTACTACGCCAAGTACCACGGCACCTACGAGCCGCCGTTCTGCCTGTTGGCCGCGCGCACGTTGTTCGATGCGCTGAAGTAGCAGCCCGGGCAGAAAGGCCCCGGCAGGCGGGCTTGGCCCTGCCTATTGCTCCGCCAGGATCAGCGCCGCACGGTAGGCGGCACGGCCGGCCGCCTTGACGTGGCCGACCTGCGTGCGCAACTGGCGCTCCTCTTCCGCCGCCGTGTGCCCGGCCGCGGCGCGCAGCAAGTCCTGGCTGACGACGAGCAAGGTGCTCGCCGAAGTCAGGCAGCAATGGATCGCGGATTCCCTCGACTGCCCGAGATAGCGGGCCTCCTCCTGGAGAACGCCGGGGTCGCCGGCCGCGGGCGGGGACGAAACAGGCGGCGGCGATGGCAGGCCACTGTCGACACGCGCCAGCACACGCTCGATGGCAGCGAGCGCGCCGCCAATCAACTCCAATTCGGCCGGGTTCGCTTTCATGATCCTCCCTGGATCGGTGTTCGGTCGCACGCATTCTTGCGAGGCGGACCGCCGGTGTCGAGTCAAATTTTGACGAGTGTCATCAAAAGCATGAACGCGCGACCGAAAAGCGCGAAACGCTCAATCAGCGGCGGCGGCACGTCGCAGCCGATCGCGCACGCCTTCCCACTCGGGCGCATCGGGCGGCGTCTCGATCCAGATCAAGCGCGCGCCGCCCGCATCGAATTCGCGCAGCACCGCAAAGAGTTGTTGCGCCGCAGCGACCGCATCGTCGGGCATGCGCCGTTGCAGCACGCGCTGCGACCGGCTCTTGAGCAGGCTGCGCGACCACACCGCGATGTGCGCGGCCTCGGCGCCCAGCACGTCGAGCCCGGTTTGCAGCGCACGCGCATCCATCAGGCGGACCTTGGCCTGCGGCGCGTAGTGCGCTTCCAGCGTCCCGGAGGCACGGGGATCGGGCTGGGCCAGTTCGGCGGGGTCGCGCACGCGCTCGCCGCAGGCGGCCTCGATCTGGGCGCGCGTGATGCCGCCGGGCCGCAACAGCACCGGAACGCCCCGGCTGCAATCGATGATGGTCGACTCGATGCCGACATGGCAGGGGCCGCCGTCGATGACCATCAGGCTGTCGCCGAACTCGTCATGCACATGCGCCGCGGTGGTCGGGCTCACGCGGCCGAAGCGGTTGGCGCTCGGGCCTGCCAGGCCGGGCACGCCCTGCGCCAGGCAGGCCGCCAGCAGCGCCTGCGCCACCGGATGCGCGGGGCAACGCAGGCCGATGGTGTCCTGTCCGCCGGCCGCAGCCGCGCCCACGCCGGGCCGGCGCGCAACGATCAAGGTCAATGGGCCGGGCCAGAACACCTTCTCCAGCAACTCGGCGAAGGGCGGCAGCGGCTGGGCGAAACGCGACACCGCCTCGGCGCCGGGAGCGCCTGCGGCCACGTGAACGATCAGGGGATGGTCGCTCGGGCGCCCCTTGGCCGCGAAGATACCGGCGACCGCGGCGTCGCTGGCGGCGTCCGCCCCCAAGCCGTAGACCGTCTCGGTCGGAAACGCAACCAGGCCGCCGGCGCGCAACAGCACCGCGGCTTGGCGGATGGCGTCAGGGGATTGGCCGTCGAGGATCATGGCAGGCCCCGGAGTGTCAGAGGCATGCTCATTCCGACAACGGTATCGCCAAGCCCAGCAACGCCGCCGCGAAATCGGCCGTGCCCCGCACCGCATCGATATCCGCGCCAGTCACGTTGAGGTGCCCCATCTTGCGGCCGCGCCGCGCCTCGGCCTTGCCGTACAGATGCAGATGCACACCCGGCAGCGCGAGCACATCGGCCCAGGGCGGCTCGCGTGGCGTATCGCCATCCGGGAACCACAGGTCCCCCAGCAGGTTCAGCATGATCGCCGGGCTGTGCTGGCGCGGCTGCGTCAGCGGCAGGCCCGCCAGCGTGCGCACCTGCAACTCGAACTGCGAGACATCGCTCGCGTCCATGCTCCAGTGGCCGCTGTTGTGCGGGCGCGGCGCCATTTCGTTGACGACCAGCGTGCCGCCCATCAGCACGAAGAACTCGACGCACAGCACGCCGACGTATTCGAGCCCCTCCGCGATCGACCGGGCCGCCGCCGTCGCCTGCTCCGCCACGTCGGCGGGCATGCTGTATTCATGGACCTCGGTCACGGCCAGGATGCCGTCGCGGTGGAGGTTGCGCTGTGGTGGCAGATGCACCATCAGGCCGTCGCGGCCACGCGCCACGATCACCGAGCATTCGAAGTCCAGCGGCAGCATCTTCTCGAGCACGCAGGCGACGCCGCCGGCGGCCTGCCAGGCGGCGGCCAACTCGTCACGCGTACGCACGCGCTGCTGGCCCTTGCCGTCATAGCCGAGGCGCGCGGTCTTCAGGATGCCGGGCAGAAGGTCTTCGTCGACGTTGGCGAGGTCTGCCGCCTCCTGGAGCACGGCATGCGGCGCACAACTCACGCCACAGCGCGTGAAATGCGCCTTCTCGCGGATGCGATCCTGCGCAATGGCCACGGCCGCCGCGCCAGGAGACACAGGCCGCGCCACAGCGAGGTGCTGCAGCGAAGGCGCAGGCACGTTCTCGAACTCGGTGGTGATGGCGTCCGCGAGGCCGGCGAGCCGCGCCAGGCCGTCGACGTCGGCATAGCCGGCGGGGATGTGGTGGTGGCTGACGTGCCCGGCGGGGCTGTCCGGGTCCGGGTCGAGCACCGCCGTGGCATAGCCCATGCGCTGCGCCTCGTGCACGAACATGCGCCCGAGCTGGCCGCCGCCCATCACGCCGAGCGTGGCGCCGGGAAGAATGGGTGCGCTGCTCTCGCGCGCCGCGCTCACAGCGCGCCCCCGCCCTGCGGCGAGAAGAGCGGAGGCGCGGCGCCGTGCGGTGCGGCATCGGCACCCGGCGGCGGCAGGGTCATGGCTTGCGCCGCAGCCGTCTGTGCGGCGCGGAAGGTGTCGAGCTGGGTGCGCAGGCGCGGATTGTTGACCGCCAGCATGGCCACCGCGAAGAGCGCCGCATTGGCCGCGCCCGCGTTGCCGATGGCAAAGGTGGCGACCGGCACGCCCTTGGGCATCTGCACGATGCTGTAGAGCGAATCGACGCCCTGCAGGTGCCGGCTGGCCACCGGCACGCCGAGCACCGGCACCGTGGTCTTGGAGGCGAGCATGCCCGGCAGGTGGGCCGCGCCGCCCGCGCCTGCGATGATGGCGGCCAGGCCGCGCGGGGCGGCGTTCTCGGCGTAGGCGAAGAGCTGGTCCGGCATGCGATGGGCGGAGACCACTTGCGCTTCGTGCGCGATGCCGAATTGCTGGAGAATCTCGACGGCGTGGCGCATCGTCTCCCAGTCGGAGTTCGAGCCCATCACCACACCGACCTGGATTGCTTGGTTCATGGTCGCAATTTTACGTTTGACACACCTTTCCCGATGATCGACATCACCCTCGACAACTTTCAGGCCAAACTCATCGAAGGTTCGATGGACGCGCCCGTGCTGCTGGACATCTGGGCCGAATGGTGCGGTCCCTGCAAGCAGCTCGGGCCGGTGCTCGAGCAACTGGAGGTCGAATACGCCGGCCGCTTCACGCTGGCCAAGCTCGACGCCGACAAGGTGCCGCAGATCTCGCAGCAGCTGAGCCAGATGTTCGGCGTGCGCAGCATCCCCTTCTGCGTGATGTTCAAGGGCGGGCAGCCGGTGGACGGCTTCGTCGGCGCCGTGCCGGCCGCGGAGATCCGCAAGTTCCTCGACAAGCACGTGCCGGCCGCCGAGGAGCTCGAAGCCGCCGCGCAGGAAGAAGCCGCGCAGGAGGCGCTGGCCGAAGGCGACACCGAGGGCGCGCTCGAAAAGCTGCAGCACGCGGTGGCCACCGACCCGGCCAACGACGAAACCCGCTTCGACTACATCAAGCTGCTGCTGCAAGAGGGCCGCGACGACGACGCCAAGGTGGCTTTCGCGCCGGTGATCAGCAAGGCCCCTGGGGTACGCCGCTTCGACGCGCTGCAACGCTGGATGGACGCGATCGATTTCGCCAACCCGCCGACTGGCGCCGCGCCCGCGCTGGCCGACATCGACGCGAAGATCGCCGCCGCCAAGCGCGACTTTCCCGCCCGCTTCGACCGCGCCCGCCTGCTGATGGCCGCGCAGCAATGGACCGACGCGATGGACGAACTGCTGGAGATCCTCATGCGCGACAAGGCATGGAACGAGGAACTGGCGCGCAAGACCTACGTAGCCATCCTCGAAATCATCGAGCCGCCGAAGGTGAAGGTGGCGGACGGGCAGATCCCGCCGGCCGACCCGACCGTCTCCACCTACCGCCGTCGCTTGAGCAGCGTCGTGCTGAGCTGAAATCAAGCCCATCTGGATGGAGCCCGCACCATGCCCGCAACCCCACTGTCGCCTTCGGTGGCTTCCCGGCTTCGCAACGCCGCGCGGCTCGCCTGCGCCGGCATCGCCATGGCCGCGCTCACGGCTTGCTCCAGCGTGAGCCTTGACGAACCATTGGAAGGCACGCCCTGGCGGCTGGTGCAACTCGACGGCCAGCAGGTGATGATCGGCGCCGATCCGAAGATCGACCCGACCCTCCAGTTCGACGCCAGCACGCAGCGCGTGAGCGGCAATGGCGGCTGCAACAACCTCTCGGGCGGCTACAAGCGCAATGGCAGTGCGCTGCGCATCGGTCCGCTGGCCTCGACCCGCAGGGCCTGCATCGATGCCGGCCGCTCGCGCCTGGAAATCCGCTTCCTGGCCGCGCTGGAAGCGACCGCTGGCTATACCGTGAAGGGCGGCCAACTCACGTTGCTGGACGGCCGCTCGATGCCGCTGGCGGTGCTCGACCTCGGCGTGCGGGCGGCTTCGCCTCCTTGAAAGGGGCTACCAGCGCGCGGGCAGCGGCTTCAGGATGGTCAGGGTGCTGCGCTCGTCGAGCAGGTACTCGCCGCGCTTGAGGTCCATCATCAAGCGGCTCACCATTTCACGGGAGCAGCCGATCTCGCTGGCGATGGTCTGGTGCGTGAGCCGGCCGATGACCAGGGTGCCGTCGGGCTGCGGTTGGGCGCGTTGTTCCAGCAACACCTTGAGTCGGGTGTACACGTCGAGCAGCGCCATGCTGCGGGCGCTTTCCGTTGCCAGGCGAGCGCGGCGGATCAGGCGCAGGATCAGCCCCATCGCGAATTCCGGCTCCGACGCGATGTGGCGCAGCACGGTCTCGCGCGTAACCACGGCGCAGAGCGTCGGCTCGACCGCCTGCACGCTGGCGGAGCGCAGGCCGCCATCGAGCGACATCTCGCCGACATACTCTCCCGGGCCATGGTGGCTCAACGTGGCCTCGCGCCCACGCGAATCGGAGACAAAGGCACGCAAGCGTCCGGCAAGCACGACATAGATTGCATCCCCCCGATCACCCTCGTTGATCAATACCGCATGCGCCCGGTAGCGGCGCTGCACGCCCAAGGCGGCTAGCTTGAGCACGTGAGGGGGCAGGGTGGAAGTCGGATCGGCATGCGATTCGAAAGCGGGCGACGGCATTCACCGAATATAGAGCCGACTCCGCCGGCCCAACTGTCACCAAGTCACCCCAGTTGGCCTCTTGTTGATCGGGCTCAACCGCCTGTGGTCACTCGCGGCAGCGGAATCGCCGGATGCGCCCATTCACGTGCGGCGATCCACAGTCCGGGAGCGCCGCAGGGGCATCCGACGAGAGCGCCCCTCAACCCTGCATGCGCAGGGCCGACACCACCTGCGGCATGCGCGAGACGCGATGCACGACCTCGCGGATGCTGCCGCTGCCGGTCTTCTGCCGCACGTTCTTGATGTGGGTGCGCACGGTCGACAGGCAGATGCCCTGCAGGCAGGCGATTTCCTCGGCGCCGTGCCCCGCACAGAGCTGGGCCAGCACGTTCTGTTCCGCACGGGTGAGTTGCTTGGCGCGCGCGAACATCTGCATGGTGATGGTCTCGCAGCCCGCCGAGCGGCTGCACATGATGAGCACGGTGTCGACGTCGGCACCGGTGTCGCGCGGACCCAGCGGAATGAAAGCCAGCGACAGCGGCTCGCTGGCATGCTCCAGTTCGACGATGCTGCGGCACCCGCGCTCCGCATCCTTCAGCGCCTGGCGGATCGGGTTCTGCCAGCCGGGCTGCGCCGCGTTGAGCATGCCATCCACATTGCGCAAGGTGCGCTGCGCCGCCAATTCGCGCAGCGCCGGATGGTTGGCATGCAGGATTCGGCCGGTGAGGTCGACCAGCATGAGCCCATGGTCGATTTCGTCGAGCACGCGGGCCAGCATGCCGGCATGAAGAGCCTCCGGCGGGGGCATGCTCACCGGGGTGGAAGTGGTCCAGGACTGCGGATAGGTTGCCAGATTCATGTCGCTCTCCTCAATCGTTGGGATGAGGAGAGTGTGCGGATTCGGTACGCTGGCAGGTGGGGACTATTGCCGCCGCATTTGTGACTTATTCACATTGACAGAGCGGCCGGAAAGTGAGCGCTAACCGGTCAAGCGCTCCAGCGCCTCGCGGTACTTCGCGGCGGTCTTCTGGATCACTTCGGCCGGCAGGCGTGGCGCAGGCGGCGTCTTGTCCCAGGGCTTGCCGTGGATCTTCGCGGCCTCCAGCCAGTCGCGCACGAACTGCTTGTCGTAGCTCGGCGGGTTGGCGCCAGTGCGCAGCGCCTCCTCGTAGCCTTCCACCGGCCAGTAGCGCGAGCTGTCGGGCGTCAGCACCTCGTCCATCAGCACCAGCGTGCCGGATTCGTCCAGGCCGAACTCGAACTTGGTGTCGGCAATGATCATGCCCTTGGCCAGCGCGATCTCGGCGGCGGTCTCGTAGAGCTGGATGCTGGTCTCGCGGATCTGCTGCGCCAATGCGGGGCCGACGATCTCCACGACACGGTCGTAGCTGATGTTCTCGTCATGCTCGCCGGCCGCTGCCTTGGCCGCGGGCGTGAAGATCGGGCGCGGCAGCCTGCTCGCGTTGGTCAGGCCTTCGGGCAGCGGCACGCCGCAGACGGCGCGGTTGTCCTGGTATTCCTTCCAGCCGCTGCCGGCCAGGTAGCCGCGCACCACGGCCTCGACCGGGATGGGCTTCAGGCGCTTGACCAGCATCGAGCGGCCGGTGACCTGCGGCACTTCCTCGGGTTGCACCGCGCTTTCGGGTGCATCGCCGGTCAAGTGATTCGGGCAGATGTGGCCGAGGCGGTCGAACCACCACAGCGCCATCTGCGTGAGGATCTCGCCCTTGCCGGGGATGGGCTCGCCCATGATCACGTCGAAGGCGCTCAGCCGGTCGCTCGCCACCATCAGGATGCGGTCGTTGCCGACGGCGTAGTTGTCGCGGACCTTGCCGCGGGCCAGCAGGGGCAGGCTCTGGATGGAGGAGGTGTGGACGGTGGTCATGGCAATGTCAGACGGGGTTCGATGGCCGCAAGGGCAATGAAGTCACGGTCGGCGTGCAACAGCGGCTCGCCGGCCTCGATGGCGCACGCAGCGATCAGGCAATCGTTGGCGCTGCGGATGGTACAGCGCACACAGAAGCCCCGTACGCCGCTTTCGGGTCGTAGCCGTCGGCAATCACGCCGCTACCGGCAAGTTTCAGCAAGCCAGGATAGCCAGGCGCGCACACATAGGCGCGCAATGCGGCTTCGATGGCCGCCTGCCTGGTCTTGACACCCGCGCGCACCATCACCTGCGCGACCAAATGGTCATCGAGAACGAGGTGGGTCCGGGTTTTCAAAGCGAGCTCCTTGCATGCGCCTTCGATATGCAGCCGTGCATTGTGGCAACAAAAAGGCCGCCTGGACGGGCGGCCTTCTGCGTGACGCTCGCGGAAATCAGACCACCGCTTGCGCCAGTTCACCCTTGGCGTACTTGGCCGCGACGACCTGCAGCGTGTCGCCCTTGATCTTCGGGCCCTGGCCTTCGCAGCCGAATTCCAGGTAGCGCTGCTTGCAGATCAGGCGGGCGGCTTCGCGGGCCGGCTTCAGCCATTCGCGGGCGTCGAACTTCTCGGGGTTCTCGGCCAGGAACTTGCGCACGGCACCGGTCATGGCCAGGCGGATGTCGGTGTCGATGTTGATCTTGCGCACGCCGTGCTTGATGGCTTCCTGGATTTCCTCGACCGGCACGCCGTAGGTTTCCTTCATGTTGCCGCCGTACTGGCGGATGATGGCCAGCAACTCCTGCGGCACGCTCGACGAGCCGTGCATCACCAGGTGGGTGTTGGGAATGCGGGCGTGGATTTCCTTGATGCGGTCGATCGCCAGGATGTCACCGGTGGGCTTGCGGGTGAACTTGTAGGCGCCGTGGCTGGTGCCGATGGCGATGGCCAGCGCGTCGATCTGGGTGCGCTTGACGAAGTCGGCGGCCTGCTCCGGGTCGGTCAGCAGCTGCTCGCGCGTCATGGTCGCGTCGGTGCCGTGGCCGTCTTCCTTGTCGCCCTTCATGGTTTCGAGCGAGCCGAGGCAGCCCAGTTCACCCTCGACGGTGACCCCCACGCGGTGGGCCATGTCGGACACCTTCTTGGTGGTCTCGACGTTGTATTCGTAGCTGGCGATGGTCTTGCCGTCGGCTTCCAGGGAGCCGTCCATCATCACCGAGCTGAAGCCCAGGTCGATGGCGCCCTTGCAGACGTCGGGGCTCTGGCCGTGGTCCTGGTGCATGACCAGCGGCACGGTCGGGTAGGCCTCGATGGCGGCCATGATCAGGTGCTTGATGAAGGCTTCACCCGCGTACTTGCGGGCGCCGGCGCTGGCTTGCAGGATGACGGGGGCGCCGACTTCCTTGGCCGCTTCCATCACGGCCTGCACCTGCTCGAGGTTGTTGACGTTGAAAGCGGGAATGCCGTAGCCGTTTGCGGCTGCGTGGTCCAGCAGTTCGCGCATCGATACAAGTGCCATGGGGTGCCTCTGTAGGTGTGGAAGTAGGGAAAAGTACTGACCGCGATTCTATCGACCCCCTCCCTGTCCGAAGGTCGATGGCCCGCATGCCCATGGGTATGTGCCTACGGCAATCCGAGGAATTTCACGATCGGCGGCAGAACCGGCCCGCCCAGCCAGTGCAGCGGCTTCGCGACATTGGCGATCAGGGTGACGTGGCCGAGGTCGTCGAACTCCTGGACCTGCACGTCGACGCCTGCCGCGCGCAGGTGCTCGGCCATCTGCCGCGTGTTGCGGATCGGGTTGACCAGCGTGTCCTTGCCGACCGCCATGAGCAGGGTACGAGGGGCGGCGGACGTGACGTGGCGCAGGGGCTGCGACTCCGGCAGGGTGTTGGGCCAGTCGAAGGCGAGCTTGGCGTCCGGGTTCTCGATGGGCAGGAAGTCGTAAGGGCCGGCCAGGCCGATCCAGCCGGCGAGCTGCCTCGGGCTGGAGCCGAGGGCTCCCAGCCAGCGATCGTCGAGCGCCACCATCGCCGCGTTGTAGGCGCCGGCGCTGTGGCCCATGACGTAGACCTGCTTCGGGTCGGCGCCGAGGCGCTGCGCGTTGTCGAGCGCCCATTTGACGGCCAGCGCGCTGTCCTGAACGAACACCGGGTAGCGGAAGGCCGGCGAGAGGCCGTAGTCGGGCAGCACGACCACCGCGCCTCGCGACGCCAGCGCCTCGCCGACAAAGCGGAAGGTCGCTCGATCGCCGGTGGTCCAGGCGCCGCCGAAGAAGAACACCACGAGCGGGCGCCGCCCAGCGGCCGGCAATGCGGTGGGCAGCGGCAGGAACACATCCAGCTTCTGGCGCGGCGCCGTGCCGTAGGCCACGCCGCCTTCGAAGTCATAGGTGTCGCGCGGCACTGCCCGGTCCAACAACTTGGCAGGGGAGCAAGCAGAGAGAAGCGCGGCACCGAGGGCGGCGGCCAGCAACGCGGCACGCCGCATGAAAGGAGCGAGGGTCATGGCGCCAATACGCCGCTCGGCGCGATACGGATTCGCGACCCTGCGTCCCACCCCGAAACGACCGGATGATTGTGCGCAATCACCCGGTCCATGATCCGGTCAGACGGCCCGGCAGATCTTCAGCATGTTGGTGCCGCCCGGCGCGCCCATCGGCTCGCCGCAGGTGATCGCATACACGTCACCGCTCTGCACGATGCCGCGCTTCTTCAGGTGCGCCTCGGCCTGGTCGAGCGCGGTGTCGCGGTCGCTTTGCGAATCCATCAGCAGCGGACGCACATTGCGGTACAGCGCCATCTTGCGCTGCGTGGCCAGTCGCGAGGTCAGGGCGTAGACCGGGATGTGCGCCGCATGCCGGCTCATCCACAGCGGCGTCGAGCCGGATTCGGTCATCGCCACGATCGCCTTCGCGCCCAGGTGGTGCGCGGTGAACAGTGCGCCCATGGCGATCGACTGGTCGATGCGGTTGTAAGTGTGGCCGCTGAAGTCGGTGTCGCGGGTCTTGTCCTCGGCGGCTTCGGCGGCTTCGCAGATGCGGCTCATCTCCTGCACCGTCTCCAGCGGATAGCGGCCCGAGGCGGTCTCGGCCGAGAGCATCACGGCATCGGTGCCGTCGAGCACGGCATTGGCCACGTCGCTGACTTCGGCGCGCGTGGGCACCGGATTGGTGATCATCGACTCCATCATCTGCGTGGCGGTGATGACCACGCGGTCCATCTCGCGCGCCATGCGGATCATCTTCTTCTGCAATGCCGGCACGGCCGCGTTGCCGACTTCCACGGCCAGATCACCGCGCGCGACCATGATGCCGTCGCTGGCGCGGATGATTTCCTCCAGCTTGGGGATGGCCTCGGCGCGTTCGATCTTGGCGATCAGGCCCGGCTTGTGGCCATGGTCCGCCGCGGCCACGTTGCAAAGCTGGCGCGCCATTTCCATGTCCGTCGCGTTCTTCGGGAAGCTCACCGCCACGTAGTCGGCCTTGAAGCTCATCGCGGTCTTGATGTCTTCCATGTCCTTGCCGGTCAACGCCGGCGCGGTCAGGCCGCCGCCTTGCTTGTTGATGCCCTTGTTGTTGGACAGCTCGCCGCCGAGCTTCACCGTGGTCAGCACCTGCTCGCCCTTGACCGCATCGACGGTCAGCACGATCAGGCCGTCGTTGAGCAGCAGCTTGTCGCCGGCCTTCACGTCGCGCGGGAGGTCCTTGTAGTCGAGGCCGACGCCGTTGACGTCACCCAGCTCGGTACGCGCCGCATCCAGCAGGAACTTGGCACCAGGCTCCAGCCAGACCTTGCCTTCGGCGAACTTGCCGACGCGGATCTTCGGACCCTGCAGATCGGCCATGATCGCCACCTCGCGCCCGGTGCGGCGCGCCGCCTCGCGCACCATCTCGGCACGGTTGATGTGGTCCTGCGCCGTGCCATGGCTGAAGTTCAGCCGCACCACGCTGACCTTGTTCAGGATCATCTGCTCGAGCAGCTCCAGCGTGTTGGAGGCCGGGCCGAGCGTGGCGACGATCTTGGTGGCGTGGCGGGGAAGGCGGGCGGGGGTGTCCATGGTGCAAGTCTCCGGGTGCGTTGTGGTTATGAGAGGTCTTCAGGCAATCCACCCCGCCGCGCCCGCGAGACGAGCGCGAACGGGTTCAGTTCAATCCAGGGCGCTCACGCCGATGCGCGCCGGGTCAGGATCTCGAAGGCCGGCAGCGTCTTGCCCTCGAGGATCTCGAGGAAGGCGCCGCCGCCGGTCGAGATGTAGCCGACCTTGGATTCGATGCCGTACTTGGCAATCGCGGCCAGCGTGTCGCCGCCGCCGGCGATCGAGAAGGCCGGGCTGTCGGCGATGGCTTCGGCGATGGCCTTCGTGCCATTGGCGAAGGCATCGAATTCGAATACGCCGACCGGGCCGTTCCAGACGATGGTGCCGGCTTCGCGCAGTTGCGCGGCGAGTTGTGCGGCGGTCTTTGGGCCGATGTCGAGGATCAGGTCGTCTTCGGCGACTTCGTTCGAAGCCTTGACCGTGGCGGGCGCATCGGCCGCGAAGGCCTTGGCCGTGACCACGTCGACCGGGATCGGCACGGCGGCGCCGCGCGCGCGCATGGCGTCGATGACGGCCTTGGCCTGGTCGAGCAGGTCGGGCTCCGCCAGCGACTTGCCGATCGGCAGGCCGGCGGCCAGCATGAAGGTGTTGGCGATGCCGCCGCCGACGATGAGCTGGTCGACCTTCTCGGCCAGGCTCTTGAGGATGGTGAGCTTCGTGCTGACCTTGGAGCCCGCGACGATGGCGACCAGCGGGCGCTTGGGCGTGGCCAGTGCGCGGGTGATGGCGTCGATCTCGGCCGCGAGCAGCGGGCCGGCGCTCGCCACCTTGGCGTACTCGGCGATGCCGTAGGTGGTGCCTTCGGCGCGGTGCGCGGTGCCGAAGGCGTCGTTCACGTATATGTCGCACAGCGCGGCCATCTTCTTCGCGAGCGCGGGGTCGTTCTTCTTCTCGCCCTTGTTGACGCGGCAGTTCTCGAGCAGCACCACGTTGCCGGGCTTCACGTCGACGCCTTCGACCCAGTTGGCGACCAGCGGCACCTCGCGGCCGAGCAACTCGCCCAGCCGCGCCGCGACAGGCGCCAGCGAATCTTCAGGCTTGAATTCGCCCTCGGTCGGACGGCCCAGGTGCGAGGTCACCATGACCGCCGCGCCCGCGGCCAGCGCCTGCTGGATGCAGGGCACGGAGGCGCGGATGCGCGTGTCCTCGGTGATGCGGCCGGTGTCGTCTTGCGGCACGTTGAGATCGGCACGGATGAAGACGCGCTGGCCGGCAACCTTGCCTTGGGCGCACAGATCGGAAAAGCGGATGACGTTCATGCGCTTGATTCTAGGAGTCCGTCGTGGCCGCGCCTGTACGCGTTGGCAACGAACTGATGCGCTGCGACAGCGCATCGCGAAAGCGATCCCTCTACAACCGATCCACCCTCACCAACATGGGTTTGATGAACAGGACGCCTCGTACTGCTGCGCGGCCCATGCGCCTGCATGCGGAAATGTCCTCTGCGCCAGTGCGCCGGCAGATGGACACGCCTTGCAGCAGCGGCCCGCGCACCGTGAACAATTTGGCTAACGCCGCGCCACGAAGAGCCGGTCGCCATTCCTGCCCCCCGGTAGCGCACCTTGGCGAAGCCGAAGACGCGCTTGATGACTCCGATGAAGTCGGGAACTTGCCGGTGCATGCCCTGACCACGCCATGGAAATCGAAACTAATCGCCCCAACGCCACCTCTGTCAGTTGATCTGCGTGTTGCGCATCTTCGACTGCTCGAAATAGCTTCCGGTGAAGTCGACGTGCTCGCCCGACAAGCCATCGGCCTGGATGCCGCTACCGGTGCAACCCAGCACGACCACGCTGGACCAGTGGCTGCGGTCGAAGGTCAGCCCGTTCCATTGGCATCGGTTGAAGTTGGAACTGCTGATTCGGCTGCTTTGAAACTGCGACTGGGCAAAAGTGCAGTCGGTGAAGGTGCATCCAGTGATCGAGATGCTTGAGAAATCGCAGGCCGTGAAGGTGCAGCCGATGAACTGGCAGCCAGTCCATCCTGCTTGCTTGAAGGTCGTTGCGCTGAAACTGCTGCCGGTGAAGGTGGACGCGGCGAACTGCGCGAGGTTCAGGTCCAGGCCGGCGTAGACGCCGCTGTCGCTCTGGCCTGCCAAGCCGGCCGGGGCTCCGCCGATGCCCTTGCGCCAGACGTCATGGGCTCGGATGATGAATTTAGCCGACATATGATTTTTATTGTCGCAGTCAAGTTAGTAACGCTTGTATGTACTCCAAGCAGAAATGTCGCCACCAGCTTCGTCAAAAAAATCATCGCATGTGATTTCTATCGGATTTCCACTAGGATCAAAAACACGAGCAACGTAACCGCCAGGGGTCATCATCACAAAATCGAATTCAACGCCTAGCTCTTTTAGTTTAATACAATAACTCGGAAAATTCTTTGCAATTGAGTATTCAAATAGAGAATTTTTCTCCCCCTTTAACTCCGCCCGCGCATATTTGAACATGACTTTAATTTTGCAATCTTCTTTGTCGATGTAAAAAGTACCCTCTTCGTCGGAAGGAAATTCGAGAATCTTTTGATAAAAGTGCTCTGTGTCTTGCATTTTTCGTTTTGAGACTGGGATAAAGAAAATTACTGACATTATTGATTATCTCCGTATCTTCCTCTTGCCACCGGTCTTGAACTTGGTTTTGATCCGCTCCTGGCAGAATCGGTGGCGCATCTATTGCTTTTATAAGTTCTTGCACCGGTTCGACCCAGAACTTTCTTTTCCGCCGCATAAAACGGACTCAGATTGCCTCCATCGGGGCCGATGTCGATAAATCCATACCCGTCTGCTACTCGGTCGCGAATCCATTTCGCATTCCCCCCAACGGCCTTTTGCTCCCATTCTTTTGTACCTCGCTCGAAACGAGAGGCACCGGATTCCTTTACTACTCCCGCCCAATCTTTTCCAATTGTTCTGAATTCGTGGCACGGGAATTTTTCCCTCCACGGATGCTTGTCCCTCGCCGATTACAACGTATCTTGATAATCCTAGCGGATCAATCCAACCCGTGGAATTCGGGGCGAATTGCTGAAGATTAAGTCCCCCTGCCAGCTTGATGGGATCACTGCTGACGAACCGGCCGCTGCCCGGGTCATAGTACCGATACCGGTTGTAATGCAGCCCGGTCTCTTCATCAAGGTACTGCCCCTGGAACCGG
>NZ_JBBKZS010000013.1:0-198502 GCF_037889955.1 Variovorax robiniae
AGCACCGTTGCGATTGCAGCGGTCAGCGTGGTCTTGCCGTGGTCGACGTGACCGATCGTGCCGACGTTGACGTGCGGCTTGGTGCGGGTGAACTTGCCTTTTGCCATTTTTTCGCTCCGAAGAATTTACTGAATCAACACACTGACATGGGGCCGCGATGTCATGGTGACAAGTGGCCTTCCATCGACACCTTCAACACGACCCGGGGCGGATGCGCCACCCCTTGAAATTTGGTGCCCTTTGCGGGAATCGGACCCGCGACCTCTCCCTTACCAAGGGAGTGCTCTACCACTGAGCCAAAAGGGCAAAAACCAACGCCATCCAACAATCATCACGAACATCCAAACACACCGACTGGAGCGGGAGACGGGAATCGAACCCGCGTCATCAGCTTGGAAGGCTGGGGTTCTACCATTGAACTACTCCCGCATCTGGGGCACCCCAAGAAGCACCCCGAAACCTGAGATCAGGCAATTTCCAAACGCTCTGTCAGTCCTGCTGTCTGTTCTTTTGTCCGTTCTGCAATCGCTGGTGGAGAGGGCTGGATTCGAACCAGCGTACTCGTAAGAGGGCAGATTTACAGTCTGCTGCCATTAACCACTCGGCCACCTCTCCAGCGAGCCTCGGAATATAGCACGAATAGAAGGGGCCGTCGATTCGCTATCCAGAATTTCGCACCGAGGCGTTCGTTTGCGCGTCCCGCCAGGCCCTCGCCTGCCCGAAATGGCCGCATCCGATGAAGGGCAGTGGCGGCCGCAGGGCCGACAGCGGCGAGGGGTGGTTGGCCACGAGCACCTTGTGGCGCTGCAGGTCGATCAGGGCGCGCTTGCTCTGGGCGTGGGAGCCCCAGAGCATGAAGACGACTGCCCGGTCGCCCTGCGCCACGTGGCGGATGACGGCATCGGTCAGCACCTCCCAGCCGCGGCCGGCGTGGCTGGCGGGCTGGGCTTCCTCGACGGTCAGGCAGGTGTTGAGCAGCAGCACGCCCTTTTTCGCCCAGTTCACCAGGCTGCCGCCCGGATTCGGGAACGGCGGCGTCGGCGTGCCGAGGTCGCGCTGCAACTCCTTGAAGATGTTACGCAGGGAAGGCGGAATGGCCACGCCGGGCGCCACCGAGAAGGCCAGCCCCTCGGCTTGCCCGCGGCCGTGGTAAGGGTCCTGGCCGAGCACGACGACACGCACCTGCTCGGGCGGCGTCAGTTCGAGGGCACGCAGCGGCTGCGGCGGAAAGATCGTCGCGCCGCTCGCCAGGCGCTCCCCCAGGAAGCCGATCAGCTTCTGGCCAACCGGGCTGGCGAAGAATCCGTCCACCAGCGGCTGCCAGCCGGGCGCCACCGGCCAGTCGGCCGGGTTGTTGCTCGACAGTTGATCGGTGCGGGCTTCCGTCATGGCGATCGCCTCAGCGGAAGAGATCGGCGAGCGCGTCACCCGGTTCGTCGGCGCGCATGAAGGTCTCGCCGACCAGGAAGGCGTGGATGCCGGCGGCGCGCAGCCTGGCGACGTCTTCGCGCGTCGCGATGCCCGATTCGGTGACCATCAGGCGGTCGGCGGGCAGCTTGGGCAGCAGGTCGATGGTGGTCTGGATCGACACCTCGAAGTTGCGAAGGTTGCGGTTGTTGACGCCGACCAGTGGCGTCTTGAGCCTGAGGGCGCGTTCGAGTTCGGCTGCGTCGTGCACTTCGACCAGCACGGCCATGCCTAACCCCAGGGCGATGGCTTCGAAGTCCTTCATCTGTGCATCGTCGAGCACGGCCGCGATCAGCAGGATCGCATCGGCGCCGATCGCACGCGACTCGTAGATCTGCCAGGCGTCGACCATGAAGTCCTTGCGCAGGACAGGCAGTTCGCAGGAGGCGCGGGCCTGCTTGAGGTAGTCGATTCCGCCCTGGAAGAACTGCTTGTCGGTGAGCACGGAGAGGCAGGCTGCGCTGATGGTGCCATCGCCTTCCGCGTAGCTTTGCGCGATGTCGGCCGGGATGAAGTCGGCGCGGATCACGCCCTTGCTCGGGCTGGCCTTCTTGACCTCGGCGATCACGGCCGCCTGGCCTGCGGCGATCTTGGCGCGCATGGCGCCGACGAAATCGCGCGTGAGCACGCGGCTTTCGGCGTCGAAGCGGATCGCGTCGAGGGGCGTGCGCTGCTTCAGTGCCGCCACTTCCTGGTGCTTGACGGCAACGATCTTGTCGAGGATGTCGGACATGTTCAGTTCGCCCCCGCGGTGCTCGTGGCCTTGACCAGTTCGGACAGCTTGGCCTTGGCCGCGCCCGAATCGAGGGCCGCACGTGCCTTGGCCACGCCCGTCTCGACGGAGTCGGCCACGTTGGCCGCATAGAGGGCCGCGCCCGCATTGAGCACGACGATGTCGCGCGCCGGCCCCGGCTGGTTGTCGAGCACGCTCATGAGCATGGCCATCGACTGCTCCGGCGTTTCCACGCGCAGGGCGCGGTTGCTCGACATCGCGAAGCCGAAGTCCTCGGGATGCAGCTCGTATTCGCGGATCTCGCCGTTCCGGAGTTCGCCGACCATCGTGGCCGCGCCGAGAGAGATCTCGTCCATGCCGTCGCGTCCGTAGACCACCATCGCATGCTCGGTGCCCAGGCGCTGCAACGCGCGCACCTGGATGCCGACCAGGTCGGGATGGAACACGCCCATGAGGATGTTCGGCGCGCCGGCCGGATTGGTCAGCGGGCCGAGGATGTTGAAGATGGTCTTGATGCCCAACTCCTTGCGCACCGGCGCGACGTTCTTCATCGCAGGATGGTGGTTGGGCGCGAACATGAAGCCGATGCCGACGTCGGCGATGCATTTGGCGATCTGCTCGGGCTTGAGGTTGATGTTGACGCCGAGCGACTCCAGCACGTCGGCGCTGCCGGACTTGCTCGACACGCTGCGCCCGCCATGCTTGCTGACCTTGGCGCCCGCGGCGGCGGCGACGAACATCGAGCAGGTGGAGATGTTGAAGGTGTGCGAGCCGTCGCCGCCGGTGCCGACGATGTCGACCAGGTTGCGCGTGTCCGCGACCGGCACCTTGGTCGACACCTCGCGCATGACCTGCGCGGCGGCGGTGATCTCGCCGATGGTTTCCTTCTTGACGCGCAGGCCGGTGATGAGCGCGGCCATCATCACGGGCGAGCATTCGCCGCTCATGATGAGGCGCACGATGTGCAGCATCTCGTCGTGGAAGACCTCGCGGTGTTCGATGGTGCGCTGGAGCGCTTCCTGCGGGGTGATGGGCATGGGGAGTCTCCTTTTTCTCAGTTCTTGAAGTACGCGCGGACGGTCTCGATCGCACGGTCCACGCCGGCCGCATCGACGTCGAGGTGGGTGACGAAGCGCAGCTTGTAGAGGCCGGTGGCCAGCACGCCGTGCTCGGCGAGGTGCGCCATCAGGCCGGCCGACTTCGCCTTGGCCGGGCCTTCCAGGTCGACGAAGACGATATTGGTCTGCGGCTTCTCGACGATGAAGCCTTCGATGCCGGAGAGGCCGTCCGCGAGACGCTGCGCCAGTGCATGGTCGTCGGCCAGGCGGTCGATGTGATGGTCCAGAGCGTGCGAGGCCGCGGCCGCGAGCAGGCCCGACTGGCGCATGCCGCCGCCGGCCATCTTGCGGATGCGGTGGGCACGCGCGATGAACTCGCGCGAGCCGCACAGCGCGGAGCCGATCGGCGCGCCGAGGCCCTTGCTGAAGCAGACAGAGGCGCTGTCGAAGCACTGCGCGATGCGGCGGGCTTCGGTGCGGGCGTCGCTGCCTGTCTGGACGGACTGGGCCACGGCGGCGTTGAAGAGGCGTGCGCCGTCGAGGTGGCGTTGCAGGCCCTTGGCCTTCGCGAGGTCGGTCGCGGCTTGCACGTAGTCGAAAGGCAGCAGCTTGCCGCCGAGGGTGTTCTCCAGCGCGAGCATGCGGGTGCGCGCGAAGTGCGCGTCGTCGGGCTTGATCGCCGTCTCGATCTGCGCGAGCGGGATCGTGCCGTCGGGCGCGTGGTCCAGCGGCTGCGGTTGCACGCTGCCGAACACCGCGCCCCCGCCACCTTCCCAGCGGTAGCAATGGGCCATCTGGCCGACGATGTATTCGTCGCCGCGGCCGCAGTGCGAGAGGATCGCGCAGAGATTGCTTTGCGTGCCAGTGGGCACGAACAGCGCGGCTTCGAAGCCGAGCACGTCGGCGATCTTTTCCTGCAACGCATTGACGGTCGGGTCGCTCGCGAAGACGTCATCGCCGAGCGGCGCGGCCATCATCGCGGCGCGCATCGCGGGCGTGGGTTGCGTGACGGTGTCGCTGCGCAGGTCGACGGTGTTATTGGATGCCATGGCGTGTTGTCGTCTCAGTCGAGGAAATTCTTGAGCATGGCGTGGCCGTGCTCGGTCAGGATCGATTCGGGGTGGAACTGCACGCCCTCGATGCGCACGTCATGCGCGAAGCCGGTGTGGCGCACGCCCATGATCTCGCCGTCGTCGGTCCAGGCGGTGATGGCCAGTTCGGCGGGGCAGGACTTGCGCTCGATGGAAAGCGAGTGGTAGCGGTTGACGACGAACTTCTCCGGCAGGCCGGCGAAGACGCCCTCCTGCGTGGTCGTGATCTCGCTGGTCTTGCCGTGCATCAGTTGCTGCGCACGAATGATCTTGCCGCCGAAGGCCGCGCCGATCGCCTGGTGGCCAAGGCAGACGCCGAGGATGGGGAGCTTGCCCTTGAAAGCTTCGATGGCGGGGACCGAGACGCCGGCTTCCGCAGGTGAGCAGGGGCCGGGCGAGATCACGAGCCGCGTGACGCCCGCGGCAATGCGCTCGGCGATCTGCTCCACGCTGATCTCGTCATTGCGCTGCACCTCGACATCGGCACCCAACTCGCCCAGGTACTGGACGATGTTGTAGGTGAACGAGTCGTAGTTGTCGATCATCAGGACTTTCATGGCTTGCTCACGATCCGGTGGACGCCTTTGACGACGGGGAATACATTGAAGTTGATCAGCAGGCCCAGCTTGAGGCCCGAGAGCCGCAACGCGGCCATGACTTGCGCGCGATGCAGGTCCGTCAATACATCGGCGGCGCGCAATTCCACGATCACCGACTGCTCGACGACAAAGCCGGCCCGGTATACCTCGCCGAGCGGCCGGTTCTTGTAGGTGGCCGACAGCGGCACGTCGCGCTTGAAGCCAATCTCGCGCTCGGCAAGTTCGACCTCCAGCGCGGTGGCATAGGCGGCTTCGCTCAGGCCGGTGCCGAGCACGCGCTGCACTTCGACGCAGGCGCCGATGATCTCGTGCGAGAAATCGTTCTGGATGTCCGGCGAGCTCATTCCAGGCCCTCTTCCACCAGCTCGGCCGCCCGCAGCAAGGCCCGCGCCTTGGCCTCGGTCTCCCTCCACTCCAACTCGGGCACCGAATCGGCCACAACACCCGCTGCCGCCTGCACATGCAGCACCTGGTTCTTGATGATCCCGGTGCGGATGGTGATGGCCACGTCCATGTCGCCGGCGTAGCTGATGTAGCCGCAGGCGCCGCCGTAGAGGCCGCGCTTGATGGGTTCCAGTTCGTCGATGAGTTCCATCGCGTGGACCTTGGGCGCGCCGGTCAGGGTGCCCGCCGGGAAGGTGGCCTTGAGCACGTCGATGGCGCGCATCCCGTCCTTCAGGGTGCCTTCGACGTTGCTCACGATGTGCATCACATGGCTGTAGCGCTCCACCGCGAAAGCCTCGGTGACCTTCACAGAGCCGATCTTCGCGATGCGGCCGATGTCGTTGCGCGCCAGGTCGATCAGCATGACGTGCTCGGCGCGCTCCTTCGGGTCATTGATGAGTTCGACTTCGGCAGCCTTGTCGAGCTCGATCGAGGCGCCGCGCGGTCGGGTGCCGGCGAGCGGGCGGATGGTCACCTTCTGCTCGCCGTCGGGCATGTTCTCCTGGCGCACCAGGATCTCGGGCGAGGCGGCGACCACGTGGAAGTCGCCCATGTCGTAGAAGAACATGTAGGGCGAGGGATTCATCGAGCGCAGCGCGCGGTAGAGCGACAGCGGCGACTCGGTGTAGCGCTTGCTGATGCGCTGGCCGACTTGCACCTGCATGAAATCGCCCCCGGCGATGAGTTCCTTGGCGCGCTCGACGGCGGCCAGGTAGTCGGCCTTGGCGAAGGAACGCTCGGGCGGGTGCGGCTGGGTCGGCCGGACTTGCGGTGCGGCGACCGAGTACTTCAGCTTCTCACGCAGTTCGCGCAGGCGGCGCTTGGCGTTGGGGTAGGCCTCCGGACGCGTCGGGTCGGCGTAGACGATCAGGTAGAGCTTGCCGGAGAGGTTGTCGATGACGGCCAGTTCCTCGCACTGCAACAGCATGATGTCGGGGCAGCCGAGCGTGTCAGGCGGGCAGGTCTTCTCGAGCTTCTTCTCGATGTAGCGCACGGCGTCGTAGCCGAAGTAGCCGGCGAGGCCGCCACAGAAGCGCGGCAGGCCGGGGCGCAGCGCGACCTTGAAGCGGCGCTGGTAGGCATCGATGAAGTCGAGCGGGTTGCCGCTGGCGGTCTCGACCACGACGCCGTCGGTCACGACTTCGGTGCGGGCCTCTGCGCCGAAGCCGCTGGCGCGGATCAGCGTGCGGGCCGGCAGGCCGATGAAGCTGTAGCGGCCGAAGCGCTCGCCGCCGACGACCGATTCCAGCAGGAAACTGAACTTGCCGCCGTCCGTGGTGTGGGCCAGCTTGAGATAGAGCGAGAGCGGGGTTTCGAGGTCGGCAAAGGCCTCGATCATCAGCGGGATGCGGTTGTAGCCCTGGGCGCTGAGGCTCTTGAATTCGAGTTCGGTGATCACGGGATGTCCTCCGTCTGCCGGCCGGCGCGTCATTGGCCGGTGGCGTTGTCATTCATGGGTGGCCCTGAGTCGAGAAGTGATCAGGCGCCGCGGGCGCACGGCGTGCGCCGTGCAATCAACGAGACAGCGACGACGGGCGACGCCAGGGCCAGGCTCCCCGGCTGCCTTGACCTGTCTGGATGACGTGATGAATGAACATGGAACGGCGGAGTTTAGCTGAGCGAGAATGGATGTACAAAAAGATACATCTCGGGGAGTTTCGAGACATATACGGAGACTTTTCAGATGTTCCAGACCGCCATCCGGCGCGCACTTCCCCAGGTTCTTCTGGCATTGGCATCGATCGGCGCTGTTGGGGCGTCGGCGGCCACCATCGACGTGGCAGGCGTCAAGCTCGACGACGGAATCGAACTGCGTGGCAGCAAGCTGCAACTCAACGGCGCTGGCGTGCGCTACAAGGCCGTGTTCAAGGTCTACACCGCCGGGCTCTATCTAGGCAAGAAGGTCGGCACGACCGAAGAAGCACTGGCTTCCGCCGGCCCCAAGCGCATCACGGTGACGATGCTGCGCGACATCGACGCCAACGAACTCGGCAAGCTGTTCACCCGCGGCGTGGAAGACAACATGCCGCGCAACGAATTCAGCGCGGTGGTGCCGGGGCTCCTGCGCATGAGCCAGGTGTTCACCGAGCAGAAGCAGTTGAAGGCGGGCGACACCTTCACGGTGGACTGGGTGCCCGATACCGGCACGGTGGTCACCGTGAAGGGCGTGGTGCAGGGCGAGCCGATCAAGGAACACGCCTTCTTCAACGCGCTGCTGCGCATCTGGATCGGCCCGAATCCGGCCGACTGGAAGCTCAAGGACGCACTGCTAGGAAAGTCGGCCTAATTCCGCCAGGCTGTCGACGAAGGCGTCGGCATCGACGCCCTGGATCGGCTCGCCGTGGTTGTAGCCATAGGTCACGAGCACGACCGGGCAACCGGCCGCGCGGGCGGCCTGCGCGTCGTTGCTGGAGTCGCCGATCATGAGCGTGCGCGCGGGCGAGGTGCCGAGCGCCTCGCAGGTCTTCTGCAGAGGCAGCGGGTCGGGCTTCTTGCGCTCGAAGGCGTCGCCGCCGAAGACGAAATCGAAATAGCCATCGAGGCCTTTTGCCGCGAGCAGGGGCTTGGCGAAATCGTTCGGCTTGTTGGTGAGGCAGGCCAGGCGCAGGCCCTGGGCGCGCAACGCTTCCAGCCCTTCGATGACGCCGGGGTACACCGCCGAATGCTGACCGTTGATGGCGAGGTAGTGGTGGGTGTAGCGCTGCCAGGCGGCGTCGCACAGTGTCTCGTCGGCGTCGCTGCCGCGCACATGGCGCAGGGTCGAGCGGATCAGGTGCTCGGAGCCCTTGCCGACCATGGATTCGACGTCCTTGGCCGTCACGTGCGACAGCGTGAGATCGTCGAGCATGAGGTTCAGCGCCACGACGAAATCGCCGAGCGTGTCGATCATGGTGCCGTCGAGGTCGACGATGGCTGCGTCGAAGGTGGACGCGTTGAAGCTGTTGGATTTCACAAGGGACGAATGGAGTTTGAACGAGTCCATCTTGCGACCTTGGGCCCGATGGCGCGAGATCGAAGGCGGCTCGGAGGCGCGATAGCCGGCGAGTGTGCCCTGCGTGACCGGCGCGGCAGAGTATATTCAAACGCGCGCTATTGCCCGAGCCCCGCCCTCCTCCATGCCCAAGCCGACCACGACCTCACGCCGTACTCTCCGCCACGTTGCAGGGGTGCCGGCACATGCAGATCGCATGGCGTTGCGCGGCGATACCCTGACCGACAGGACCTACCAGAAGCTGCGCCAAGCCCTGATGACCGGCGCACTGCTTCCCGAACAGGTGCTCACGGTACGGGGTGTCGCGGAAGACTTCGGCGTCAGCCTGACGCCCGTGCGTGAGGCGGTGCAGCGACTGGTGGTCGAGCACGGCTTGGAAGTCGTCAATGGCCGGACGATCCGCGTCCCCCGGCTCGACATCGAGACCTACCGCGAGATCCTGAAGATCCGCATGGAACTCGAATGCCTGGCTGCGAAAGAGGCCGCGCCCCGCATCTCCAATGAAGAGATCGAGCGCCTCGATGCCGTGGTGCAGTCGCACCTGTCCGCCATCAACGCCGGCGACGCCCACCGGACCTTGCTCGAAAACACCGAGTTTCACCTTTCAATATATCGAGCATCCGGCCAGCCGATCCTGGTCCGGATCATCGAAGGCCTGTGGCTGCGCGTGGGCCCGACGCTCAACCTGCTGTTCCCCCAGTACTGCGGCAGTCTTACCGGCCACGAGACGCACATGGTCGCCATGGATGCGCTGCGCCGCCGCGATGGCGATGCCTTGGGCCAAGCCATGCGGGACGACCTGACGCATGGCTCCCGCTTCCTGATCCGCCTTCTCAAGCCCTGATCACGGCGCACATCGGGTTTTGGAGCTTTGACAATATATTCAACGCTTCATAAACTGAATTCCAGACCGCATCGAAGTGGTCCTCCGATGTTCTGCACTTTCAGAAAAGGCCGTCTGTATGAAGTTGAATCTCTCGCGTCGCGATTTCCACCTGGCCGCAGCCAACATGCTGGTTGCATCCTCCGCAGGCAGCTTGCTGCTGGGCGCTTCCAGCCCGGCCTTCGCGCAGTCCAGGTCGGTGAAGCTCGGGACCTTCGGTGCGATCGATGCGCAGAACTACATCCGTGCCAAGAACATGGCGCCGAAGACCTTCGGCCCCAGCGTCGCCAGCGACTTCGTCACCGTGCGTGCGGGCTCCGAGGTGATTTCGGCCATGGCCGGCGGCAGCCTCGACATGTGCAACATCGGCTCCAGCCCGATGATGGTGGGCTATGCCAATGGCCTCAAGGCATCGATGGTCTACGTCTACAAGAACATCGTCGACAGCGAATGCCTGGTGGTCCAGGGCACTTCCGGCATCACGAACATTGCGGGCCTCAAGGGCAAGAAGATCGGCCTGCCGTTCAACACATCGGTGCACTTCGCGGCGATCGCTGCGCTGAAGACCGCGGGGCTGGGCATCAACGACGTCCAGCTCATCAACATGCGGGCCGACCAGATCGCGTCGGCCTGGCAACGGCGCGAGATCGATGCGAGCTACATCTGGGTGCCGGTGCTGCCGCGCCTGACCGAGGACGGCGGCAAGATCATATTCAAGACCGGCGACCTGAACCAGCACAACCTGCTGATCTTCGACGCGCTGCTGGTGCGCGACGAGTTCAAGCAGAAGTCGCCGGACCTGGTGCTGGCCTTCCTGAAGGAGTACGAGCAGATCGCGCGCACCTTCAAGCAGGACCCGAAGGAAGTGGTCGAGACCATGACCAAGTTCCTCAATGTCGATGAAGCGGCTGTGATGCGTTCGCTCAACACCTTCTATCCCGTGCCGGCGAGCGAGCAGCTCTCGAGCAAATGGATGGGCAAGCCCGGCGAGAAGGACACCGGCGTGATCAAGACCTTGCAGACGCAGGCGCAATTCCTCTTCGAGTCCGGGCAGATCACCGCCATGCCCAAGGATGTGGCCGGGCTGGTCGACCAGAGCTTCGTTGCGAAGATGGTTGCCTGAATTGGCCAAGGTTCACTTCGAACAAGTCTCCAAGCGATTCGGCAGCGGTCCCCAGGCAGTCCAGGCACTGGAGCCGATTTCGCTCGCCATCGAGGAAGGCGCATTCACCTGCCTGCTGGGCCCGTCGGGCTGCGGCAAGAGCACCTTGCTGAACATCCTGGCAGGTTTCGAGCATCCGACCAGTGGCCAGGTGCTGATGGACGGCCTGCGGGTGCGCGGGCCCGACTCGCGCCGTGGCGTGGTGTTCCAGCAGGGCGCGTTGTTCACCTGGATGAACGTGCTGGACAACGTGGCCTTCGGGCCGCTGGCCACCGGCAAGTCCGCGGCAGAGGCGGCGCGCATTGCGGCGCAGTACATCGAGATGGTGGGGCTTTCCGGCTTCGCGAAGCGCTTCCCCTATGAGCTTTCCGGCGGCATGCAGCAACGTGTCGGCATTGCACGCGCGCTGGCGAACTCGCCCGAGATCCTGCTGATGGACGAGCCCTTCGCGGCGCTGGACGCGCAGACGCGCGAGTTGTTGCAGGAGGAGATCAAGCGCATCTGGCACGAGACGCACAAGACCATCCTCTGGATCACGCACAGCATCGACGAGGCGCTGTTCCTGGCGACCGAGGTTGTCGTGATGTCGGCGCGCCCGGGCCGCATCAAGGCGAAGTTCCAGCCGCGCTTCGCGCAGAGCAACGACCCGGCCGTGGTCGCGAGCGCCGAGTTCGTCCGCATGAAGGCCGAGATCTTCGGCCTGCTGCGCGAAGAAGCCCTGACGGCGCAGCGCCAGGAGACGGAGCGATGAGCAGCGCAGCAACGCAGGCGCCCGGCGCCGCCCGGCATCGCTCGCGCTGGATCAACCTGGCATCCTTCGCGGCCTTGTTCGTGCTGTGGTGGCTGATCACCGCGCCGCTCGTGAACGGGCAGCCGCTGGTCGCGCCGCTGTTCCTGCCATCGCCGGCCTCGGTCTGGGCCACGTTCCTGCAACTGATGCAGAACGGCTACCAGGGCAAGACGATGGCCTATCACCTCGGCATCAGCCTGTTCCGCTTCGGGCTCTCGTTCGCGCTGAGCGTGCTGGTCGCCGTGCCGCTCGGCCTGTGGATGGGCATGAACGAAACGGTCAAGGCGGTGCTGGATCCGCCGATCGAGATCTCGCGTCCGATGCCCAAGCTGGCGTTGCTGCCGTTGCTGATCATCTGGTTCGGCATCGGCGAGGTGGCGAAGGTCGTGATCATCGTGCTGGCGCTGTTTCCGATCCTGTCGATCAGCGCGATGCAGGCGGTGCGCGGCGTGGGCCGGCGCAAGGTGCAGGCGGCCATGGCGCTGGGCGCATCGCGCTCGATGATCTTCCGCCGCGTGATCTTTCCGGCCAGCCTGCCGGGCATCTTCACCGGCATCCGCGTGAGCATCGGCATCGGCGTGACTATGCTGGTGGGCGCCGAGATGATCGCCACGAACGCGGGCATCGCGTACATGGCGATGTCGGCCTCGGACTTCCTGCTGACCAACGTCGTGATTGTCGGGGCGCTGATCATGGCGATCCTGGGCTACGTGCTCGACCTGCTGGCCCGCGCACTCGAAAACAAGGTCGTCCATTGGGGCGGCAAAGAAGGATGACACGCACACCATGACGACCACAAAACTCCCCGACCGCGGCATTGCCTGGCCCGAACTCGAACGCCAGCTCAAGGAGGCCGGCAAGCACGACGTGGACTGGCGCAACGGCCGCGTGCCGATGTTCATCCACTACGCCGGCGACGACGTGCTGGAGGTCGCGAAGAAGGCCTACCTGATGTATTTCTCGGAGAACGGACTGGGCGGGCGGGCCTTCGGCAGCCTGGTCAAGTTCGAGACCGAGGTGGTGGCCATGGGCCTGGACCTGCTGCACGGTGGCCCCGAGGCGCGCGGCGCGATGACCACCGGAGGCACCGAGAGCATCTTCCTGGCCGTGAAGTGCGCGCGCGACCGTGCGCTGGCCCGCAATCCCGGCATGGGGACGCCGCAGATCGTGATGCCGCTCAGTGCGCATCCGGCCTTCGACAAGGCGGCCTGGTTCCTGGGGATGAAGACGGTGCGCGTGCCCCTGGGCGCCGATTTCTGCGCAGACGTGGACGCGCTTCGCGCCGCGCTGACACCGGAGACAGCGATGCTCGTCGGCTCGGCGCCCGCGTTTCCGCATGGCGTGGTGGATCCCATTCCGCAGATCGCGGCGCTGGCGCAGGAGCGCGGAATCTGGATGCACGTCGATGCCTGCGTCGGCGGCTACTTCGCGCCGTTTGCACGCGAACTGGGCGCGGATATTCCGGACTTCGACTTCGCGGTCGATGGCGTGACCTCGATCTCGGCGGACCTGCACAAGTACGGGTACACGGCCAAGGGCGCATCGACCTTGTTCTTTGCCGACCCCGAGTCCTTCGCGCTGATGGGCTATGCCTTCGACAACTGGCCGCGCGGCCAGTACTTCACGCACACGCTGGTCGGCACGCGCGCGGGCGGTGCGATCGCGGCCGCCTGGGCGGTGATGAACTACCTCGGCAGGGACGGCTACCTGCGCGTGACGGAACGTGTGCTGGCCACGCGCCGCGCGATGCAGGCGGGGCTGGACCGGCTCGGCCTGCCGACGCTCGGCCAGCCGGAGCTCTCGGTGTTCGCCTTCGGTTCACCGGAGCGGGACATGGCGGCGATCGGGCGCGGCCTCGGTGCGCGGGGTTGGATCGTGGGATACGTGAAGGAGCCCGCAGGCATTCATCACATGCTGAACCTTACGCATGAGCCGGTGGTCGGGCGCTACCTGGCCGATGTGGAAGAGGTGCTCAAGGACAAGGCGACACGGGCCACGGCGGTGTCGGGAAGCGTTGTCGCGGAGTACTGAGCCAGTAGCCGCCAGCTTGTCCGCCCCGGTCAGCCCCTGCACCACGCGAAGAACAGCTCGAGTTCGTTCGATTTGTCGAAGATCGCGTCGGCGCCGAGTGCGAGGCTGCGGCGTCGCATTTCCGGGGTGGGGTAGTTGGTGAGGACCACCAGTCGCTGGTGCGGCAGGCGAGCCTGGCAGACCCGCAAGACCGTCAGGCCGGAGCCTTCGCGCAGGAAGAGATCCACCACCGCCAGTTGCCACCGGTCCCGCAAGTCGTCGAGGATGGTCATCGCCTCGCTTGCCGTTTCGGCGACCGCGATGACTTCCACGTCGGCAAGCTCCGCCAAGGCCGGGATCAGGTTGTCCCGGATGGTCTGGCTGTCTTCGACGAGAACGGCGGCGATGGACATGGCTCTGATGGGTCGCGCCCTGCCGATGGCTGTTGCGTTGCAGGGCAACACGAGTCATCGTTATACGAGTACAACGCGGAATTCGTGTAGGCCGAAAGCCTGAGCTGTCAACGCCCGCTGCGACGTGCCGCGTTTCTGAATAGCATCGGGCCGTTGCTCGAAATGAGGATTCCCATGGCCAAGCAATCGCCGCCCCCTGTCCCGGAAAAGCCGGCCGTCCTTGCCAAGTCCCTGAAGGAGAACAAGGAGGCGGCACAGGTGGTCCAGAAGGCCTCCGACGAACTCGCGGTCGTCCATGCCGTACTGGACCAGGAAGTGCCGAAGAATTCGCTGCCCCCGGAAGTGGATCGGGCCGTCGAGCGGACCGAGCAGATCGAGAAGCAGCTCAGTGCGTCGGTCGAGAAGCTGAAGAAGGTGAACGAGACGCTGGCGCGCGTGTTGCCCGACCCTAAAGCCTGAGCGTCGGGGACGACACGCTCAGAGCTTCTTCACGATCGCGCTGCCGATCGAATAACCCGCACCGAAGGAGCAGATCACGCCCACGTCGCCCGGCTTGAAGTCGGCCTGGTGCCGATGGAAGGCAATGATCGAACCGGCGGACGCCGTATTGGCGAATTCGTCCAGGATCACCGGTGCCTCGTCCGCCGTGGCATCGCGGCCCAGCAGCTTGCGCGCGATGAACTGGTTCATCGACAGGTTGGCCTGGTGCAGCCAGAAGCGGCGCACGTCGGCCGGGGCGTAGCTGAACGCGGCCAGATGCTGCTCGATGTGGTCGGCGGCCATGGGACAGACTTCCTTGAACACCTTGCGGCCTTCCTGGCGGAAGAGCTGGTCGCGGTCGTCCGGGTCGCGGTCTTCGGCGCGCGACATGAAACCGAAGTTGTTGCGGATGTTGTTGGAGAAGCTCGTCAGCGCCTTGGTGCCCAGGATCTCGAAGGCACCCGGCGGCGCCAGTTCCAGCCGTTCCACCAGCACCGCCGTGCAGACGTCGCCGAAGATGAAGTGGCAGTCGCGGTCCTTCCAGGCCAGGTGGGCCGAGGTGATTTCCGGGTTGACCATCAGCACGGCGCGCGCGCCGCCGCTGCGCACCGCGTTGTAGGCCATCTCCAGCCCGAAGGTGGCCGACGAGCAGGCCACGTTCATGTCGAAGCCGAAGCCCTGGATGCCCAGCGCGGTCTGGATCTCCACGCCCATCGCGGGATAGGCACGCTGCATGTTGGCCGAGGCGCAGATCACCATGTCGACGTCGGCGGCGGTCTTGCCGGCCTTGGCCAGCGCGTCCTGCGCGGCCTTGACGGCGATCTCGGCCATCATGGACAGCTCGGTGTCCGGCCGCGGCGTGAAGACCGGGCGCATGCGCGTGGGGTCCAGCACGCCGGACTTTTCCATCACGTAGCGGCGTTTGATGCCGGAGGCCTTTTCGATGAATTCGACGCTGGAATTGGTCAGCGCCGTGAATGTACCGGCAGCGATTTCTTCGGCGTGCCTGGCGTTTTCCAGCGCCGCGTACTGGTTGAAGGCCTCGACCAATTCCTCGTTGGTGATCACCTCCGGCGGGATATACAGGCCGGTACTGCTGATGGCGACGCGATGCATGGCGGTCTCTCTGATTTGTGTTTTGGATGGGGCAGGCGAACTGCCCGGGACGGGGCAGATTGTCCGCTACCCGTCAGGTTCGCCCGGATACGGATTTGTGCTTACCGGCAAGCAGGAACTGCCGGCTGGCGCGTCAATTGCATGACCACTTTCTTCTACCCCACTCGGCACCACCATGAAGCTGCACGCCACCTGCAAGATGACCGTCACTGCCAGCAGCGCCTGCCCCGTCGTCGCGATGTTGCGCCCACGCAGCGGTGAGGCGCAATGGATGGTGCAGGAGCGCTACGAACTCGACCCCGTGGGTCGCGACCACGGAATATGTCGATGACTTCGGCAACCTGTGCCAGCGCATGAAGATCCCGCAGGGCGAGATGCGCATCGAAGTGGACATGGTCATGGTGACGGACGAGGTCATCGCGGTCGACTTCGAAGCCACGGCGACGCCTGTCGAGCAGTTGCCTTTCGATGTGCTCAAGTACCTGCTGCAGAGCCGCTACTGCCCGTCGGACAAGATGGCCGACAAGGCCCAGGAGATCGTCGGCGACGCCGCTTCTGGCTACGCGCAGGTGGAAGCGATCCGCAGCTGGATCCATGCCAACCTGGAATACAAGTACGGGGTCAGTTCCGGCAGCACCGATGCCCTCGACACCCTGGGCGACGGCGCCGGCGTGTGCCGGGATTTCTCGCACGTCGGCATCGGGCTGTGTCGTGCGCTGCGAATCCCTGCCCGGTTCGTGGTGGGCTATCTCCATCGGCTCGATCCGATGGACATGCATGCGTGGTTCGAGGCCTTCGTGGGCGGGCGTTGGTACACCTTCGACGGCACGCAGGATCAGCCGCGCGGCGGGCGCATCGTCGTGGCCTACGGGCGGGACGCGGCGGACGTGGCGTTTCTTTCGAACTATGGGCCGCTGGAGATGGGGGAGATGGAGGTCACGGTCCGCGAGGTGTTGCCCGGCGAGCCGACACCGCGCCCGTCGATCTGAACCTCAGGACCCGCGGTACGTCGAGCAACTCCAGCCAGAGCACAGCATCGGCACGTGGTAGTGCTGCTTCGCATCGAAGATCGAGAAGCGCACCGGCACGGTGTCGAGGAAGGGCGCCTCGGCCAGGTTGGCGCCAGGGCGCTGGAAGTAGTCGCCGACGTGGAACAGCAGTTCGTACTGCCCGACCTTCGCGTCCGCGGGCGCCAGCACCGGTGCATCGGTGCGGCCGTCCTTGTTGGTGGTGATGGTCTTCACTAGCTTCCAGGCGTTGCCGTCGAAGATCGAGAAGTCGATGCGCACGCCCGCTGCGGGGCGGCCGCTGGCGCTGTCGAGGACGTGGGTGGAGATGCCTGCCATGTGAATGCTCCTGGTGAAAGACTCAGCTACCGCGGTAGTACGAATAGCTCCACGGCGTGAACAGGATCGCGAGGTGAATGCGTTCCTGCGGATTGCGCACGACGAAGCGCAACGGCACGGTCGACAGGAAGGTGGGCTTGGGCAGCGACGCGTTCAACCGCGAGAAGTAGTCGTCGATGTGCAGCAGCACTTCGTAGCGTCCGGCCTTGTAGGTGCCTTCGAGCAGCAGCGGTTCCGCGGAGCGTCCGTTGGCCGCCGTCTCGATCGACTTGACGCGCCGGTACGCGCCATCCTCGAACATGGAGAAGTCGACCTTCATGCCGGCGCCGGGCGTGCCGTGGAAGATGTCGATGGCATGCATCGTGAGGCGCGGGCTCAGGTCGGATTGCGAGACCGGTGCGGTGGTGAGGCCTGCCGGCATCGCCGGGGTGGCGGGTGCATCGGCGGCGTGGGCGTTGCCGGCCAGTTGCAGGCCGATGCCGCCGAGCGCCAGGCTCGCAGGGAGGAAGGAGCGACGGCTCAGGGGTTTGTCGATCATGTCGTGGCCTGCGAGGGTTCGGGTTGGGGGGCGCGGAACAGCGCGGCGAGGCGGCGACGCGTGATCAGGCCGATCTGGCGCAGCGCCTCTTCGCGTTCGGTGTCGGTGTCGCGGTGGATGCGCATGCGCAGCGCGTCGAAGATGCCGGCCCGCGTGTGGCCGAGCACGGAGATGATGAAAGGGAAGCCGTGGCGTTGCGCATAGGCCGCGTTGAGCGAGCGCAGCTCGGCGAACTCCGCGGGGCTGAGGCTGTCCAGGCCGCGCTGCTCGAAGGTCGAATGCCCGGTCATCGTGCCGGCCTGCGCTTCCTTGCCGGCCAGTTCCGGATGGCCGCGCAGGAAGGCGATCTGCTTTGGCAATGGTGCGGCGCGAACCGCCTCCAGCATGGATCGGTGCAGCGCGTCTTCGGTGGCGAAGGGACGCACGGCCCAAGCCGCTTCCGCCACCCAGGGCGCATGCTCGAAGAGATCGCCGAGCGTGTCGATGAAGGCGTCCCGGTTCATGTCGGCAACGGCCGAGATCGTGAGGGTTGAAGTGGTCATGGTTTCTTTACTTTCCAGCGACCTTGTTCACGAAGCGCGGGACAAAGAGCAGGATCAGGATCGCGGCGCACACTTCCACGGCGGCGACGATCAGCAGGCCCGGAGCAAGGCCACCGGTTTGCGTCTTGATGAAGCCCAGCATGGCCGGCGCACCGAAGCCTGCGAGGTTGGCGATGGAGTTGATGAGCGCCACGCCACCGGCGGCGGCGGCACCCGCGAGGAAGCGGCCGGGCAGCTGCCAGAACACCGGGATGGCGCTCATGGTGCCGATGATGGCGACCGTCTGCGCGACCAGTGCCAGCACCGGGCTCACGCTGATGAAGAGCGAGGTGCACAGCAGGCCGACCGCGCCGAGCGCTGCGGCAAAGGCGCAATGCAGCCGCGCTTCCTTGCTGTGGTCCGAATGCAGGCCGTTGACGACCATGCCGACGGCACCGAACAGGTACGACAGCGCCATGATCCAGCCGACCGTGGCCGGGTCGGTGAAGCCGACTTCCTTGACGACGGACGGGCCGAAGAAGGTCAGCGACGAGTTGGCCGCGATCACGCAGAAGAAGACCAGGATCAGCAGCCACAGGCGGCCGTCCTTCAGCGAAGCGAGCAGGCTTTCTTCACGATGGCCGAGCGAGGCCCGGTCGCGAGCGAGGTCGTCCTCGATGAGCTGGCGTTGGGCGGGCGAGAGCCACTTGGCTTGTTGCGGGCGGTCGGTCAGGTAGTACCAGGTGACGACGGCGGCGATGACCGAGGGAATGCCTTCGACCAGGAACACCCACTGCCAGCCGGCCCAGCCGTTGACACCGTGCAGGGTATTCATCACGGTGCCCGCGAGCGGCCCGCCGATCACGCCAGCCACGCCCGAAGCGGACATGAACATGCCGAAGGCCTTGGCGCGGCGTTCGCTCGGGTACCAGTAGGTGAGGTACAGGATGATGCCGGGGTAGAAGCCCGCTTCGAACACGCCCATCAGGAAGCGCAGGAAGTAGAACATCGCCGGCGTCTTGACGAACATCATCAGCACGCAGACGACGCCCCAGCCCATGGTGATGCGGGTGATGGTCTTGCGGGCGCCGATGCGTTGCAGCAGCAGGTTGGACGGCACCTCGAAGAAGAAGTAGCCGAGGAAGAAAATGCCGGCACCGAGGCCGTAGATGGAGTCGCTCCACTTCAGGTCGTCCAGCATCGTGAGCTTCACGAAGCCGATGTTGACGCGGTCGATCCAGGCCAGCACCCAGAGGACGAACAGGAAGGGAATGAGGCGCCAGGTGATCTTGCGATAGGTGGCGTCGAGGTCGTTGGTCGGGCCCGTTCCCGCGGCGGCGGGGGAGGGCAAGGGGATGGTGGTCATGCGCGGCTCCGGGATGTCTTGGTGGGGTCGGATCGGGGGTTGGATCGGGAGGCCGAAGATTGCGCTTTTTCAGGCAAAAGCGGGAGGCCTCGGCGGCAGCGGTTTCGATATAGAGTCGATCAGCAAAGACCATGGGCCCCGGCTCCGGGTGCCAGGAAATGACCTCACGCAGCAACGTCGATCCTCTCGATGGCTACCTTCTCCGGGCGCTCTGCGCGCTGGTGGAAGAGCGCAGCGTCTCGCGCGCCGCGCGGCGCATGGGCCAGACCCAGCCGGCCGTCAGCGCCGCACTGAAGCGCCTGCGGCAGATCCTGTCCGACCCGCTGCTGGTGCGCAACAAGCTCGACATGATCCCGACCGAGCGCGGGCTGCAGCTGGCGGCGCAGGCGCGGGTGGCGCTGGACGCGATGTCGGTGCTGGTGGCTTCGCGCGAGGAGTTCGACGCGCAGCGGGCCGCCCTCACCTTTCGTGTGGCCTCGCCGGATTACCTCGCGCCTTCTGTGCTGGCCGAAGTGGCGCGGCGCATCCGTGAAGAGGCGCCGCTGTGCCGGCTGGAAGTGCATCCGATGGGGCCCGACTTCGACAGCGAACGCGCGCTGGCCGACGACCTGCTGGACGTGATCATCGGCAACTGGCCCAACCCGCCCGAGTTGCTGCACACGCTGCTGCTGCTGGAGGACGAACTGGTGTGCCTGGTGCGGCCGGGCCATCCACTGGCCGATGCAGGGGAACTGACGGAGGCGCAGTACCTGTCGGCCGCGCACGTCGCGCCGATGCGCTACTCAGGGCTTCATCGCGGCGTGGTCGAGACGCATCTGGCGCGGCATCACGTCGCCCGCGATGCGCGGGTGTCGGTGCCCTACTTCGGCCTGGCGCCGCATGTGGTCGCGCGCACCGACCTGGTGTTCACCACGGCCCGGCATTTCGCCGAGCACTTCGCGGCAGCGTTGGGACTGGTGATCCTGAAGACGCCGCCGGACTTTCCGACGATGCGCTTCTACCAGCTCTGGCATGAGCGCGCGCACCATTCGCCGGCGCACCGCTGGCTTCGCGCGGCGATCGCGGAGGTGGGCCGGGCGCATGCGCCCGGCGCCAGCCTCAAGGCAGCTTGATCTCGTTCGACAGCGGCTTGCCCTCCGCGAATTCGCTGGCGCTCTGCAAGGTGGTCTCGCAGATCGTCGAGATCGCCTCCCGCGTGAAGAAGGCCTGGTGCCCGGTCACGATCACGTTGGGGAAGGCCATCAGGCGTTGCAGCACATCGTCGGTGACGATGGTGCTGGACAGGTCGCGGAAGAACAGTTCCGCCTCCTGCTCGTAGACGTCCAGCGCCAGCCCACCCAGTTGGCCGCTCTTGAGCGCCTGGATCGCGGCTTCCGCATCGACGAGGCCGCCCCGGCTGGTGTTGACCAGCAAGGCGCCGCGCTTCAGTCGCGACAAGGATTCCGCATTGACGATGTGATAGGTCTCGGGCGTGAGGGGGCAGTGCAGCGAGATGATGTCCGCACTGGCACCGATCTCGCCGGGCTCCGCGTAGTGCGCACCGAGCGCCTCGAATTCCGGGGACGGGTACTTGTCGTAGCCGATCACGTTGCAGCCGAAGCCCCGCATGATCTTCGCGAACACGCGCCCGATCTTGCCCGTGCCGATCACGGCCGCGGTCTTGCCATGGAAGTCGAAGCCCATCAGGCCGTCGAGGGAAAAGTTGGAATCGCGGGTGCGGTTGTAGGCGCGGTGGATGCTCCGGTTGATGGCGAGCAGCAACGCCACCGCATGTTCCGCCACCGAGTACGGCGAGTAGTCGACCACACGCACCACCTTGATGCCCAGCTTCGCCGCGGCCGCGAGATCGACGTTGTTGAAGCCGGTGCAGCGCAGGCAGACCAGCTTCGTGCCGCCGCGCTTCAGCGCCTCCAGCATGGCGGCATCCACGACGTCGTTGACGAAGACGCAGACGGCCTCATGTCCCTCGGCGAGCGTCGCCGATTCGGGTGCCAGCGCCACCTCGAAAAACTGCAACTGGTGCTGCTGGGCCGCATTCGCTGCGCTGAGGAAGTCGCGGTCGTAGCGCTTGGCACTGAAGACGGCAATTTTCATGGGCATCCCCGGTTCCGGGTTGGTGTACCCGATTCACCGTGGGCCGTGTTGCGCGTTACAGCGGGTAGCAAGTCGGGGGCCGAGGAGGTGTCGAATATCATCGCCAGCCTCATCCTCGTTCCATAAAATCGAAATCAACGTCTCGAAATTTGTTGATTAGAGCGATCCAACACTCCACAATGCAGATCAAGGACAGAGAAATGGATCAAGAGTCTCGTTTCCAGGAAACGTCGAACGACACCGACAAGCCAGGCGGCAGCGCGCTGGCCCGCGGCATCCACATCCTCCAGGCCTTCAGCGTCGATGCCCCGGCGCTCACGGCGCGCGATCTCATGGCCGCCACGGGCCTGCCCAAGCCCACCCTGTTCCGACTCGTGACCACCCTGACCGAAGTCGGCCTTCTGCGCTACGAGGAAGCCGACGGCCGCTTCATGCCCGCGCCGGGCCTGGCGCGGCTGGCCGCGCCGCTGCTCGCGCGCACGCCGATCCGGCAACTGGCCTTCGGCCCGATGCAGGCGCTGGCCGACCGGGTCTGCGCGCAGGTCTCGCTGGGGCTGGGGCTGGGCCTGGACCTGGTCTTCATCGAGCTGGCGCAGTCCAGGGACTGCGTGACGGTGCGTCCGGCCATGGGCAGCCACATCTCGCTGTCGCGCACCGCCTCCGGACGCGCCTACCTGGCCGCGCTACCTCCCGAACAGGCGCAGCACTACATCGACGGCGTGCGCGAGGCCGATGCCGCCCAAGGCGCCTGGCTCGCCGAGCGCATGCAGGAGACCCGCGCCGACCTCGCCGAGCGCGGCTTCTGCGTGAGCCACGGCGACCTGCAGCGCCAACTGGAGGCCGTGGCCGTGCCGCTGCGCGCGGCCGGCAGCGCCGACGAGATCTATGTGTTTGCCTGCACCGTGCCCAGCTTCGAGCTGAAGCCGGGGCAACTGCTGGACGAGGTCGGCCCGCGGCTGGCCACGCTGGCGCGCAGCATCGAGGCCGCACTCGGGGCGCCACCCACGCTCGGCGCCTGACCTCTCACTCTTGAACGGATCGCCCTCCTCGCGCATGAATTTCGACCTCTCCGAAGACCAGCAATCCCTGTGCGACGCCGTCGGCCGCATCTGCCAACAGTTCGACGACGACTACTGGCTCCGGAAGGACAAGGAAGGCGGCTTTCCCTTCGAGTTGCACCGGGCGTTGGCCGATGCGGGGTGGCTCGGCATCTGCATCCCGGAGGCGTATGGCGGCTCCGGCCTGGGCATCACCGAGGCGGCGCTGATGATGCAGACCATCAGCGCATCGGGCGCAGGCATGAGCGGCGCGTCGGCGGTGCACATGAACATCTTCGGGCTCTCGCCGGTGGTGATCTTCGGCACCGACGCGCAGAAGCAGCGCATGCTGCCACCGCTGGTCAAGGGCACGGAGCAGGCCTGCTTCGCGGTCACCGAACCCAACACCGGGCTCAACACGACGCGGCTCAAGTTGCGGGCCGAGCGGCAGGGCGACCACTATGTGCTGAACGGCCAGAAGGTCTGGATATCGACCGCGCAGGTGGCGCAGAAGATGCTGATCCTCGCGCGCACCACGCCGATCGAGGAGGTGAAGAACCACACCGACGGTTTGAGCCTGTTCTACACGGACCTGGACCGCCGCTTCGTCGAGGTGCGCGAGATCGACAAGATGGGCCGAAAGGCGGTTGACTCCAACCAGGTCTTCATCGACGGCCTGCGCGTGCCGGCGGAGGACCGCATCGGCGAGGAAGGCAAGGGCTTCCACTACATCCTGCACGGCATGAACCCGGAGCGCATCCTGATCGCGTCGGAAGCCATCGGCCTCGGCAAGGTCGCGCTGCAACGCGCCACGCAGTATGCGAACGAGCGCGAGGTGTTCGACCGGCCGATCGGCAAGAACCAGAGCATCCAGCATCCGCTGGCCGAATGCTGGATGCACCTGGAAGCGGCCAACCTGATGATGATGAAGGCAGCCGACCGCTTCGACCGCGGGCTGTCCTGCGGCGCCGAGGCCAACGCGGCCAAGTTCCTCGGCGCGGAGGCCGGCTACCAGGCCTGCCTGCAAGCGGTGATGACGCATGGCGGCTTCGGCTACGCGAAGGAATACCACGTCGAGCGCTACCTGCGCGAAAGCCTGATCCCGCGCATCGCGCCGATCAGCCCGCAACTGGTGCTGTGCTTCATCGCGGAGAAGGTGCTGGGGCTGCCGAAGTCGTATTGAGGATCGCCGTGGCGCGGAGCCCGGGGCGTACAACAAGAAGGAGACGAGAACGTGCTGGACAACCTGGAGCGCTGGTCCCTGGAGAACCCGGACAAGCCCGCCGTGTGGATGGAAGACGCGGCGGAGCCGATGACGCACCTGCAACTGCATCGACGATCCGCGCAGGTCGCGCACTGGCTGGTGTCGCTGGGCTTGCAGGCCGGCGACAGCATCGCGATGCTGATGGAGAACCGCGCCGAGTTCTTCGAGCTGGCCTGGGGCGCACGGCGCACGGGGCTCTACTACACGATGATCAGTTGGCACCTCAAGCCAGCGGAGATCGCCTATGTGCTGAAGGACTGCGGCTCGCGCGTGCTCATCACCACGCCGACGCTGGCCGCGCTGGCGCGGGAAGTCATCGCCAGCAGCCAGTGGCCGGGCCACTGCTTCGTGCTCGACGACACTGCGCCAACCGATGTGTCCGTGCCTGCACAACGCGACCGCTTCGATCCCGACGCACCGCTGCCGCCGCGCCCGGTCGGCCGCGAGTTCCTTTACTCCTCCGGCACCAGCGGCAAGCCCAAGGGCATCCGGCGGCCGATGATCGCGTACGAGGACCGCTTCAAGGAAGCCTTCGACTTCGCGGCCTGGCGCGACACCTACCGCGTGACACGCGACAGCATCTACCTCTCGCCCGCACCGCTCTATCACGCGGCGCCGATGCGCTTCACCAACCGCATCATCGACATCGGCGGCACCGTGGTCGTGATGCCGCGCTTCGACGCGGAGCGCGCGCTGGCATTGGTCGAGCAGCACCGCGCGACGCACAGCCAGTGGGTGCCGACCATGATGATCCGCATGCTGGCCTTGCCGGAGCCGGTGCGCAGCCGCTACGACATCTCGAGCATGCGCATGTTCATCCATGCCGCCGCGCCCTGCCCGCCCGAGGTCAAGCGCCGCACCATCGAATGGTGGGGCCCGGTGGTGACCGAGTATTACGGCGGCTCCGAGACCATCGGGCTGACCGCGCTCTACAGCGACGAGGCCTTGCAGCGTCCGGGCTCCGTCGGCCGCGCGACGCTGGGCACGGTGCACATCGTCGGCGCGGAGGGCGAGGACCTGCCGGCGGGTGAGCAGGGCGCGATCTACTTCTCCGGCACGCCGCGCTTTGTGTACCACAACGACCCGGAGAAGACGGCCGCCGCGTATGACACCAAGGGCCGCGCCACGTACGGCGACATCGGGCACCTGGATGCGGACGGCTACCTCTATCTCTCGGGCCGGCGCACCGACCTGATCCTGTCGGGCGGCGTGAACATCTATCCGCAGGAGATCGAGAACCTGCTCGCGGGGCACCCGGGCGTGCGCGACGTGGCGGTGATCGGCGTGCCGCATGCGGAGTTCGGCGAGGAGGTGAAGGCGGTGGTCGAACTCAACGATCCGACGGCCGCGAGCGATGAACTGGCGCAGGCGCTGATGGCGTATTGCCGCGAACACATCGCGCATCTCAAATGCCCGCGCAGCGTGGACTTCACGACGGCGCTGCCGCGGCAGGAGAACGGCAAGCTGTACAAGCGGTTGTTGATGGAGCAGTACGCGCAAGGCATGGCTGCGACGGCTGGCGCGTAGCCCTCAGGCCTCAGCCTCCTGCTCCTTGAACGCCAGCGCCACGAAGTCGACAAACGCGCGCACCCGCGCCGCAAGCTGGTGCCGCTGCGGATACACCGCATGGATGTCCGCATCCGGCGTGTCGTACTGCGGCAGCACGCGCACGAGCCGGCCGTTGTGCAGGTAGCGCTCGATGTCCCACTCGGCGCGCATCAGGATGCCGTGGCCATCGAGCGCCCAGTTCACGGCGATCTCGCCATCGTTCGTGGCGAGGTTGCCGCGCGTCTTGACGGCCTCGGTGCTCGCGCTGCGGCCTCGCCCGCTTGAGAGCCGCCACACGCCATACGCTTCCTCGCCCTGCCGAATGCCGATGCAGTTGTGCTTCGTGAGGTCGTTCGGCACTTTGGGCATGCCGTGCTTCGCCAGGTAGGCCGGCGCAGCGCACAGCAGCCTCCGATTGGCCGCGATGCGCCGCGCGATCACGCGTGAATCCGGCGGCGCCCCGAAGCGGATGCAGACATCGAAGGCATCCTCCGTCAACGGCGGCGGGTTCACCGACAACTGCAACTGCACCTCGACCTGCGGATACTTCCGCACGAACTTCGAGATCAGCGGCGCGACATGGCTGCGCCCGAAGCCGAGCGTGGCATTGACACGCAGCAGGCCCTTGGGCGTGGCCTTCGACACGCCCAGCAACTCGCCCATGCTGTCGATGTCGCCAAGGATGCGCCGCGCATGTTCCAGGTACAGCTCGCCCTCGGGCGTGAGGCTCATGCGCCGCGTCGTGCGGTTGACCAGCGACACGCCGATGCGCTGCTCCATCAACGCCAGGTGCTTGCTCACAGCCGGCGTGGTGATGCCAAGCTCGCGCGCCGCCGCGCTGAGGCTTCCGGCGCTGGCCAGCGTGGAGAAGAAGCCGAGGTCGGCGGGCTGCACTTCACTGGGCATGGCCGCTCCATTGTTGAATTCAGGTGAAGAATGTATTCACTTGAGGCCCGGTTGGAAAGGACGTCCAGTTCTTACATTCACTCCACCCCAACCACCACCCCGGAGACACACCGTGAAGACGTACAAGATTGCAACCATCCCTGGCGACGGCATCGGCAAGGAAGTCGTTCCTGCCGGCCAGGAAGTCCTCGAAGCGCTGGCCGCTGCCAGCGGCGATTTCAAGTTCGAGTTCGAGAACTTCGACTGGGGCGGCGACTACCACCGCGCGCACGGCGTGATGATGCCGGACAACGGCCTCGACGCACTGCGCGACAAGGACGCGATCCTGTTCGGCTCGGCCGGCGACCCGCACATCCCCGACCACATCACGCTCTGGGGCTTGCGCCTCAAGATCTGCCAGGGCTTCGACCAGTACGCCAACGTGCGCCCGACGCGCATCCTGCCCGGCATCGACGGCCCCCTCAAGCGCTGCGGCCCGGACGACCTCAACTGGGTCATCGTGCGCGAGAACTCCGAAGGCGAATACTCCGGCGTCGGCGGCCGCGTGCACCAGGGCCATCCGATCGAGGCCGCCACCGACGTGTCGATGATGACCCGCGCCGGTGTCGAACGCATCATGCGCTTCGCCTTCAAGCTGGCCCAGTCGCGTCCCCGCAAGCTGCTGACGGTCATCACCAAGAGCAACGCGCAGCGCCATGCGATGGTGATGTGGGACGAGATCGCGCTGCAGATCAGCAAGGAGTTCCCGGACGTCAAGTGGGACAAGGAACTGGTCGACGCCTCGACCGCCCGCATGATCAACAACCCGGCCTCGCTGGACACCATCGTCGCGACCAACCTGCATGCCGACATCCTGAGCGACCTGGCCGCCGCGCTGGCCGGCAGCCTGGGCATCGCGCCCACCGGCAACATCGATCCGGAGCACCGCTATCCCTCGATGTTCGAGCCCATCCACGGCTCGGCCTTCGACATCATGGGCAAGGGCCTGGCCAATCCGGTCGGCACCTTCTGGTCGGTGGTGATGCTGCTGGAACACCTTGGCGAGATTGAAGCGGCGCAGCGCGTGATGGCTGCGATCGAGAAGGTCACGGCCGACAAGTCCCTGCACACCCGCGACCTCGGCGGCAAGGCCACCACGGCCGACGTGACCAAGGCCGTGTGCGGCCAGGTCGCGGCCAGCGCACAGCGCAAGGCGGCCTGAGCGCCAGCCTACCCCGGCGACTGGCCGGGGTGACTTCCAGCACCTGAACAGGCCGGCGCCACGCGCCGCGCCTCGCCCCTCGAAGCGGCCATCAAGCGCCGCAGGGGCCGGCTCGCGCCCACAACCACACCCGGAGACAGATCATGCGACGCTACCTCGGAAAACTCTACGTGCAAGTGCTCATCGGCGTGTTCGCCGGGGTGCTGCTGGGCATCTTCTGGCCCAACCTCGCGACGGACTTCAAGCCCTTCGGCGATGTGTTCATCAAGCTCATCAAGATGGTCTTCGCACCGATCATCTTCGCGACGGTGGTGCTCGGCATCGCCCGCATGGAGAACATGAAGGAGCTCGGCCGCGTCGGCGTGCGGGCGCTCATCTACTTCGAGGTGCTTTCGACCTTCGCACTCCTGCTCGGCCTGCTGGTCGTCAACGTGTTCCAGCCCGGCCACGGCATGAACATCGACGCGACGCAACTCGACACCAAGGCCATCGCCAGTTACACGGCGGCCGCGGCCAAGCCCGAAGGCTTCGTCGAGTTCGTGCTGCACCTGGTGCCGACCAGCATCGTGGATGCGCTGGCCAAGAACGACATCCTCCAGATCCTGGTGTTCGCGACGATGTTCGGTGTGGCGCTGTCTCACATCGGGCCGCGTGCCAAGCCGGTGGTGGACTTCCTGGATTCTTTTACGCACGGCGTGTTCTCGGTGGTCGGCATGATCATGCGGCTCGCTCCGCTGGCAGCTTTCGGTGCGATGGCTTTCACGGTCGGCAAGTACGGGCTGGGTTCGGTGCTGTCACTCGGCAAGCTGATGGGCACGATGTATATCACCTGCTTCCTGTTCGTGACGCTGGTGCTGGGTGCCATCTCGCGGATTTCGGGCTTCAGCCTGTGGAAGTTCCTCAAGTACATCAAGGACGAGTTGTTCACCGTGCTGGGCACGAGCTCGTCGGAATCGGTGGTGCCGCAACTGATGCGCAAGCTGGAGCATGCGGGCGTGTCGAAGCCGGTGGTGGGCCTGGTCGTGCCGGCCGGCCTGACCTTCAACCCCGATGGCCAGTGCATCTACTACACGATGGCCGCGATCTTCATCGCGCAAGCCACCAACACGCCGCTGACGATGACCGACCAGTTCGTGGTGCTCGGCGTGCTGCTGCTGACCTCGAAGGGTTCGGCGGGCGTGACCGGTTCCGGCTTCATCACGCTGGCCGCGACGCTGGCCTCGATGGGCAAGATCCCCGTCGCCGGCATGGTGCTGCTGCTGGGTGTGGACCGCTTCATGTCGGAAGCACGGGCCATCACCAACACGATCGGCAATGCCGTCGGAACCTTGGCGATTGCTCGCTGGGTCGGTGCCGTGGACCGCGACCGGCTCACGCAAGTGCTGGATGGCAAGAGCGATCCGGAAGACCTGCACGGCCTCTACGAAGGCGATGACGACGACACCAGCAAGGTGAAGCCGCTGCATCTGCCGGTCGAGGCGGCGAATCCGGCCACGGTGCGCATCGCGGCCTGACCTTGCCGGGCCACGGCGCTTCACGCCGGCCACACCCCACTTGATTTCCACCGGCATGCCCTCCTTCGGCATGTCCGGCACCACCCACCTCCCGCGCATCGCGCAGACCTGAACAGGACCCACCATGACGACAACGATCCAACAGATTCGCGGCTTCGAGCTGCTCGACTCCCGGGGCAATCCCACCGTGGCTGCCGAGGTCCTGCTGTCCGATGGCTCACGCGGCTTCGCGGCCTCGCCCTCGGGCGCTTCGACCGGCGCACGGGAAGCCATCGAGCTGCGCGACGGCAATCCGAAGCGCTACTTCGGCAAGGGCGTCACGCAGGCGGTCGGCCATGTGAACGGTGAACTGGCCCGCGCGCTCGTCGGTCGCGCTGCGAACGACCAGGAAGCGATCGACCGCCTGATGATCGCGCTCGACGGCACGCCGACCAAGGCGCGACTGGGTGCCAACGCGATCCTCGCCGTCTCCCTGGCGCTGGCCAAGGCCGCGGCCGCTTCGAAGGGCTTGCCGCTCTATCGCCACCTTGCTGGCGGTCGCAAGCCCGTGCTGCCGATGCCCATGATGAACATCATCAACGGCGGCGCGCATGCCGACAACAACGTCGACATGCAGGAGTTCATGATCGTGCCGGTCGGTGCGCCGCGCTTCTCCGAGGCGATGCGCTGGGGCGTGGAGGTGTTCCATTCGCTGAAGGCCTTGTTGAAGGGCCGCGGCCTCTCCACCGCAGTGGGAGACGAGGGAGGCTTTGCGCCCGACCTGCCGTCGAACGAAGCGGCCATCGAAGTCATCCTGGCGGCCATCGAGCGCGCCGGGTTCAAGCCGGGGCATGACATCGCGCTGGGGCTCGATGTCGCCAGTTCGGAGTTCCACAGGAACGGCTTCTATGAGCTCGCGTCGGAGGGCAAGCGCTTCGACTCCGCGGCCTTCGCTGACTACCTCAGCCAATGGGTCGATGCCTACCCGATCGCCACGATCGAGGACGGCATGGCCGAGGCGGACTGGGATGGCTGGGAGTTGCTGACTGCCAGGCTCGGCCGCCGCGTGCAGCTCGTCGGCGACGACCTGTTCGTCACCAACACCGAGATCCTGCAGCAAGGCATCGCTCGCGGCGCGGCCAACTCGATCCTCATCAAGCCCAACCAGATCGGCACGCTGACCGAAACACTCGCCGCCATCGCGATGGCCGATGAGGCGGGCTACTCGTCGGTCGTCTCGCACCGCTCCGGCGAGACCGAGGACACCACCATCGCCGACCTCAGCGTCTGCACCGCCGCCACGCAGATCAAGACCGGCTCGCTGTGCCGCTCCGACCGCATGGCCAAGTACAACCGCCTGCTCCTCATCGAGGCCGAGCTGGGCCAGGCCGCCACCTTTGCAGGGCGCGACGCATTGGCGCGCGCCCCGCTGTCCGCCGTGCATTCATAAGCAAAGCAACCCCGAAGGAGACAACCATGTTCAAGCTCACCCCCCGCACCACCGTCACCGCACTGGCCCTGGGCCTTGCCACCTCCGTCGCCGCGGCCCAGGCATGGCCAACAAAGCCGATCACGCTCGTCGTGCCCTTCCCGCCGGGCGGCAGTTCGGATGCGCTGGCGCGTTCGCTGACCACCAGCCTCTCGCAAAGCCTCGGCCAGCCGGTGATCGTCGAGAGCAAGCCTGGCGCGGGCGCCACGCTCGGTGCCGACTACGTGTCCAAGGCCAAGCCCGATGGCTACACGCTGCTGATGGGCGCGGTGCACCACACCATCGCCACCAGCGTCTACAAGAAGCTGCCCTACGACTTCGAGAAGAGCTTCGCGCCGGTCACCACAGTTGCGCTGGTGCCCAACGTGCTGGTCGTGAATTCGAAGTCGTCGGCGACCGACGTCAAGGGCCTGATCGCGCAGGCCAAGGCATCGCCCGGCAAGCTCACCTACGGCTCGAACGGCAACGGCACCGTGCAGCACCTGATCGGCACGCAGTTCGCGGCGCTGGCCGGCGTGGACATCCTGCATGTGCCGTACAAGGGCAGCGCGCCCCTCACGACGGACCTGCTCGGCGGCCAGGTCGACATGTCCTTCGACACGCTGACGCCGGTGGTCCAGCACATCAAGGGCGGCAAGCTGCGCGCGCTGGCCGTGACGACGGCGAAACGCTCGACCACGCTGCCCGACGTGCCGACGCTGGCGGAGTCGGGCCTGAAGGACTTCAACCAGGGCACATGGTTCGGCGTGCTCGCGCCGGCCGGGACGCCGAAGGACATCGTCGCCAGGCTCAACACCGAGATGGTGAAGATCATCCAGTCCCCGGAGTTCAAGAAGCGCATGGACGAGATCGGCGCCGAGCCGGTTGGCGACACGCCGGCGCAGATGGCGACGCAGATCAAGGATGACACCGCGAAGTACGCGAAGCTCGTGAAAGACGCGAAAGTCGCGATCGACTGAACGCCGCGCAATGGGTCGAGAATGCCGGCTGACCCTGCAGCGGCATCCTCATGACCCATCCTGACTCCCCCGCCAACCGCGCCCTGATCGACACCTGCGCCCAGGCCTCGCTCGATCTCCTGCAAGCCAACCTCACGTCGCACGGCATCCTGGCCGCGAGCCGGACGGAGGCGGCGGTGGCGCGCCGCTACACGCGCATCTTCGGCCGCGACGCGGCGATCTGCGTGATGGCGATGTGCGGCAGCGGCGTTCCGGCGCTGGAGCAGGGCGCGGTGGCAAGCCTCGACGCGCTGGCCGCGCAGCAGGCGGCCAACGGCCAGATCCCCAAGTACGTGGACCCGGAAGGCCAGGACGCCGACTTCTGGTACCTGGGCTGCATCGACGCCACGCTGTGGTGGCTGATCGCGGTGGACCATGTGCGCCGCCACGGCAGCGTCGGCCCTGCGCATTGGGGCGGCGGCGTGCGCCGCGCGATCGACTGGCTGCTGGCACAGGAGCACCAGCACTTCCGCCTGCTGCAGCAGAACGAGGCCAGCGACTGGGCCGACATCATGCCGCGCTCGGGCTACGTGCTCTACACGAATGCACTCTGGTACGACGTCAAGCGCCGCTTCGCGCTGGACCATGCGGAGGAGACGCTCTACCACTTCAACCACCTGTTCAACCCCTTCCAGCAGGACCTGCCCGAATACCACCGCGCCCGCCTGCTGCGCCACTACGCGCGACGCGGCCGGCAGGATCCGGGGATGTACCTGAGCTTCGTCAACCTCTCCTTCGTGGGTGACGAGGGCGATGTGTTCGGCAACGTGCTGGCGATCCAGAGCGGACTGGCCGACGCGGACATGGCGCGCCGCATCGTCGACACCATCGCCACCGCGCATGCGAGCGAGCCCTGGCCCGTGCGCGTGGTGCTGCATCCGCTGGCGCAGGATCACGACCTGTGGCGGGCCTACATGGGGCGGCACCAGCAGAACATCGTGCACCAGTATCACAACGGCGGCATCTGGCCCTTTGTCGGCGGGTTCTGGGTGATGGCGCTGGCGCAGTTGGGGATGCGCGACCTGGCCTGGGCTGAACTGGGGCGGCTGGCGCGGGCCAACGAACACGGCGACTGGCGATTCACCGAGTGGTTCCACGGCAAGACGCTGGCGCCGATGGGGATGGCGGGGCAGAGCTGGAATGCGGCGGCGTTCCTGCTGGCGAAGCGGGTGTTGGAGGGGACGGGGGCGGCCTGGTGAGGCGGGTTGAGCCGGGTAACGGTCCCGTAGTGACGGGATTTCGCGCTGGTTCCGCCTGCTAGCATTCTTGTGCGGTCTCGCATTCGCGGACCGCGCCCGCTTGGGCAACATCAAAGAAGTTCAGGGAGAAAGAAATGGCAGGACTGTCGTCTGGCGAGAAAGAAAGCATCCGAAAGTTGATCGTGGACTTTTTCAGTTTTGCAGGAGTTCCAACCACCAGTTGGGATGGCACCGTCAACGAATGCGTCGCCGGTGTCTTCACGACGATGTATCGCGAAACTGTCAAGTGCTCCAAGGCCATGGCCTTCGTGCCGGAGCCTCCCATGGGACCTGCGTCATATCTCTGGCTGGCCACCCAGTTGGGCGGTGGTGCGTTCAAGCGCATCCAAGGGAAATTGAGCCAGACCTGCGCCAGGCAGGTGATCAACTTGTATCGCTCCGATCTGCAGATGGCCTCCATGGGAGTGTCGTCGTTGAGGTTCGCCAAGTGGGCCTGATGCGGGCACTGCTGCTGGCCGCCGCTCTCGGATCGGGACCGGTCAGCGCAGCAACATTGCAGGTCGCCGATTGGCCCGCCGAGCGCGATTGCACGAACTGCATTCGGCTGCAATTCAGGCGCCTTGACCTGCAACTTCCCCACGCCGAGGTTGGCAAGATATTCACTACTGGCACTGGGAGTCTCGCCGTCGAATTGGTGCCTCCGTCCGGCGATCTGAAGCAAAGCACTTCCATCTTTGACCGGACGCAAGCCCAACTTCGGGACCTCTTCAAGAAGAGCGAATTTCTCCAGGCACACAGCATCAAGACGCCGCGCGACTATTGGGATACCTTGGGCACGGAACCCGCGTCCGGCGACAAGCGGCTCGCCCTGGTCAGAAAGGCTGAGCGCATCGACAGCGCCCGCAGCTATACGCGACTGTCCAAGGGACGCTTGACGGCATACGTGGTCCGCGCCGCCGAGCCCGACGATCAGCGCATCTATTTCGTCATCGATGGCGACGAAACGTACTACATGCTCGTCGGCCCCATGTCGCAGGCACTGGTCGATGCGGTGCTTGCCAACGCGCGAGTGGCTGAGATGCCGTAGTTGCAGCCGGCGCTGTGCTTGATAGCTTGGAGGTCATGCACGCAAGCGATGACGTAGTTCAGGAAAGAGCACTGAAAGAAAATCATCGAACCGCCGGTCCCGATCCCGCTCAGCGCGGTCACCTTGCAGCAGTGCTTGGCCGGCTTGCTCTTGGGTATCCGTGGCCGCAGGGGCGAACAACTCCCAACTGGTCAGGTAAAGCCAGCGGAATGCCGCGTGCCCGTCCCTGCTTCTGTTCAGAGCCGCTGCAAGAATTTCGAATGGCCATTTCACCCGACTACCGACCGAACGATTCAAGCTGAAGCTCAGCAGAACGTGCAGCACGCCTTTCCTTCCCCAAAAGTCGGAGCCAAGACAAGGCGCATAGCTGGCTCGCCAGTATCGCGATCTCGTCAGCTTCAGTCCGGCGACAAAGACCGCGTCTTCGAGATCAGGAGCACCATCGCTGTCATGAAACGCCACGACCGCAGCAATGAATTGCCGAACGTCCCGATCCCAATCCACAGAGTCATCGCCTGGATCCCGACGCAATCGCGCAAGTTGAACTAGATCCCACATGCCGTGCGCTCGCAACTCCCTCTTGATTCCTGGCGGATCGATGGAGCAGAAGTGTCCGCCCCTGACATTGTCTACGCCGTGCTTCACCATGAGCGCAATCGTGGCCTGGTCTTCGATCAGTTCCGCCGTTCGCGAGGACCTGGTGCTTGTATTGAATGAATAGCTCAGACCTTGAACCGGATGCAATGCGGTCCACCTCGCGGCTTTCCCTTCGGCGTGTTGCCTGAAGCGCCGATCCATGTTGGATGTGATGCCGACGTAGTGTTTGCCGCCCGCAAGCGCGAGGACGTAGAGCCAAATCTCCGACGAAGACTCAGGTTGACAACGTAAGGCTGTTTCCTGCGGCGCGGCCAGTGCCAAGTATTCGAGGGCGACTTCATCGTCAATCTCGCGGCCGACGATGTCGCGCTTCCAGCCCTTGTTCGGCGGCCACTGGAGACCAAGGAGTTCGATGTGTCGGCGAGTGAAGCCGCGGTTGGCGGTCGCGCCACGTTCGATGAAATCCAAGGTGATCTTCATTGATTCAGTCTGCAACCGCGCAAGGCGCTGGGTCACCGTCTTTTCTGATTCTTGTGGTTCGGAGTTGAGCGAATGCTGTCATGGGATCCCGGTAGCGCTGATCTCAATTGGCTTCTGACCAGCATCTGCTTTCAGGTAGTTCGTAGCCAGCGGAGCCACATACGCAGGATATTTTTCCCGACTACCTTGCCATAGCTCGAGACGCAAAGGCGGTTCAGGCAGCGCGATGGCGAACTGGGCAAGCTCGCAGCGCCCGAGCACGACCAAGGCGCCATCGAGATGGACGTCCGGGCAGCCGTCGAACTGGGCCGCGCGCGCCCCACGGCTTCGCCCTTAGCGAGTACCTACCCCTCATTGACAGCGAGTTACTGCCGCCAGGCCGCCTGTCGACCGATTCGCAGCGTGCGGTCGGCGCGGTCGACGACGCACATGCGAGCGAGCCGTGGTCCGTGCGCGTGTTGCTGCATCCGCTGGCGCGCGATCACGACCTGTGGCGGGCCTACATGGGTCGGCACCAGCAGAACTGCCGCGGGCCAATAAACATGGCGACTGGCGATTCACCGAGTGGTTCCACGGGAAGACGCTGGCGCCGATGGGGATGGCGGGGCAGAGCTGGAATGCGGCAGCGTTCCTGCTGGCGAAGCGGATGCTGGAGGGCACGGGGGCGGCCTGGTGATACCTGGGCGGCGGCCAAGGAATCCGGCCGAGTATCGGGCCCATTGAATTGACAATGCAATTGCATTACCATGCTGTTTTGCATTGGAGGCCCTCATGCAAGCTACACCCGGAATCGAATCCACCCTGACAGACCGCTACCAGACGACGGTTCCTGACCCCGTGCGCCGAGCACTTCGACTGGGCAAGCGCGACAAGATCCACTACGCGATCCGCCCCAATGGCGAAGTTGTGCTGACGCGTGCGGATGCCGTCCAGGATGATCCGCTGCTTGGCCAATTCCTCAGCTTTCTTGCGCAAGACATCCAGAAGCATCCAGAGCGGCTCAAGGCGGTCGATGCCGGCCTCCTGAAGCGCATCGACAAACTCGTGACAGGGGTCGCAATCGACCTGGATGCTCCGTTGTCGCCCGAAGACGAATGAGCAAGAAGACCGAGAAGGGGCCGGAGCCCCTGGTCATCAACGGTTGGACGATCTATGCCCACCCCTTGTTCCTGCAGGAACTGGAAGCGCTTGCAGAGAAGGTGGAGGCGCTGAAGAAGAAGGATCCCAGGAACTACAAGCAGAAGAACGCCACAAAGCGTCTGGCAGCGATCCGCAAGCTGGCTTTCACCGACATTCCCGAGGACCCGGCAAAGGCTGAATACCGTCAAGGCAGCACGCTGGGCGAGGAGTACACCCACTGGTTTCGCGCGAAGTTCTTCCAGCAGTACCGCCTGTTCTTCCGCTTCCACCTCACCAGCAAGTTGCTGGTGCTCGCGTGGGTAAACGACGAGCAGACGAAGCGCGCCTACGAAAGCAACACCGACGCCTACAAGACCTTTCGCAAGATGCTGGACCGGGGCCGTCCTCCCGACAGTTGGGACAGCTTGTTGAAGCAGGCCAAGGCGGAGGATGCCCGGCTTCGGAAGGCGCTTGGCAACACCAACTCGGATTAGCAAAGCTTGCATGGCCCGGGAGCCTGTCGTGCCCCTTGTGCTCGACGCATGACGCCCGAGGCTTGCCCTTGGCCGAATGGCCGGTGGCGCGCGCCGACCGATCGCGCCAGACTCGAAGCGGCGGATCATGCCGCCCGTCTCCGTGGCCAACTCAAGGAACAAGTCCATGCGAATCTCGACAACGAAATGGGTTCCCGCGCTGCTTTTGCCGTGGGTCGCCACCGCGGCGCTCGCCCAGGCCGACATGGTGCTTCGAGACCTGGAGGCGAAGAACCCCAAGAAGCTGTCCAAGGAGGAGGTGACGGCCTTGCTCACCGGCGCCAAGATGAGCAGGGTCAGCGCCCGGGGAAACGTGCACTACTGGAGCAACGATGCGGACGGCAGTTTCGTCGTTTCCTCGGACAACCGCGGTGCGGGTGCCGTGGGCTCGTCAGGTCGACCGTCGACCGCGCCTGGCAAATGGCACATCTCCGACGACGGGCGGTACTGCGTGCTGATCGAATGGAAGGGCGTGCCCACGGAAGAGTGGTGCCGGTACATCTTGCAGACGACCGATGGCTACTACTCGGTGCGTTCCGATTCCGTCGGCACCGAACGGGTTTTCAAGCTGGAGATCAAGAAGTAGCAAGTCACGCGAGAAGCGAGACACCCGCTACGCCTCTTCCATCGGAATCTTCGCCAACTTCACCGCGTTCCCCCACGCCACGTACTGCTGCTTGAGAAAACCGCCGAACTCCTCCGGCGTACTGGCTTGCGCGAGCAGGCCGTACTTGTCGCACTGCGCCACGAGTTCCGGGTTGGCAATGACCTGGCGCAGGTCGCGCGACAGGCTGGCGATCACCGGCCTGGGCGTCGCGGCGGCGGCCACGAAACCACCCCACGGCGAGATGTCGACCAGCGGATAGCCGGCCTCGGAGATCGTCGGCACCTCGGGCATCACGTTGCTGCGCCTGGGCAGCAGCACCGCCACCGGGCGCGTGCGGCCGTCCTTGAGCAGCGCGGGCGTGACGGCCGGCGTGGCCCATGACATCAGGATGCGACCGCCGATGAGGTCGGTGGTCATCTGGCCTTCGCCCTTGTACGGCGAGCGGATCATGTTGACGCCGGCATTGGCCATCAGCTGCTCGGTCGCCATGATCGACGCGGAGTTGCCGCCGCCGTACGCGTACTTGCCAGGGTTGGCGCGCACATGCGCGAGCACCTCCGCGAGGTTCTTGCCCGGGATGCTTTCGTGCACCATCAGGAAGAAGGTGAAGGTCACGAAGGATGTGAGCGGCGCGAAGTCGTCGAGCGTGTAGCCGGGCGCGCGGCGGATGTGCGGCACGTACGACAGGGCGCTCGATGTCGCGAGGCAGATGGTGTGGCCGTCCGCCTTGCTGCGCAGCAACTCCTGCAATGCGAGCGCGCCGTCGGCGCCGGCCTTGTTCTCGACCACCACCGTCTGCTTGACGACGTCCTGGAACTTCACCGCCAACTGGCGTGCCGCGACGTCGGCGCCGCCGCCCGCGGCGAAGGGCACGAGCAGGCGGATCGGTTTGCCCCCCGCCTCGGACGATTGCGCAAGTGCCAGGCCCGGCAGGGCCACCTGGGCTGCGCCGGCCAGCAACAGGTTGCGGCGGGAGATGCTGAATGAAATGCGGCGGTTGCTCATGTCTCGTCTCTGGTCTTCTTGTCTCGTTCGTTCGTCAGATCGCTCAACCCAAGGCTTGCGTTTCCATGCTCCGCGCAATGAGTTCCTTCATCACCTCGTTGCTCCCACCATAGATGCGCCCCACGCGCGCATCCGCATACATCCGCGCAATCGGGTATTCGTTCATGTAGCCATAGCCACCGAACAGCTGCAGGCATTCGTCGATGACCTTGCACACCATCTCGCTGACCCACCACTTGGCCATGGCGGAGGTGGGCAGGTCGAGTTCGCCCTTGGTGGCGCGCACGATGCAGTCGTCGACGAAGCTCTGCGCGATGGTGGCGTGGGTCTGGCATTCCGCGAGCTTGAAGCGCGTGTTCTGCATCTTCATCAGCGTCTCGCCGAAGACCTTGCGCTGGCTGACGTAGGCCAGCGTTTCCTCGACCGCGCGCTGCATGGTGGCGACGCCGCCGGTGGCCACGATGAGGCGCTCGCGCGGCAACTGGCTCATGAGTTGCGCAAACCCCCTGCCCTCCTCGGCACCCAACAGTTGCTCGCAGGGCACGCGCATCTCGTCGAAGAAGAGTTCACAGGTGTCGGTGCTGTGCTGGCCGATCTTGTCGAGCAGCGGGCCATGGCGATAGCCCTGCTGGCCCTTCGTCTCGACGACGATGATCGAGAGGCCCTTGCCGCCCTTCTCCGTGCCGGTGCGCGCGACCACGCAGACCAGGTCGGCATGCCAGCCGTTGGTGATGAAGGTCTTGCTGCCGTTGATGACGTAGTGGTCGCCATCGCGGCGTGCGGAAGTCCGCAGCGCCTGCAGGTCCGTGCCCGCGCCCGGCTCGGTCATGGCGATCGCCGCGACCATCTCGCCGCTCGCCATCTTCGGCAGCCAGCGGCGCTTCTGCGCTTCGGTGCCGTAGCCGAGGATGTAGTGCGCGACGATGGCCGAATGCACGTTATTGGAACCGCCGCCGACCATCGCCCGCATCTGCGCATGCAGGAACACCGCGTCATGCCGGAAGTCGCCGCCACCGCCGCCGTATTCCTCGGGGATGCTCAGGCACAACAGGCCCGCCGCGCCGAGCTTGTTCCAGTAGTCGCGATCGCCGACATGCTGGGCACGCCAACGTGCGTCGTTCGGCACCGCCTCGCGTTCGAAGAAGCGGCTGGCGGTGTCGGCCAGCAACTGGAGTTCCTCGGTCATCCACGGGGATGGGCGTTGCTTCATGTTGGCTCCCTTGCTCAGGCGCCGTACGCGCCGACGATGGTGACCGACGACACGTTCTGGCTCGGGAAGCCACCGAGGTTGTGCGTCATGCCGAAGGTCGGATTCGACGCGCGCTGGCGCGGGCCGGCACGGCCGCCGAGCTGCAGGTACATCTCGTAGATCATGCGCAGGCCCGACGCGCCGATGGGATGGCCGAAGCACTTGAGGCCGCCGTCGATCTGGCAGGGCAGCGTGCCATCCGCATCGTAGAAGCCATCGAGCACGTCAGTGATGGCCTTGCCCTCTTCCGACAGCAGCAGGTCTTCCATCGTGACCAACTCGGTGACGGAGAAGCAGTCGTGCACGTCGACCAGCGAGACCTGTTCGCGCGGCCTGGTGATGCCGGCTTCCTTGTAGGCGCGGGCGGCGGCGACGCGCGTGGTGGCGAAGTAGGAGCCGTCCCATTTGCCGAGCTGCAACTCCTCGCCGTTCGACACCGCAAGCTGCAGCGCCTTCACCGCGACCAGGTTTTTCTTGCCGAGGCTGCGCGCGATCTCCGGCGTGGTGACGATGGCGCAGGCCGAGCCGTCCGACACGCCGCAGCAGTCGTAGAGGCCCAGCGGGTCGGCCACCATCGGCGCGTTGAGCACGTCCTGTTCGCTGATCGCGTTGCGCAGGTGCGCCTTCGCGTTCTTGCCGGCGTTGGCATGGCTCTTGACCGAGATGTGGGCCATCGCGCGCTTCAGGTCGCCGGCATCGACGCCGTGCTTCGCGCGGTAGGCACTGGCCAGTTGGGCGAATGAGCCCGGTGCGGAGATGTTGGCCCAGTGCAGGTTGTTGAGTGCGCCGCGGCCGCGTTGCGGCAAACCACCATAGCCGGTGTCCTTGAGCTTCTCCACGCCGAGCGCGAGCGCGATGTCGGCCGCGCCGGAGGCCACCGCGTAGCACGCGCCTCGGAAGGCCTCGGTGCCGGTGGCGCAGTAGTTCTCCACGCGCGTGACCGGGATATAGGGCAGCCGCAGCGTCATCGCGAGCGGCACCGACGACATGCCGACATGCTGCTCGGCGATGGCGGTGCCGAGCCATGCGGCCTCGATGCGATCGCGCCCGATGCCGGCGTCGGCCAGCGCTTCCTCGAATGCCTCGACCATCAGGTCTTCGGCGTTGCAGTCCCAGCGCTCGCCGAAGCGCGAGCAGCCCATGCCGAGGACGACGACCTTGTCCTTGATTCCGCTTGCCATGTCGATGCTCCTTGTCAGTCCTGCTTCACTGCTTGTTGAATCGGCTGCGCTTTCCAGAAATAGCGCTGGAAGCCGCGTGCGGCATCCACGTCCTTGATGCGGAAGGCCATGCGCATCGGCGTGCCCACGTCGACCGAGGCCACGTCGGTGAAGTCGGCCAGCAGCCGCCCGCCCTCTTCGAACTGCACCATGCCGTACCAGGCCGGCGGGTCCGGGCTGTAGGTGAGCAGGTCGGCGGTGTACGAGAGCACGGTCGCGCGCGATTCGGCAAAGGCATGGTCGTCCTGGCTGTCGAGCGCCTTGCAGCTGGGCTCGGCGCAATAGCGCTGCTTGGGGTACTGCACGGTGCCGCAGCTTCGGCACTTGCCGCCGATGAGGCTTTGCAGCGCATCGCGGTTGCGGTAGGCGGTGCTTTGCGGCGTGAGCTTGTCGGCCTCGGCGCGCATGCCGCGCTCGATGTCGACCAGGCCGTTGATGGTGAGGTAGCGCATGTAGTTGCCGTCCTCGTTGCGGCGCGCGAGCGCAGCGCTGACGCCACCTTGCGAGCGCCGCTTTGCGATGGCGTCGGTGGCTTGCAGCACCAGCGCATCGCAGCCTTGGCCGAAGGCGGCGACCACGATGATGTCGCCTGGCTTGGCCGTCTCCAGCGTGTGCGCGAGCATGAGCAGGGCATGCGCGGCGCCGGTGTCGCCGCAGTTCGATGCGAGGTTGTCGCGCACGGCGGCCTCGGGAATGCCGATCTTCTTCGCGACGCCCGCCGCCACGCGCGACAGCGTGCAGGGCATGCAGAAATGCGCCACGGCCGATGCCTCGACACCCGCGTCCCGCAAGGCCGCGGTGACGGCGGCGGGCACGATCTTGAAGTAGCCCTCGTCGCGGATCCAGCGCTCTTCCCAGGCGTAGTCGTGCGACTGGTCGTGCATGCGGTACTGGTGCACGAAGTCGACCGTCTGGCTGTGCGCGGCGCGCAAGGTGGCGATGGGCTCTCCGGTGCCGACGAACATGGCAGCTGCGCCATCGCCGTACGCCATCTCCTGCGTGCTCGCGGCTTTGGCGGGGCGCTTGTCGGCGGCCATGACGAGGGTCTGTGCATTCACGCGCAAGGCCTGGATCAAGGCGGACGTGCCGGCGCGCATGCTGCCGGCCGTGTCCTGCGCGTTCACGTTGCCGTTGAGGCTCAGCGCGCCGGTGGCGATGCCGACGTTGAGCCGGTCCGCGAAGGGATGCGTGGTCGATGCGAGCACGGCGTTGACGATGCCGGAACGGTCGAAGCCGGCGAGGCAATCGCGTGCCGCCTCGATGCCCATCGTGATCGCGTCCTCGTCCCAGTTGGCGATCGCGCGCTCGCCCTTGGCCTGGCCCTTGAGGCCCGGGTTGAACCACGTGTTGGCGGCCGCGATGGCCTTGCGTTGCAGGCGCCGCCACGGGAGGTAGGCGCCGAAGGAAAGGATGCCGTGTGGTGTCATGCCGTGCTCTCGTCTTCAGCCCAGGGTGGCAGTGCCATGCGACAGCACGACCACGTCGCGCTCCAGCGAGCGGGCGCGGAACTGCACGCGCTTGCCGTCGCGCCAGATCTCGGTGCGCAGGGTTTCGCCGGGATACATCGGGCTGGCGAAGCGCAGGCCGATCGACGTGAGCCGCGCCGCGTCGTAGTCGCAGCAGGTGCGCAGGATGGCGTGGCCCGCGACGCCGAAGCTGGCCAGTCCGTGCAGGATCGGCTGCTTGAAGCCGGCCGCGCGCGCGACGGCAGGGTCGGCATGCAGCGGGTTGAGGTCGGAGCACAGGCGGTAGAGCAAGGCGGATTGCGGCATCGTCGGCAGGTCGCAGACGATGTCTGGCGTGCGATCCGGCGTGGCGGGCTTGGGCGTGGGGGCGGGGTCGCCGCCGCGGGGGCCGTTGCCCGGTGTTTCCGAGAAGCCGCCGTCGCCGCGGCAGAAGGTCAGGCCTTCGAGCGTCGCCAGCAAGGCGCCCGTTGACTTGTCGTGCAGCGTGCGCTCGGAGACCAGCAGCGCACCCTTGTCGCGGCCCTTGTCGACGATGGCCGTGACCTTGAGCTTGCCCACCACGGTCGCGCCCACCGGGATCGGATGGTGGATCGTGAGGCTCTGCTCGCCGTGCAGCACCTTGACCCAGTCGACGCCAGAGTCCGGCTCCTTGAGCCAGAAGCCCGGCGTCGCCAGCACCACGGGCATGGTGGGGACGGCGCGCATGTCCTGCTCGTAGACATAGGGCAACTGTTGCGCGTCGAGCGGGTCGTGGCCGAAGCCGACGCCCAAGGCGTAGAGGGCGCTGTCTTTCCAGGTGTAGGTCTGCTCGACGTCGGGGAAGACGCGGGTGCGTAGCTTTTGATAGTCGATGGGCATGGCTGGAAGGCGCGTGAATTGAAGGGAGTGCGAGAACCGAAGCCGTTGCCCTCACCCCGGCCCTCTCCCAGGGGGAGAGGGAGGAAGAAGGATCAGATGGGGTCCCAACAGAACACGTCGGCGCTGCGCTCGAGCGGCGTGAAGCCGGCCTTCAGTGCCGGCATCGCATGATCGGCCACGGTCTGCGGCGTCCAACCCTCGCTGCGGTGCACGCCGCGCATCGGGCGGATCTGGTTGAACAGGAAGATCTCGTTGGCGCGAACGGTGAAGATCTGGCCCGACACGCCCTTGGCCGCGTCCGAGCACAGGTACACGACCAGCGGCGCGATCTTGTGGGTCTCCATGCGCTTCATGCGTTCGACGCGCTGCTTCTCTTCCGGCGTCTCGGTCGGGATGGTGCCGATCAGGCGGCTCCACGCAAAGGGCGCGATGCAGTTGGAGCGCACGTTGTAGCGCTGCATATCCAGCGCGATGTTGCGCGACAGGCCGACGATGCCGAGCTTGGCCGCCGCGTAGTTGGTCTGGCCGAAGTTGCCGATCAGGCCGGACGTCGAGGTCATGTGCAGATAGGCGCCGCTGCCCTGTTCCTTGAAGTGGTTGGCCGCCGCGCGCGCCACGTAGAAGCTGCCGTTGAGGTGCACGTCGATGACCGACTTCCACTCCTCCAGGCTCATGCGGAAGAACATGCGGTCGCGCAGGATGCCGGCGTTGTTGACCACGCCGTCGATGCGACCGAAGTGGTCCAGCGCGGCCTGCACGATGCGGTTGGCCGCGTTCCATTCCGACACGCTCTCGGTGCTCGCGACCGCCTCGCCGCCCGCCGCGCGGATCTCGTTGACCACCGCCTGTGCCGGGCCGGCGTCGCTGCCCTCGCCGCTGCCACTGGTGCCGAGGTCGTTGACCACCACTTTCGCGCCTTCGGCCGCCATCGCCAGCGCGATGTCGCGCCCGATGCCGTTGCCCGCGCCGGTGACGACCACGACTTTGTTTTCCATCATGTTGGCCACTGCATGTCTCCAAGGGTTCGTTATTTCGGGACGATAGTATCGAAAATATCAATTCATGTCATGATGGATTCCGATCAGGACTTTCATCCGAATAAAAATGAGACGACCCGGCGAACCCCTGCTCCACGACTGGATCCGCCCCGGCGACACCGTCATGTGGGGCCAGGGCACGGCCGAGCCCTTGACCCTGACGCGGGCACTGGTGGCGCAACGCGCGTCGGTGGCGGGCCAGGGACGCGTGCGCGTGTGGGTCGGGCTGGGATTCGCGGGCACCTTGCATCCGGAGCATGCCGATTTCCTGGACTTCGTGGGCTACATCTGCGGCGCGGCGCAGCGCGGCCTGTCGCAGGCGGGCGTGCTCGACGTGGTGCCGGCGCATTACTCGCAGCTGCCGGACATGATCCGCACCGGCGCGCTGAAGGTCGACGTGCTGATGCTGCAGGTGCCGCCGCCCGACGTGGAGGGTCGCTTCCAGCTGGGCCTGGCGCATGAATATCTGGGCGCGGCGCTGGACGTGGCGCGCACGGTGCTCGTCGAGGTGCATCCGGAACTGCCGCAACTGCAGGGCGGCCTGAGCCTCGGCCCGGAGCGGATCGCGGCCTGCTTCGACGCGCGCCATCCACTGGTCGATGCGCCTGTTGCGCGAAGCGGGCCGGTCGAGCAGGCCATCGCCGCGCACATCGCCGGCCTGGTGGAAGACGGCGCGACGCTGCAGGTGGGCATAGGCGCGGTGCCGGAGGCGGTGTACGCGGCGCTGGTCAACCATCGCGACCTGGGCCTGCACAGCGGCGCGGTCGGCGACGGCATCGTGGCGCTGGCCGAATCGGGCGCGCTCACGCATGCGCGCAAGAGCCTGGACCCGGGCGTGGGGGTGGTCGGCATCCTGCTCGGTGGCCCACGGCTGCGCGCCTTCGCCCATCGCAACACCAGCCTCAGCCTGCGCGGCACCGACTACACGCACCATCCCGACGTGCTGGCCGCGCAGGAACGGCTGGTCGCGATCAACGCCGCCATCGAGGTCGACCTGACTGGCCAGGTCAATGCCGAGGTGGCCGATGGGGTCTACGTCGGCGCGGTCGGCGGGGCGGTCGATTTCCTGCGCGGCGCGCGCCGCAGCCGGGGCGGCCTGCCGATCGTCGGGCTGCCGGCGCAGGCGGGTGCACGCAGCCGCATCGTGTTGAACCTGGGCGGGCCGACGAGCACCTCGCGCGCGGACGCCGGTCTCATCGTCACCGAATACGGCGTGGCCGACCTGCGCGACCAGCCACTGTCGGTGCGTGTGCGCCGCATGATCGACATCGCGGCACCGGAGCATCGCGAGGCGCTGGAGAGGGAAGCGTTTACGCTGTTGCCGCGAGCGGGTGCCGCGCTGGACCGCGCCGCGTCGCCGCCAAGCCCGTCCGGGACCTGAACATCCGAATCGACCAATGGAAGAAGGCAACCGACTCATGGACCCCACCGCACTCCTCGATCACATGCAATTGCTCGCGCCGGAAATGGTGGCGCTGCGGCGTCAGATCCACGCGAACCCGGAGCTGGCTTTCCAGGAGCACCAGACCAGCGACCTGGTGGCCGGGAAGCTCGCGGCCTGGGGCTATGAAGTGCACCGCGGCCTGGCCGGCACCGGCGTGGTCGGTACGCTGCGCGAAGGCACGGGCGCGCGCAGACTGGGCATTCGCGCCGACATGGATGCGCTGCCGATCGTCGAGGCCACCGGCCACCCGTGGGCCAGCCGGCGCATCGGCTGCATGCATGCCTGCGGCCATGACGGCCACACGGCGATGCTGCTCTGCGCCGCGCGCTACCTGTCGGAGCACCGCGGCTTCGACGGCACGCTGAACCTGATCTTCCAGCCGGCCGAGGAGAACGAGGGCGGCGCGCGCCACATGATCGAGCAGGGCCTGTTCGAGCGCTTCCCTTGCGATGCGGTGTTCGCGCTGCACAACGGGCCGGGCATCCCGGTCGGGCAGATGGCCATGCGCACGGGCCCGGCGATGGCGTCCTTCGACCGTGTGACCGTGACGCTGACCGGTGTCAGCGCGCACGGGGCGATGCCGCACCATGGCGTGGACCCGATGCAGTGCGCCGCCAGCATCGTGCTGGGCCTGCAGAGCCTGGTGTCACGCGAGGTGAGCGCGCACCAGGCCGCGGTGATCACGGTGGGATCGGTGCAGTCCGGCGAGGTCTACAACATCGTGCCGGAGCAGGCCGTGCTCAAGATCGGCGTGCGCGCGCTGGACCCGGCCGTGCGCGACCAGATCGAACGCCGCCTGAAGGCCTTCGTGCATGCGCAGGCGGAGAGCTACGGCCTCAAGTGCGAGATCGACTACCGCCAGCAGTACCCGGTGCTGGTGAACCCGGAGCGCGAAACCTCGTTCGCCCGCCAGGTTGCCATCGACCTGCTCGGCGAGGACAAGGTCTTCGAGCGCCCCGCCACCATGGGCAGCGAGGACTTCGCCTTCATGCTGCAGGCCCGCCCCGGCGCCTACGTGGTGCTGGGCAACGGCACCGGCGAGGACGGTGGCTGCATGGTGCACAACCCCCGATACGACTTCAACGATCGCGCGCTGCCGCTGGGCGCCAGCTACTGGGTGAGCCTGGCGCGCAAGTTCCTGGTGTAGGAGCGTTCGGTTATGTCTGCGCCTCGGTCAAGGTCTGCGCCGCAACCACCGCCTCGGTGCGGTTGCGGACATTCAGGGCGCGGAAGATCGCCGCGAGGTGGATCTTCACGGTGCCTTCGCTGATGCCGAGGCTGCGGCCGATCAGCTTGTTGGGCTTGCCCTGCGACAGCAGTTGCAGCACCTCGACCTGGCGCTCGGTCAGCACCTTGCGCAGGTGTTCGAGCGTGTGGGTGTTGTTGGCGCCGCGTGGCGTTGCCGCATCACTGCCGACGTCACCGACACCCGGCACGATGCCCGGCGGCACGGCGGAGAGCATCAGCGGCGGCACGTAGACGCCGCCAGCCAGCACCAGCCGGACGGCCGAGATCATGACTTCGGGCGAATAGGCCTTGGGAATGAAGCCGAGCACGCCCACCTCGAGCGCGCTGCGCATCACGTTCGGGTCTTCGTAGCCCGACAGCACGATGACCGGCACCGCGGGATGACGGCGGCGGATCTCCTCGATGTGGGCCTGGCCTTCTGCACCGGGCATGTTGAGGTCGATCACGGCCAGGTCGAGGTCGTCGGAAGCGCTGGCCAGCAACTCGTCCACACTCATGGCGAGCACGAATTCAATGGCAGGTTCCAGCTCGGACAGCTTGGCCTTGACCGCTTCGATGACGAGCCGGTGGTCGTCGGCGATCAGGATTTTCATGGCGCACCCCCGGCGGCAAATGTTTGTTAACGCAACAGTGAAGATAGCGGCCTTTGGCTGCGCCGGCAAGCCGGGGCGCCGCCCGAAAGGCATAGTCCCCACGCAGTATGGTGCATGCCCGCGGCGGCCGGAAGAATCGCTGGACTTCTGAAACAGACGGGACGGAGCATGTGCCAACCACAGCGGCTTCGCGCCCACGAAGGATAGCCGCGAGCAGCCATGAGCCGCCATCGCCTGCTCGACTTCTACCAACCCCTGTTCACGCTCGGCCTCGAACTGGACGTCGCGATCCGCGCCGGCCATGCCGAGCCGCCGGTGGAGGAACCCCAGCGCCAGGCGCTGGCGCTGCTGGAGCAGGCGCGCGCGCAGGCCATCGCGGCCGGGCAGCCGGCGGAGCGGATCGAGTCGGCCTCCTTTGCGCTGGTCGCCTGGCTGGACGAGATCCTCGCGAGGCGCCCCGCATGGCATGCGCGCCTGCCACCGCTGCAGTTGCGGCTCTACAACTCCAACAATGCCCACACCGAGTTCTTCCACCACCTGTCCTCGCTGCAGGCGGAGGACGACGAACTGCGCGAGGTCTACTGGCAGGTGATGGCCAACGGCTTTCGGGGCCAGTACTACTTCGAGGCCGGCGACAGCGGCGAGCTCGGCAAGCTGAAGGCGCTGCATGCGCGCCAGCTGAGCACACCGCCGCTGGTGCTGGACGAGATCGCGCGGGAGCACATCACGCCGCAACCGTATTCGGTGCCGGACCCGCCGGGCCCGAGCAAACCCGAGCAACGCGAGCGGACCATGCTGCGCGGCGGCTTCGCACTGGCGCTGCTGCTGCCGCTGGCGATGCTGCTGTGGTTGTTCGCGGCGCATCCACCGCAAGCGCCGACGACGCTGGCGCAGCGCGTCGACAACCGCCTGCAGGCCTTCGCCTGCGCCGACCTGCAGTCCACCGTGACCGACAGCGGGATGGCCGAGGTGCGCGGCTTCGTGTCCCATCCCGACGACCCGGAACGCGTGCGGCACGAAGTGGCATCGGTGCCGGGCGTGCGGTCCACGCGCATCGAGCTGGCGTTGCGGGTGTGGCCGTATTGCGAGGTGGTCGCGATGCTCAAGCCCTACCAGATGCGCAACCGCGAGAAGCAATGGGGCCTGACCGTGTTCTCCAAGACCGCGCGCAACGGGCAACTGCGCGAAGGCGATCCGGTGCTGCTGCAGCTCACGCAGCCCAACTACGACGGTTATGTGTGGGTCGACTATTTCACCGCCGACGGCTCGGTCCTGCACTTCAATGCGGGTCGCAGTCCGCGCCGGCGCACCGGTGGCGAGCGCTTCGAGATCGGCGCGGACGTGCCCTCGAGCTGGCTGGTCAGTCCGCCCTTCGGCACGGTGCTCGTGACGGTGCTGGCCTCGCCCACGCCCTTCAGCGAGAACGTGGACCGGCCGCCCTTCGAACTGGCCTCCGACTACCTGCTGCGGCTGCGCGAATCGCTGTCCTTGCACAAGGATCCGGAGCGCCTGATCGCCGAGTTCGAGTTCTTGCAGACCATCGAGCGATGAGCGCGCTTTCCCACTCCTTCTGGCTGCTGACGGCGGTGAGCGCCGTGGCCTTTGCGCTGCTGTGGTGGGGAACGCTGGGGCGGCGCCGGTCGCAGCGCTTGCGCACCTTGCGCGGGTTGTTGGCGAAGTCGGACATCGACGATGCGGACACGGCGCTGGCCGCGTTGCCGCAGGCGCTGCAGGAGGCGGACGCGGCGGACATCAGCAAGCCGTGGCTGATGTTCATCGGCAATGCCGCCGCCAACCTGCCAGGACTGCTGGCGATAGAGGCGCAGCCGTGGATTTTCTGGCAGGCGCAGGTGCGCCCGGAGATGGCCGCGATCGCGCTGGGGCCGGCGGCGGTGAGCAACGGCGTGGCCGGGCAGCGTGCCCGCGGCCTGTGGCTGCGTGCGCTGATGGCGCTGGCGGAGCAACGGCCCGCGCTGCCGCTCAACGGCATCGTGGTGTGCGTGGAAGCGCGCGAGCTGCTGCAGCCGCCGCAAGGGGTCGCGCCGCTCGCGGAACGCCTGCAGCGCGTGCTGCGCGAGACCACGCAACTGTTGGAACTTCGCCTGCCCGTGTATGTCGTGGTGACCGGGATCGAACGCCTGGCCGGCCATGTGGAAGTGTGCGAGGTGCTGTCGCCGGAGGTGCTGGCACAGGCACTCGGGCATCGGCTGCCCGAGCCTGGACTTGAACCCGATGCCCCGGCCGCTGCGGCCGGCGAACGCTTCGACGCCTTGTTCGCCCCGATGTCGACCCGCTTGCGCGCGCTCGGCGCAGGACTCCTGCAGGAACATCCCGACGCGCCTGCCGTGCGGCTGGCAAGCCATCAATGGGTAGAGCAACTGATCGCGCTGGCGCCGGGATTGCGCGAACTGGTGGCCAAGCTGTTCGAGCCGACGGGCAACGCGGAGACCGCCTTCTTCTGGCGCGGCCTCTACCTGACTGGCGCGTCGTCACCGCAGAGCCAGGCCGCCTTCAGTTCAGACCTGCTGCATCGTTTCCTGCCCGCGGACCAGTCACTGGCGCGGCTGCACCGGGCGTTCTGATCGGGCGCACGCCTACTTCTTGGGCGGTGGGGGTGGTGGCGGCGCGGGAACCGAATCGATCTTCATCTGCCGCGCGCCCACGGTCACCGTGACGATCTCGCCCTTGCCGGGCTCGACCGGGCGCACTTCGCGCCAGCGTGCACGGTCAAGGTCGCGGTAGGCGCCCATCACGCCCCAGGCCTTGGCATCGGCGGGCAGCACGAAATTCAGCTTCTTGCTGTCCCCAGGGCGCAGCAGCATTTCCTCGCGCTGCACCGTGTCGGCCGCGAGGATGGAGGTGTCCTTCTCGAACAGGGTGAAGAAGTCCGCGCCTTCGAAGGCGGCGGTGGTCTTGAACGCGTACACGCGCACCGTGATGGGAGATGCACGGCCGCGCACATCGGGGTTGGCATCGGGGCCGGCCGTGATCGTGAAGAACATCGGCGTGGTGACCGGCGGTGGCGGCGGCGCCGGTGGCTTGGCGCAACCGGCCAGCGCCAGCCCCACGACCCATGAAGCGAGGACCGCGTGGCTGCCATAGGGCAAACGGTGGGTGCCAAGGAGACGCATGCTATTTCCTTCGTTGCATTGACCGGTCCGGACGCTTCTTTGATTATCACCAGTCAATTCGAACAGGCAACATGCTGACTCCCGAACTCGTCGAGGCCTTGCAAGCACCCATCAGCGAGGCATCGCCGGTGGGTGACGACCTTGAGCATGACCCGGCGTTCACGGCACTGGACGCGGCATCCCAGGGCAAGCCCGAGCAGCAGTTCGGCGACAAGGTCATCCCTGCCGTGGAACCCGAGTGGCGGCTGGTGTCCGACCAGGCGCAGGCGCTGTTGCAGCGCGCCAAGGACGTGCGCCTGGCCATGCTGCTGCTGCGTGCATCGACGCGCATGCAAGGCGTGACCGGCTTCAGCCTCGGCGTGCAACTGTTGACAGGCCTGCTCGGCACCTTCTGGGACAGCATCCATCCGATGCTGGACGCCGAGGAGGACAACGACCCGACCATGCGCCTCAACGCGCTTGCGCCGCTGACCCAGTCGTCGATGGTGCTGCGCGACCTGTATGAGGCCGGCGTGGGCGTGTCGCGCGGCGTCGGGCCGATCAAGGTGCGCGACATCGCGATCGCACACAACCTGCTCACACCCGTCAGTGGGGGCACCGGATATTCACCGGCCCAGGTACATGGCGCGCTGGCCGAGATCCATGCCGAGCATCCGGAAACGATGCCTCTGCTGCAGGGCATCCTCGCGCAGGTTGCAGCCTTGCAGGCGCTGGTGACCGATCGCACCGGCATGGCCGATGCGATCGACCTGGACCCGCTTCGCCGCGTCGGCGTCGTGCTGCGCACCGCGGCCACGGCGGTGGTGGGCGAAACCGCCGAGGCACAAGCCGAAGGCGAAGCCGGCGAGGCGGCCGATGGCGATGCGCCCGCGGGCGGCAAGGCCGCTGCGGCAAAGGGTGAACTCACCAGCCGCCAGGACGTGCTGGCCACGCTCGACCGCGTGATCCGTTTCCTGCAGCAGACCGAACCGGGCAATCCCGCGCCCCTTCTGATCGAGCGCGCCAAGCGCCTGATCGGCGTGAGCTTCTTCGAGATCATGGCCGACCTCGCGCCCAATGCACTCGACACCATCGAGACAGTGACGGGCCCGCGCCCGTCCTCGGAGTGAACCTCTTTCAGCGACCCGCTACTTCCCAACGCAAGGAGTTGTTTCCATGGCCACCAGCAGTCAGAAATTCGTCGCCCGCAACCGGGCCCCGCGCGTTCAGATCGAGTACGACGTCGAGCTCTACGGCGCCGAGAAGAAGGTCCAGCTGCCCTTCGTGATGGGCGTGCTGGCCGACCTGTCAGGCAAGCCCGCCGACCCCGACAAGGTCATCCCGGTGGCGGACCGCAAGTTCCTCGAATTCGACGTCGACAACTTCGACACCCGCATGAAGGCGATGAAACCGCATGCCGCCTTCTCGGTGCCCAACACGCTCACGGGCGAAGGCGAACTCAAGGTCGACCTGACCTTCGAGAACATGGAGGACTTCTCGCCCGCCGCCGTGGCACGCAAGGTCGATGCGCTGAACAAGCTGCTCGAAGCGCGCACGCAGCTGGCGAACCTGGTGACCTACATGGACGGCAAGGGCGGCGCGGAAGACCTGCTGGCCAAGGTCCTGGAGAACCCCGAATTGCTGAAGACGCTGGCCGCCAGCAAGAAACCCGACGACGCCGCGCCCGCCGCGTGACGCCTGACCCATTCACCGCACATCAGGAGAACGCACCATGGCGACCGAAGCACTCGAGCAGCAGAGCGCACTGAAAGACGTTGCGCTGGAGGGGAACGACTTCTCGTCGCTCCTGCAGAAGGAATTCAAGCCGCGCAGCGACGAAGCCAAGAGCGCCGTCGAGGCCGCGGTCCTCACGCTCGCACAACAGGCGCTGAGCAACACCGCGGTCATCGGCAAGGACGTGACCAAGTCGATCCAGGCCATGATCGCCGCGATCGACGCCAAGCTCTCGGAGCAGATCAACAAGATCCTGCACAACGAGGACTTCCAGAAGATCGAGAGTGCATGGCGCGGCCTGCACTACATGGTGAACAACACCGAGACCGACGAGAACCTCAAGATCCGCGTGATGGACATCTCGAAGAAGGATCTCCACAAGCAGCTCAAGAAGTTCAAGGGCGCGGCGTGGGACCAGAGCCCGATGTTCAAGAAGGTCTACGAGCAGGAATACGGCCAGTTCGGCGGCGAGCCCTTCGGCGCGATCGTCGGCGACTACCACTTCGACCAGAGCCCGCCCGATGTGGAACTGCTCGGCGAGATGGCGAAGATCTCGGCCGCCGCGCACGCACCCTTCATCACCGGCGCGAGCCCGCACCTGATGCAGATGGAATCCTGGCAGGAACTCGCCAACCCGCGCGACCTGACCAAGATCTTCCTGACGCCCGAATATGCCGGCTGGCGGTCGCTGCGCGAATCGGACGATGCGCGCTACCTGGGCCTTTGCATGCCGCGCTTCCTGGCGCGCACGCCCTATGGTGCGAAGACCAATCCGGTGGAGGACTTCGACTTCGAGGAAGACGTGGCCGGTGCCGACCACAGCCACTATGCCTGGGCCAATGCCGCCTATGCGATGGCCACCAACATCAACCGCTCGTACAAGATGTACGGCTGGGGCTCGCGCATCCGCGGCATCGAATCGGGCGGCGCGGTGGAAGGCCTGCCGCTGCACACCTTCCCGAGCGATGACGGCGGCGTCGACCAGAAGTGCCCGACCGAGATCGCCATCAGCGATCGGCGCGAGGCCGAGCTGTCGAAGGCCGGCCTGCTCTCGCTGATCCATCGCAAGAACTCGGACTTCGCGGCCTTCATCGGCGCGCAGTCGCTGCAGAAGCCCTTCGAGTACGACGATCCCGACGCCACGGCCAATGCCAACCTGGCCGCGCGCCTGCCCTACCTGTTCGCCTGCAACCGTTTCGCGCACTACCTGAAGTGCATCGTGCGCGACAAGATCGGCAGCTTCAAGGAACGCAGCGACATGGAGAAGTGGCTCAACAAGTGGATCACCAACTATGTCGACGGCGACCCGTCGACCTCGTCCGAAGAGACCAAGGCGCGCAAGCCCCTGGCCGCGGCCGAGGTGATCGTGGAGGAGGTGGAAGGCAATCCCGGCTACTACACCTCGAAGTTCTTCCTGCGTCCGCACTACCAGCTTGAAGGGCTCACCGTGTCGCTCCGGCTGGTGTCGAAACTGCCCTCCGCGAAAGGCGCGTGACAACGTTGCAAAGTGTTTGAAAACAGGGAGGCGTACTCGTTATCTCTGCAGCTACTGGCAACTCACGAAACAGATTGCCGATGGCGACGTAAGCAAGCAAGCCCGTTATCCAACCACACTCTCTCAACTGAAAGGTGAGCATCATGGCCGTAGACATGTTTATCAAGATAGGCGCGATCGAAGGTGAATCCGTCGATTCGAAGCACAAGAAGGAAATCGACGTCCTGGCCTGGAACTGGGGCCTGTCGCAAAGCGGCACCACGCACGTGGGTACCGGCGGCGGCGCCGGCAAGGTGAACATCCAGGACCTGTCCTTCACGAAGTACACCGACTCCGCTTCGCACGCGCTGATCCTGGCCTGCTGCAAGGGCACGCACTACGACGAGGCCGTGCTGGTCGTGCGCAAGGCCGGCGACAACCCGCTGGAATACATCACCATCACGATGAGCGACCTGATCATCACCAGCGTGAGCACCGGCGGCAGCGGCGGCGAAGACCGCCTGACCGAGAACGTCACGCTCAACTTCGCCAAGGTGAAGTACGAGTACGACCCGCAGGCGAAGGAAGGCGCGGGCAAGGGCAAGAAGACGGCGGCGTGGAATATTGCGGAGAACGTGCCGTTTGGTTGATTGATCGGGTTTGCTGCCGCCTCCGCGTTGCATGGAGGCGGGAGCCGCAGCTGGCGCACAAGGCAGAAGTCGCGAAAGCACTTCTGCTTTTTTCTTGGCCGCCTTTGCTACGGCAGCATCTGCGTCACATCATCATCCGCATGCGCCCACAGCGCCAGCGCGGTGTAGTTGTCGTAGCCCGGCTTGGCGCGGCTCCTGACCTGCTCGTCGATTTGCACGATCCATTGGCTGGGATTGCGCGAGGCCTGCAGCGTCTCGTTGAGGCACGCGTCGCCCAGCGGTTCCCAGATGCCGTCGGAGCACAGCAGGATCACGTCGCCCACCGTGAGCGGAATCGGGCTCGAGACACCGATCTCGGGCGCGCTCTCGATGGAGCCGAGCGCCGACAGCAGCATGTTGCGTTGCGGATGCAGTCGCGCGCCCTCGTCGTCGAGCATGCCGCCGGCCACCATCTGCTGGACCAGGCTGTGGTCGAGCGAGCGCGTCAGCACCGTGCCGCCACGGAACAGGTAGGCGCGGCTGTCGCCGCAATGGGCCATGGCCACGGTGTTCTCGTGCAGGTCGATGGCCGCGAGCACGACGGTCGAGCGCATCGCCGACAACTTGCCGCCTTCGGCCTGGCGTGCCACCACGTCGAGGTTGGCGCGTTCGATGACGCTGCGCAGCAACTCGGCGTCGAGGCCCGGGCGCTGCGAGAAGGTGTCGAGCACGCTGCTGCGCACGACGGCGGCCGCCACGTCACCGCCACCGTGGCCGCCGGCACCATCGGCGACGACGCAGATGACGTAGCGGTCGTCGTTCCAGTGGCCGTAGGTGTCCTCGTTGTACGAACGCCCGCCCTGCTTGGACAAGGTCACGATTTCGATTTCCACCCCGCTCTCCTCTCTGTCGTTGTTGCCTCGTGGCTTTCGTGGGTACCTGCGCTATTTGCGACCCGCCTTCAGTCGCGCCATCTGCTCGTCATAGGCCTGCACGAAGGCCTTGCCGAACAGGCTGTGGAAGTCGTCCTCCGCCTCTGCCGCGATGCCGCCGTAAAGCGAGACGAATTCATCCCACAGCTTGGCCTTGCGATTGCTGAAGAAGGCGTCGAAGGCGGACTTGGAGACGATCTTCTTTTCCAGCTCCGCGGGCGTGAAGCGCGCGAGCACGTGCGCCAGCGCGGCGCGCATGCCGACCATCACGCCGAACTCGTGGGCGCGCAGGTCGTCGTAGGCGTCGCGCATCGCTTCCTCGGGGCTCATGAAGCCGCGCACGCCGGTGCCCAGCAGGTGCGCCAGCGCGACCTCCGCCGTGGGCGAGAACTTGAGCGGATTGTTGGCCTGGGCCGCGATCATGGTGAGCTCGGCCTGCACGCCGCGCTTGACCTCCTGGCGGGCATGCAACAGTTGCAAGGTGCCCTCGGCCGCGGTGCGCAGCAGCGCGCCGATGCGCTCCATGAGCTCGGGCGTGAGGGCCGTCGGCATCTGGTGGTTGCTGTTGACGCCGCGCAGGAAGGCGGCGAACAGGACGTCGTCGGAGGCGGGTGCGGCGGCGGGTGCTGCCGACGCGGCCGGGGCCATGGGCGTGGGTGCAGCGCGCGGGGTGGCGGCAGGCGGTGACGCCATGGGCGCGGTGCGCGGCGGCGCGACGGGCTTGGCGACCGGGGCTGCGGGTGGCGGCCCCAGCAGGTTGGCAAAGGGATCGTCGTCGGCATCGACCGGGAGCCTGCGGCCCGACGGGCTGGTGGCCGGCTCGTCGATCAGGTCGCCGAACAGGGGCGTGGGCACGGTGGGATTCGCGCCGAGGTCGTCCATCAATGAGCCACCGCTGGCGCCGCCGGGTGGGACGACGCCCTTGGGCGGCGTGTAGCCGAACTGGCCGATCGGCACATGGTCGCTGCGCGGCGCGGCCACCGGCTTGGGCGTGGCTTGCAGGGACGCGAGCGGATCGACGTTCGACGACAGGTTCGGTTGCACGAGCAGCGCGCCGAGCGGGCTCTCGCCGAACGGATCGCTGCCGGGGCCGCTGCCGCCGAGGCCGCCGAAGAGCTCATCGATGTTGCTGGCGGGGCCGGGCAGCAGGCCGAGGCCGGAGAGGTCCTGGTTCGCACTGCCGGCGGGGGGTGGCGGAGCGGCCGAGCCCAGCAGGTCGGCAAAGGGATCGGCTTCGAGCGCGTGGCCGCGCAGCGGGTCGTTCCCGCCCATCGGATCGGGGAAGAACAGCGGGTCCACCGGCGCAGCGCGGCCGGGTCGGGCCGCTGGCGGCGGCGGGGGTGCAGCGGGTGGCGACAGGCCTGCGAGCAGATCGGCAAAGGGGTCGTCGTCGGTGGGCAAGATTGCACCAGGCGACGGCGCCAGGCTCGAATGCGACGGAGGTGCAGCCGGGGCCTGCGCGGCGGCGGTGTCCTGGACGCTCAGGACGAAGCTTCCGACGACCAGTTTGTCGCCATCGGCCAGCGGCGCTTCCTTGCCGGCACCGACCGAATGGCCATTGCTTTGCAGCGGATTGGCGCCCCGATCGACGATGAAGAACCGGCCTTCACGCCAGAGCACCTGGGCATGCACGCGCGAGACGGTGCGGTCGGGATCGTCGAGCACCAGCGTGTTGGTGTCCGCCCGCCCGATGGTGCCTCCCGCCGGCCCGAAGCGGGCGGAAATGGGCCGATCTGGCGGCTGGCCTTGCCGCGAGACCACAGCGATTTGAATCATGGACCGGCTCCCGGGCGACGCCCAAACACCCCTCGCGCTCGCAGAGGCGAAGCTCTCAGGGAGTATTCATTTCAGGGAGGCGGTTGGCAATCTCGCCGTTAGAGGTATGCCGGGCCGGCGCATGGCGCGCGTCAGGGTTCCAGCGCTTGCACATCGAGAACCTGTGTCCGGTGCCACAAGGGCCCGAAGCTGCGCTCGACGTAGGTGACCCGCACCCTCTGCCCCACGCCCAAGACCCGGCTTGCCACGGTATTCGTTGAATAGAGAACGCGCTCGGCTCGCCCTTCCAGTGCAATTTCCAGGACGTCGCTTTCTGCGATGTTGATTTCCGTCGGCGTCCGGAATCCGCGCGAGGCGCCCGGTTGATGTTGCACGTACTTGTCGGCGGCCCGAGCGTCTTTATTCAGGATGGTGCCGTACCCCGTTTGCTGGTTGACCGGCCGGAGAAAAGCAAACCACACCGCGATGCCAATCGCACCAAAGATGATTGCCAGCACGACATACAACTTGATCATGGGACGGCCCGTCCAATCTCAAATCAATACCAACGCCATGCCTGCGGCACAGCCTCCGCGAGGTACCACTGCCAGAATGCCCGTCGCTTTCCTGCAGCGTTTTCCTGTTCCCATGGCGCAGCACCCGCATGCGCGATGGAGGCATAAAAACCTGCATCCCATTGATCTGGATCCAATTGCTGGTCGCACGAGGGCGCATTGAGAGACTGCGGCGTGAACTTCTCGTCGCCGAGCGCCGTAGCGAGCACCTGGCAAGTCGCAAATCCGGCGGCCGCCTCCACTGACTGGATGTTCGAGAGTTCGCTCCAGAATGAATTCCTCAGCATCCAGGCGGCCTGGAAGTCCGCATGGCCAGCCAACCATTTCTCGGCGACGGCCAGCATGTGCTGCGGCTCCTGGTTGGCGGGAAAGTCCTTCGCCCAGACAGGCAATACATGCTCGGCCGTCAATATCGCCAGCCTCAGCCTGCGCCTCGAACCCAAGGCCAGCACAGGCTTGCCGTTTTCGACAACTGTCGGCCCCATGGCCGCCCAGATGGCCTTTCTTTCTGGCAGTCGGAGTTCGCCATTGCGATCCTGACCGAGCGCATGGCGGGCGACCTGAATGGCCACTGCAAGTTCCTGCGAGGGTGCCATGCCGGATTCCATTGGATTTCACTCCGGCTCGCCCTGGTTCGGATAGTAGATGTGCGTTCCATCCGGGCTGGTGATGACCACGGGTTGCCCCGAGTTGTTGGCGAACTGCTGCAGCCCTTCGCGACAAGAGTCGCAGGGCGCCTTCGACACGCCCATGGGCTCACCCGTCGTCGCGCCTTGCATTTCCCCGTGGCATGAGTTGTAGCTTCCGGGGTCGCCCCGGTCCATGAAGGCCGGATTGGCGGGCGCAAAGTCGCTGCCGTGCGCGACCTTGACGTCGCCGGACGGCACATGGTCCTGGCCTGCCACGCGATTGGTGCCGCTGCCGAAACTCTGGTCACCCGCCACGCAGATGGTCTTGCCGCAATTGCTCCCCTCCAGGCCCTGCGCCATTTCCGTGGCCTTTGCAAAATTGATCTGCGACTGGTCGGCCTGCTCCTGGAGATGCGAAGGAAGACCCTCGTCGTCATGCGGTGCCGTCATCATGGCCTCCCACATGTTCTCGGCATCCTCTTCGGGACAGTGGAATCCGTCCTCGGTTTCCTCGCCCAGGCCCCGGACGTCCGCGACGAGCAGCGGATTGGTCCGATACGCATAGAGATTGAACCCACCCTTGAGGCCCCACGGATCGCTCTGCAGATACCGGCCCAGTCGGGCGTCGTAGTAGCGGAACCGGTTGTAGTTCAGGCCGGTTTCAGCATCGAAGTAGTGCCCGGGGAATCGCAGGTTGAATTCGATCTTTTCGCACTGGGTTTCCGTCGAGCCGAAGGGTGAGACGAGCGCACGCCAGACTTCATCGCCGGCATCGTCCTCGATCAGGCGGCACGCTCCGATCTGGTCGGAGAACAGCAGGTAGCGTCGCCCTGATGCGGTATCGGCGTCGATCGATTCGTAGTCCAGGAATGCAAAAGGACACAGGGCCAGGGAATCCGCATAGAGGTAGATGCGCAATTTGCCGGTCGGCCCGACTTCCGCGATCAACTGGTCGGTATTCCAGTAGAACTCGGTCGATCGATCCTTCCAGACCTTGCGGGTGCGCCTGCCGAGCGCGTCGTACTCGGCGAGCCAGTTGCCATCCGGCGTCTCCACGCCCGTCAGGAGATCACGGCTGTCATAGGTGTAGTGGATTTCGCCATCGAGCGTCCTCCTGGATTCGATGTGATTCCTGTGGCTATAGGAGAAGGCGCATCCATTGGCGGCCACGAGTCGATTGCCGTCGCGGAGCACCACGCCGTTCAAGCCGGGCTGGACCAGCAGGTTGTCCGCCAGGTCCATCTGGTATTCCTCGACGCGCCCCGCTGCGATTCGCCTTCTCAAGCGATGGGCGCGGTCGTACTCATGGCGGATCTCGCCGAGGCGGCTGTCTTCGACGTGCCGGAGTTCTCCCTCCGCCGACCAGCCATACCGGCGGCGCCATGCCTGTCCGTTCCTGCGCTGGGCGTACTTGAAGAGGCAGCGTCCCATGTTGTCGAACTGCGAAGTCTCCTGGCTGCCGTTGCAGAGCTTCTGAGTCACGAGGCCGCCTTCGCGGAATCGAAACTCGTGCCGGCCTTTCATCGGGTCAACGACCGTCCATGCGGTTTTTCCGTGCTGCTCGCGGCGAACCGGGAAGCGCCCGAACAGGAGCGATTGCGTGAACTTTCCCCATTCCCTGTCTGCCAGCTCCACGCCAAGCCCGTTGCGCTTGTCCAGCACGCAGTCACCGAGCACGTCGTACTTGAACTCGGCTCGATCCTTCTTCGTTGCGGCGACCACCTTGCGCCCGAAAAGGTCGTACTCGAAACTGTGCTCGTCGCCCGATGCAAGGGTGCGCTTGCTCCGAAGGTTGGCCGCCCCGATCTCGATCTTGAGCAACGGATTGCCGTCGCCGTCATGCTTTTCCAGCAGGTTGCCGACGGCGTCACGAACGTAGGTCTCGCGCACCACGCCATGCCGCCGGACTTCGATCAGCTTGTCTTTCAAGTCGTAGGAATACTCGCTGGTGGAACCTCCAGCGTCCGTGCAGGTCGCGACCTTCCCGCCCGAGGTATAGGTAAACCGCACCTTCGCGCCCATCGGATTCGTGAGCGCCGTCTTGAAATGCCAAAGGCCGCACTCCTGTGCCCAGGACGCGCCATCGAAGTCCTTGAACTGCGCGAGGTTGCCTGAAGCGTCGTAGCGCCACTCCCGTCGCGCCCCCGCGTCGCCGAATTGCGCGGTGAGCTTGCCCAGCACGTTGAACACCCTGCCCGCCTTCGGTTCAGGCCACCACAGCCCGCCCAGCGGGCGGACGTCGAATTGCGCTTCGAGCTCGTCACGCCGCAGCGGTTCCCGTTGACAGAGAACCAGGTCCAGGACTTCCGGAGGCAGCGGCAAGGCCCGTACCGAGGCTTCGCTGGCGAGCGTGATTCGCCGTGTGTTCAAGAGCTTGCCGAACGCATATTCCGCGGCGTTGCTGGCGACACGATGGAAGTCCGGGTCCGGCGAGTTCGGCCCTTCCGGCAATGCGATGCGTTGGCGCCTGGCGTTGATCTTCGCAATCGGCGCACCGGCCGCGTCGAAGATGTAGCGCGTGACGTTGCCATTGGCATCCACCTCCTGCGCAATCCGTCCGGCCTTGTCCCGCACGAAGCTCTGGGTGCCGCCCAAGGGGTCGACGATCCGGGTCAGGCCCGCGTCATCGAAGGAATAGGTCCAGATGCCGAGATCAGCGCGCGTCACGCGGGTCACGTGCTGTTGATCGTCGTAGTGGAGGGCCACGCCGTCGACCCGTTGATCGCCCACCGCCTTGATGCATCGGCCGCGTTGATCGTAGGCAAAGTGGAAGCTGAAGCCTGTGCGCCCCACGCGCCGGACCATCCGGTTCTGGTCGTCGTAGTGGAAGGCGTAGCCATGGCCGGCCCCGTTGCGCGTGGCGACCAGGTTCCCGCGCTCGTCGTACCGGTAGGCAACCAGCAGCTCCTGCGAGCCGTCTTTTTTCTGAAGGATCAGTCCGTCGATCCGGCCTTCCGGCGTTTCAAAGACGACGATTCGCCGACCTGCGGAGTCGTTGACGTGTTCGAGTCCGTTCTCCACGTTGTAGCGGAACTCGATCTGGTGCTGGCGCTGGAACAGGCGCGCGAGCCGGGCGGGCTCTGCCGGATGATGGAAACGGAATTCCATCGCCGGCTGCCCGTGATGAAACAGGTGGTAGATGCGGATCGACACGCGACGCAGCACGAAGCCGTGCGCCTTGCATTCCGCGCCGTCTTCGGTCAGAGGCGGAAAGCCGTGGATTCGCCCGAAAGGCGCGATGTAGCTGATGCCGTCCGCATCCAGGCGCAGCCTCCTGTCGAAGTCATGCGTATGGCCCCAACCCATGGCGCCGCGGCGATGGCATTGCGAACTGTCGTAGAGACGCTGCCACCAGAACTCCAGCGGGCCGGTGAGCCGGAAATCCAGTGTCTGGTCGAAGTTGGCGCCGGTGATGACGTCCACCGGATCGCCCACCGCCTGCGCGGCATGGCGCCATCCGACGGGGCAATGCGCTACGGACATGCCTTGGGCCCCACTTTCTCGCTCTCGGCGGGAGACTGCGCCTTGTAGCGCTTCAGCCGATTGAGCAGCGCATCGGCCGGATTGGGGATGTTGATCATCGGGAATCCGCCGATGAGCACGGTGGCATGGCTGGGATCGATGATGGCGCCGATGCTTCCTGTCGGCGGGAGCGTCGGGTCCTTCCACATGGTGGCCTCGACCGCCATCTTTGCGGCATCCGCCGCCATCTGGGCAGCCGCCATCGCGGCCGACAAGGCCTTCGCCGAAGCCATTGCGGCGTCGTCTTCCACCGCCGCCTCGGCGATGTCGGCGGCCATGCCCAGGCCGCCCGCGACGTAGCCACCGACGGCCACCGCCTTGCTGACGGCGCCGGCCGCCTTGCCGATCGCCGCCAGTGCCCTGCCTGCGGGGATGCTGGGCGCCTCCGGTATGTTCTTGCAGGCCTGGCAGATGTCGCCGATGCGTGCCGCGCGCATGCCGCCGATGAACACGTTGGACGAACCGGTCTTGATCTTGAACCACGCGGGCGGGATGCCGCAGCAGGTCGGCGCCAGGCCGATGTCCTCCACGCGGGCTGCCGGAAGGTAGTTGATGAGCACACGCGGCGTCACCCCCAGCGTGACCATCCCAAGGCTCGGGAGCGGCGTTGGAGGAATGGGTGGCGGGCCGCTGGGCGGATGGGTCGGGTGGCAGTGCGGCGTGCCGAGGTAGGGTGACAGCAGCGTTGCCGCGGGCAGGCTCGGAAAGATGGCCGCAAGGGGCGCCGTGAGGTTGGCAAAGCCCACGTCCAACATGTCCTTGCCCATGTTGAATGCACCCAGCAGCGCACCCACGGTCTGCTGCGTTGCCCGCAGCGTTCGCGCGGCCACCTGTCCGCCCGTGGGCGGCGGGCCGCCCGGCTTGCTCGGGCTGGTGAGGTTGGCCCAGGCGTCGCGGGTCTGGCCCAGCGAATGTGCCCAGCGCGTGCCGACGCCCATGACTTCGCCCGGCGTGCCAGCGGCGCGTGCCCAGGGCGACGTCTGGTCGCCCGTCACGCCGCTCGCATGCTGACTGACGGCGAGGCCGAGATTGCCGAACGAGCCGTCACCCATGCCCATGATCGTGGTCCCCCGCAGGCTCCGGCGTCCCTGCATCGCGGCCCAGCGCCGCCAGATAGGGATCAATCGCCAGTGCCTTGTCGTCCTGGCCTTGCGCCACGTACACGCCGCGCAGGCGCTCCAGGCAGTCGCCGCACAGGTCGGTCTCCTCGAGCTGCGCGGCGATCACCGTTCCCGCGAACCAGCTCTGCTCGGCTTCCGCGAGCTTGCCTTGCTGCTCCTGGGCATAGCCGCGCTGCAGCAGCGCTCGCGCCTTCAGCGGGCCGTCGCGCGACAGCACCGCCAGTTGCTGCGTCACGTCCCAGTAGCCTTCGGCCTCGTCCCACTGCTGGTGCTCGGTGCGCAGGTTGGCCAGGCTCAGGACGACGTTCAGCAGCACCTGGATCGACGGGTAGCTGCCCTGGCTCGCGGGAATGAGCGCGGCCTGGTAGGCATCGTTGGCCATCGAGGTCTCGCCCATGCGCTCGTAGACCTGACCCATGCCAAGCATGGCCAGCGCGGCCATGGCGTAGCTGTTCATGGCGCCGTGGTAGCGGAAGAGCAGCGCGTACTTTTCCAGCGCCATTGGATGGCGGCCGAATGCGAGGTCGTTGCCGGCGGACACCAGCAGGGAGGACATGCGTTCCGGCAGCGGCAGCGTTTCGTCGGCAGCCTCGTCCTCGATGCTTTGGCTGAGGGCCTGCACGCTCAGGTCGGGCGCGAAGTGCTGCACCCGCGGTGCGCCGCCCAGCGCGTTGGACAGTTCCGGGGCGGCGGGGTCGTCGCGAAGGATGAAGCGAAGGTGGTGGCACCAGGGCAGCGGGAAGCGGTGCGCGATCACTTCGCTCATCAGGTTGGCGTAGGCCAAGCCATCGTCGATCTTCAGCGGGAAGAAGCTGAGGACCGCCAGCGCACCATCCGGCACCGGCAACAGCGCGCGGCAGAACTTCGCGAGCTCGCGCAGGCGCAATGCCGGCACAGTGTCCGCAGATTCGACGACGGCCGGCATGGGTGGCCAGGGCGTCATGCCCTCCTTCTCCATCAACAGGCGGACCGCGCCATGCTTCGCCGCGAACGCGTTGTGGATCGCCTCGGCATAGGACACGCCGTCGACGAAGGCATCGGTGAAGGTCCAGAAGAAGTCGGCGCCACGCTCGGCCTCGATGCCGTCGAGCATCGTCAGCAGCGGCAGCGCGTCGGCCTCGGTGGCGCTCAGCACCAGCGCCACGTCATCGCGCTGTGCGATGAAGTCGCCGAGGCGGGACGAGACGCTCGCGAGCAGCTTTCTCATGGCAGTCGCTCATCAATTGATCTTCACCACCGCGCCGGTGATCTCGTGCATGCCGACCGCCGACGCATTGATGGCCGCGCCCGAGACGTTCACCTTGGCCTTGTCGCAGGTCACCTGCTGGTTGCCCACGCCGAGCTGAGCCTGGGTGCCGCCGCTGAAGACCACGTTGGGGGCCGAGCCCTTGAGCTCTGCATCGCCGATTTCCGTGATCTTCTTGCTGAGGATCGTGACGGTGCTGGAGCCGTCGATCGTGATGTTCACGCCCTTCAGCGTGATGGTCCCGTCCTTGGCCATCCACAGGTTGCTGGAACCCGTGTGCAGCTGGATGCTCTCCGTGGCATGGATGTAGACCGGGCCCTTGACGGTGGTCGTCTGCGAGGTGTCGTAGTCCTCGGTGAGCGCCGCCTTCACGTGGTAGTGCGCGGTGCCGGTGGCCACGTTGTGGTCGTAGGTGCCGGTCGAGATCTTGATGGCGGTGTTTCCCTTGATGGTCTCGGTGTGCGTGCCGGTCCGGACCTCGATGGTGCGGTTGCCGGTCTCGACGATGTGCTTCTCGTCGTGCTTCACGGTGGTGTTCAGGTCGTACTGGGCATGGACGACGATCTGTTCCTTGCCCGCGGTGTCGTTCATCGACATCTCGTTGTAGCCCTTGCCCTTGTGCGTGTTGGTCTTCAGGCCGCTCACCACCGCATCACCGGGCAGCGAGTACGGCGGCATGCTCTCGCCGTTGTAGAAGCGCCCGACGATGATGGGCTGGTCCGGGTCGCCCTCCAGGAAGTCGACGATCACCTCCTGCCCGATGCGCGGGATGCTGACCGAGCCCCAACCCTTGCCGGCCCACGGCTGCGACACGCGGATCCAGCAGGAGCTGTTCTCATCGCGCTTGCCGTAGCGGTCCCAGTGGAACTGCACCTTCACGCGGCCGTACTTGTCGGTCCAGATCTCCTCGCCGGACTTGCCCACCACGATCGCGCATTGCGGGCCGGGCATGCGTGCGCGCGGCGTCAGGCGCGGCGGGCGCCAGTGCATGTCGATGGGCAGCAGCGTGAGCAGGAACGCACTGCTCCCCTGGATGCCTGTGCGCAGTTCCGGCAGTTCGTCGATCAGGTCCTCGAAGGCGCGGCGCGAATCTGCATTGACGGCATCGTCGTCCAGCGCGCATTGCAGCACGGCCACCAGCGAACGTGTGGCATCGGTTGGATGGAGCCCCTCGTAGCCCGGGTGACTGGCCACGAAGGTGCAGCCGGCGATGACGTATTCGCCGTCGTTCGAGCCATCGCCATTGCCCTTGTATTCGAAGCGCTTGCCGACGGCCACGTCGGGCCAATGGGTGAAGGCCCAGTGCCGCTGGCGGCGGCCGACCAGTTCGTCGACGCGCACGGTGGCGATGCTGTCGGTGTCGTCGCCGTCGATGTAGCCGCCGGGAAACTCGAAGGCCTCCAGATCGGCCAGTTCGTGCGCGTCAGGGTCGCCCTTGTCCGCGCTGAGCTCCTTGCTGACGACGGTGAAGTCGTTGTCGCGCGAGGCGAACTTGCCGGTGTCGAACTGCCGCATGCTGGCAAAGCGCGTGACCTCGTTGAAGCGCGATTCGCTGCTGCCGTGCGGATCGAATTGCAGGGTGTCCGCGGCCGGCAGCTTGTCGTGCGCGAGGTCGATCGCGTCGGACAGGTGCATGGTGCCCGGCGCATCGTGGGCGTCGAACCAGTAGTAGATGCCCTCTTCCTCCAGCAGGCGCGACAGGAAGGCATGGTCGCTCTCCTGGTACTGAACACAATAGGTGTGCGGCTTGTGCGCGCCGATCACGTCCTTGGACTTGAGCTTCTTCAGGCGCTTGATGGGGCTGTCCTCGAGCACATCCTCCATCACGGCGAGCACCTCCTTGTCTTGGAGGATGCGCGAGTTCGTGCGCTTGGTGAGCAGCCAGAACCAGGAGCGCAGCGTGATGCGGTATTCGAAATGGCGCCCGACGCTGTTCAGCCGGATGAAGCGCGTCGCATGGCCCTGGCAATGGCGCTCATGGGCCGTGCCCTCGCTGTCCTGGAACTGGATGACGATGTCGAAGGCATGGCCGAGGATGTCCTTGGCGGTGATGGCGCCGCTCTCGGACAGCACCGTGAGTTCGTAGAAGGAGGCACGCGAGAGCCCTTCATGCCCAGCGATGCTCCAGAACATCAAGTCCGATGCGACAGGCGATTCGCTCCTGATCTGAAATTCGGCGGCCACTGCGTCCATCCCTTCGTGCGGAAGTAAGTGCACACGAGGTAACTATGGGCGGAGGTCCGGCGATGGTCCATACCGCCTCTGTCATTGGCCGATGAACGTACTCACGCAAGGGGATGACAGGCGCGGGGAACGGTGGTCCAGTCACATGCTGGACCACCACAGCCAGGCGGACACTGCGCCGAAGATCAGCGCGATGAGCAGCCAGGTGCGGCTCGCCGGGCCGAGCTTGAAGCCCTCGCGCGAGATGCGCCAGAGGGCGGCGATCAGGAACACCGCGGCCAGGGCCGGGAGGAGGAACTTTGCCGCCATGGGGTCAGCCGCTCATGGCATCCAGCCAGCGCTGCTGGCGCCAGGCGGGCGCGCTGGTGGGGAACAGTTTCGTCCCGGGATTCATCAGGCAAAGATGCAGGGCTGCGGCCTTGCGCTGGCGCTGAACGCCGGTCTTCAGGATGGACAGGCAGTGCGCCGATGTGGGCGGCGCGCCCATGAAGTACCGGGTGCCCTCGGTGAAGCGATGGCTGTTGGCCTGCCACCACCCCTGGACCTTTGCCGCGTCGGGCCACGGCAGGCCGTCGTCCTCGTCCATGGCGACGCGTTCGTCGTCAGGATCGTCGCTCGGCCCTGCGGCTTCCCCCTCGGGCGGCTTGCGATCCAGTCCGAGCGCCACGAGATCCACCCCGCACATGTCGCGAAAGGCCTCGCCCGCGAGGCGCGCGAGCGTCGCGTCCTCCATTTGCCGGATCAACCATGCAAGGTAGTGGACATCGCCCGCGGCGCCGACGCACTGCACCAGCAGGCGCGAGGCGACACCGCTGCGCGCCACCGCACCCAGCAGAGTGCGCACCTGGGCAGGATCCACCAGCCTGCACAGGCACTGCAGCGCCGCGCGTCGATGCGGCCCATCGGCCAGCGCCGATTCGCGCAGGGCGCCGATGGCGGCGCCCCGGTTGCCGAGCAACACCGCGGAATGCGCGGCTTGAAACCGGCACTCAGCATCTTCGTCGCCCAGGGCCTTGATGCAATCCGCGAGCAGATCGGTACGCCCCAGTTCGCCCGCCGTGCGCAGGCCGCGCGCGCGCAACACGGCAAGGTCATCCGACAGGGCCGCGTCCAGGAACTTCAGCGGATCGATCCGGTGCATCGCACTGGCGACGATGCCGGCGCATCGCCTGTCGGCATGGCTCGACGCCAGCAGTTGCCTGACCGTTCCCCGCAGGTATTGGGCGGAAACCCAGCCGAATGCCGAACGCAGGCCGACGCCGAGTTGCGGCATGGATTCGGCCGCCGGAAAAAGCGATTCCAGTCCCGCCGCGTTGCCGTCCTCGATCATGCGCACCGCTGTCGCGAACATCTGTCCGGCACTGCTGTTCGACAGGGCCGCCAGCGACTCCTCCGACTGCACGCAGTGGCGCGCAGCATCGCCCGCCAGTGACAGGGCCCGGGCATGGGCATTCAGGCGTTGGTCCAGGAGCGCAAGCGCCCTCAAGCCGGAATCCGGCGCATCGAGCCGCCCGGCCCGCAGGCCCCAGAGAAAACCCATCTCGTCGACGTGCTGGCCAAGGATGCGGCGATAGTCCTCGGACACCATCGCCTTGGACCGGACTTGGGGCGCGGGACAACTGCTCGCTCGGACGGCGGTGAGCGCGGCACGCTCGCCCGATTCGCTCGATGCGACGACCATGAATCTTGTCTCGGGAGGCGCGTCCCTCAGCCAGAAGGCACCGAGCCCGATGTTCATGGCCGCGGACACGGCCCCGACATCGCCGAGGCAGTCCGCCGGGTGCATGAGTTCGGGCGCCATGCCCCTTGCATCGAGCACGCGGATGCTGGCCAAGCCCCACTCCAGCGCGCGGATGTTTTCGCCGTTCAGGTCGCAGTAGATCCTGCCGATGGTGCTGTCGTAGCCTGAAGGCCCGGGTGGCAGCACCGCGCGCAATGCCTTCGACAACGCCACGGCGCGGGAATGGTCCGGCGGCGCATCCTGCGGCTCGGTCCCCTGGAAGCTGTGACGCTCGATGTGGCACAGGGTCGGCGCACCGCGCTGGACAGCGCCCGGCGGCGACTCCACCACGAGGAACGCCGCAGCCTCGCCCGGGATCAGGCCGTCCACCTGCAGCTCGGTCTTCAGGCGGTCGCAGCGTTGCAGCCAGCGCAGCACGCGCAACTGGATCAAGGTGTCGGCGCCCCCGACGAGGCAGATGGCCCGCTCGCGTCTGGACAGCACCTGGCCGGCCATGGCCAGAGCCGCCATGGCGCCCGCCGGCCCCGCGAACACCTCATGGCAGATGACATGGGCCGATGGCAGCGACAGTTGCCGCAGGAACTCTACGAAGTACGGTCCCTGCGGTTCCAGCCGGTAGCCTTCACGGTCTCGTGAAGGCTGCGTCCAGAAGATGTGGCACTCCAGCGGACCGAGCGCCGGGTCCAGATGCGCTTGGTCGAGCGCCTCCTTCGCAGCACGGAACGCGAAATCCCAGAGGCGCCGCACATGGCCGTGCCTGGGATCGACGTCGATCGCCGGGCAACCGACCAGTTCGTTGCCACCGCGATCCGGAATGCGCAGCACATGCATTTCCGAGATGCCGCACTCCAGCGATGCGGCGGCGCCGTGCGCATCGTCTCCCAGCGCGCTCACGAGCCCGAAGCCGGTGAGCGCCAGTTGCGGCGCGAATGCGAGGTCACCGGGGCGCATGCGACAACCTTTGCAAGGTGGAAAGGCGGATCGGGAAGGCCGTGACCGTCTCGACATCGAGGATCTTGGCCGGGCATTGAATGGGGTGTCGCCACACCATGTGGAACTTGTTGTCGTCCGGCATGAAGGTGAGCGTGTCGAGCGCCGCCAGCCTGCGCTGCGGCTCGCCGATGCGGAACTGCACGCTCAAGGCCAGGGCCTTGCCCGGCAGCGAGAAGCGCAGCGGGCCATGCGGCGAGACACCCACCAGCTCGACGGCTTCGTCGCCCTGGAGGTAGGGCGAACATCGAAGGTCCGGATGCGATGCCTGGAAATACCGATGGTCGAAATCATGCGGCGGAAGGGGAAACTGCTCCTCCTTCCATGCCTCGTCATAGGTCCCGACGAAGGACTTGCGCGGTTGCCAGTTGCCGGGCACGAACCCGAAGCCTTGTGGCGCCGGCCGATCGGACCAGCTCGAGATCAGGTGCGACGGATCCTCGATGTTTGGCAACGGCGACCCACTGTCCGGCGCGTCGACATGGAATCCGACACCCGCTGGGTTACGTTCCTCCTCGGTCTCTTCCGCGCTGCCGCCGAACGCGCGCTCGTAGACCAGCGGCATGCGCGTGAACGGCTGGGCCTCGGAGATCGACAGGCCGCCCAGGCCGCGTTCCCAGACGCGATCGCCGATCACCAGCAGGCGCTTGCGCACCGGGCCCACCGTCAATGTCACCGGCATCCGCGTGGCCGCGGTGCCGGCCATCGCGTGCGCGTGGCCGACCAGGCCGATATCGGTGGCCGCCTTGTACAGCGCCGCATCGGAGGCGGCGACGACACTGGAGCGGCCCGGCTCCCCCAGGAAGACATCCGCGAGCGTCACGGCGTCCTGCTCGGGCGCCAAGCTCACGTTGCCTTGCAGGTCCACCAGGCAGGTGGCCTTGATGACGACCACCAGCCGGAAGCGACCGTCCGCATCCTGCGCGGGCAGCATTTCTCCCTGGAAGCCGGTTTGATTGACGAGGACGGACACGAAGTACGCTGCCGCTGCTAGCGCTTGCGCCGGATGAGCCGCTTCAGGCGATCTCGTTGCGCTTCCAGCAACTTGACCAGTCCGTCGTAGCGCGTCAGCTCGCCATCGTCCCACCAGACCGCCTTCATCTCGCCGTTCTTCTTGACCGTGTTGGTGTCGAACAGCAGGGCATGATTGGTGTTCAGCGCAATCGCGAAGACGATGGCTTCGACCGGTACGGGCTCGCCCTCGGCCCATTGCTCGCCCTTCCATTGGTGGACGTACCGTGCGTACTCGCCTTCCATCTGCTGCTGCACCGAGAGCAGGTCCATGTCCGAGAAGAAGCCGGTCCATCCATTGCAGATTTCCAGCAGGTCGCGGTAGGACGGCGGCAGCTTCGTGCCGAGATGCGCCTCCAGGGCATCGATCTCGGCCGGGGTGGCCGGCGCATTCATGGTCTGCACCTCGTGGACGCCGAGTACCTTGTTGTACTTCTCGGTGAGCTGGAAGATCTCGTCGACGAGGGACTTGAGCGCTTGGTTCATGGCATTCGATCCAGGAGATGAGGGTCGTGGTCGCGGCCGCTAGCACTCGGGCGCGCAATTGGCCGCCGACACGCCGGTCAGGTGAGTGACGTTGCCCCGCTTGTTCAGCTGCGTGCCGATGGACTTGTTGACCGCGGCGTCGAGGATCATGAAGGGACCCTCCGGTTTGCCACCGAACTGGATCTCCTTGACGTGGTCAGCGTTGGTCGGTCGACCATTGTTTTCGGCCCGACCCGGCACGGGGCGCATGCATTCCGCCGCATAGTTCGTTCCGCCGGATTCCGCGTACTCCTTGGCGCACTTGTTCCCCTCGTACCGGGCATCTTCATAGCGCAGCCGCATCTTGGAACCATCGGGAGCCTTCGAGATGTTCCTCAGCCCCTTGCTACCTGCGGCCTTGGCTCGCGTGTTCATGCGGCGGATCTTCGAGCAGGCCTGCTCGCGCTGGCACTTCGTCCACTTCGAACTGCATCGGATCTCTATCGGCCCGACAACCTTGACGATTGTTCCTTGCGGCATGACAGTCCGTCCCTACAGCAGCGCCGGACCCATGGCATTGAACGAGGCGCTGCCGTTCTGCTTCATCGGGTCCATCTTTCGCGGCACGTTCTGCCCCTCGATCTTCACGTCGAACGAGTAGTTCACGAACATCGCCTTGCCCCGGTTGACGTTGGAGACCACGCCACCCGCCGACCCTGCCTCGTCGCCCTTGCTGGCGCTGAAGTTGGACCCCTTCAGCATGATGCCCTCGCCGTCGGCCTTGACCGTGGTGCTCGTGTCCGCGGCGTCCGAAGATTGCGCGATGTTCGGATAGGGAATCGGCACGGGACCGGCCGGCGATGGCGTCTTGCAGACGTCCGGGAAGGCGATCGACATGCCGTCGCTGCCCTTGTGCACCAGCGTCCACGGTTGGTTGGTTCCCACGGTCACCGACATCCGTCACCTCCTCAGTTCAATTGGATCGCACCGCCGCGGATCCTGTTGAGCCCCGCGGAATGGCTCAGGACGTATTCGCCCTGGATCAGCACCTTGCCCGCCTTGGTGAGCGTGATGCTGGCCTTGCCACAGCGCAGGACCATTTGCTCCTTCGCGCTGACGACCAGCCGTTCGCCGTCCACGTCGAGCGCCGTGCTCGAGGGCGTCGCGGCAGTCGACGGGCCGACGCCCGTGCGGACGACACCCATCACGATCGGCCGGCCCGCATCCCCATCCTCGTACATGAGCACGACCTGCTTGCCGACGTGGGAGGCATCGAGGTCGACCACCGAACGGGCGCGCATCGCGCGAGACGCGCCCTGTGCGCCGGCCCGGACCAAGGCGGTCCCGCCGTCGTTGCCCAACGCGACCAGTTCTCCGAGCGCGACGCCCTGGCCCACGGCCTCGGCCCGCAATGACGCGGGCGTCGCGGGTGCCTCCACCAGCGCGCGCATGATCTCGGCGCCCTCGTGCGCTTGCGGGATCGCCCATGGAAGTCCTGCTTCTCTCATGCTCATGGCTTCTTCTTTCAGTTCTGCAAGATCTTCGAGCCCTTCATCACGATCTCGCTGCTCGCCTTGGCGCTGATCTTTCCAGAGCCTTCGATCATGATGTCCTTGCCCTTGATGGTGATGGTGCCGTCCTTCTTCATCGTGATGCTGGCACTGCCGGTGGTGATGGAGATCGAGTCGCCGGCATCGATGACGAGGTTCTTCGCCACCTTCAGCGAATCGTCCTTTCCGACCTTGGACGAACGGGCGCCGGCCACCTCGCGCGACTCATCCGCGCCGATCTTGGTGGTCAGCGCGGCGCCGACCTCGAGCGAGCACGCCGATCCGACGCTCGTCGATTGATCCGCGCCCACGCTGACCGTCTGGCTCGCCCCCACGGTGACCGCCTGCGCCGCACCCACCGTGATCTCCTGCGCCGCGCCCACCGTGATCGTCTCGTTGGCACCTACCGAATGCGTGCGCTGCAATGCCACGGTCGCCGTCTCGTTCTTCGACACGGTGATGCTGCGATTGCCGCCGATCGAAATGGTCTCGTTGATGTCCACCGTCTCCGTCCGGTTCTGATGAATCGTGATCGTCTCGTTCTTGTCCACCGTCTCCGTCCGCATCCCATGCACCGTGATCGTCTCGTTGTTGTCCACCGTCTCGGTCCGGTCGTGCTTGATGTGCGAGGTCTCGTCGTGGTCGATGGTCTTGGTGCGGTCGTGCCCCACCCAGTGCGTCTCGTCGTTCTCGACCTCGATGTCCTGGTTCTTCTCCGCATGCAGGTAGACCTGCTCGCTGCCCTTCTTGTCGTCGAAGCGGAACTCGTTGCAGTTGGCCGCGCTGCCCTTGGGGGTGGAGCGCGTGCGGAAGCCGCTCTGGGTATGGGAGTCGAAGGGCTTGGGCTGGTCGTCGTTGTAGACGCGGCCGATGATGATGGGGCGGTCCGGGTCGCCGTTGAGAAAGTCGACGATCACCTCCTGGCCGATGCGCGGGATGAAGTAGCCGCCCCAGCCCTTGCCGGCCCAGGGCTGCGACACGCGCACCCAGCAGGTGGACTTCTCGTTGCTCTCGTCGTAGCGGTCCCAGTGGAAGTGCACCTTGACACGGCCGAAGTCGTCGGCATGGATCTCGTCGCCGGCAGGGCCGACCACGATGGCGCTTTGCGGGCCGGGCATGACCACGCGCGGCGTGAGGCGCGGTGGCCGGAAGGGCGTGTCGGCCGGCAGTGCGGTGAGCATGAAGGCGCTGTTGCCGCGCATCGGCGCGATGAGGTCCGGATGGCCGCGGATGAGGTCGTGCAGCGCGGCCTCCCACTTCGCATTGATCGGGTCGTCGTCCAGCAGCTCGAGCACCACATGGCCCAGGCGCTGCACGTTGCCGTCGTTCTCGCTCAGGCCTTCGTAGCCCGGATGCGTGACGACGAAGGTGCAGGCGGCGCAGAGGTAGTCGGTGTCCGCCTCGCCCATCGGATGGCCGTGGAAGGTGAAGTCCATGCCGGCCGCGATGTCGGGCCAGCGCGTGAAGGCCCAGTTCACGCGGCGGCGCGCGGCCAGCTCTTCCATGCGCACCTTGCCGGCGTCGTCGGTGTCGTCGTTGCGGAAGAAGCCGCCGGGGAATTCGAAGGCTTCCAGGTCGGCCAGCTCGTGCGTGTCGGGGTCGGCCTTGGTCGCCTTGAGCTGCTTCTTGACGGCCTTGAAGTCGCTGTCGCGCGCGTCGTACTTGCCGGTGTCGAGGCGTCGAGAATCGACCCAGTGGCTGATCTCGTTGAAGCGCACCTCGCTCGCGCCGAAGGGGATGTAGTTGAGCGTGTTGCTGACCGGCAGCTTCTTGTGCGCGACGTCGCTGGCGTCCGCCAGGTACATGGTGCCGGGCGCGTCGTGCGCATCGAACCAGTAGTAGATGCCTTCGTCCTCCAGCAGGCGCGACAGGTAGTCGTAGTCGCTTTCCTGGTGCTGCACGCTGTAGCGCAGCGGGTTGTGCGTGCCGATGACCTTGTCGGACTTGACTTTCTTGAAGCGCTTGATGGGGCTGTCCTCGAAGGTGGCGTCGAGGATGTCCAGCACTTTCTTGTCCTGGAGGATGCGCGAGTTGAGGCGCTTGGTGAGCAGCCAGAACCAGGAGCGCAACGTGAGGCGGTATTCGAAGTAACGGCCCACGGCGCCCTTGCGCATGAAGCGCACCGCATGGCCCTGGCAGTGCCGCTCGTGCTTGCCGCCGTCCTTGTCGAGGAACTCGATCACCACGTCGAAGGCGTAGCCGAGGATGTCCTTGGCATCGATCTTCTCGTTGGTCGACAGCACCGTGAGTTCGTAGTGCGAAGGACGCGACAGCGACTCCTGGCCGACGATGGTCCAGAACATGAGGTCGGCATTGGCCGGCGAATCGCTCTTGATCAGGAACTGGAGATCAGTCGCCATGGCATTGCCTTCCATGCGGGTGTGCCATCAGGACGAATGAGCCGGCGCGGTTTCGCATGATGTGTGTGTCTGCTGCTCAGGTTGGCGCGGTTGCGGGTGCCTTGCGCGCCGAGACCACGAAGCCATCGACCGGCTTGTCCGCCTCCAGGCGCAGGTGCGCCGGTTGCGCGTCGATGGAGGTGAAGCCGGCCGCACCCAGCACCGCGTGCAGATAGCTCGCGCGATGGGCATAGCGGCCATGCGGGTTGAGGTGGAAGTCCAGTCCTTCGGCGGCGTCGTCGGGGATCGCCTCGACGGTGAAGACCAGCCAGCCACCCAGCCTCAGCGCACGCGCGGCGGCGCGCGTCACGGCGGCCAGGTCGCCGAAGTAGCAGAGCGTGTCGGCGGAGACGATGAGGTCCAGCGACTCGGCGGGCTCGCCCTCGATGAAGGCGGTGAGCTCGGCCTTGTGCAGCGCGTGATAGACCTGTCGCGGCTCGGCCCGGGCCAGCATGCGGGCCGAAAGGTCGACGCCGACCAGGCGCCGCGCATGGGGCGCGATCAGCGGGCCGCACAGGCCGGTGCCGCAACCGGCATCGAGCACGTCGAGTGTGCCTCGGGGCTCGCCGAGCAAGGCCGGCAGGGTCTGCGCGATGAGTTGCGGCGCGCGATAGCTGAGCTTGGCCAGCTTGGCATCGAAGCTGTCGGCGAAGCCGTCGAACACGCTTTCAACGTAAGCATCGGTGGCGCGCTCCGGCACGCCCTGGCCGGAGCAGGCAGCCAGGTGATGCAGGGCCTCGGGGTTGCCGGGTTCGTCCTTCAGCCACTCGTGGTACACCTGCGCCGCTTCGTCGAAGCGGCCGAGCATGTAGTAGGCCAGGCCGAGCGCCTGCCGTGTCCGGCCGTAGCGCGGCTTCAGTTCCAGCGCCTTGCTGAGCGCCTCCAGCGCCTCCTGGCTGCGCAGCAGGTTCTGCAGCAGCACGCCGAGGTTGGTGTGCGCGTCGATGTACTTCGGATCGAGTTCGACGGCGCGCCGGTAGGCCGCCTCGGAATCCGCGAGGCGGCCTTGCTGGCGCCGCAGTACGCCGAGGTTGTTCCAGATGTCGGCACGGTCCGGCCCGAGGCGCACGGCCTCCTCGTATTCCGACGCGGCCTCGTCGAGGTGGCCGGTCTCGAGCAGCACGTTGCCGAGGTTGTTGTGCCAGTCGGGCAGGCTGCTGTTCATCGCGAGCGAGCGGCGGATCAAGGCGAGCGCCCGGTCGCTCCGGCCGCGCTGGTGCTGCAGTACGCCCATGAAATGCAAGGTGTCCGCATGGTCCGGCGCCACCGCGAGGATGCGTGCGTAGACCTTCTCGGCATCGTCGAGCCCGTTGGCGCGGTGCATGGCAATCGCGAGCTTCAGCGCATCGTCCAGGCTGACTTCCTTCGCGGGCGTGAAGCCCCGCGGAAGTTGCTGGACCTGCGCGACCGGGTGGCGCCCGATGTGTTTCTTCTTCGTCTTCATGTCCAGTCGTCGTCATCGTCGCCGCCGCCCGTCATCGCCTGGCGCCGCTTGCTCATGGCCTCCTTCAGCACATCCTTGACCTTCGGCTCGAGTGCGCTCGACTTGCCCGTCCACTTCTTGTCCTTGTCGATGGCGGCGCCCTTCGGATTGATGATGCCGGTGCTGAAGTTCAGGTAGGCGTATTCGGGGCGGATGGCCAGGCCGGTGTTGTCGAATTCGATGCGAAACCTGTTCTCGGTGAAGCGCATGTTCGAGAACGGCGGCAGCCCGACCGTCATCGCTTCTTCTTCCCAGCCGTAGTGGTACAGCACATGACCCGTCATCACCCGCCAGGCATGCGTGAGTTCGTGCGCGAGCACGACCGGCAGCGGCAGGTGCAGCGGGTTCTGCGACATCGGCAAGTGCTTGACATGGTCGTCGCTGTAGTTGAGCTTCTTGTGGTTGAAGGCGATGTGGCAGTCGCTGCCCGGGCCGGGCGTGAGGAAGTCGTAGAGGTAGGCCCGGACCTTGGCGTCGGTGTTCGGATCGATCGGCTTCTTGCCGTTCTCCATCTTTTCCAGGTCGCTCGACGACACCCCCAGCAGCTTGGCCACCGCGTCGCGGCTGAGGAAGCGGGGCCGGGCCCGGCCAATGCCAAAGAAGCGCTGCACCGTCGATCGCCCGCTCAGATCCTGGCAGGCGCGGTCGAGCACGCGCTTCAATTCGACCGCCTTGCCGTAGGGCTTGTCAAGGGCCACCACCATCGAGGCTACGACATCCTCGCCGCCCTGGTACGGACCATCGTCGAGGCCCCAAGTGCGGTAGATGTCGACCACGTGCCCGCTGGCGTTGATCTCGCTGAGCAACGAATTGCCCATGTTGGTCTGCTTGATGGCATCCAGCACCTTGCGGGTGGTGTCGACGAAGTCGGTGGCCTGCGTGCCGGTCAGGGTCCCATGACCGCCCTGGCGCGTGCGGCCGCTCTTGATGCAGATGCCGGTACTGTAGATAAAGGACATGCCTTGGCTCCTTCGCCCTCAGAAGGCGTAACTGAATTCGTTGTTCTCGACGCCTACCTTCACCCGCTCGATCGGCTTGCCTTCCATCATCCGGTTCAGGAACTCGCGGCTGATGTCGGGCAACATGGTGTTGGTGAGGATGGCGTCGATCATCCGGCCGCCCGATTCGCTTTCGGTGCAGCGGCTCACGACGAGCTTGACGACGTCGTCGCCGTACTCGAAGGGGATCTGGTAGCGCGCTTCCACCCGCTTCTTGATGCGCTTGAGCTGCAGCTCGACGATCTTGCCGAGCATCTCGTCGCTGAGCGGGTAGTACGGGATGGTCACCAGCCGGCCCAGCAGCGCGGGCGGGAAGATCTTGAGCAGCGGATCGCGCAATGCCTTGGCCATGCCATCCGGGTCGGGCATGAGTTCCGGGTCCTTGCACATGCTGGCGATGAGATCGGTGCCGGCGTTGGTGGTGAGGATGATGAGCGTGTTCTTGAAGTCGATGCTGCGGCCTTCGCCGTCCTCCATGAAGCCCTTGTCGAAGACCTGGAAGAAGAGCTCGTGCACGTCGGAGTGGGCCTTCTCCACTTCGTCGAGCAGCACCACGCTGTAGGGGCGGCGGCGCACCGCCTCGGTCAGCACGCCGCCTTCGCCGTAACCCACGTAGCCGGGTGGCGCGCCCTTGAGCGAGCTGACGGTGTGCGCCTCCTGGTACTCGCTCATGTTGATGACGATCATGTTCTGCTCGCCGCCGTACAAGGCTTCCGCGAGCGCGATGGCCGTCTCGGTCTTGCCGACGCCGGAGGTGCCCGCGAGCATGAACACGCCGATGGGCTTGCTGGGGTTGTCGAGGCCGGCGCGCGAGGTCTGGATGCGCTTGGAGATCATCTCCATCGCATGGTCCTGGCCGATGACGCGCTGGGCCAGCAAGGTGGGCAGCTTGAGCACGGTCTCGAGCTCGTTGCGCTGCATGCGGCCGACGGGGATGCCGGTCCAGTCGGCGACGACGGAGGAGACGGCCTGGGCGTCTACCGAAGGCAGGATGAGAGGCGTCTCGCCTTGCACTGCTGCGATCTTTCCTTGCAGTTCATGCAGTTCCTTGAGCAGCGCCTCCCGGTCTTCACTCCCTCCCCCGCTGGGGGAGGGAGTGAAGAGTCCACGGGCTTGTTGCCCGCACGCAGCTTGCCCCGCAGATCCAGCAGCCTGTCCACCAGGTCCTTCTCTTCCTTCCACCGCGCATTGAGCTTCTCCAACTCCCCCTTGGCCTCCGCCAACAGGCTCTGCGCCGAAGCCGAACGCTTGCTCACATCGATGCCGATCGCTTCCTCGCGCGAAATGATCTCGCTCTCCACCGTCAGCGCCTCGATGCGCCGCGTGCAGTCCTCCACCTCCGGTGGCATCGCATGCTGGCTCACCGCCACGCGCGCACACGCCGTGTCCAGCAAGCTCACCGCCTTGTCCGGCAACTGCCGCGCCGGGATGTAGCGATGCGAGAGCTTCACCGCCGCCTCGATCGCCTCGTCCAGCAGTTGCACGCGATGGTGCTTCTCCAGCACGCTGGCCACGCCGCGCAGCATGAGGATGGCCTTGATCTCGTCGGGCTCCGGCACCTGCACCACCTGGAAGCGCCGCGTCAGCGCCGGGTCCTTCTCGATGTACTTCTTGTACTCGGCCCAGGTCGTCGCGCCGATGGTGCGCAAGTTGCCGCGCGCGAGTGCAGGCTTCAGCAGGTTGGCCGCATCGCCCGTGCCCGCCGCACCGCCTGCGCCGACCAGCGTGTGGATCTCGTCGATGAACAGGATGATCGGCGTCGGCGATGCCTGCACCTCGTCGATCACCTGGCGCAGGCGTTGCTCGAACTCCCCCTTCATGCTGGCCCCGGCTTGCAAGAGCCCGATGTCCAGCGTCAGCAGCTTCACGTCCTTCAACTGCGGCGGCACATCGCCGCGGGCGAGCCGCTGCGCGAAGCCTTCCACCACCGCCGTCTTGCCGACGCCCGCCTCACCCGTCAGCAGCGGGTTGTTCTGGCGGCGTCGCATCAGGATGTCGACGATCTGGCGGATTTCCTCGTCCCGCCCGGTCACCGGATCCATCTCTCCCTTCTTCGCCTTCTCCGTGAGGTCGACAGCAAACTTCTTCAGCGCATCGCCCTTGCCCATCGCGGCCGGGGCCATCGCGCCTGTGTCTTCACCGGGGGCGCCGCTGCCCATGCCGGTGCCATCCTGCGCGCGCATCTTGGCTTCGGGCGAGGGGTCGCAGATCTTCACGAAGTTGTCGGCCAGGTCTTCCACCTTGACCTTCTCGAACTGCTTCGACAAGCCGAAAAGCGGATTGCGCAGGCTCTGCGTCTTGAGCATGCCGATGAGCAGGTAGCCGGTGCGCACCTGCGCCTCGCCGAACTGCAGCGTGGCATAGGTCCAGGCGCGCTCGATCGCATTCTCGATGTGCGGCGAGAAGTCGCTGATCGCCGTGGCGCCGCGCGGCAAGCGGTCCAGCGCGGCCGTCATGTCCTTGGAGATGGCCGAGATGTCCAGCGAATAGTGCTGGATCACGCGATGCAGGTCGGAGTCCTGCGCTTGCAACAGTTGCGCGAACCAGTGCTCCAGTTCGACATACGGATTGCCCCGCATCTTGCAGAACACCGTCGCGCCCTCGATGGCCTTGTAGCAAAGCGTATTGAGCTTGCCGAACAGGGCGGTGCGGCTGATTTCACTCATGGTGTATGTGCTCCGTGTCGAGTCATGACGAATGAGGTCATGGGTTATTGAAGAGCGACCGCGCGCGCAGTGAGCGCATCACCGTCGATGCGAACGTCGGCCGCATCGCGCTCGCGGGGCCGTTGGCCGAGCCAGGAGACCCAGCCCAGGCGCGGTGCATTGCCTTTCTGCCGGCCCAGCCGCGTGGCGGGCACGTCATCCTTCTTCAGGACCAACTGCGCGTCCCAGTACAGCTCGTTGCCGAGCAACTGTTGCATCCAGCGCAGCAACTCGGGCCGCGCTGCGCCGCCGGGCAGGAAGCCGAGGTAGCGCTCCAGCGACAACGGCCCCACATGCAGTCGCACGCGGTGCTGCCGGTCCCATGCGCGCTGTCCCAGCATCGTGCCCATGCCCATCGCGCAGGACACGCCGCCGCGGCCCAGTCGTGTCAATTCATCGGTGGGCAGGCGCATCCAGTGGCCGACCCACGGCTCGAGCTTGATCGGCACGCCGAAGTAGCTGCACAGCACCCGCTCCACGCCTTCGGCGCTGTGGACCTTGCGCGTGAGCCAGCCGGAGAAATGCAGGCGCGCATCGTCGGGGATCTCGTCGCGCTCCTGCCGCGTGGCGGTACCGATGCCGACCAGCGCACCCACGCGCTGGCGAAACTTGTCCTCGCCCGGCCGGTCCAGCCACACCGCCGGCCGCGACTCGGCCCAGGCCCGGTAGAAGTACAGCGAGAAGCGATGCAGGAAAGTGTCGAGGAAGGCCAGCCAGGTCGGGTCGGCATGGTTGTTGGTGCGCTCGCGGATGAAGTCGCTGAGGTGCACCGGCAACGGGCCGTTGGGGCCGAGGTAGCCGAAGAACTGCTGGCGCAGGCGCGGCGGCTGATGGGCGGTGGCGGGCTCGAAGCGGCTGAGGCTGGCCGGCGCGAAAGACAGCGAGGGCTCCTGCCCGACACGCACCGCCTCGGCACTGGGCAGCAGGGCGTGGCCCCAGCGCGGCTTGGGTGAGGCCAGCGCCTCCAGACGTCGCATCACCGCGAAGAAATCGTAGGCCCAGGGCTGGCCCGACATCGCATGCAGCCGCGCACCGACCGTCTCGCGCTGCGTCTGCGGCGTCGCTGCTACAGGATCTGGCGCGTTCCGCACATCGGCCTCCATCGCATGGTCTCGCCGCGCCCCTGCACGCTCAGCACCGTCTCCACAAAATGATTGACCTCCACATGCCGCGCGAGGAAGTGCGACAGCACCGCGCCGAACAGGAAGGCGCTGTGGCCATGGAAGGCCGTGCGATCCACTTCCAGCGTCACCTCCAGCCCGCGGCCGAAGGCGATCGGCCCGGGCAGCGGCAGGCGGCGCGCCACCGGCTTGGAACGCACCGACAGCAGCCCGCGCACCTGCCCCTGGCGCACGTCGTCGGCATGCACCGCGTAGAGCATCAGCATCTCGCGCAGGGCCGCGGCGCCCTGCTGCGGCGTGCTGTCGGACAGCGACAAATAGTTGAGCGCGAGATGGTCGATCACGCGCCAGCCCAGCCCCTGGCTCACCACCGGCGACACCGGCCGCGACGGCCCGCGCACCATGCGCACGCGCTGCACCGGAAACGAGTCGATGCAGTCGAAGTCGTTGTCGCGGCCCAGCGGCATCAGGAGCGGCAGGTCGCGGTTGGTGACCAGTGCCGTCACCGCCAGTTGCCGCAGCGAGCCGGCGAACGGCGCCTGCTGTGGATCGACGATCTGCATGTAGACCTCGGAACCGATGTGGCTGCTGCGATGGCCTTCGGCGCGCTGGCGCACCGACTGCATGCGCGGTTCGCGCGTGGTCGTGTAGTAGGCCGGATGCGTCTGGCGCGCGCCATGGAAGGCGGCATAGAAGGGCTTGAAGGGCTGCTCCGGCGCCTCGTCCGCGCCGGGCGTGCCATGGCCGACCACATCGGTCACGGTGTGCACTTCGAAGTCCTGCGGCCGCGTGCGGTCCGGCAGCAGGTGGAACTGGCTCACACCCTCGGTCACCGCCACGCGATCGAGCCGCTTGCTGAACAGGTTGACCACGGGCACGCAGTGCAGTTGCACGTTGTCCGCGCTCACCAGCCGCTCCAGCGCCGCATCGCCGCGCGTGAACAGCACCACGATCTCCACGTCGGGCACGGTGATGGTCGCGAGCACCTCGCGCAGGCCGGTGAGCCGCACGAACTGGAAGCGCTGCGGGAACGCGAAGTACTCCTGCACCAGCCGATGGCCGGAGAAGCCCGTGGCCGTCACCGGCAGCAGCGCCTCGTCGTCACCGAAGCCGACCGGCTCCACCACGCTGCCCGGCAGCCGGCGGATGGCACTGGCTGCCGCGCCGGTGGGCAAGCCGTTCGCGCCCAGCGGCTGCACCAGCACGCCGGCGGGCTTGCCGAGCAGGCATTCGTGCAGTTGCCAGGCCACATCCTCGGCGCCGCCGAGGTGGATCAGCAGTTCATCGAGCGGGAGCTGGTTGAAGTTGAGATTCGCCGAGGCATGCAGCGCGATGCGCAGCCCCCCACGGATGTCGCGCGCTTGCGGATGCTGGGCCAGTGGCAGGTCCGGCGCATAGGTGAAGTACTGCGCCCGCTTCACCTCGACGGGCCACACGCGCAAGGCGCTCGCGGTGCGGAATTCGCAATGCGTGTTCTGTCCCGCCGCTTGCCGTGCGCGCAGGCCGCTGCCGCGCGGCAAGGTGGGGCCGACAGCCAGTGCCGCATCGTCCGGGTCGATGGCCATCTGCACCACCGCCATCGAGGGCGTGGGCGCCATGAACTGCGGATAGACGATGTCGAGCAGGTGCCCGGTGAAGCGCGGGTATTCGGCATCGAGCTTGAGGCCCACGCGTGCCGAGAGGAAGGCGGTGGCCTCGATGAGGCGCTCGACGTAGGGGTCGGCCACCTCTTGCCCGTCGAAGCCGAGCCGGCGCGCGATCTTCGGAAAGGCCTGTGCGAACTCGGCCGAGCTTTCGCGGAAGTAGCGGAGCTCCTGCTCGTACAAGCCCAACAGCCGCGGGTCCATTGCTTACCGCCTGGTAACGTTCATGGTGCCGAGATGTCCTCGATCTCGAAGCGCCCTTCCTCCAGGTCGATCCGGCTTCGCATCAGGAACTCCAGCGGCACGGGCTGCGCCCAGAGCATGCCGCGGATCTTGAGCCCGATGCGGTTGTGCGATTCGAGGACCGAGCCTTCCATGACGAGTTCCACTTCGAGTGTGCGAGGCAGGATGCGCGGCTCGAACTGCAGGATCGCGTTCTTCAAAGCCTGTTCCATGCTGACACGCTGCACAGAGGAGGTGAACTGGCCGGACAGCATAGGCAATCCGTAGTTCAGCACCGAGCGTGCGGCGTTGGGATAGCGCTTGTCGTCGTAGGCGAGGCCAAGCGCCGTTGCATTGAACAGCCACGACAGGTCACGCAGCACCGCCTGGCGCAGCGCCTGCCGCGTGAGGGTGCGCTTGTCGTCGCTCTCGCGCTTCTCGTGGGGCGCGTCGTCGATCAGGCGGTCGAGCAGCGAGGGCTGCAGGCGCTCCTGTGCGATCTGCTGCTCAGTTGCCACCGCCTTCTCCCGGGCCTTGCGCCGCTTCGGTGCCGGATGCGGTTGCCGCAGATTCTTCGCCGAAGGTGATCTCGCGCACATCCATCAGCGCATGGTCGCCGGCATCGCTGCTCAGCATGCGTTGCCCAAGCCCGGCCCATACCTCGGGCTGCAGTTCGCTCCATTCGGTCTTGCGCGCCAGCAGCAGTTCGCCGTCGATGCTTTTCTCGGTGCCCTGGTAGCGCGTGGGAATCAAGGCCAGCGATTCACCGCCGTTCTCGAACAGCAGGTTGGCCGGCAGCCAGACGCAGTCGCGCAGGTCCACCGGTTCCTCGATGCGCACGGCCGAGAGCCGCGCGAAGGGCACCCAGTAGTACTTGCCATTGACGAAGGCCTCGAGCACCGGGCCGATGCGCATGTCGGCATCGGCCAGCCATTCGAAGGGCGCGCCGTCGATCGTGCCACCCACCGCGGGCGCGGCATCGAAAGCGCGCTCGCGCAGTTGCCCGGCCAGTTCCAGTTCACCCGTGCCACGCCGCAGCAGCGACTCGATCAGCAGCGCGAGCCACTCGTCGGGCTGGCCGAACACCATCGGCGTCTTCTTGCCGGCGAAGACGTTGGCGCGCAGGCCTTCGCATCGGATCGCGTCACCGTAGACCTGCTTCATCGGTATCGCCAGCGCATCGAGTTCGGCGGCCACGGTCAGTTGGTTGAGCGCGCGTTCCCACTTGCCGAGCACGCACAGCAGCTGGGCCATGAAGACACGCAGCTTGCTGTCGGCCGGCTTGGCCTTGATCTCGTCGGTGAGGGCCTTGAGCGCGCCGGCCGGGTCGTTGGCCAAGAGGAGTTCCGCGGAGCGAGTCATGTGTTGCCTTTCGATGGGATTCAGGAGTTCGCCAAGACGCAGGTGCGGACAGCGCCCCGTAGGCCGGTCTTCCCTTGCGGCGCGGAGCGGATCTCCAGCTTGCGATAGTTGAAGTAGATGATTTCGCGAGGTGCCCGAGGCGAACCGCCAGTGATGAAGGCCTGCGTGTCGATGCGTGCCTCGCTGAGCACGAACTCCAAGTTCGGCTGCAACTCGAACGAGCCGTCGCCGCTGGCCTTGAACACCGAGATGGTCGCGGTGATGTCGGTGGCCTGGTTCTTCAGCAGGCTGGCGATGGAGGCCGTGGCCGCATCGCAGTCGCGCGCCACGATGAACATGCTGGCGCGCACCTGGCCCTTGCTTGCGCCCGGCGGCGTGACGACGTGGGCATACGAGTAGTAGCCGCCGATGGGCAATCGCGCCTTGCCGTCCTCGAACTTGCGCGCACCGTCGCCCTCGATCACGGCGCCCTTGCTTTCGAGCAGCATGTGGTAGTCGGTCTGCGTGTCGCCGGCCATCGTCTCGAGCAGGCGCAGCGCCTCGTCGGGGTCGAGTTTTCCGTCCATGTTGAAGCTCATCTGGGTCTCCTGGTTTCGGGTTTGTTCGTGTGGGGTGCTACGGCCAGCGAACCATCGCGGCGTAGACCTGACGTTCCTTCGACGCTTGCGGCAAGCCGCGCACGCGGACCTCGGGCAGGGCCGCTTCCGCCTCCTGCCCGCGCAGGCCGAACATGCGCGGTGCGCTCCACGGCGCGGCCGGACTGGCCAGCACCAGCAGGCGCGCGCCGGCGTCGAGCGGCGGCAGGTCGAAGCGCTTGGCGGCCGGGGCTTGTGGCGTGCCGCGCTCGAAGCGGTTGGTCTCGCTGCTTTCCTCGGGGAAGACGGTTTGCGCGGCGCCGCGCGCATCGAGCGCGACGATCACCAGGTCGAGCGACTGGCCGCTGGTGTTGCGCACCGCCAGCGCGGCGCGTTCGGCGCCGGCGGGCGGCTGCAACTTCGCCTCGGCCTCGCGCACGGGAGCGTTGCGCACGAGGCGCGCGCCTTCGCGGATTTCGAGTTGCGCATCGAAGCCGTCGAGTTGTCCGTCGCCGGCCAGCGTGTGGAGTTGTAGCAGCCACTTGAGGTGCGCCAGGGCTTGCAGGCGTTGCCGCAACGCGGCTGCATCGGGCAACGTGGTATCGGTCGTGGTGGCGGCCATGCCGAGCATGGGCGACAGCAATTCCAGCCGCTGCCCCGCCGCGCCAAGATCGGTCCAGCGCACATCCGCATCCCCCTCGCGCACGGTGCGCAGCGCGGCCGGCCAGGCCAGGCTGATGCCGGCGGGCAGGGGCTTGTCGGCGCGCACGCGGAGCACGACAGACTCGGGCGGGTCCACGGGTGTGATGGCCCAAAAGGTCGTGCCGGTCAATGCGGCCAACGTGGGCGGTACGTCCAGGCGGGCATTGCCGAGCGTGGTCTCCGACAGCTCCGATGGCGCGACGCGCACGGTGCCGTCCGCCAGCGTGGCCAGCACGCGCACCGGCTGGCGCGGGTCCAGGCCATCGAGCCGACCCACCGCCAGCGTGAGCTTGTCGCCCATGCGCTGCGCGCTCCACACCGGCCGCGTCGACAGGGGCTGCAGGCTGTTGGCGAACAGCGGCAAATCGAGGTTGCCCTCGGCCACGGGGGACGGCAGCTCGCGTTCCGGAAAGCGTGTCTCCAGTTCCTCGATGACAGGCGGATAGAGCGCCAGCACGCCGTTGTAGAGGTCTCGCCAAGTTGCAGGTTTTCGCTGCAAGGCCTCGGCCACGGCCCAGGTCAGCAGGCCTTGCGGGCGCCCGCTGCGGTCCTTGCGCGGCAGGCGCAGTTCGGGCGTGACCTGGTGGCTTTCCGAGGCGAAGAAGGCGACGTAGCGGGCGCGCGGGATGTTGGTCACGGGCGGCACGGAGGACGACGGCGAAGGCGCCGCATCGCCACGCACCAGCCGGTCGGCCTGGATGCCCCGAAAGCGCACTTCGTCATCGGCCGGCTGCTCGACTTTCACGGCCCTGGAACTGCGCGTCAGCGATGCCGCCGAACAGGTATCGAACACCGACCACACGAACACGTTGCGCGCGAGGAAGGCGCCGATCCACGCATCGAATTCCACGTCCCGCACGCCGCCGGGCAAGGTCCTGTCGACGCCGACCTGGCCGCGCACGTCGCGCGCAAGGAAGTTCTCCGCCAAGCCGTCGGGCTCCTGGTAGGCCTTGGTCGCATCGCGCAGGCGCGTGCCGTGGCCGGAGAAATAGAGCAACACGAAGTCACCGCTGCGCGCCCGCTCCAGCAGACGGCCCAAGGCTTCATGGATGCGCTGCGCATCGGGCAGCCCGGCGCCCTCGATGCCGTCGGCCAGCACCGTGATGTCGGGCGCGGCGAAGCCTTGCTTCAGCAGCACCTCGCGCATCAGCAGGACATCATTGCGCGGCGCCTGCAGCCACAAGGCCTGCGGCTGGTTGACGAGTTCCGACACGCCCACCAGCAAGGCCCGTTGCGCGCTCCACGTTGGCATGCCCGCTGCGATCAGCAGCGCGCCCATGAGCCAACGTGCAAGGCGCGACATGGTCATCTCGCTGCCCGCCCCTCGGCCACGCGCACGGCCTGCACCAGCGCGGAGTCCTGCAAGGCGGCCAGCGCACCGACCGGGTCGGCCGCGTACAACTGCCACGCACCCGTCACGTCCGGCCCGCCGACCACGTCGACCGAGGCAGCGCGCATCGCACGGCCGGCTTCGTCGAGCGTGACGCCAGCCTTCCACAGCACGACCAGGTTGGCCGCAGGCGGCGCGGAGGGCTCGGTGGCCACGGAGCGAAAGCGCACCTCCTCGTCCTGCTCGGGCCGGTTGAACAGGCCCATGTTCTGCGCGACGAAAGCCAGCGCCAGCACGGCAAAGGCCGGACGCACCCATCGATCGGCAGAGAACCACTGGCGCAGCCGCGTGCCCCATCCGGCCTCATCGGCCCACGGGTGGGAAGACAGCGCCGGTCCGGCCGGCGCGGTGGCGGCCTGCGCCGAGTTGTCCGGCACGGACGCACCCAGTTGCTCGGCCGCATCGCGGTACAGCGCCTGGTATTCGCTGCGCGGATCGTCATTGCCGAGCGGCGTGCCCGAGAGCACCGAGAACACGCCCGCAACGGTGCGTACGGCGATGAGGCCCGGCGCGGGATCGATGGCCGGTGCCTGCTGCGTCGCCCATTCATCATGCACCGCGCGGATCGCGGCCAGCCGCGTGGCCGACAACTCGCCCTGCACGCGCGCGCAGAGCTGCGGCGCGGCCGTCAGCGTGACCGGGTTCCAGGCCTGCACCACGCCGAACAGCGGCTCGAAGGGTTCGTCGCCGGGCTCCAGCAGCACGTCGTGGGCCGACGCCCAGTCGGCCTCGCCGGCCGCGATCCAGCCCTGCCAGCGATCACCGCCGATGCACTTGTCCAGCAGCACGCCGAGCAGGCGCCCCTCATGCACGATGCTCAGCAGGCGGCCCGGCGCCCAGCGGGCCGGGAAGGCGCGCTGGGCCACGGCTTCGCGGCGCCGGGCGAGTTCTGTGAGGGGCATCAGCAGGTCTTCGGCGATGCGCGACGGCTGCGTTGCAGGTGGCGTCTGCGTGCCGGGCGGCGGCGCGACGGCCTGCACGGTGTCATCGGCCTGCGCCACGTTGCGCTCGAAGGCGCGGCGGATGAGGCCGAGCGGGGGCCAGAGTTCGGTGTGCGTCACGGGGTGGTGTCCTGAATTGGGTATGTCTTCAGGCATAAGACGCTTCAGCACCGAGGATTTCGAAGACCCGCAGGATGACGCCCATGTTGTCGGGCGCGATGGCGATGCCCAGGGTCTGCGTGAGCCACTGGCCCAGCGTGGTCTTCGCGTAGTCGGCCGGCAGCCCTTCGCGCTTGTGCACCAGGCCCAGCCGGCCCGCGCGGTAGTGATACGAGGCGATGGCATGACGCGAGGCCACGCCGGACAACGCGTTCTCGCGACCAAAGCCCTCGCACAGGAGGATGCGCTCCGGCTCGGGCAGCGAAGCGATCAAGGCGCGCGCCGCGGCCTGCACCGCCGGGCCGCTGAGCCCGTGATCGGCCAGCACCTCGAAGCCGACGCCGTCACCGTGGCGGTCGAGCTGGTCTTCGAGCTGCGCCTCCGTCACCTGGTCGCCGATCGACAGCCTGCGCCGGAAGCTGCTCGCGCGCGTGCAGTCGATGAGATAGCGACGGAAGTAGGCGCACAGCGCGAAGGCGCTCGACGGGGCGCTGTGGTTGTCGCCGGTGCTGCCGTTGTCCTCGGCTTCGTCGGGGTCGGCATCGAGGCGCAGCACCTTGACGTAGATGAACTGCGCCACCAACTCCTGCCGGCCTTCGCCGAGCACATTCAACTCGGGCGGATTGCAGCCTTGCAACGCCCCACCGACGATGACGTACATGCAGGCGATCTCCTTCGGCCCGAGCGCATGCCGGCGACGCCACAGGCGCACCAGTTCCACGCTTTGCTCGGGGGAGAGGGTTTCCTGCATGTCGATCTGTCAGTCATCGACGCAGAGGCCTTCTTCCGGCACCAGGCACTGCGGCAGGTCGGCCCCCGCCGCGCCGCCGCGTGTGCGGATGGTCGTGCTGGCGGCGGCTGCCACGGCCTGGCCGCGCGGCAGCAGGATCCAGAGCTGGCCGCGCTCCTTCATGCGGCGCGCGTTTGTCGCGGCCTGGGTGCCGTTGCCGAAGAAATAGTCGGCCCGTACCGCGCCCCGGATCGCGCCGCCGGTGTCCTGCGCAATCGTCAGTCGCTGCATCGGCTCGCCGGTGCCCGGCGTGCGCGTCGACACGAACACCGGGTAGCCCAGCGGCGTGCTGCGCGGATCGACCGCGATGGAACGGCCCGCCTGCAAGGGCACGCCGAAGGCGCCCACCGGCCCGGTCGCGCTCGCGCCGCCGGCCGATTCCTTGAAGAACACATAGCTCGGGTCCTTGATGCCGGAGCCGATGACCGGGCCGCTGGCGGCACGTCCCGGCACGATCACCGCGCCGCTCTGCTCCGGCCGCGCCAGCGTGAAGCCGCGCACGCGGATGCCGGCGGTGTTGTCGGTGCCCGCGTCGTCATCGTCGTTGTCCAGTTCCAGCTCGATCGCGCCGCCGCGCGTGCGCACCTTGCTCGCGGGCTGGCCGTTCTTGTTCTGCGCCAGCGTGGGACGGAAGGGCTGGCCGTTCTGCTCCGCATAGGCCACGCGGATGATCTCGCCATTGGACAGGCGGATGCGGCCGGAGCCCTGGATCTGCATCTCGTACAGCGCGGTGGCGCTGCTCACGAAGGCGAGCACCTTCGCGTTGGGCGCGCCGCGCGTCTCGATCTCCTCGCGCGTGAAGTACGGCAACAGTTGCCTACCCTGCGCGCGCAGGCGCACCTTGCGGTCCAGCGTGTCGCGGGTGATGGTCGACAGGTCGAGCGAATAGAGGCCGGGCGAGCCGAGGTCGCGCGTGTTGAATGAGCCAGTCTGGATCGTCACGTCGCGGCCCTGCACGCGCGCCGCGACGGTGGCATTGCCGGGCGGCAGCTTGCGTGCATCGACGAAGAGCATGTCCTCCGGCGTACCGTACACAGGATAGATGTTGGGCGGCGAATAGTTGCGGCTGCCGGTGATCTCGGGCTCGAAGTAGCCGGTGACCACGCCGTCGGGGCGCCGGTCGTCGTCGCGGATCTGGTAGACCGAGAACTCGCGTTCGTAGAAGCCTCGGATGGCGGCGCTGTTCTTCGGGTCGACCGAGGCGGTGCGGCTGCAGATCTCCTTCCATTGCGCACCGCGTCCGGTCAGCACCTTGCAGCTGCCGAGGAAGGCTGGCCAGCCTTCGGAGAAATCGTCGCGGCCCCATCCCGGCAACGCGTCGTAGCCGACCGATGTGTAGGTGGCCAGCTGGGTCGAGAAGGTGCGCGACTGGCCCGCCACGCTGGCGCCCGACGCCGCGCCGGAAGTGGTCGGGCGCGTGGCTGCGTCCGTCGTCCCGGCCGTTGTCGCGGGGGGCGTCGCCGGTGCGGGACCGATGTTGAAGGTGCTGCCCGTGGCCGGGGCAGGGCTGGCAGGCCTGGCCGGCGCAGCTGCGGGTGCGGACGGGGCGGCCGCCGTGTTGGCGGCGGGTGGCGCGGAGGCACAGCCCGCGAGCCAGGTTGCGGCGAGCGCAATGGCACCCAGGGCGAACCGGCACGCGGTGCTTCGGCCGACGGGCCGGGACAGATGCGAGGGCGGGAGTGACAGGTCTTTCATGGAAACCTCCTTGCTGCTGGAAGAGAGGCGGCCCGGGCTTCTGGCCACGGGCCGACGCTTTGCAGACGATTACTTCTCGGTGATTTGGAAAAGCCCGACGCCGTACACGTCGTTGCAGGTGGTGCTCGGCGGCGGACAGTTCGGCCGGCCGAGCAGGGGTGGCGGTCCGCTGCCGCGCGCGGCCTCCAGCGCGGCGAGCACCGACAGCGGGAACTTGGGAAACACGCCATCGGTCTGGATGCCGGTGGCGCTGAAGTCGCGCTCGTACTGGCTCACCAGCACCGCGAAATGGTCGATGCCGGCCGGACCGCCCGCATCCATCGGCCATGACGCGCGCGGCAGGGTGATGGCGCTGCCGGCCGAGACCTTGTTGTACTTGTCGAGCAGGTTGGGAAACAGCTGGTACATGCCGCCGTCGGTGGACAGCAGGAAGACGTACGCATAGCCGTCGCGCCTGCTGCGTATGTCGAAGGACAGCTTGTCCTTGCCGATGAGCACATCGGCCTTCTTCGGCGTGGCCGTCACGTCGAAGCCGGGCGTGGCGCCCTTCGCCAACGATTGCAGGGACTCCAGCGGCGTGACCGGCGGCGGCGGAGGTGGTGGCGGGGGCGGTGGTGGAGGCGGTGGCGGCGCGGGTTCCGGCGCCGCGCTGGTGCCCCCCGGTGGAGGGGCCGCGGCGATCTTCTCGGCCTCGCCGCCCTTGTCGCCCGTACCTTGCTGCGACCACCACCAGCCGCCGCCTCCGAGCACCGCCAGCCCGAGCACCGATGCGATCGCGATCGCCTTGCCCTTGCCGCCCGAAGGCGCCGGCACCGCCGACGCGGGCATCGGCGCGGGCGTGGTGCCCAGCGGCACCGGCCGGCTGGCGGGCGCAGGCGATGGCACCTGCGGGCGTGCACCGGGCTGCACGATGACCGTCTGCCCGCCATCGAGCCCGAGCATCGCGCGCATCTCCGCCATCGACTGCGGCCGATGCTCCGGGCGCACGGCCAGGCCGGCGTCGATGGTGGACAGCAGCTGCATGCTGTAGCGCTGGCGCAGCGTCTCGTTGTTGACCAGCGGCACATAGCTGTCGGCCAGCAGTCGCGCCACTGAGGGCGGCGGCGCACGGCCGGTCACCGCAACGTGCATCACACCGGCCAGCGCATACACGTCGGTCCATGCGCCCTGCGTCATGTCGGGCACCTCGGCGTACTGCTCGATCGGCGCATAGCCCGGCTTCAGGATCACGGTGATGGCATGCGTCATGTCGCTGATGACGCGGCGCGCTGCGCCGAAGTCCAGCACCACCGGGCGGCCCGATCCTTCGAGCAGCATGATGTTGTCGGGGGCGATGTCGCGGTGGTAGCAATGCTCCGCGTGCATCACGGCCAGCGCCTGCGTCACGCCGTCGAGGATGCGCAGCAGCCAGGCCTCGTCGACGCCACCCGGGGTGTCGCGCAACGCTTGGCGCAGCGTGTCGCCGCGATAGAGCGGCATCACCATGTAGGCGGTGCCGCGGTCGCGCAGGTAGTCGATCACCTTGAGCAGCGAGGGATGGTCGAACTTGGCGAGCAGCCGGGCCTCCTCCAGGAACTTGCTCATGCCCTCGTCGAAGGTCTCGCGCTGCCGCTCCGACTGCGGCGCCACGCTGCCGTCGAGCTGCCGCGTAGACAGCTGCATCGGCAGGTATTCCTTGATCGCGGCCACCCGCTCGAGCTTGTGGTCCCACACCTCGTAGACCGCGCCGAAGCCGCCCTGGCCGATCAGCCGCTTGACCTCGAAGTCGGCGATGCGCGCGCCGGGTGGCAGCACGCCGGCGTCCTGCGATGCGGGCGGCGCGGAAGCACGGGTGGCGGGCGGGATGGTGGTGACGTCCTTGTCGGGTGCGGGCGATGTGGCCGGCGGCACGACGATGGTCGTCGCGTCTTGCGGGGCGCCAGTGCTCAAGGTCGGGCCGGTCACGACCTGCGTGCGGTCGTCCGCATCGTCGTTGGGGCGCACGGTCTCGTCGCTCATGTCGGGCGAACCTCCGAAACCTCGAAGCCGAACAGGGCTTCGAACCGGTCGCCCAGCGGCAGCTCGCGCACGGTCATCGGCAGCACCTCGTACGCGTCAGGATCACAGCACCAGCTCGACTGGCCCGGGCGCGGGACACGTACCGGCTGCGCCGTTTCGGACACCGGCACCTCGGTTCCGAACAGGCGCGTCAAGGCTGCATCGAAGCCGGTCGCATCCAGGTCCTGTTCGAGGCCTTCCAGCGCAGCCTGGCCGGCCGAGGTCCACCACTTGCGCATGCGCGCGCTGGCCTCGTCCTCGGACAGACCGCCAGGGATGTCGAGTTCCTCCGCGATCGTGAAGGGAAAGTACCGGCCGACCCTGTCGACCGACGGCATCAGCACACCGATCCAGGCCTTCTCGCCGGCAATGCCCTCGCCCAGCAGGAAGAACCACAGCGGCCCTTCGAGATAGCGTTCGACCCAATCGGCCTCATGCTGCTCGCGCAACTGCATCAGGCCCTTCTGAAGCCAGTCGTCCCACTTGGCGAGGAAGTCATCGGGCCAGCGCCGGTGCGCGAAGTCGCCCATGCCCGGCAGCTTGCCGAACCAACCTGGAACGGTCGCGTCGTTCACAACCCCTCCGGGCATTGGAACTCGCGCAGCTCCTTCAGGCGGATCGGATGCTGCACGCTGTTGGTCGTCACCTCGAAGCGCGCGGTGCGGGCGCCGATCTGGAAGGTGATGAAGAATTTTTCCGGTGCATCGCCGGCCGCGAGCTGGCCGTCGTCGAGCGCGCGGAACAGCGCCCACGGGCCATCGACCGCCATGCCGGAAGGTCCGCTGGCCGACGGCGGGCTGACCTCGATGCGCACCGTGTTGCTGCCCTTCGGCCCCGGCCACTGGATGGCCATCGGCACCACCGGGCCGTGCGAGTACTTCACGAGTTGCCCGTCCACGTCGAGCGTGAACTGCGTGATGCTCGCGTCCATCTCCACCGGCTTGAAGTCCAGCCGCATCGACGGCCCCTTGCCGCCGGCGCGGAAGAAGATGTCGCGGATGCGCGCGGCCCGCTCGAACTGCGCCAGCGATGCGGCACTCACCGCAGGCCGCTCCGCCACCGGCTTGTAGCGCCACGGCTTGGTGCTCGTGTCGACGATGGCCAGCAGTCGCTTCTGGAAGAAGTCGTCCATCAACCCGCCCGGCCCGAAGAAGGTGCCGAAGTCGTCCGGCAGCACGTCGCGCTTGCTGCCCTGCACGAAGGGATAGCGCCCCGCGATGGCGCGCACGCAGAAGTCGGTGACCGGCTTCAGGTCCTGCGCGAGGTTGCCGATCTCGGCGGCGCGGGCCTGCACCGCGCCCGACTGGCTCAGGTTCTCGACCATCGAGCGCACCGGCTCCGGCAGGCGCGCGGCCGGCGCCTTGATCGCGGCCACCGCATCGCCGGGCGGCGGCGCGGTGCGGTTCTTGACCGCGGCATCCACGGCGGTGAGGTAGGTGTTGACGTCGGCGAACATCTTCACCGCGTCATCGATGGGCGCGGGGCCGCCGGGCGTGGCCGGCAGCACGAACTTGCGCAGCGTCTCGAAGTGGTCGTCGACGATGCTCTCGATGCGCTTGCCCGCCGCCACCTGCTGCGCCTTGGGATCGCCGCCGCCGAACAGGTCTTCCAGGCCCTTGCGCGTGTTGCGCACGGTCTCGGTCGCCTTGCTCACGACGTCCTTGCCGGCCTCGGGCGGGATCAGCGTGGTCTCCTTGACCACCGCCGTGAGGAACAGCACCAGCGGCGAAGGCTTGTTCGACAGGATGCGCGAGGTCTCGATGTTCTTGTCGAGCCCGCTGCCGCGCACCACGCGCACGTCGGCCAGCAGCGCGTCCCAAACCTTGTTGTATTCGTCGAGGTAAAGCCGCCGCACGCGGTCGGTCAGCGCGCCGAGCCCGGCCGTGTCGCGCGCGACGTCGGCCGCGCTGCGGTTCAGGCCCAGCACCCACGGGTCTTCGCTGGCGAGCAGCGCGGTCTGCACCGTGACCTCGGACTGGAAGCGCTTGTGATAGCCGTCGTAGGTGAACATGCCCGGCACGCCTTCGGTCAGGGGCTTGCCGCTCACGCGCTCCAGCACCAGCGGACCCGAGGGGCCGGCGGCATTGGCCGGGCTGAAGTCCGGGATGTCCTTGCCGATGCGCTTGCGCTTGAGCCGGCTGAACACGCGCTGCTCCAGCGGATAGCTCGCGAGCAGGGCGCGCACGTTGCGCACCAGGTTCTCGTCCATCTTGAGCGGCGAGCGCGGCGGGCCTTGGGCGATCAGCACGTCGAGCTGGTCTTCCAGCAGCTTGCGCTGGTCCTCGGGCACGCCGCGGTCGATGTTGCGGCTCCAGTCCAGCGTGATCCAGGCCTTGAGCGCATCGGCGTCGAAGCGATCCGGCTGGTGCAGCATCAGGTAGGTCTTGAGCGCCTCGTAGGTGAACTCGAGGTTGTCCTTCTGCGCGGTGCGAAGCTGGTCCTCGATGCGCTTGGCCAGTTGCGGCAGGAAGACTTCGTTGAGCGCGCGCTGGTGCGCGAGGTTGGCCGCCGCGTCGAGCTTGTCGCCTTGATAAAGGCCCAGGCCCATCGACAGCGGCGCATCGCCGTTGTTGTTCTCCTGCGTCTCCCAGATGTTGCGCAGGCCTTGCAGCACCGGCGCGACTTCGATGAGGTTCTGCACGCGCGAAGGCACCGCCGCCAGCGTCTTCTTCGCGGGGTCGATGCGCGCATCCACCGACTTCAGGTACTCGACGTTGCGCCAGCTGCTGTAGCCCCAGGCCGCCAGCAGGCCCAGCGTGACCAGCGTCATGGCCGAGACCGCGGCAAAGCGCAGCGTGTTGCGGCGGCGCTCCAGTTTCACGTCGGCGCCGGCCAGGCGTTGCTCGGGGAACACCACGTCCTTCAGCAGCGTGGTGAGGAAGTAGCTGCGCCCACTGCTCTTCTGCGGCGGCAGCATCGCGCGCTCCAGCCCGAAGTTGCGTGCCAGGCTGCCCATCACGCGATCGATCGGGCTGCCTTCCTGCGTGCCGCTGGTGAAGTACACGCCACGCACCCAGGGCGGCTGCGCGAAGCGCGAGCCGGTGAAGACCTGGTCCAGCAAGTCCTGCAGCAGCGGGCCGACCGATGCGAACTGCGCCGGGAAGCCGAAGATGGCGGCGCGCTTCGTCCCGTCGGTCTCCTGCTGCATGCGGTCGATGAGGCCGTTGTTGACGCGGTCGTGCAGCAGGCCGAACTCGCGCTGGAACGCAACGCCCACACCCTGCTCCGCGAGCTGTCCGCCTTCATCCGGCGGCAGCGTGAAGCCGAACACCTGCGCCCGCTGCTCCTTGCCGAGGTCGGCGAAGTATTCGGTGAAGCCGTACAGCAGGTCGCTCTTGGTGACCAGCACATAGACCGGCAGCCGCGTGGTGAGCTTGCCGTCCAGTTCCAGAAGGCGCGCGCGGATCGACGCGGCCAGCGTGCTGCGCGCCTCGGTGTCCTGGCTCAGCAGGTCCTGCACGCTCACGGTGAGGAACACGCCGTTCAGCGGCCGGCGCGGACGCACCTTCTTCAGCAGGCCCAGGAAGCCTTCCCATGCACCCTTGTCCTCGGCCTGGTGGCTGTCCTGCGTGGTGTAGCGGCCGGCCGTGTCGATGAGCACGGCTTCGTCGGTGAACCACCAGTCGCAATTGCGCGTGCCGCCCACGCCCTTGATCGCGCCCGGCCCGAACTTGTCGGCCAGCGGAAAAGACAGGCCCGAGTTGACCAGCGCCGTGGTCTTCCCCGCACCCGGCGCGCCGATGAACACATACCAGGGCAGGTCGTAGAGATAGCTGCCGCCCGAGAGCGACAGCCAGTCGCGCAACCCCGGCTTCTTGCCGGCCGCATGCAGGCGCATCTGCTTGAGCGTGGCCACCGCATCGCTGAAGCGGGTGTCGAGGATCTTCTGCTCGGCGCTGCCGGGCTCGGCGGCGGTGGCGGCAACGGGCGCCTGCATCAGGCCCTGGGTCAGCACCGCGCTCGCCTTGCGCGCGCGCCAGCGCCGCAGCACCGCGCGCAACAGCACGATGAAGACGATGACGCCGATGGTCACCCAGCGCCACAACTCCGGCTCCAGCGGCGCCAGCGAGCCGATGCGCACCAGCGGCCCCACCCACCAGATCAGCACGCCGACGATGACGAGCGCGAGGATGGTGAGCAGCACCGGATGAAAGATCCAGCCGAAGATCTTCTTCATGGCTTGGCCTCCACCTTCACCGCGTCAGGGTTCGGGGTCAGCAGCACGATCTCCACGCGCCGGTTGCGGGCCCGATTGGCGGGCGTGTCATTGGGTGCGACGGGCTCGGCATCGGCCTTGCCGTCGGAGCGCATGCGGGCCGGATCGACCTGCGCTGCCAACGCGGTCTTCACCGCATCGGCGCGTGCGGCGGACAGGTGCCAGTTGCTCGGGAAGCGCAGCGAGCGGATCGGCTGGTTATCGGAGTGGCCGGTGATGAGGACGTCGCCCTTGACCTCGGCCAGTGCGTCGCCGATGCGCTTGAGCACGGGCAAGGATTGCGGCATCGGCTCGGCGCTGCCGGAGCCGAAGAAGGAGTCGCCGCGCAATCGAACGGTGCTGCGGTCTGCCTCGTCGGTCACAGTGACCAGTCCCTGCTTGACCTCGGGCTCCAGAAATTTCGCGAGCCGAGGCGCCTTGGCGAGGATGGCCGGCGGCGCGATCTGCACATTGGGCACGCGCAGCGCGGACACGGCCGCGTAAGTGCTGTCCGAGCGGTTGTTCAGCGAGATGCGCAGGCCGAACCACACCAGCGCCAGCAGCAGCGCGAAGGCCGCGCCGAACACCCACAGCGGCAAGGCGTGCCGCAGCTTCGTCGTGCCCGCGCCCTGCCCGCGCCAGTGCGGCGACAAGTCGGTCTCCAGCGGCGGGCGGTCCTTCTTGATGAGTTCGGCGAGGCGCGCACGCACGGTGTCGAGCTGCGCACGGCCGTTCTCGATCACTCGATAGCGGCCCTCGAAGCCCAGGCCCAGCATGCAGTAGATGAGCTCCAGCAATTCGCGATGCTTGGGCACGTCCTGCGCCAGCTTGGCCAGCAGCTGGAACACCTTCTCGCCACCGACCGCCTCGTTGTGGAACTGGATCAGCAGGCCCTGCTTGTTCCAGCCGGCCTGCGCGCCCCAGGGCGTGTTGGCCACGGCTTCGTCCAAGGCGGTGCAGAGGACATAGCGCGAGGCCAGCACCGCTTCGTTGGACACGCCCGCGCGCCGCGCATTGGCGTCGAACTGGTTGACCGCCTCCGCCGTAGACGCCCGCAGCGCCGGCACGTTGGGCGCATGCACCAGCGTGCGCAGCCGCGCCATCAGTGCCAGCAGCTTGCCGGCCGCCGAGACCAGCGGATTGAGCAGCCCGAGCTCGCCGATGTCGACCGATGGCGTGTCGCCGCCCCCGCCACCCGGCGGTGGTGGCGGCATCTGCCCCGGCATGCGCGGCTTCGGCTTGATGACCGTGCGCTCGGACTCGAAGGCGGCAAACGGGTCGGGTGTGGACATGACGTTCAATGCCGATGTGTCTGTTCAAGGTGCGCACACCGTGCGCGGGGTGCGGGGGAGGCCATGAGCTATGACCGGATGGCCCAGAACGCCATGTCGAGGCCCGGGAAATCGCCCGCGATGTGCATCGCGACGCCGCCGGACTTTTCAAGCTGCCGCCACAGGTCGCTGTTGCGCGTTTCCAGCTCGAAATAGTTGGCGCCCGTGTGGAACGGAATCTGCCGCGGCGCCACCGGCATCGGCAGCAGCGCCACGCCTGGCAGCGCCAGCGTGACCAGGTCGCGGATGCGCTCGACCGGGCCGATCTTCACCTGCAGCGGGAAGCGCGCGCGCAGCGCCTCGCTCGGCATGTTCGACTGCACCGCCAGCACGAAGGTCGCGTTGCGCTGCAGTTCCACGTCCGGGATCATCGCCACCTGCACGCCACGCCCGCGGTCGTGCAGGTCGATGCGGATGGCCGACTGCTCCAGCACCATCGACAGGCTGCGCCGCAGGTCGTCCATCACAGGTCGAAAGCTGACGGCCAGGTCGTCATGGATGTACGGCCCGAAGCGCGTCACGCGGCGCGAATCGCGGAAGGTCGCGAGATCCCCGGCCAGCGCCAGCGCCTGCTCGAAGAAGTGCTGGGGGTGCAGCATCGCGCTCTTGGCCAGGTGCGCGAACAGCGGCTCGTTGCGATTCACGGTCTGCAACAGCAGGAAGTCCGCGATCTCCGACACGCCGCCCGTGCCACCCTGGGTCATGCGCCCGGCCAACGCCTCGCCGCGCTGGCGCAGCAGCCCCAGCAGTTCGTCGAGCCAGGAACGCACCACCGCATGGCCGGCCACGTCGAGCAGCGGCGGGATCAGTGCGCGGTCGAGCTGCACCTGGTTGTCCACGCGGCGCTCCGTCACGCGGGCGACGTTGATCGTGGTCCAGGCATCCGTGGTGTCGCTCGCGCGCATCAGGCGCGTGTGCAGCGCACCGAGCTGCACGGTGGCGGTGCGGTCGCCGGAGGTGTTGGAATCGGGCACGTCGACTTCCAGCACGCGGTGCCGCACCAGGTCCTCATAGCCTTCGGCATCGGCCTCGCGCGCGCCCGCACGGCGCAGCGGCAGGGCCAGCACCACGGCCTCCTCGCGCATGGTGGGCGGGATGTCGATCGGCTCGGGCAGCGGGTCGATGGCCGGCATGTCGAACACCGTGCCGTCGCCGAACACGCCCACCGCGCGCACGAGCGCGAGCTTGCCGAGCGTTAGCGCGGCCGCGTCGATTTCCAGTTCGGCGAACCCCCAGGCATAAGGCGTGGTGGTGCGCAGCAGCAGGTGCCGGGCATGGTCTGCGTGGCGCTCGCTCTGCTGAAGGTGCTGGGGTTGCAACAGCATCCCCTCGCTCCAAACCACTTTTGTTCGCCAACTCATCCGCGCTCCGTCCACGGCAGGGGTTGCCTAGAAGCTGGCAGTGTCCGACGCTTGGGCGGGACGGCAAATCTGGCTAACGGCTTAGCGGGTCCGGGTTGGTCTAGTGCGAAGGCACTAGCGGGAAAGCCCCCTCTTTCCCGGGCGCGGTCGACGGGCGCAGGTCTTGGAGTTCACTGCCACAAATCCGAAAATGACGCCACACATTCCTCAACACCCCACCCGGAGTTCGACGAGTCATGAAACCAGGTGTCTTCGTCAATCTGGACGATCTCCAGCATGCACTCGATGTCGTCAGCATGACGCCTGATTTCGGGAACGCAGCCTACGTTTCGCGGGTGACCGGCGAGGTGCACATGTGGTCGGACGCGGCCGATTTCGACCCCTTGCCCGTGGACGTCGAGGACGACAGCCTCTACATCGCCGTGCCTGACAAGCGCGAACTCGATCTCGGGCAGCAACTCGTGTTCTCGTTCGTCGAAGAGCACCTGGGTGCTTCGGCGGACGCCGTCCGGGACATCTTCCGCAAGCGCGGCGCCTACGGAAAGTTCAAGGACCTGCTCGATCGGAGAGGCCTGCTGCAAGCCTGGTACGACTTCGAAGCCGCTGAAACCGAGAAGGCCTTGCGTGCATGGGGTGAAGAGAACGGCCTTGCCATCGGCGACGCGCCGGGCAAGGATGCGGGCTGACGGCGCGTTGCGCCGCGGCCTCTGAAAGGCACCCGCGTCTGGAACATGTCACCACGACATCGACTCTGAGCACGATGAACCCCACACACCACCCCCGGGGCCTGCCGAGGCGCGCCCTCTCCGCCGCGATCGTCGCCCTGCCCGCCCTGTGGCTCGGCGCCCGCGCCCAAGCACCCACCGCCCGCCGCGCGACGCCCACGCAGACGGAGGGCCCGTTCTACCCGGTAGCCCTGCCGGCCGATTCGGACAACGACCTGCTGCGCAACGGCACGCTGACCTATGCCGCCGCCGAGCCGACCTGGGTCGACGGAACTGTCACCGACCTGGACGGCCGCCCGCTCGCCGGCGCCCTGGTGGAAATCTGGCAATGCGACGCGCAAGGCCACTACCACCACCCCGGCGACGGCGACCGCGCCGACCGCGCGTTCCAGGGCTTCGGCAAGGTCGCCGTGGATGCGCAGGGCCGCTACCGCTTCCGCACGATCCGCCCCGTGGCCTATTCGGGCCGCACGGCGCACATCCACGTCAAGGTCAAGCTCGGCACGCGCGAACTGCTGACGACGCAGCTCTACGTCGCCGGCGCGCCGGGCAATGCGCGCGACTTTCTCTGGCGCAGCATGTCGGAGGAGGCCCGTGCGGCCCTCACCGTTCCGTTCGAGAAAGGGGCGGATGGGTGGAAGGCGAGCTTTCCGATCAGCGTGCAGGCTTGAGCGAACACGTCAGAAGCCACCTCGCCGGCGCGGCTGGCACTTGGCACGGCCTTCAGGCTCTGGAGCGCCAGATGATGGGCCGACCGCTGGATGACCGGTTCGATACGCGCATGAGCATATTCACGGCATTATTGGCATAATGCCTCAATACGCCAACAGATTGCCTTTCATGCCCCAACTTGCCGCCCTCGCCGATCTGCCCCGTCACAACACCTCCATGGTCAGGAACAAGTGGGGTGACATTGTTCGCCAGGTCCATCAGACCGGCAGTGTTGCGATCACCAACCACTCCAATGTCGAGATGGTCCTGCTCGATGCGGAAACCTATCGGCAAGTCACGGATGCGTTGGCGGCCATCAAGGCGCGGGAACAGTCCATGCTGGACGAACTGGCGTCGCGGTTCGACGCGCGGCTCTCCGTGTTGCGCGAGCCGGACGCGCAGAGCAAGCTGGATGCGTTGTTGGCTTCGCGTGGCAGGTTGGCCCAGCCTCCGAAGGCTGGCGCCACGTTCTGACAGGGCGCCAAGCCTTCATGTCGACGTCGAAGAAGCCGGCGCCGCCGCGCCCGTTCATTTTCGTCCTGGCCGGCGTCAACGGCGCCGGCAAGAGTTCGGTCGGCGGCGCCATGCTGCTCGAGCACGGGCTGACCTGGTACAACCCTGACAGCTTCGCGCGCGAACTCGCGCAGTCGGGTGTGCCCTTGGAAGAGGCCAACGCCCAGGCGTGGCAGCACGGCAAGGAACTGCTGCAGAAAGCCATTGCCGAGGGCGCCAACCACGCGCTCGAAACGACCCTGGGGGCCAACACCATGCCGGCGCTGCTCGAACAGGCAGCGGCAAGCCACGCTGTCGTGATGCTGTTCTGCGGCCTGGAAAGCGCGGAGATGCACATCGAGCGCGTACGCCTGAGAGTTACCCAAGGCGGCCATGACATTCCGGACAACAAGATCCGTGAGCGCTGGACAGCGTCCCGACTCCATCTGATCAAGCTCATGCCCCACCTGGCGAGACTGCAGGTCTTTGACAACAGCGCCCAGGCGAAGACTGGCCAGAAGATACCGAACCCGATCCTCGTGCTGGAAATGTTGGACGGTGTGATCGTGCTCCCGGACCTTGAGAACAAGCGCGCCCTCGAATCGATCCCGGCATGGGCCAGGCCGATCGTCCAGGCGGCCGTGGAACTGCAAATCTCGTCCGGGCAGTCCGCACCGCCGAGACCGCGGACACGCCGCGCACAGAAGAATCAGTGATGCCGCGGGGGCTGCTTGTGTCCCCGGTTGCGCGCCAGGCGCGGCCTTGGCGCCTGCCCCGCTGCTCAGACCCAGCGCCTGACCGCAGCCACAGAATCCGTCGGCCCGGTGTTGAAGCAGATCCGCGCACTGCCAGCATGCCGGTGCACCACATTGACCAGCTTCTCGAACAGCAGGAAGTGATCCACCGAGGTCCGCACACCCGCGCCGATCAGCACCACGTCGAACTGCTGCGCCGCGAGCGTCTTGCGCACAGACTCCTCCGCCGTCGCGCCCAGGTCCACCAGGCAGTACTGCGCCTCGAACCCTGCCTGGGTAAAGCTCGCCAGATCCGCATCGAAGGCGGCGTACAGCTTCTCGGGCGTGAGGCCCGGCCACTTGCTGTAGTCCACGACGGACGGATCGAAGCCGATCAGAAGAACCTTTTGCGCCGTGCTCATGTCTGCATCCCTGTTTTGATTGGTGAGCAGCCATTCTGCAACGTCCTTAACGCACGATCTTGTCCGCCCGGTCCAGCAACGCGCGCGGCACCGCCAGCCCGATGCGGTTCGCGGTGTTCAGGTTGATCACCAGCTCGAAGATCGTCGGCTGCTGGATCGGCAGGTCGGCCGGCCGGGCACCCTTGAGGATGCGGTCGACGTAACGCGCGCCATCGGTGCCTTCGGTCGTGTAGCTGGGCCCGTAGGCCATCAGGCAGCCGTTCTCCGCGTAGTCGCCGCGCGCGCAGATCGACGGCAGCTTGCTGTCGATGGCCAGTTCCGCGATCAATCGCTGGTTGGAATTGGCGACCGGATTCAGCGTGATCCAGACCGCATCGTTGCGGGCCTTCACCGCCTCCTTGAACGCCCCCACATAGCCCTCGACGCTGCTGACCTGCATCGAATACAGCGCCATCCGCAACTTCTCCGCGGGTTCCTGGCTGGCCTCCCATTGCGGAATGGAACCCGGCGCCTTCGGGTCCCACAGCACGGCCACGCGTCGGGTCGCGGGCAGGAGTTCCTTGAGCAGTTCCAGCCGCTTGCCGGCCAGGATGCCGGCCACGTTGGTGACGCCGGTGGCATTGCCGCCCGGCCGCGCGAGGCTTTCGGCCAGCCCGGAACCGACCGGGTCGGTCACGCCCATGAAGACAATCGGCACCGTCGAGGTGGTCTTCTTCGCCGCCACCGCCGCGTTGGAGGTCACTGCGACCAGCACGTCGATGTCCATGCGCAGCAACTCCATGGCCAGGGTGGGCAACCGCTGCAGGTCGGCGCTTTCGTGGCGGTAGTCGATCTGGATGGTCTGGCCTTCGACATAGCCGAGTTCGCGCAGGCCTTGGCGAAATGCCATCAGGCGCGGTGCGTCGGCGGAGGCCGAGACGGCCGCAAGGTAGCCGATGCGGGGGACCTTCCGGGACTGCACCTGCGCCTGCGCCTCGGCGAGCGGGCCCGCGGCCAGCACCAGCAGGCAAAGAAGCAGCCACCATCGGTTCCAGCTCATCGGAGACTCCTTGCGGTCGACCGGTGTCTTTCCAGTGCGCTACGCACCGGTCGCGGCACATTTTCAGCCGGGAAGCCTCAGATGTGGATATCCCCTTTGGCGCAGAACGCCAGGCTCATCAGCCACCCGCGCGGTGCACGTATTGCTGATATGCCGGCAGCGCAATCGCCGCCAGGATGCCGATCCCCGCCACGCCAAGGACCAGCAGCACGCCCCAGAAGGACCAGCGCTTCTGCACGCGGTTGAAGTGCTCCAGGCTGTCCCAGCGCTTGTTGCGCCAGGCCAGTTCCCGGCCCTTGACGCCCAGGTAGATGGCCACGATGAATCCGATGTACGGAACCAGCGCCAGCAGGCCGATCCACGTCCGGTTGAACGGCGCCCAGATCCAGTTGAACAGCAGCGCACCCCAGCTCCAGCCCTTCACGCCCTCGGGCACCACGATCTGGCTGCCGCCGCCGGAGTTGTTCTCGCCGTCTGGCACAAGGTCGAGGTCTGCACGTGGGGCTGCGTAGGGGTTGCTGCTCATGGATCACCTTGTCATGACGGTTGCGAAATTGTCATTTGAAAGTGTCCCGGAAACCGCGCCCCGCCTCACTCCGGGAATGCTCCCGCGTTGTGCGAGCGCTACGCGGAGGCCATCCAGAGCATGCCGACGCCCAGGCCGATGAAGCACGCGGAAACCAGCAGGAACCACCACCAGAGGAAGGTCGGCCTGGCAACAGTTGCCGGCCTGCTTCTTTCGCGAACGACCGCCATCGCACCGAACAACAGCGCGACCAGCACGCCCAGCAGGAAGGCCCCCGGGAGCCATTCGTGCGGCATGCCCCGTGCGGCCAAAGCGCCGAGGATGACGCACCCCGCGAACGCAAATCCGCGGTGACGAAACTTCGCTTCTCCAGGGACGAGCGATAACGTGGTTGACACTGCCGACATTTCTTCCTGCGCCTTGATGGGGGTAAACCCAGCAATGTACCCGCCGCGAACGCACTGAACCCAGGCAAGGCCGCGGAGCTTTGCACGATCGGTGTGCCCATGAAGGCATGGGGACCGGGAGATGGCCTCGATCCCGCCGACCCGGTCCGCGGCTCAGCGCTCCAGCAAGATTTGCAACATGCGCTGCGGATTGGACAGGAAGTCCCGCGTCACCTGAAAGTGCTCCGTGTCCTCGTACGCGACCCTCGAGATGCCCTCATGGCCGCATTGGTAGATCCATGCGTTCGGATACGCCATCAGGATCGGCGAATGGGTGGCGATGATGAACTGGGAGTTGTCCAGGACCAGGTCATGCATGCGGGACAGCACCGCCAGTTGCCTTTGCGGCGACAGCGCGGCTTCGGGCTCATCGAGGATGTACAGCCCCTGACCACCGAAGCGCTCCGTCATCAAGGCGAGAAAGGATTCGCCATGCGACTGCTCGTGCAATGAACGTCCGCCGTAGGAGTCGACGATGAGCGGCCCTGCCGTTGGATCCTCGTCGAGCTTCTCGATCTCCGTAGCCACGTTGAAAAAGCTCTCGGCCCGCAGGAAATAGCCGTCGCGCGGCCGACGCACCCCCTTGGCGATGCGCAGGTATTCGTGCAACTCCGAATGCGAGCGGCGCGTGCCGAAGTTGAAGTTCTTCGTCCCGCCCTCCGCATTGAAGCCCAGAGACACCGCGATCGCTTCCAGCAGGGTGGACTTTCCGGAGCCGTTCTCGCCGATGAAGTACGTCACCTTCGGGTGCATCTCGATCTGCTCGAGCGAGCGGATGGCCGGCAGGGAGAACGGGTAGCGGTCGAAGGATTCGACCCTGTTCCTCAGGAGGGTGATGCGGCCGACGTACTGGGAAGCAATCATGCTTTCCGACGAGTTGAGCAAGCGACGCTCATACAAAGATCAAGTACAGCACGCCGTAAAACAGCAATGCCACAACAATGGAACAGACGACTGACGCGGGCAATCGAGAGAGCGGGATGGCCTTTTCACCGACCCTTCTCGCTGACAGAGTGCCAGCGACCAAGGCGATGGTGCCAACGAGTACAGACGCGATGCTCGCCAGCAAACATAAGACGAAACCACCCAATGCCAAGGTGCCACGCAACGGCTCATAGGCTTCATACAGGACCCAGCCAACAGCGGGCCAGAGAATCAGTACCAACGAAGGATCGGGCGATCTGCTGGGCGGCCGTCTTGAAGCGTTCATCGCGTCATGATTCATTTCGCTACTGACTCTGGATAGAAGGCACCTGAGCCGGCGGCCCTTCTACAAGAGACGAATCGAGCACCGCCTCTTCGATTGCCGTGCACAGCGTGCCGCAACCAACGATCGTTGGAAGCACGAGCAACAGGACGCTGAAGCGCATTGGCACGACCCGTCTGTTGAAGCTGCGCTGCGACTAACCAAAGATCGTGGGCCCCGCCAGTCCGGCTTGCGCTACCCCTTACGCAAACACATCCGACACATACCGCCCATGCTCATGCTCCATGCGATCGGCCCATTCGTTGGCGGTCGCATCGTCGCACTTGGTCGCACGCTGGTACATCTTGAGGAAGGTCTCGCGCACCGCGGGCGCCATGCGCTTGCCGTCGCCGCAGACGTAGAACTGCGCGCCTTCGTTGAACAGGTTGCCGATCTCGATGCGGTCCTGCCACACGCGGTGTTGCACGAACATGATCTCGCCTTCCGGCTTGGCCGAGAACGCGGGCCGCATCTCGACCACGCCAGCAGCTTCCCACTTGGCGAACTGGTCGCGATAGAGGTAGTCCACGTCCGGATCGTCCACGCCGAAGAACAGCAGCGCACGGCCCACCTCGCGGCCGGCGGCCTTCTGTGCGGCGCGCTCCTGCAGGAAGCCACGGAAGGGCGCGACGCCGGTGCCGGCACAGACCATCACGACCGGCGTGCGCGGGTCCGTCGGCGGATGAAAGCCCGATTGCGAAGGCCGCACCGCGACCGACAAGCGATCGCCCGCCTGCAGACGCGAAAGGTACGAGGACGCCACGCCCTCGAAGCGCCCCTGCCCCGACATGGCCGGCACATCGAGCACGGCCACCGTCAGGCTGGCTTCCGCCTCGTTGGCCAATGGTGAAGACGAGATCGAATACTGGCGCGGGCGCAGCGTCGGCAGCATGCCGAGGAAGCGCGCGAAGCCGATGTCGCAGGACTGTGCGCGTTCCAGCAGTTCCAGCAGGCTCACACGCTTGCCGAGCACTTCGCTTTCATAGACGTCCTCGGCGGCGAGCCGCTCCAGTTCCTTGCGTTCTGGCGGGCACGGCGTGGCCTCGGCCAGTTGCGCGACCTGCGCGCGCGTGACGGGCTGGGCCAGTTCCACGTAGCCCGACAGCACCTCATACGCGGCCACCGGATAGTCGCCCGGCAGCGTCGCGGCGGCGCCCGCTTGGCGATGGATGACGATCTGCGTGTCGCTGGCCAAGCCGAAGCGCTTGAGCGCACGCGCCACGATGGCTTCGGGGTTGCGCGGCAGCACCGACAGATAGTCGCCGGCCTTGTAGCGCATGCCTTCGGGCAACGCGATCTGCAGGTGGCGCTTGGAGCGTGCGCCGGCATGGGCGATGTTGACCAGTTCGCGGTTCTCGACGATCACCCCCTGTTCCAACTCGTGCAGTTGCAATGCCCGCTCGCGGCCGGAGGCGAGGATCTCCACGTCGAAGGTCGGCGGGGCGGTCTTCTCGGCCACGGCGTGGCCCAAGCCCTTGCCGAGGTCGGACCAGAAGCTGTCGTACCAGGCATCGAAGGCGCCGAAGAAGTCGCCGCCCGCATCGGCCTCGCCGCGCGCAAGCAGTTCCTTGCCGCCGGCCGCTGCCAAGGCCGCATCGATGCGCTTGGGAATCGCCTGGTAGGTGCGCGCCCATTGGCGGTTGCCGCAACCGAACACCGCGAAGTGCAGGCCCGCGAGCTCCCCGGCCTTGCGCGACTCCACCCACGAGAGGAACTTCTTCCCGTTGTCCGGCGCCTGCCCTTCGTAGGAGGCGGTGACGACGACGACCGTCATGCCCGGCGTCAGCGTGCCGACGAAGTCGTCCATCTCCGCCACCGTGGCGGCATAGCCCTGGCGTGGCGCGTCGGCCGCGATGCGCCGCGCGAACATCTCGCAGGAGCCAGTGTTGCTGCCGTAGAGCACGGCCAGGCGCGGCGCGTCGTCCTTCAGTTGCACTTCCTCGGGCTTGTCCTTGAGGACCGCTTGCGTCACCGACGGCAGCGCGCTGCGCATGGTGAGGCCGGTGCCACGGCGGCGCGCGCGCATGAACAGGCCATGCGGCTTGATGGTGAGCGTCTCGGCCACTTCCAGCTGGTAGCCCGGATCGTTCTGCACGATGTCGAAGCGCTGCAGCATCATCGCCAGCACGATCTCCGCCTCCTGCATCGCGAAGGGCCGGCCGATGCAGGCGCGCACGCCGTTGCCGAAAGGCTTCCAGGCATTCGGCGGCAGCTTCTCGGCCAGCTCGGGCGCAAAGCGTTCGGGCTTGAACTCGTCGGCATCGTCGCCCCACACCGCCGGGTCGCGATGCAGCATCGGCGCCAGCACCAGCGCCGTGTCGCGGGCGCTGAGGTCGTACTGGCCGCCCAGCTGGGTGTCCTTGATCGGCTTGAGCGAGAAGGCCGGCGCGGTGGGCCACAGGCGCAGCGTCTCCTGCAGGATCTGCTCGAGGTAGCGCAGCTTGGCCAGGTCTTCCACGCGCGGATGGTTGTTGCCCAGCACCTCGTCGACGATGGCCTGCGCCTTCAGCATCACATGCGGATTGGCCAGCAGCAGGTGGCAGGCGAAGGACAGCAGGCCGCTGGTGGTCTCGTGGCCGGCGATCAGGAAGGTGACCAATTGGTAGCGGATGTTCTCGTCCGACAGCTTCTCGCCGGTGACCGGGTCGACGCCGTTCATCATGACGTTGAGCAGGTCCTTCTTCTCCAGGCCCTTGGGGTCGGCACGCCGCTCGACGATGACCTGGTCGGCCACCTGGGCCAGCAGCTTCTGGTCGGCCTCGTAGCGGCGCTTGGTCGCGACCATGAGGCCGGACACCACGTTCGGCCGCCGTCCGCGCATGCCCGCCTCTTCCAGCGCGCCGGTCATCGCCGCGACGAAGGGATGCATCTCGTTCTGGTAGAAGCTGTTGAAGCGCACGTCGAAGGCACACAGCGCGATCGTGTCCAGCGTGAGGCGGGTCATGTTGTCGACCACGTCGATGGCGGCAGAGGGGCCGAAGCGCTCCCACTTGATGAACATCTGGTCGGCGATGTCCACCATGCGATCGAACATCGAGCGCACGCCCAGCGGCCCGAAGGCCGGCATCAGCAGGCGGTGCGCCTTGGCCCAGTTGGCCTCGCTGTTGTAGGCGGTGAAGAGGCCGTCGCCGGCGAAGTCGCGGATCTCCTTGAGCGGGCCGCTGATGCGCTTGACGAAGCGCGACTCGTCGCAGAGTTCATTGACCAGTTCCTGCGAGCTGACAACATGCACGTCCTTGCCGGCGAGCGTGAGCTTGTAGATCGGCCCGTACTCGCGGGCCAGGCGCATCATGCTCTGGATGGGCGCCTTCGAATCGACCTCCCCGAGGTTGCCCAACAGGAGCTTCATCGGTGGTTGCGGGACGGCGGTTTTCCCCGGGCTCTTGGTCTTCATGCAAATTCTCCGTTGGTGTGGCTTTCGGGCGTGATCATGCACCAACGGAGACCGCCCGGGCACCTTCTTACTACATCATGCCGCGCGACTTTCGCGACACACGAGGCCGAGGCGCGTGCAGTCAGGCGAGGTTGACGCGCATGCCGGCCGTCTCGGCATGGCGCTCGCGCACCCACAACACGAAGCCGCAGGCGAACACCACGACCTGCGTGCCGATCAGCAACGCGAAGCCCGCGAAGAACCCGGACCCCGCCGTCGCGCCCGCGCCCGTCGACATCGCGCTGATGACGCCGCCCATGAGTGCCGGCATGAAACCTGCCACCAGGCTGCCCGTGCCATTCACCACGCCGAAAGCGCTGGCCACGTGCTCCGGCCGCGAACAGTACTGCACCGTGCTGGGAATGGCCGGGCTCATCAGGCCCCAGAAGAAGTTGGCCGCGATCAGGCTGTAGGCGGCCGTGTACGGGTCGTGCACGTTGATCGCCAGCAACACCGACAAGGCCACGCCCGCGCTTGCCGCCATGAAGATGAAGGGCACGTGCCGGCGCTCGATCTTGTCAATGACCACGCCGCCGAGCAGCACCGCGAGCACCGTCGCATATTGCGGCAGCGAGGCCAGCCAGCCCATCTCCTTGAGCGAGAAGCCGCGCGCCTCCTTCAGGTAGGTCGGCAGCCAGTTGCTGCTGCCCCAGAGATAGGCCAGCGCCGCCGCCGTCAGCAGGGTGATGAGGACCAGGTAGCGCGTGTGCAGCGCGCCCTTCACGATGTCGCCGACCTGCGAGAAGGCCGCGCCGATCGACTCGGGCTTCTTCATGGCCGCATAGCTCGCCGGCATGTGCACGAAGGCCAGCACCAGCGGAATGCCGACCGCGATGTTGATCAGGCCGAGCACGTAGAAGGAGGTCTCCCAGTGGTAGCTGGCGAGCAGGTAGCCGATGAACGGATAGCCCACCGCCAGGCCCAGGCCGGTGCCCATGTTCACGAAGGAATTGGGCTTGCCGTTCTCGCGGCTTTCATAGTGGGCCTTGATGTACGAGGAGGCCAGCGAGAACAGCGGGCCTTCCGACACCCCCAGCAGGATGCGCGAGGCCAGCACCAGCCCGTAGCCGTCGAACCACGGCGTCATGAAGGTGACGACACCCCAGAGGATGAGCCCGTACACCAGGCTCCTGCGCACGCCGAACAGCGCCGCGCAGAACGGCGTCAGCACGAAGGCCGACACGCCATAGCCGACCATGAAGGCGGTGGCCAGCAGGCCCTGGCTCACGCGGTCCGATTTCTCGATGCCGATGTGCGCGAGGAAGCCCGGGTCGGTGATCAGCACCGCGATGTTGATCCGGTCGATGTAGGAAATGGCGACGATGATGAACAGCGTGATGACGCCGTACCAGCGGAATGTCCTGGCCTGCATGGCTGTGCTCCTTGGATGCTTAGAAGGCGACGCGCACGCCGGTCTCGCCGCCGGTGGACGCGTGGTTCGGTGAGGTCGTGACGCCGGTCAATGCCTGGCTGGCGCCATTGCTGTTGGTCAGCCGTGCGACGGTGGCGTAGACCGCCGTGCGCTTGGAGAAGTTGTAGACGTAGCCGAGCGCGAGCTTGGACGTCGTCGGGTCCGGCACGTTGCCCACCGGCTGTCGCACGTAGCGCGCATACGAGGCCTTGATCTCGCCGGGTCCGACCGGCAGGATGAAGCCCAGCAGCGCCCCCTTGCCATCGACGGCGCCCAGCGACTCGACGTAGTACTCGCCCATGACGCGCAGGCCCATGAGTTGCTCGAATGTCCAGGACGCGCCCAGGTTGGAGACGCGCAGGTCGCCCGTCGCGTAGGTCGTGAGGCCGGTGGCGATGGAGACATGGAACGGGCCCGACTGGTAGCCCAATCGAATGCCGCCGTAGCGGCCGTCGTTCTTGTTGGGCACCGGAAGGGCGCCCGGCGTTGCGGGCAGCGTCGAGTTCGAGATGTTCTCACCCATCGCGTACATCACGCTGCCGTAGAAACCACCGAGGTTGGCCGGCAGGAAGTAGCCGATGCTGTTGGATGCCCGGGTGCCGGTCGGCGCCTGCAGGCCGCCGAGGCCGGAGAAGTAGAGCTGGTTCGCGCCGATGCCGCTGCCGGTGCCGAAGGGGTCGAAGAGCGCGGTGTTCCAGAAGGTCGGCGTGTAGTCGCGGCCCAGGCGCAGTTCACCCAGCGTGCTGCTGGTGAGACTGACAGTCGAGCGACGGTTGAAGGTCTGGGTGCCCAGGCCGGCGGTGCCGTTCAGCTGGTTGTTGGTGTTGCTCGGAAAGCCGGTGCCGGTGTCGTTCATCAAACCCTCCTCCAGCCAGAACCCGGCCGACAGGCCGCCGCCCAGGTCTTCGTTACCGCGAAAGCCCAGCCGGCTGAACGAGTTGGCGCTGTTGGTCAGCTGCCACCTGCTCGTGGAGGCCGGTCCCGATCCGGTCGTGTAGGTGACGGCGGCATCGACCACGCCGAACATCGTCAGGCTCGACTGCGCGCAGGCAACAGACGTGACAAGGCCTGCGGCCGCAGCCGCACAAATCTTCTTCATGTTTTCTTTCAGTTCCTGGGAAGGGGACGCGGACTCAGATGTCCAGTACCAAGGGGCCACGCTGGCAGCGCGAGACGCAAATCATCATGGTCTTGTTGGCCGCCCGTTCGGCCTTGGTGAGGATGCCGTCGTGATGATCGACCTCGCCCGACAGCACCCGGGTTTCGCAGGCGCCGCAGACGCCTTCCTTGCAGCTGTGGTCGGGGTTGAGGCCGGCGTCGATCAGGCTGTCGAGGATCGATTTGCCCGGTGGCACTTCGACGCTCTTCTTGCTCTTCGCGCACTCGACCACGTAGCTCTCGGTCGCGCTCGGCGTCTCCACATGCACGGCCGCGAAGCGCTCGATGTGGGCGTTGGCATAGCCGAGCTTTTCACACGTCTTCTCGAAGTTGTCGAGCATCGGCGTGGGGCCGCAGCAGTAGTAGTGGCTGTCTGCGCCCTTGTCGGCGAGCAGCGCGGCGAGGTCGGGCGGCGCGCCCTTTTCCTCGTCGAAGTGCCAGGTGAGCGTGACGCCCTTCTCCGCCGCCAATGCCGCGATGGCTTCGCAGAACGCGGCTTCCTTGCGGGCCCGCGCGCAGTAGATGAGTTCCACCGGCCGGCCGATCGCGACCAGGCGCTGCAGCATGCACCAGATCGGCGTCACGCCGATGCCGCCGGACACGAGCACCGAGCGGCCCGCCTCCTCCTGCAACTTGAAGTTGTTGCGCGGCACCGAGATCGGCAGCGTCATGCCCACGCGCAGTTGCTGGTGCACGTAGCGCGAGCCGCCACGGCTCTTGCGATCGTTCAGCACGCCGACGACATAGCGCTGGCGGTCGGTCGACGGATTGCACAGCGAGTAGCTGCGCACCAGTCCGTTGGGCAGGTGCAGGTCGATGTGCGACCCGGCCTCGAAGGCGGGGAAATCCACTTCCGACGAAGCCGGGCGGAACTCGACGCTGACGATGCCGTCTGCCTCGTAGCGCATCGTGTGCACAAGGGCGTTCAGCGTGGGAGAAGACATGGCGGAAGACCTCGAAGGAAGGGGGTTCGCGGAAGCGGTGTCGTCGGCTGTGCGCTCAGGCCGTGGCCAGGGCCGGCTCCGACGCTTCCAACTGTTGCGTGGCCAGGCCGCGCAGGTGGCGGCGCAGGCGCACCACGCCCAGGTCGTGCTGGTAGAGCTGCTCGTGCTGGTTGGCATCGGGCTCCATGTTCTCGATCAGCACGCGGTCCTGCTCCAGCACATGCCAGTGGCGTGCCTCCAGGCGGTTCTTGTAGAGGAAGCGCCAGGTGTCGCGCTGCCAGCCCGGCGCCAGCTTTCGCACGCGCCAGTGGAAGGCGCAGGAGAGCGTGGGCGAGATCGGCGTGTAGCTGCCGACGATGATGAAGTTGCCGCCGGGGCCGCCGGTCTTCGGATACGGGATCTCCAGGCGCATCCAGTGCACGCCGGTGTCGGCCCATTCGGTCCAGTCGAAGTTGACGTTGCGCTGGCCTTCCTTCTCGAACACGAAGCCGGTGTCGGTCGCGCGGATGCCGAACTTGGCCGTCGAATCGCCCTCGGCCATCGAGTGCGACTGCTTGTGCAGGAAGGTGCCGTGCATCGGGTCCATCACGTTGTCGAGCACATAGCGGTAGTCGCCCTTCCACTCGGCATAGCAGAGGAAGCTGGAGTATTCGGCGTCGTCGGTGAGCTGCTCGGGCAGCACCAGCGGCGGCGGCGTGTCGACCGATTCCTTCGAGTTGTAGAGCCAGACGGCGCCGGCCCTTTCTTCCACGTGGAAGAAGCGCGTGGCCTGCGCGCCTTCGAGCTTGCAACCCGGGCTGCCGGGCACGCGCGTGACGACGCCGTCACAGCGCACTTCGACGCCGTGGTACGGGCAGGAGAGGCGGTCGCCGAGGATCACGCCCTGCGACAGCGGCGCACCGCGGTGCGGGCAGCGATCTTCCAGCGCATGCAGCTTGCCGCTGTGGTCGCGCCAGAAGGCGAACTTGCGGCCGAGGCGGCGCAGTGAAACGGGCGACTCCTTGATGAAGCTCGTCGGGCAGATCGGGTACCAGAGGTCCTTCAGGCCGATCTCGAGCAGCTGGTCGACCGGGGTGATGGGGATGGTGGTCATGGTTGTTGTCTCCTCAGGCGCCGAGCACGGCGATTTCTTCACGGTAGATGGCCTCGGTCCAGGCCTTGCCACTGGGGCTGGCCAGGCCGCTGTCGTTGAGTCGCTCGACCAGGCCGGGAAGGTCGTGCACACCCGCGGCAAAGGCGCGTTCGATCGCGTCGCCCAGCAGGTCTTCGTAGGTGGTGGGGGTGCGCGTGCGCGCCTGGTGGGGATCGAGATAACGGTCGGTCATGGTTCGCTCCATCGAGTGAGGTGGTGGGGTTTGTCTCTTGTGTTATTCGGCGACGATGTTCCGGGCCTTGATGATTCGCGCCCACACTGCGGTCTCGTCGCGCATGGCAGTGGCGAATTCGGCGGGCTTCATCGTGGCCTCGGTCATGCCTTGCGCCTTGAGGCGTTCGGCGACGTCGGCTTGGGCCAGGATCGCGGCGGCGTCCTTGGCGAGTTGTTCGACCACGGCGGGCGGTGTTCCTGCCGGTGCCAGCAGGCCGTACCACGAGGTCACGTTCACGCCCTGGATGCCCTGCTCGGCGAGCGTCGGGATCTCGGGTGCGACGGGGCTGCGCTTGGCTTCGGTGATGCCGAGCGCGACCAGCTTGCCGCTGCGGATGAAGGGCAGCGTGCCCGGCAGGTTGCTGAACATCAGCGGCACCGAGCCGCCCATCACGTCGTTGATGGCGGGTGCCGTGCCCTTGTACGGAACGTGCAGCAGATCGACACCGGCCTGCTGCTTGAACAGCTCGCCCGCGAGGTGCAGGCCGCTGCCGACGCCCGGCGAGGCATAGGACAACGTGCCGGGCTTGGCCTTGGCCATCGCGACGAGTTCCTTCGCGCTCTTGATGCCCGCGTTGGGCGCGGCCACCAGCACGTTGGGCGCCTTGGCGAGCATGGTGACGGGCGCGAAGTCCTTCTCGATGTTGAACGGGAAGTTCGGCATCAAGGTCGGGTTGATCGTGAGGTTGCCGGCCGGCACCACGAGCAGCGTGTGGCCGTCGGCCTTGGCGCGCTTGACCTTCTCGATGCCGATGTTGCCGGCCGCGCCCGCCACGTTGTCCACGATGGCCGGTTGGCTGTAGCGCTTGGCGAGGCCGTCGGACAGGATGCGGGCCAACGTGTCGACCGGCCCGCCTGGCGGGAAGGGCGAGACGATGGTGAAGCGGTCGGCGGCGAGTTGCTTCTGCACGTCGGTCGTCTGCGCATGGGCAGTGCCCAAGGCGGCGAAGGCGATCAGGGCGGCGATGAGGATGCGGCGGTTCATGGTCGCGTGCTTCATTTCTTTTCGGTCAGGAACTTGCCCTGCGGGCCTTCGACGTTCTTCTGACGGCGCGTGTTGCCATCGAGCCCGCCATCGACGGCCCATTCGGCGAACACGGTCGGACCGGGTTCGAACTCGCGCGGCTGCCAATCGGCCGTGAGCTGGTCTTCATCGGCGTAGTACTCGATGAGGCCGCCGGCCGGGTTCTTGAAGTACCAGAAGTAGGCGGACGACACCGGATGGCGACCCGGGCCCAGTTGCGTTTCCCAGCCGCGGCGCGAGAAGTGCAGGCCACCGCCGAACACTTCATGGATGTCGCGCACGGTGAAGGCCACATGGTTCAGGCCGCGCTTGCCCGAAGGCAGTTGGAGCAGGAACAGGTCGTGGTGGCCACCGTCCGGTGCGCAGCGCATGAAGGCGCCGCGGTTGGGATAGCTGTCGGAGGACACGAAGCCGAAGTTGTCGCGGTAGAAGGCGCTGGTCGCCAGCACGTCCGTCACGAAGAACACGACGTGGCCGACTTCGATGGGCGTGGCGCGTTCGTAGATGGGCGCAGGCTGGTTGATGCGCGCCTTGCTGTTCCAGGTGTTCATCGCGCCGCAGTCGATGTCGATGGCGTGCTTGCGCGAGACCTGCAATCGAACCGCGAGGCCGTTCGGGTCTATGCAGCCGATGCGGCGTGCGCCCTCCACGCTTTCATCGAAGAAGCCCGGCGCCTTCGCGATGGCGGCGGCGTAACGGTCGAGGTCCTCATTGCTTTCCACGCCCCACACGACTTCGCGCAAGGTCGGCCCCCCTTCCATGGCGGGCGGCAGGCCCGGCTTGTCGAGCGAGGCGACGACGACGCGGCAGCCGTTGAGGCATTCGAAGTTCAGCACGTCGGCGGCTTCGGACTTCAGGGTCAGGCCCCAGTCGGCGAAGAAGGTCCTGCACGTCGGCAGGTCGTCCGACACGTAGGTGATCTGGTCGATTCCAAGGACGCTCATTTCAATTGCTCCATGCGCGATGGGTCACGCCGGCCCACGGCAGCGGTTGCTCGTTCGTGCCCCAGTACATGCTCTTCTGCTCCATGTACTGGAAGATCCCTTCGCGGCCCTTTTCGCGACCCAGGCCGCTGTCGCGCCAGCCGCCGAAGGGCGTGGACACCGAGAACTGCTTGTAGGTGTTGACCCAGACCGTGCCGGCCTGCACCGCGCGGCCGATGCGCCAGGCGTGCTTGAAGTCACGGCTCCAGACGCCGGCAGCCAGCGCGTAGATGCTGTCGTTGGCCTGTTCGATCAGCGCTTCCTCGCTGTCGAAGGGCATCGCCACCAGCACCGGGCCGAAGATCTCTTCCTGCGTGGTGCGGGCGCTGTTGGTCAGGCCTTCCAGGATGGTCGGCGTGTAGAAGTAGCCCTTGTCGAGGCCATCGCCGTGCGGGCGCACGCCGCCGGTGCGGATGTGCGCGCCTTCGGACACACCCAGCGCCACATAGCGCTCGATGCTTTCGCGATGCTTGGCCGTGATCAGCGGGCCCATCTGCGTTTGCTCCGAGGCCGGGTCGCCCACGCGCAATGCGTTCGCGAATTCGGCCAGCCGCGTGACGAACTCGTCGTAGATCGAGCGCGCGACAAAAAGGCGCGAGCCCGCGATACACGATTCGCCCGACGAACTGAAGATGCCGTAGAGCACGCCGCTCACCGCATGGTCGAGATCGGCGTCTTCGAGCACCATGGTCGCCGACTTGCCGCCGAGTTCCAGCGAGACCGGCATCATCTTGTCGGCCGCGATGTGCGCGATGTGCTTGCCCGTGGTCGTGCCACCGGTGAAGGACACGCGCTTGACCAGCGGATGCTTGGTGATCGCATCGCCGATGACCGAGCCCTTGCCCGGCAGCACGCTGACGATGCCCTTGGGCACGCCGGCCTCTTCGCAGATGCGGGCCAGTTCCAGCGCCATCAGGGGCGTGACTTCCGCAGGCTTGACGACGACCGCGTTGCCTGCTGCCAGCGCCGGTGCCAGCTTCTGCGCTTCGCTCGCGATCGGCGAGTTCCACGGCGTGATCGCGGCGACCACGCCCATGGGCTCGTGCACGCTCATCGTGACGAAGGGGCCGCGCGAGGGCGTGATGCTTTCTTCGAGCGTTTCCAGCGCGGCTGCGAAGAACTGGAAGGTGCCGGCCGCGCTCGCCACCAAGGCGCGCGTTTCGTTGATGGGCTTGCCGTTGTCCAGGCGCTGCTTCTGCGCCAGCGTCTCACTGTTCTCGCGGATGAGGTATGCCACGCGATGCAGCACCGCGGCGCGCTCGTGCGGCAGCTTCTGCGCCCAGCCGCTGGTGAGGAAGGCATGGTGCGCGCGCTCAATGGCTTCATTGACGTCGGCCAGGCTCACGGCATTGAGGCGCGCGATCGGCTCGGCCGTGGCCGGGTAGAGGCTCTCGTAGACATCGCCGCCACCGAGGCGCCATTCGCCTGCGATGTTGACGGGAAGGAGTTCGGAAGAAAACATCGTGGTGTCCCGGTGATTCAGATCGCCATGTGCGCAACGCGATTGCGCATCGCGCGCACCGCGCTGTAGACGGTGAGTGCGGAGGTCTTGGGGTTGGCGGCCAGCGCCTTGTTGCGCATGGTCAGTTCGAAACTGCCGAAGGCGCCTTCGGCCTCGACCACATGCACGTTCTCGGTGACGGCCGGGTCGGCGATCAGGCGCACGCGGGTGAGGTCCAGGCCCAGGCCCGCCAGCGACACCGTGGCCGCGACGTTCGCGTTCTTCGGATAGAGCGATGCGGCCTCGCGGGCGCTGCCTTCGAAGATCACGGTTTCGAGTGCCAGCGTGGCGAGGTCGCGGCCCTGTTCGGCGGGCGTGCCGGTCCAGGCATGCGGCGGCTTGCGGCCGGTGTAGCGCACGGCGTCGAGGCCGCCGGCGCGGGCCGCAGCCAGTGCGTCGATGGCGCCGATCGCGCCAGCGATCAACTGCACCTGCGTGCCGCCTTCGCTGGCTGCGCGTTCGAGTTGTTCCGCGAGCCCCGCCGCCGACAGCGCGCCGACCGATGCCACGATGCACGGCGTGCCGCGCTTCAGGGCCGGCAGCACATGCTCCTCGATGGCGGCGTGACCGGCCGCCTCGACGACCAAGTCGATGCCGGCCAGCGGCACGCGCGTCACGATCTCGACGTCGGGCGCCAGATCAGCGACCGCCTTGCGGGCAGCCGCCAAGCCGACCTCCGGCACGACGATGGCCACGACCGCCAGGGTCGCATCGCCCTTGAGCAGTTCCAGCATCGAGGTGCCGATCGCACCGCAGCCGATGAGTGCAACGCGCATCATGGCCGTGCGCTCACTTGCCGGCGACCGCAGCCGCGCCGAGTGCGGGGATCTGCGTGACGGTGTTCGTCGGCGGGCCTGCGAAGGTGGCTTTGAAGCCGCCGATGGAGAGCATGTCGATCTCGAGCAGGAACGGGCCCGTCGTGCCGACGGCCTTGGCCAGTTGACCCGGCAGCTCGTCCAGGCTCTTCACGCGTGCATGCGGCAGCGCGAGCGACTTGCACAGCAGTTCGTAGTCGGGTGTGTGCAGTTCGGCATAGCAGCGGCGGCCGCCGTATTGCGCGTCCTGGATGTTCTTGATGACGCCGTAGCTCTTGTCGTTCATCAGCACGATCACCATGTCGGCCCGCTCCTGCACCATGCAGGCGAGCTCGCCCAGGTTGAGGATGAAGCCGCCGTCACCGGCCAGGCAGAAGGTCTTGCGGCCCGATGCGGTCTCGCTCGCGCCGATCGCCGCGCCGATGGCCATGGGCATGCCCTGGCCGATGCCGCCGCCGGTCGCATGCACGCCCGCGCTGGGTTCGAACACGCGCAGCTCCCGATTGCCCCAGGTGCTGTTCGACACGGTCACGTCGCGCACCCAGTTGAAGCTGCGACCAGCGATGGCCTGGATCTGCTTCACGAGTTCGGCATACGGGCCGAGTCCGTCGCGCAGCGTGGCGACGGCCTGGTCGTGCGCGGCGCGCAGGTCCTTCAGCAGCGCCGGGTCGGCCTTGTACTTCGCGGCTTCGAGGCGGTCTGCGAGGCCGTTGAGCGCAAGTTCGGAATCGCCGCAGACGAAGGCTTCGGTCGAATAGCCACGGCCTTCCGCGGCGGCATCGGCATCGATGCGGTACAGCGGGCGCGGCAGCTTGAGTTCGTACTTCAGCGTCTCGTTGCCGCGCAGGCGCGAGCCCACCACGAGCATCGCGTCGCAGCTCTGGTAGAGCGCCTCGACCGGCTTCTGGATGTTGTACGCGCCGAGCGAGCCAGCGTCGTCCTCCGGCACCGTGCCGCGCCCCTGCGTGGTCGTGACCACGCCGAAGCCCAGCTTCTGCAGGCGGCGGATAGCCGCACCGGCATGGCGCGCACCGCCGCCGACCCACAGCATCGGGCGCTTGGCATTCGCGAGTTGGGAAGCCAGCGCATCGAGCCCGGCAGCGGACGGCACGGCCGCGTCGATCGGCAGCGGCGACAGGTCGGCCGGCATCGTCGTGAGTGCCGACTGGATGTCGATCGGGATCTCGACACTCACCGGGCCGGTCGGCGCCGTCAGCGCGACCTGCACCGCGCGCTTCAGCGTGCCGAGCACCGTCTCCACGCTGCGCACGCGGAAGGCCGCCTTCGACACCGCCTTGAGCATGGTGAGCTGGTCCGGCGCCTCGTGGATGTACGACATGCCCTTGTCGAGGTACGGCGTCTCGATCTGGCCCGTGATGTGCAGCAGCGGCGCGCCGGCCGTCAGTGCCTCGACCATGCTGCCGGCGATGTTGCCCGCGGCCGGGCCGGTGCTGGTGATGCACACGCCCAGGCTGGCGGTCGAGCGCGCATAGGCGTCGGCCATGTTCCCCGCGCCGGCCTCGCCACGCGCCGAGATGAAGCGGATCGCGCCGCGCTGCGCGAAGGCATCGAGGATCGGCATGTTGTGGATCGAGATCACACCGAACGCCGCCTTGACGCCGCACTGTTCGAGGAAGGCCGCGACGACGGCGCCGACGGTGACATTGGTCTGCATATCAGAACTCCAGCGAGATGAATTTGAAGGCGCATGCGCAAGCACCGGCGCACGCGAGGCGGGAAACACCGTGGAACCGGCTTTGCCGGGCCACTGGTGTTGCCCCCTCGAGGGGGTACTCGGCGACACGAAGTGCGCCGATACGGGGGTGGGTCAATTCAGGCATGGCGGGAATGGCCTCCGGAAATGTCGAGATGGCTGCCTGTCGTGTAAGAGGACAAAGGCGTTGCAAGAAAAAGAATCGCGCGGGCGGCTTCGATCGGAAGCCCCAGGCGACCCAGCGGAATGTGTTTGTCGTGCGCGAGCTGCTGGCTCCAGGCCGCCCAATCGAGCGACTTGTCCTCGCGCGCATCGAAGCGGCGGCGCCATTGGCCGGACTCGATCAGCCCGATCAGGATGCCGTTGACGCGCACGCCTTGCGGCGCGAATTCGGTGGCCAGCGAGCGCACCAGGTTGAGCAGGCCGGCACGTGCGGCAGAGGTCGCGACCATGTGCCGCTCGGGCTGGCGCGCGAGCAGCGAATTGGCGCAGACGATGGCGGCATCGCCGAGCACCGCGCTTTGCGCCGTGAGCTGCGGCAGGAAGGCGCGCGTCGGGTGGATGACGGAGAAGAACTTCAGGTGCAGCTCGTCGGTCCAGGCCTTGTCGTCGGTGTCGGCGAAGGTGGAGACGCGGCCTTGGCCTGCGTTGTTGATGAGCATGGATGCGGGGCCCAGCGCGGCTTCGCACTGGGCCGCGAAGCTGCGCATCGCGCCGGCATCCAGCACGTCGCAGGTGCGGGCGAAGATCTTCGCTTGCGGCCGCGTCGCGCGCAGGCCGGCCACGGCGCTGTCGAGGCGTTCCGCATTGCGGCCGCACAGGGCGACGGCGGCGCCGCAATCGAGCAGCAGTTCGACGGTTGCCAGGCCGATGCCGGACGAACCGCCCGTCACCACGGCCACGCGGCCCGCGAGTGCATGCGGCGAGAAGAAGCTGGAGGAGATGAGCGGCGAGGTCATGTTGCGAGGTTTCTGGAGTCGACTCAGGCGCGGTCGCCGCCACGCAGCGAAACCACCTTGTTCGCGGCCATGGGCGAATAGTTCAGCAAGCCCGAGATGTCGTCGGCGGTGCTGCGCACGCGTTGCACCATCTCGTCGATGCGGCTTTCGTCGATGTGGTCGGAGGTGATCGTCGAGCCCAGTGCCGCGACGATGTGCCCCGTGTGATCGCGCACCGGCGCGGCCACGCTGGAGATGTTGGCTTCGAAGAAGCCTTCGCCCAACACATAGCCGCGCTGGCGGTCGCCTTGCACCATGTCGAAGAGTTCGTTCACCGTCTTCGGCGTGCTCGGGGAAAAGATCTCGAGCTTGTCTTCCGGGTACAGCGCGCGCAGTTGCGGCAGCGTGAGGTCTTCCAGCAGGATGCGGCCGAGGACCGTGGCATGTGCGGGCAGGCGCGTGCCCACCGAGACCTGGCTGATGAAAGGCGAAGGCGGCGCCACCTTGGCCACATAGACGATGAAGCGGCCGTCGCGCACCACCAGGTTGCACGGCGTGCGCAGGTCGTCCGACAGGCGTTGCAGCAGGGGCATGCCAAGCTGCGTGAGTTCGAGCGAGTTGAGGTATTCGAAGCCCAGGCGCAGCACCGCCAGGCCGAGGCGATAGTCGCGCCCGCCGTCGGTCTTCTCGACGAAGCCCATGTTCTCCAGCGTCGTCAGAAGACGGAACACTGTCGAGCGCGGCAGGTCGAAGCGCCGAGCGAGTTCGGGCGCGGAGAGCGTGCGGTTCTCGCGGCTGAATTCGCAGAGCACGCGCAGGCCGCGTTCGAGCGCGGGCACGTTGTAGCGGTCCGAGCCTTCGTCCATCGCATCGTTGGTCATGTCGTTTCCTTCTTGTTGTTCGTGTTCAAGCGGCGAGCACGTCGCGCAGCAGCGCGGCGACGGGTTGCGGTTGTTCGACGTAGCTGGCGTGGCCAGCGTCGGCGATCAGCTCGAGCGGCACGCCGCACTTGGCGGCGACTTCGGCACAGCCCTGCGGCGGGGTGACGATATCGAGCGCACCGCAAGCCACGCGCACCGGCATCGCAGGCGGCAAGTCGGCCAACAGGTCGCCGCCGCACAGCAGTTCGACCGCCTGCCTGTAGCCCGAATCGTTCAGCCGCGCCATGTTCCAGCGCACCCATTGGCGTGCCGTGTCGTCGGCGTGGGCAGACAGCAGGCGACGGTCGCCCTGCGCGGCCATGCCGGCGATGCCGATGTCGTCCAGCGCGGCAAGGCGCTGCTGGCGAACGCGGGCGCTGTCCGCTGCGCGCGAGCCGTAGCCGCTGGCGGGGCTGATGAGCAACAGTTGCCTGATGCGCGCGGCCAGGGGCGAGCCGGGGCGTGACGCGAAGCCCGCGGTGATGGCGCCGAGCGAATGGCCGACCAGCACGAGGGATTCGAGCCCCAGTGCATCGACCAGCGCATGCAGGCGATCCGCATAGTCCGCTGCTGTCGGGACCATCGAGGCCACCGGCGTCGATTCACCATAGCCCGGTGCATCCCATGCGATGACGCGCGCATCGGTTTCGAGCAGCAAGGCCGTCTCCAGCCATGACGCCGCACCCGATCCAATGCCATGCAGGCAAACGATGGCCGGGCCGCTGCCGCATTCGCGAACGCTCACGACCGCGCCACCGCGCACCGGCACCTTGCGCGCCGGAAAGCGCGCATCCAGGCGTGCCAGTTCCGAAGGCGCAAGGGCAGCGTGTGGGATCACGGTGGCGTCGTTCATCGCGGGCCTCTTTCAGCGCTTGATCTTCGCCAGCGGATGGTCCGCCGGATAGGTCGGCGTGACCGGCTTCTGCGCGCCGAGCATCACGCACATCAGCGCGTCCTCGTCACCGATGTTGATCTCCTCGCGATAGACGCCCGGCGGCACCGAGATCAGGTCGCGGTCGGTCATGATGGTCTCGAAGCGCTCGCCGTCCTTCTCGATGACGACCTTGAGCTTGCCGCGGATCAGGAAGAACACTTCCTCCACGTCGGTGTGCAGGTGTGGCGGGCCTTCATGGCCGGCGGGGATCACCATCGTGGAGAAGGTGAAGTTCTCGGCCGGCACAGTGTTGACGTCCTTGGCGACGCCGGTGCCGCCGGTGCCCACGTAGCGCATCTGTGCGCGGCGGAACTTGGGGTCGAAGTCGGCCTGGAACTTCAGCGCATCCCAGTCGTACTTGCGGGTCGAGTAGCGCGCGATGCGGGTGTTCATCCACGCTTCGAGGCTCGTGCCTTCGGGTTGCACCAGCGTGCTGCCGGTGGCCACTATCTTCTGTTCGGACAAATCGCTCATCGAAAACTCCTTGGGCTAAAAATCAGTTCATCACAAAGCCGCCATTGACGGCCAGCAACTGGCCGGTCACGAAGCGCGACAGGCCGGAGAGGGAGAACAGCAGCGCGCCGCAGACATCGGCCGCCTGCTGCTCGCGCGGAATGGCACGGCCTTCCAGGTACTTCTGGTGGCGCGCCATGGGCACGTATTCGGTGGCCTCGACCAGCGTGAGGCCGGGCGCCACGGCATTGACGGTGATGCCGTCGCCACCCCATTCGCGGGCCAGCGAACGGGTCATCGAGATGACCGCGCCCTTGCTCGAGGCATAGGCGAGCAGGTTCGGCGCGCCCCAGAGCGCGGTGTCGGAAGCGAGGTTGACGACGGCGCCGCGGCCACTCGCGGACAGCGCCGGCTGGCAGGCGCGGCTCATGAGCCAGGTGCCACGCACGTTGACGTCCATCACGCGGTCCCAGGTGGCGATGTCCAGCGCATGCGCATCCTTGCCGCCAGAGTTGGTGATGGCAGCGTTGTTTACGAGGCCGTCGAGGCCGCCGAGCGCCTGGACCGCGGCGGCGGCACAAGCTTCGATCGATTGCGGGTCGCACAGGTCCACGGCCAGCCCATGTGCGCTGTAGCCGGCATCGCGCAGCGACTGCGCCTCGGCCTGCGCCAGGTCGGCCAGGATGTCGGCCAGCACCACGCGGGCGCCGGCCTTGGCGATGCACTTCGCGAAGGCCAGGCCCAGGCCGCGGGCGGCGCCGGTGACGAGCACGCGGCGGCCGGCCAGCAGGTTGGCGGGCACCTCGTCCAGCAGGGCCTGCAGGGTGTCGAGGTTGGGGACGGCTTTGATGTCGGTCATGGGGTACTTGCGTGCTGGGAGGCGTTGCGGTTCAGTCGGCCTGGATGCCGAGGTCCTTGATGACCTTGCCGAGACGTTCGAAGTCGGCGGCGTTGGTCTTGGCGAGCGTCTCCGGCGAGCCGCCCAGCGGGATCGCGCCGAGGGTCTCCATGCGCGCCACCACGTCGGGCATCTTCAGGATCTCGTTGAAGTGCGCGTTCAGCGTCTTCACGATGTCGACCGGCATGCCCTTGGGGCCGAACAGGCCATGCCACGCGCCGACCTGCAGGCCCTTGTAGCCCAGCTCCTCGAAAGTCGGGACGTTGGGCGCGAGCGGCGAGCGCTTGCTGTCGGCCACGGCCAGCGGGACCATCTTGCCGGCCGGGAGGTAGGGCGCAACCGGCCCCAGCGTGATGTAGGTGAGCGGCACATGGCCGCCCAGCACGTCGTTCACGGCCGGCGCCACGCCGCGATAGGGCACGTGGCGCAGGTCGATGCCGGCGGCCTTGTTCACCAGTTCGCCGAGGATGTGCATCGGCGAGCCGCTGCCCGGGCTCGCATAGGAGAGCGGACCGGACTTAGCTGCGGTAGCGACGTCCTTGAAAGTCTTCAGGCCCGAGCCGGAACTCGCGACCAGGACCAGCGGCAGCGTGCCCGTCTCGATGATCGGCGTGAAGCCGTTCAGCACGTCATAGCCCGCCGAGCCGGGCTTCAGCACGAGCTGCGCGATCGAGAAGGTGCTGGGCGCGAGCAGCAGCGTGTAGCCATCGGCGGGCGCGCGGGCCACGAAGCTGCTGCCGATGACACCGCTGGCGCCGGGCTTGTTGTCGACCACCACGGGCTGGCCGAGGCGGCTGGACAGCTTTTCGCCGAACAGCCTTGCCAGTGCATCGGTGTCGCCGCCGGCCGGATAGGCCACGACCAGCGTGATCGGCTTGGAGGGATAGCCCTGGGCCACGGCCGGCGCAGCTGCACCAGCCGCAGCGGCGGACAGTGCGAGCGCGAGGACTTGGCGACGGGATGCTTTCATCATGTTTGGCGACCTGTGCGAAAAAAGAGTGCGAGCTGTGTGCCGATCTGCGGAAATCCGGGGCTGGGGCGTGGGCCGAAATCTTCCGAATCTGTCGACTTTGTGTTTTACTAATGAAACAGTGTTTTATTTGCGAAACGACAGGACGAAGTTTAGGGTCGACCCTGTGCGCCTGCATACGGGTAAACCCTTCTTTTTCGCGATGCGGCGGGGTAAAAAAAGTTGTAGGACAGATGGGGCGGAAAGAGCACCGGGCGCGCGCGTCAGGGCCTCGCCCAACCATCAGCGCAAGGAAATTGCCGCGCGGTCGCGGCGTTCAAACCGCGATCGCGTGACCCACGACGCATGAAGCCAGTGCAGGCAATGTCTGTTCGTGGGCACCCGCGGAACCGGCTTTGCCGGGCCGCTGGGTGCGCCCCCTCGAAGAGGTGCCGCAGGCGCTGCGGGGGTGGGCTACTCTTTCAGGCCTTGCGCGAGGAAACCTGTGCGCTCTGCTGCAGCAAAGCCATGTCGAGGATCTCGATGCGCCCATAGCGCACCGCGATGGCGCCCTGCTTCACCAGCACCTGCAGTTCCTTGCTGAGCGTGGGCCGGCTGATGCCCAGCATCATGGCCAGCGTGTCCTGCGAGGTGCTGATCACGCTGCGCAGCTCGGTGCTCTCGGTCATGTCGCCGTGCGCCAGCAGGACCAGGCGGCGCACGATGCGTTCATGCGTGCTCTGCAGCACCGAATCGCCCACGAGCCCCGAGGCCAGGCGCACGCGCATCGCCAACAGCCTGGCTACCGCCTGACTGAAGGCGGGGCGCTGCATCAGCTGGCTGAACTTGTCCGGGCTGACGACCAGCACGTCGGTGTCGATGGCGGCGATCGCCGTGTTGGTCCGCGGCGCGCCTTCGAGCACGGCCACCTCGCCGATCCAGTTGCCGGGCTCGATGATGGTCAGGATCGCCTCGTTGCCATCGGGGTGCAGCACGCACAGCTTGAGCAGGCCGCTGACCAGGCCGAAGAAGCCGCCCGTGGACGCATTCACGGCGTCGCCCTGCTGGTACAGGAATTCGCCCGCCGCGAGATGCCGCGGCGTGGTGGCGGCCAGCAACGCCTCGGCCTCGGCCGGGGGCAGGGCCTTGAACCACGGGTTGTCGGCGAAGACGTTCATGCGGGGACTGCGCGGGGACGCATGGAAATGACGCCGCTCGAGTTTGCATCATCGCGCCGCCATGCCGCCGCATGAATCGCCTGAAGATCCGTCGAGCCCGGGGCGCCGCCGGGTACGAGGACGCGGCGTGCGCCGCAAGGTCGAGGCGCCTACTGCACTTCGAGCTTGGCCGCGACCATCATGCGTTCGGTCGTCGCGATCTCTGCCTTCATCGCGGCAGTGAACTGCTCCGGCGTGCTGGCCGCGACGTTGGACGCGCCCGCGGCTTCGAGCTTGCCGCGCACCTCGGGCCGGTCCAGCGCCTGGCGCACCGCGGCATTGATGCGCGCCACGATCGGGGCCGGCGTTCCGACGGGCACCGAGAGGCCGCCAAAGGCCACGATGACGATCTGGCCCAGGCCGGCCTCGGCCATGGTCGGCACGTCAGGCAGCTTGGGGCTGCGCTTGGCGCCGGTCACCGCCAGCGCGCGCAGCTTGCCGCCTTGCACCTGCGGCGCGGCGACGGACAGCAGCGGCAGGCTGAAGTCGACTTCCTTCCCGATCGTGGCCACCACGATCGAGGCCGCGCCCTTGTACGGCACATGCACCGCCTTCACGTCGTTGGCGCTCAGCATCAACTCGGTGGCCAGGTGCGACGGGGTGCCGACGCCGCCCGAGCCGTAGCTCAGCTTGTCCGGGTTCTGCCGCAGGCTGGCCAGCAGTTCCCCGGCGCTGCGGATGCTGGAATCGGCCGGCACCACCAGCATCGCCTCGGCCATGTTGATGAGCGAGACATGCGTGAAGTCCTTCAGCGCATCGAAGCCCGGCGCCTTGTACATGCGCATGGCCGCCGCCGTCGGCGAGCCGGCAAAGAGCCAGGTGTAGCCATCGGCGGGCGCGTGCGCGGCCATTTGCGTTCCGACGTTGCCGCCCGCACCGGGCTTGTTGTCGACGATGACCGGCTGGTGGAGGATCTCGGCCATTGCCTCGGCCACGACACGGGCGGAAGCGTCGGGCGCGGAGCCGGCCTGGTAGGGCACGATCCACTTGATGGGCCGGGCGGGCCATGCCTCGGCGGCCTTCTGGGCGAGCACCGGACCGGCGGCCAGGACCAGGGCGGCGGCGAGGGCGCCGCCAATGAAGTTTCTGCGCATGGTGGCTTTCAGATGACGGGGTTCAGGCGATGACGCGGGGCGCGGGCGTTTCGCCGACGGCGCCCATGGTGGAGGCTGCCTCGGGGCCGCCGACGCGCTCGATCATCTCGGCCTGGTCGGCCTTGGCCAGTTCGTCCATCGCCTCGGGGTCGCAGATGGCGCGCAGGGCCTGCTCCATCACGCGCAGCCGGTCCGCGTAGGCGGGGTCGCCGGCCAGGTCGTGCAGCTCTTCCGGATCGGCCTCCAGGTCGAACAACTCGGGCTGGTAGCGCACGTAGTAGTGGTACTTCCAGCGACCCTTGCGCAGCATGAAACCGGCCGTGTTGCTGCCGCAGGCGTGGTATTCGCTGAAGATCGTGCGCTCGGGTTGGTCGGGCTGCTGCGACAGGTCGATCAGGGACAGGCCGCTGCGCTCGCCGATGTGCGGCGCGGGGTCGATGCCTGCGGCTTGCAGGATGGTGGGGAACAGGTCGAGCAGGTCCACCGGCGTTTCGCACACACCGGGCTGCACGTCCGGGCCGGCGACGATCATCGGCACCGAAACGCTTTCCTGGTAGAGCGTGCTCTTGCCCCAGAGGCCGCGTGCGCCGAGGTTGTCGCCATGGTCTGCCGTGTAGACCACGGTGGTGCTGTCGCGCAGCCCTGCCTCGTCGAGCGCGCCGAGGATGCGGCCCACGTTGTGGTCGAGGAAGCTGCACAGGCCGTAGTAGGCGGCGAAGGCGGCGAGGCGCTCCTCGGGCGAGTTGAACTGCGACTCGCTCGGCGCGAAGTCGTCGTACGCCTGCACCCACGGATGGCGGCGATAGCCGGTCGAGGGGTGTAGCTTGACGGGCGGCAGCTTGTCGAGCGGATAGAGGTCGTAGAACGCCTGCGGCGCGACCAGCGGGAAGTGCGGCGCCACCAGGCCCACGTAGAGCACGAAGGGCTCGTCGCGCGTGGCCGCCTCGGCCAGCCAGTCGGTGGCGATGTCGGTGATCTCTCGGTCGTAGTCGGTGTAGGGCGATTCGCCGGGGCCGATGTACTTGCCGAGCATGCGCCGGCCGCCGCCGGTCTTCTTCAGGAACGGATCGCGGATGGCGCCCCACACCATGCCGTGGCCGCCGACCACGTGCATCGGTCGCAGTTCGTTGTCGAAGCCGGCATGGTCTTCCTCGCTGCGGTAGTGCAGCTTGCCGATGCTGTCCACCCGCACGCCGCGCTGCTGCAGGATGTGGCCCCAGCCGGCCGGGTCGCCGGTGTAGGGCGCGGCATTGTCCCAGTGGCGGGTCTGGTGCACGCGCAGGCCGGTGGCGAAGGCGGCGCGGGCCGGCACGCAGATGGGGCTGGGCGTGTAGGCGTTGGGGAAGCGCGTGCCGCGCGCGGCGAGCGCGTCGAGGTTCGGCGTCTTCACCAGCGGATGGCCCGAGCAGCCCATGGCGCGCGGATCGTGTTCGTCGGACATGATCACGACGACGTTCTTGCTCTTCATTTGTCTCACTCCAGGCATTGGTGGCGAGGCCACTGCTACGGGCCCTCACGGTCGCTGGAGTATGGAAAAACGGCGCCGTCGCGGTCCAATACCGTTTGCACGGCCGCGCCATAGGTTTTTCGCTATGCCCCGAGCCAACGCCCTTGCAAGGTGCCCGCCTCCAGCAGGTGCGAGATGGTGTCGCGCAGGGCCTGGCGCGCGGCCTCGGCGGCGGGCGTGAGAGGCGCGCCGGCCGGCCACACGATCGATTGAACGCGCGCCAGCGCCGGTTCCTCGATCGGCACCGACTGCACCTCGTCGTGCGGCGCGGCCACCGCCAGGAAGGCGTTACGCGGCAGCAGCGCGAAGGCCAGCCCTTCGCGCACCACCGGGCGGATCAGTTCGGGCTCGTTGAACTCGTAGCGCACGTTGAGCGGACATTGCAGCGCGAGGGCGACGCGCTCGATCAGCTTGCGCAGGTCATGGTCGCGGCCGAGCGTGACGAGCGGTCGCGCGCCGATGTCGGCAAAGGCCATGCGCTCCAGTTCCGCCGGAAAGCTTCCCTGCGCGCCAAACAGCGCGAACTGCTCCTCGTAGACCGGGTCGCATTCGAGGCCCGGCAACTCGAAGGCATTGGGCATCAGCGCCAGGTCGATGCGGCGCGTCTCGACCAGTTGGCGCGCTTGCAGCGATGCGCCCGTCTGCAAGGACAGGCGTACCTGCGGGTACTGCGCCTCCATCAAGCGGTACAGCGGCACCACCAGCGCGCCGGCCACCGCGCTCGCGATGCACAGGCGGACCTCGCCCTGCGGCGTGCCGGTGGCGGCGGCCACTTCATCGGGCAGCAACTCGAGTTGCCGCAGGATCGCGCTGGCCCGGTCGAACAGGCGTCGGCCAGCCGGCGTGAGCGTCACGCCGCGCGCATGGCGCTCGAACAGCGGCCGGCCCAGTTCGCGCTCGATGGCCGACATGTGCTGGCTCAAGGCCGGCTGCGCGATGTGCAAGGTCGCCGCCGCCTGGCTGATGTTGCCGGCACGGGCGATCTCGACGAAGTAGCGGAGTTGGCGGGGTGTCACTGCGCGGGCAGTCTAGCGGCGCCGCTGGGATCACCACGGAAACTGCTACGCAGAAACCGGCGCGAACTGCCTCTGTTTTTCAACCGCCGTTCGCGCGATATTCAGGCGCATGTCAATCCTCCCCCGTTCCGTCCGTACCGTCCTCTGGAGCTTCATCGGCCTCGGCGGCCGCCGCGCGGATGCCGATGCGCGCACCGAGGGCGTGGGCATCCTGACGCTGGTCGGCGTCGCGCTGGTGCTGGTGCTGCTGCTTGTGGGCGGCCTCATCGCGCTGGCCCGGTTCGTCGCGGGGGCGTAGCGGTCCGCGGTACTGCCGGCCTGCGGACTGCGAGCCCTCCGCGCAGGTTGAACCCGCGCGGCTTTTGCGCTGTACTGCGAGACAGGCACGTTTGGTGCTGACACCTTTCCGCCGCCGCTCCGGCACACGAAAGACCCCATGCTGCCCAGACCCATCGGCTCCGTCCTCATCGCCAACCGCTCCGAGATCGCCATCCGCGTGATGCGCGCCGCCTCCGAAATGAACATGCGCACCGTCGCGATCTATTCGCGCGAGGACCGGCTGGCGCTGCACCGCTTCAAGGCGGATGAAAGCTACCTCGTCGGGGAAGGCAAGAAGCCGCTGGCGGCCTACCTCGACATCGACGACATCCTCGGCGTGGCGCGTGCCGCCCGGGTCGACGCGATCCACCCCGGCTACGGCTTCCTGTCGGAGAACCCGGACTTCGCGCAGGCCGTGCTCGATGCCGGCATCGAATGGATCGGCCCGCGCCCCGACGTGATGCGCACCCTCGGCAACAAGGTGGCCGCGCGCAATGCCGCCGTGGCCGCGGGCGTGCCGGTGATGCCGGCCACGGCGCCGCTGCCCTTGGACCTGGCTGAGTGCAAGCGCATGGCGGCGGAGGTCGGCTATCCGGTGATGCTCAAGGCCAGCTGGGGCGGCGGCGGTCGCGGCATGCGGGCGATCCAGGGCGAGGGCGAACTCGAAGGCGCGCTGGCCGCGGCGCGGCGCGAGGCGCTGGCCGCCTTCGGCAACGACGAGGTCTACTTCGAGAAGCTGGTGCAACGCGCCCGCCACGTCGAGGTGCAGATCCTCGGCGACACGCATGGCAACGTGGTGCACCTTTTCGAGCGCGACTGCACCGTTCAGCGGCGCAACCAGAAGGTGGTCGAGCGCGCACCCGCGCCCTACCTCGACGAAGCGACGCGCCAAAGCCTTTGCGACAGCGCGCTGAAGCTGATGCGCGCGGTCGACTACACGCATGCCGGCACGGTCGAGTTCCTCATGGACGCCGACACCGGCAAGTTCTATTTCATCGAGGTCAACCCGCGCATCCAGGTCGAGCACACGGTGACTGAACTCATCACCGGCATCGACATCGTCAAGGCGCAGATCCGCATCAGCCAGGGCGGCCGCATCGGCCTGCGCGAAGACGAAGCCGGTGCTGACGGCAGCGTGACGCAACGCGCCACCGGTGTGCCACCGCAATCGGAGATCAAGCTCAACGGCCACGCGCTGCAATGCCGCATCACCACCGAAGACCCGGAGAACGGCTTCCTGCCCGACTACGGGCGGCTCAGCGCGTATCGCAGCGCGGCCGGCTTCGGCATCCGGCTCGATGCCGGCACGGCCTACGGCGGCGCGGTCATCACGCCCTACTACGACTCGCTGCTGGTGAAGGTGACGGCCTGGGCCCCCACCGCGAAAGAGACCATCCAGCGCATGGACCGCGCGCTGCGCGAGTTCCGCATCCGCGGCGTCGCGTCGAACCTGCAGTTCCTCGAGAACGTCATCAACCATCCGGGCTTCGCCGCCGGCACGGTGACCACGCGCTTCATCGACACCACGCCGGCCCTGCTGGAGTTCACCAAGCGGCGCGACCGCGCGAGCCGGCTGCTCGGCTTCATCGGCGACGTGACGGTCAACGGACATCCGGAGATGAAGGGGCGCAAGCTCCCCGAGCTGCCCTTCATCAAGCCGGTCCTGCCCAAGGTCGACCTGGCCACACCCATCCCGCCCGGCTCGCGCGACCGCCTGCGCGCCCTCGGCCCCAAGGGCTTCGCGCAATGGATGCTGGACAGCAAGCCGGTGCTGATGACCGACACGACCCTGCGCGACGCTCACCAGTCGCTCTTCGCCACGCGCATGCGCACCGCCGACATGCTGCCGATCGCGCCCTTCTATGCCCGCGAGCTGCCGCAGTTGCTGTCGCTCGAATGCTGGGGCGGCGCGACCTTCGACGTGGCCATGCGCTTCCTCAAGGAAGACCCATGGCAGCGCCTGGCGCAGTTGCGCGAGCAGGTGCCCAACATCCTGCTGCAGATGCTGCTGCGCGGCGCCAACGGCGTCGGCTATACCAGCTATGCCGACAACGTGGTGCGCTTCTTCGTCAAGCAGGCGGCCGCCTCGGGCATCGACCTGTTCCGCGTGTTCGATGCGCTCAACTGGGTCGAGAACATGCGCGTGTCGATCGATGCGGTGCTGGAATCCGGCGCGCTGTGCGAGGGCGCGATCTGCTACAGCGGCGACCTGTTCGACCCGTTGCGGCCCAAGTACAACCTGGCCTACTACACCGGCATCGCGCGCGAGTTGCAGAAGGCCGGCGTGCACATCCTGGCCATCAAGGACATGGCCGGCGTCTGCCGGCCGCGCGCCATCACGGCGCTGGTCAAGGCGCTGAAGGAGGAGACCGGGCTGCCGGTGCACTTCCACACGCATGACACCAGCGGCATCGCATCGGCCTCTGTGCTGGCTGCTGTCGAAGCCGGCTGCGATGCGGTCGACGGCGCGCTTGATGCGATGAGCGGGCTGACCTCGCAACCCAACCTGTCGAGCATGGCCGCTGCGCTGATGCACAGCGAGCGCGACCCGGGCCTGTCGCAACACGCGCTGCATGCCGCGTCCACCTATTTCGAAGGCGTGCGCCGCTTCTACGCCCCCTTCGAGAGCGACATCCGCGCCGGCACTGCCGACGTCTATCGCCACGAAATGCCCGGCGGCCAGTACACCAACCTGCGCGAACAGGCGCGCTCGCTCGGACTGGAGCACCGCTGGACCGAGGTGTCGCAGGCCTACGCCGACGTGAACCGGCTCTTCGGCGACATCGTCAAGGTCACGCCCACCTCCAAGGTGGTCGGCGACATGGCGCTGATGATGGTCGCCAACGACCTGACGCCTGCCGACGTGGAGAACCCGGCGCACGAGATCTCCTTCCCCGAATCGGTGGTGTCGCTGTTCAAGGGCGAGCTGGGTTTTCCGCCGGACGGCTTTCCGGCCGCGCTGTCGCGCAAGGTGCTGAAGCTGGCCGATGGCATCGCGCCGCCGGCGGCCTACCGTCCCGGCGACGCCTTGCCGCCGGTCGACCTGGAGGCCGCACGCGCACAGGCCGAAGCCGATGCCGGCATGCCACTCGACGACTGCCAGCTCGCCAGCGCGCTGATGTACCCGAAGGTGGCGCGCGACTTCCACCAGCACCTGAACACGCACAGCGACACCTCCGTGCTGCCGACGCCGACCTTCTTCTACGGCCTGCGCTTGCAGGACGAGGTGGCGCTGGAGATCGATCCCGGCAAGACGCTGCTGGTGAGCCTGCAAGGCATCCACGACGACGAAGCGGCCGGCGCGGTCAAGGTCCAGTTCGAGCTCAACGGCCAGTCCCGCACCGTCCAGGTGGCCAAGGCCGGCGCCACCGCGGCGCTCAAGCGCGAGGTGGCGCAAGCGGGCAACCCGCGCCACGTCGGCGCGCCGATGCCGGGCGCCATCGTCACCGTGCCAGTGCAGGCCGGCCAGTCCATCCAGGCCGGCGCCACGCTGGTCTCGCTGGAGGCGATGAAGATGGAGACGCACATCGTCGCCGAACGGGATGGCGTGATCGAGCGGGTGCTGGTGAAGCCGGGGGATCGGGTGCAGGCGAAAGACTTGCTGCTGGAGTGGAAAGCAGGAGGCTGAGGCGGGCATCCGGCACGACCGGCGCAGGAAACTTCCACGGCAACCGTGAGAAATGTCGCAAAAAAGGCACCCCGGCGTCCTCGCAACGCCCCAATTGATAAGTTGCGAACAGTTCGACCGCCCCTGAGGCCGGCATTATTGGTACCTCCTCGTTTACTTTGAGGTCCGAAGCCCCGTCCTGAAGCCAGCGCTCTTGCGCCAGGGAACGGAATCACCCCGGGCCACTGCAACGCAAGATGACTTCACGCCCCTGGCTCGCCTCCTACGGGAGCCTCCCGACCGGGATCGATCCCGACATCCATCCTTCGGTCACCGCATTGGTCGAAGCCGCGATGACACGCTACGGCGGCAAGACCGCCTTCGTCAGCTTCGGCCAGCGCTACAGCTACACCGAGATCGACGCGATCTCGCGCAACTTCTGCGCGTACCTGCAGAGCATGGGCGTGCGCAAGGGCGACCGCGTGGGCGTGATGCTGCCCAACATCGTGGCTTTTCCGATCGCCCTGCTGGGCATCATGCGGGCCGGCGCGGTGCAGGTGAACCTGAACCCGCTCAGCACGCCGGACGAACTCCAGCACCAGTTGAAGGACTCGGGCAGCAAGTGCATCGTGCTGCTCGCCGAGGCCTTGCCGATGCTGGCGGAAGTCATCGCCACCACGCCGGTGCGCCATGTGATCGTGGCCCATCGCCCCTCGCAGGGCGACGCGCTCGGCTGGAAGCCCGGCACGCCGGATCGCATCGAGGGTGCCGTCGGCTTCCCCGACACGCTGCGCATCGGCTCGCTTCTGCCGCGCCAGCCCGTGGAACTGGACGGCGACGACCTGCTGTTCCTGCAATACGCCGGCGGCACCACCGGCCCGTCCAAGGGCGCGGCGCTGTCGCACCGCAACCTGGTCGCCAACACCGAGCAGTTGAAGGCCTTCCTGCCGCATGCCACGCGCGACTGCGAGGAAGTCGTGGTCACCGCGCTGCCGCTATATCACATCTTCGGATGCACGGTGAACTTCATGAGCTACTTCTCGATTGGCGCGGAGAACTGGCTGGTGAGCAATCCGCATGACATGGACGCCCTGGTCGGCACGCTGAAGCAGGCGCGGCCTACCGTCTTCGTGGGCGGCAACCCGCTGTATGTGGGCTTGATGCAGCACCCTGGCCTGGCCGAGGTCGACTGGTCGCGCCTGCGGCTGTCGGGCGCCGGCGGTGCGGCGGTCGTCGCCGACATGTCGGAACGCTGGCAGGCGATCACTGGTTGCTTCATCCGCGAGGGCTATGGCATGGCGGAGACCTCGCCGGCGCTGTCGGTCAACCCGCCCTCCATCGAGGCATTCAGCGGCCACGCGGGCCTGCCCCTGCCCTCCACCGACATCAAGCTGCTGGACGACGAGGGCCTTGAAGTACCGGTCGGCGAATCGGGCGAGATCTGCGCGAAGGGCCCGCAGGTCATGCGCGGCTACTGGCAACAGCCCAAGGCCAACGCCGCCGCCTTCACCGAGGACGGCTACTTCCGCACGGGCGACATCGGCCAGTTCGATGAACGAGGCTTTCTCAAGGTCATCGGCCGCAAGGAAGACGTGGGCCGCCAGTGGGTGCGCTGCGCTGCCGCGCAGCCCGCCTGATCGAACTGCGGCCTCCGCAGGCCGTCAGGTCACCGCGCCGCGCCGGTCGATCTTGCGGCTCAATACGATCGAGGTCTGCGTCTTCTTGACGCCCTCGATCTGGCCCAACTGGTCCAGCAGCGCGTCGAGCTGCTCGGGCGTGCCGCAGCGCAGCAGCACCATGTAGTCGAACTCGCCGCTGACCGCCCAGACCTCTTCCACCTCGGGCAGGCGTTCGAGCGCGCGCATCACCGCCGATGCGCCCTTGGCATTGACGCTCAGCCCGCAGAAGGCGCGCACCACTGCCTGCTCCAGCCGATGGCCGAGCCGCACGCCGTAGCCCGCGACGATGCCTTCGCGCTCCAGCCGCGCGATGCGTGCGACCACCGTGGTCCGGGCGATCTTCAGCTTGCGCGCGAGGTTGGCCGCCGGCTCGCGCGCGTTAGCCTGGAGCAGCGCCAGCAGGTGATGGTCGAGGTCGTCGAGTCGTGAATCCATGGGTCGGCCTTGATGCAACTGCGCCGATTGTGGCGTTGCCCGCACAGCTTCCGCGCACACCACCATCGACATGACGAAAGCGCTCGTCGATTCGACGAAGCGGCGCGCGCTTTCGACGTTCTGCACGCTGGCATCTGCCAGCACCCGCTTCCAGAATTCTTCCATCGGGCACGGTGCCTGAAGGAGAACGAACATGACCACCCGGAAGCGCAACGACATCCACAAGGTCCTGGTGCTGGGCGCGGGCAAGGTCGGCGGCACGGTGGCCGACATGATTGCGCAGCACCATCGCCTGCCGGTGACGCTGGCCGATGTGAAGCCCGGCGCGAGCCACGACAACGACGCGCTGGTGCGCCGCATCGCGCTGGACGTGGAGAACGACGAAGCGCTGCGCACGGCGCTGTCTGCACACCAGGTGGTGATCAACTGCCTGCCCTTCTACCTCGCGCAACGCGTGGCCACGGCGGCAGCGATATGCAGCGTCCACTACTTCGACCTGACCGAGGATGTCGCGGCCACCCGGGCAATCCGCGAACTCTCGCGCGAGGCCACCTCCTTGCTGATGCCGCAATGCGGACTGGCGCCCGGCGTGATCGGCATGCTCGGCGGCGAACTCGCACGCGACTTCGACGAGCTCTACGACCTGCGGCTGCGCGTGGGCGCACTCACGCGCAACGCGACCAACAGCCTGCGCTACAACTTCACCTGGAGCATCGACGGCGTCATCAACGAGTACTGCAACCCGTGCGATGCCATCGTCAACGGCCAGCTTGTCTCGGTGCAGCCGATGGAAGGGCACGAGACCTTCACGCTGGATGCGGAAGCCTTCGAGGCCTTCAACACCTCGGGCGGCCTCGGCACCTTGTGCGAGACCCTGAAGGGCAAGGTGCGCAACCTCGACTACAAGACGATCCGCTATCCGGGCCACCGCGACGCGATGGACTTCCTGCTGCACGACCTGCGCCTGATCGAGCGGCGCGACCTGCTGCGCCAGGTGCTGGAGCATGCGGTGCCACACAGCCGTGAGGACGTGGTGATCCTGTTCGCGTCGGCCTCGGGGCTGCGCGACGGGCGCTTCGAGCAGGAGACGCGGGTGTGCCGCGTGTTCGGTTCGGTGCTGCGCGGCAAGGAGCGCACGGCCATCGAACTGACGACGGCCGCGGGCGTGGTCGGTGTGTTCGAGTTGCTGCTGCGGGGCCAACTGCCGGCCAAGGGATTTGTCGGCCAGGAGCAGGTGGCGCTCGCGCAGTTCCTCGGGACGAAGGTCGGGCACTATTACGGGGGTCTGGGCGGCTCGCCCAAGGCCGTCGCGCAGCGGGATGAACCCGCGCATGCCTGATCCAATGCATCGAGGAAGAACCATGAGTGAACTGCTGTCCGTATTGCAGCGCTGCGGCATCGCGCCGGAAGAAATCGAGGGGGGCACGCTGGGCGTGCGCTCGCCGATCGATGGGGCCGAGTTGGCGCGAGTGCGCGAGACCACGCCCGGCGAAGTCGACGCGTTGATCGCGAAGTCGAAGGAAGCCTTCCAGCAATGGCGCCTGGTGCCCGCGCCGGTGCGCGGCGAACTGGTACGGCTGTGGGGTGACGAGCTGCGCCACGCCAAGCGCGACATCGGCTGGGTCGTGTCCATCGAGGTCGGCAAGATCACCGAGGAAGGCCTGGGCGAGGCGCAGGAAGGCGTCGACATCTGCGAGTTCGCGCTGGGCTTGTCGCGCCAGTTGCATGGCAAGACCATCGTGTCGGAACGGCCGGGGCATCGGATCATGGAGCAGTACCACCCGCTCGGCCCGGTGGCTGTCATCACTGCGTTCAACTTCCCGAGCGCGGTGTTCGCCTGGAACGCCGCGCTGGCGCTGGTGTGCGGCGATCCGGTGATCTTCAAGCCGTCGGAGAAGGCGGTGTTGTCAGGGCTCGCCACGTTCAAGGCGCTGGAGCGAGCCATCGCGCGCTTCGGCGATCGGGCGCCGGAAGGGCTGGCGCAGATCGTGATCGGCGGCGCGTCGCTGGCGGAAAAGCTCGTCGACAGCCCGGCGATTCCGCTCGTCTCGGCGACCGGCTCGACCCGCATGGGCCGGATCGTCGGGCCGAAGGTGGCGAGCCGCTTCGGCAAGCGCATCCTTGAACTGGGCGGCAACAACGCGATGGTCGTCACGCCCGCGGCGGACCTCGACATGGCGGTGCGCGCGATCCTCTTCAGCGCAGTGGGCACGGCGGGCCAGCGCTGCACCTCGCTGCGCCGCCTGATCGTGCATCGAGGCGTCAAGGATGCGTTGCTGGGCAAGCTGCTGCCGGCCTATGCGAGCTTGCGCATAGGCAACCCGCTGACCGCGGGCACGCTGGTCGGGCCGCTGATCGACCAGCGGGCCTTCGATGCCCTGCAACACGCGATCGCGACCGCGAAGGAGCAAGGCGGCAAGGTGTTGACGGGCGGCGAGCGCGCACTTGAAGATGAATTCCCGAACGGCTGGTACGTTCGCCCCGCCATCGTCGAGATGCCCGCGCAGACCGCGATCGTGCGCGAGGAAACCTTCGGGCCGCTGCTCTACGTCATCGCGTACGACGACTTCGACGAGGCCATCGCGATCCACAACGACGTCCCGCAAGGCCTCTCGTCCTGCATCTTCTCGAACGACTTGCGCGAAGTCGAGGCCTTCCTCTCGGCGGCCGGCTCCGACTGCGGCATGGCCAACGTGAACATCGGGCCGAGCGGCGCGGAGATCGGCGGCGCCTTCGGTGGCGAGAAAGAGACCGGCGGCGACCGCGAGAGCGGATCGGACGCGTGGAAGCAGTACATGCGGCGCACGACCAACACCATCAATTTCTCGAAGGACCTTCCGCTCGCGCAAGGGATCACTTTCGGCTGAATCCGACGCGCCCGTGCGCCGCCGAAGTCCGCCATTCCTGCATCGGACAATGGCGGCCCAATGAAGAACACAGTAGCCATCCTCGGCGCCGGCATCGTCGGCGTGTCCTGCGCACTCGAACTGCAAGGGCGCGGCTTCGACGTCACGCTGCTCGACCGCACGTCGCCAGGCCGCGAGGCCTCCTACGGCAATGCCGGCGTGCTCGCCCGCAGTTCGCTCGTGCCTTTCAACAACCCCGGACTCTGGGCCTCCTTGCCCAAGCTGCTGAAGAACACCTCGGCCAGCTTCCGCCATGACCCGGCGTTCATCGCCAGGAACCTGCCCTGGGCGTTGGGCTTCCTGTCGAGGGCGCGGGCGAGCGCCTTCGAGGAAACCGCGACGGCGCTCGATGCCTTGATCCGGCTTTCGGGCGAGGCGCACCGGCGGCTGCTTGTGGAGGCCGGTGTGGCCCATCGCTTGCGCGAGACCGGCTGGGTGTTCCTCTACCGCTCGGAGGAAGCGTTTGCCGGCACCCGCCTGTCGCGCGAGACCTACGAGCGATTCGGTGTCGCGACGCAAGCGCTCGACGCACACGAGTTGGCCGAACTCGAGCCGTCCCTGAAGCCGATCTTTCCGCGCGCGCTGTGGATCAAGGATGCGGCCTCGGTGGACAGCCCGGGCCGGGTGGTCGAGGCCTATGCCCAACTGTTCATCGCACGCGGCGGCCGCATCCGGCAAGCCCTCGTCGACAAGATCGAGCGATCGCAGGCCGATGCCTGGCGCATCGTCGAGGAAGGCGGCACGGTGCATGAAGCCTCGCGCGTGGTGCTCGCGCTCGGCCCGTGGACCCGCGAGTTCGCGAAGAAGGCGCTGGGCTTGCATGTGCCAATGGCCTTCGAGCGCGGCTACCACATGCATTACGGCGCGGCGGGCGGCGCATCGCTGCGGCGGCCCATCTACGACACCGGCGGCGGCTATGTGCTTTCGCCGATGGAGCAAGGCCTGCGTCTTTCCACCGGCGTGCAACTGACCGCACGCGATGCGCCGCGCAACCTCGTGCAACTCGAACTGGCCGAGCGTGCGGCGCGCGAGGCGTTTCCGCTGGACCAGCGCCTCGAAGCCGAGCCCTGGCTGGGCAGCCGCCCGACCCTGCCTGACAGCCGGCCGATCATCGGCGAATGCACGGGCCATGCAGGCCTGTGGCTCGCCTTCGGCCACCAGCACATCGGCTTCAGCACCGGCCCCGGCACGGCGGCGCTGCTGGGCGCCATGATGGCCGGCGAGCCTTGCGCCTTCGATCCGGCGCCGTTTCGCGCGTCACGCTTCCAGTTGTGAACTTTGGTTCTCGGATGCCGCGTCTTGGTGAATATTCACATTGAAAAGGGCGGGATTGTGCGTAGCAGTGGGCGCACGGAAGGCACTTGGGTCGGTACAAAATCGCGCCGGCGCCCTGACACATCCCCGCGAGCCGGAACCCGTCCACCGAGCATTCCATGACGATCGTCTACGAGTCCGCCCGAGATACGCACCATTACCAGGAGCGATTCCAGTTGCCCTGCGTGGCGCCCGCGCCGTTCGTCCGGCCCGGCGAACGGGGCCTGTTCGTGCGCCGTCCGCGCGGCGACCGGGGCGGCGCGTCACCGGATTCACGCTACGAGGCTGCGCTGGGACGCTGGGGGCTCATTCCCTTGTTCGCCGGCTCGCAGGACTATCCCGCCACCTTCGAGGCGCGCGGCGAATCGGCATCCCGCGAACGCGATTTCCTGCAACCCTGGAAGCGCGGCCACCGCTGCATCGTGCTGGCCGATGCGCTGTATCGCCGCGGCGAGAACGACCAGCGCATGGTGCGCGTGACCCGCGCCGACGGCGAACCGCTCGCGCTGGCCGGGCTCTGGAACGGCTGGCGCGCGCCCGACGGCCAATGCGTGGAAAGCTTCGCGCTGCTCACGCTGCCCTCGGAAGAGCAGCCGGGCGAACGCCGGGCCGTGTTCCTGCGCGAGGGCTGGCTCGACGACTGGCTGCACTGCCCGGTGGAAGAGGCTGCCGCCTGCCTGCGGCCCTACGACCTCGGCAAGCTGCTGCGCACGCCGGTCGACGAAGCCCCGCCGCGCGAAGTGGCGTAGCCCTGCGGCCGGCACTCGCCTGCCGTTTCATGAAGAGGGATTCCCTGCAACGAAAATGGCGCGTTCAAGGAATACGACCCCATGACCGACGAATCGACCCAAGCCCCCAAGCCCCCGCTGCCCGACCACCTCTCCATCGACCCGCGCAGCCCGCACCATGTCCCCGCCGTGTTCGAGCACGACATCGGTGTGCGCTTCAACGACAAGGACCGGCTCGACGTGGAGGAATACTGCGTCAGCGAAGGCTGGATCAAGGTCCCCGCCGGCCGCGCACTCGATCGCAAGGGCAAGCCGCTGCTGATCAAGTTGAAGGGGCGGGTGGAGGTTTATTACCGGTAGCAGGAACTCTCGCCCTCTTCCTGTCGCCCGCTTCCATCAAACGGCACCCGCTCTCGGGTGCCGTTTGTACTTTGCCGATGCGCCGGATGCCGCCGGCGACTCAAAGCAGGCGTAAAATATAGCCTTGATGGAATAGTCTTCAGGGGGAATAATGTCCAAGAAGTGGGAGGTGGAGTACACCGACGAACTTGGAGAGTGGTGGGCCGAGTTGACCGAATCCGAGCAAGAGTCCATCGACTCATCGGTGCGGCTGCTTGAAGCGAAGGGGCCGAACCTTGGCTTCCCTCATAGCTCCGGGATTGGGGGTTCGAGACACTCGCACATGCGTGAACTTCGCGTGCAACACGATGGTCGGCCGTACCGGATTCTTTATGCGTTCGATCCTCGCCGCAGCGTCATCCTGCTGATCGGTGGCGACAAGACCGGCAATGACCGCTGGTACGACATGTATGTGCCGATGGCCGACAAGTTGTACGACACGCACCTCGAGACTTTGAGAAAGGAAGGGAAGATCAATGGCCAGGAAATTCAGTGAACTTCGCGCCAGGATGTCGCCAGAGGCGCAGTCGCGCGCAGCCGCGCGCGCCGAGGCCACGCTCGTGGAGATGCAGCTTCAAGAACTTCGCAAGGCCCGCCAAGTGACGCAAGTCGAAGTGGCAAAGGCCATGAACGTGGAACAGGCCGCCGTATCAAAGTTGGAGCGCCGGGAAGACATGTACGTCAGCACCCTGCGCCAATACGTCATGGCGCTGGGCGGTGAACTGAAGTTGGTGGCCTCGTTCCCGGATGGCGACATCCAGGTGCACCCGTTTGAATTGGCGCACTGACGAAGCTCCTCTCAAGCTCCGTTGCGGATAACACCGAACTCGCGGAGCGGGTCAAGCGCTCGGCGTCGCCGCCCGCCAACGCCGCAGCCTTGTCCTATGCGGTGCCCCGGCAACGCGGGTATTCCGAACACCCCCAGAAGTCCTTGCCTGCGTTGGCACCCTTCTTCGCCGTCCGGCGCAACATTGGCTGGCGGCACTTCGGGCAGGCCGGCGCTTCCTTCGCGGCAGCTTGCGCCGCGACGGCCTGAGCCGGGGCGGCAGGTGTCGGAGTAGCTTGCGGCCTTGGCTTGACTTGGGGAGTCGGCACAGCCGACGCAGACGGCCTGGACGCCTTGGCCTGACGCAGCATCTGCTGCAGTCGCGGTCCATCGATCAACTCGATATTGCGCCCCATGGCGAACTCCTGCGCGTCGACCGTGAACCTCCCGGAGGTCACGACGAATCCACCAGCAGCACCGCTCGCGGCCATCACCCCATAGAGGTCGCGAATGACAGGCACGGACACCTTGAAAGCGCGCCATTGCTTGCATTGCACGAGGTACTTCTCGCCGTCCATGCGCAGCGTCAGATCGATGCCGCCGTCAGGACCGGGGCCGTCGTTCTCCAGCACGCGGTAGCCCTGCAAGCGGAAGCCCTCCCCGACCAGCATCTCGAACTCGCGCCAGGTCATGTCGTCCAGGCTGTCCGCTGCCTCGGACCGGGTGACGTTTTCGACGAGCGTGCGGCGGGCATGCCGGCGCCAGGCGGATACAACGGCGGCAATCACGCACAGGGCGGGGACCAGGTACTGAAAAATGCCCGCAACGGCGGGCCAGATGGATGCAACCATTGCGCCCGCCAGTTCGCCGGGCTTCACCGCTGTGAGCGTGTGAGTCGTTGCAGCCTTGTGCAAGAGCAAATAGCTGACCAGTGCGAGGATCAGGCCCACGTACCACGGCAGGCGCGAGACGAGGTCGATGAAGTCTTCGGCGGGGCTGGATTTTCTGCGGCGTGGCATGCCAAGACGAGTTATTGAGTTTGTTACCAAACTGTAACAGGACGGCCATTGGGATCCTGTGTTGGAACCACGCATGGCAAGGGACGAGCACACCGATCACCCCCAAGCCCGGCATGCGGTGCGGTGGGGTCGACCCTTGTGCGCCGCCAAGCAGCGCAGCGTTTCGCGGACAAGGGCTTGCAGCTGTCTGAGCCGAAGGCGAGTTCTGCAAGACCCCGCGAAACGTGAGCAGCGCAGGGAAGCCCCGGAGGGGCCGGTGCAGTAGGGTCGGCCACGCCGCACCGCGTGCCCGGCGTGCCTCAGGAGGTGGTGATCTGGCCCGATTCGCGCAAGGCTGGGAATTCAGGCCAACAAGCCACGCCCTTCAGCAATTCAAGGCGCCGCATCCCTCAAAACCCCCACCTGCTCCGCATACCCGCTCTCGATGCGCTGCAGCCGCGCCTGCCGGGCCGCCTCGTTCACCCACTGCCCCGTCAGCGCGTTCTGCCTGGCCAGTTGATAGGCCAGCCTGGCCGCGGGCAGCAGCGACGCGTTGTCGGCCGCCACGAATCCCGCCAGGTCGTGCAATGACTTCAGCGTGACCCGCTCGCTGTCGCCGACCTGCCCCTTGCCCCTGCCGTAGGCGACGAGAAAGGCCTGGACCTTGCGCTGGAACTCCTGCGGATACGCGCGCCGCACCACGATCTGCGCATGCGGGATCAGGTCAGACTGCCACACGACTTGCAGCCGCTGCGCCTCGGCCGGGAATTGCTGGGTGAAGCGCTCGAAGTCGGCGGTGTTGTTGGTCGCGACATCGGCTTCGCCATTGGCAACCGCCAGCGCCGTGGCCTGGTGCGTGCCCACCACTTCACTGCGAAAGCGCGTCTCCATCGCGATCTGGTTGGGCAGGAACAACTGCAACTGCGGCACGATGAAGCCCGACACCGACCGGCTCTCCCCGCGCGCCAGGCGCCAGCGCCCGGGGTCGTCGAGGATTTCCTTCAACGTGGTGGGTGGACCGACCTTGCGCGTCAGCAGCGTGGCGCGGTAGCCCGGCAGGCCATCGTGGCGCGTGACCTGCGCGACGACCGTCATGCGACGCTGGCTCACGGTGTCCAGCGCCATCTTGCCGGACAGGAAAGCCATGTCGACCTCGTCGCGCTCGATCGCGCGCTCCAGCGCCTCGTACGAGCTGACCGAGAGCACCGCCACTGGCCGCCCCAGCACGCGGCTCATGTCGGCCAGCAAGGGCTCCCAGTCATTGCGCGACTCGAAAGCCCCGCCGAGGGGCAGAATGCCGAACCGCACCGGCGCCCCGCTGGGGGGTTGTGCCGACGCAGGCTGCGCCGCCATGAACAATGCGAGGCAGAGCGCCATGGCATGGACGATGACAAGACGCATCCAATCCACTCGGCGATGCGTAACAGCCAGGCCAGTGGGGCGAACAATGGAAAGCTGCATCGATGTTCGGGTCGGGTCCGGTAGCCAAAAAGGAAGCACGGGGACCACAATTAAATACTAACTTGTGACGTTTTTGACTACCTGACACCTCAACCCTGTGACACCTGACGCCGCGGCCCCCTCTCCCTCGCCGGCACTTCCTGCCCGTGCGCTGCGCACGCTCACCCAGTTCTCGCTGGCGCAGCAGCTGGTGCTGCTCGCCCTGCTGCCGGCCATCGTGGCCACGCTGGGCGCCATCGCGGTGCTGACCCGGCAGCACCTGGGCAGTGTCACGCACCTGATGCAGGCCAACGGCCAGACGGTGGCGCTGCAAGTCGCGGCCATGGCGCAGACCCCGCTGGCGCGCATGGACCGGCGTGCCCTGCTGCGTGCCGCGCAGTCCGGCAGCGCGCAGCCGCAGGTGCAGCGCGTGCAGATCTGGACCAGCGATGGCGAGATCGTGGCTGACGCGGAGAGCCCCCAGTCCGCCAAGGCGGAAGGACTGCAGGTGGTGGCCGCGGTCGTCAGCGACGAGGGCGGCCCCATCGGCAAGGTGATGGTGGAGATCAGCCTCGAAGCCGTCCAGAAGGCCAGGAACAACGTCTGGCTCAACGTGGCCGGGGTGCTGGCGGCCAGCCTGATCGGCGTGGGGCTGGCGGCCTGGTGGGCGGCGCGGCGCATCAGCGCGCCGATCCGCGAACTGGGCGAGGCGGTGGACCGCCTGGGCGCCGGCAAGGAGGCCAGCGTGCAGATCACCGGCACCACCGAGGTGCGGCGACTGCAGCACGGCTTCAACCAGGCCGCACGTGCCCTCGGCGAAAGCCAGCGCCTGCTGCAAAGCCGCATCGCCCAGGCCACGGCCGAGCTGGAAAGCAAGAACCAGCAGCTCGAGGTCGCGAGCCAGGCCAAGACCCGGCTGCTGGCCGCCGCCAGCCACGACCTGCGCCAGCCGCTGCATGCGCTGACCCTGTTCTCCGACGGCCTCTCCAACGGAGAGACCGACCCGCTGAAGCTGCAGCGCATCGAGCACATCCGCGAGTGCGTCGATTCGCTGGACCGGCTGTTCTCCGAACTGCTGAACCTGTCGCAACTCGATGCCGGCGTGCTGCAGCCGCAATGGATCGACTTTCCGCTGGACCGCCTGTTCGACGAGATCAGCCGCAACTTCCGCGCGGTGGCCGAGCAGCAGAACCTGCGCCTGGTGGTGCGCAAGACCGACCTGTGGGTGCGCTGCGACTACGTGATGCTGTCGCGCATCCTGAACAACCTGGTCTCCAACTCGCTGCGCCACACCCACGAGGGCGGCGTGCTGATCGGGGCGCGTCGCCGCGGCAAGGGGGTGCGGATCGACGTGTGCGACACCGGCATCGGCATCGCGCAGCAGCACCAGAAGCGGGTGTTCGAGGAGTTCTTCCAGATCGGCCCGGCGCGCAGCACGGGCGCACGCGGCATGGGCCTGGGCCTGTCCACGGTGCAGCGACTGGCCAGCCTGCTGAACACACGGGTCGAGCTCAGCTCGGTGCCCAAGCGCGGCACCGTGGTGCGCGTGATGGTCCGCGCCGCGCTTCCCGCCGAGGCGGCGCCGGTGTTGCAGGCCGGCAGCACCGGCAGCCCCGAGGGCGAGGCCAGCCTGGTCGGCGTGCGAGTGCTGGTGATCGACGACGAGCGCACCATCCTGGAAGGCCTGCAGGTGGTGCTGACGAACTGGGGCGCCGACGTGATGGCCGCGCAAAGCCGCGAGGAGGCGCTGGCCCTGGCCGACCAGTGGGACCGACCGCCTGACGCGGTGGTGAGCGACCTGCTGCTGCGCGAGGGCGACAACGGGCTCGACGTGCTGGCGGCGCTGGAACGCCATCCGCGCGGCATCGGCGCGGCCACGGCCCGACTGCTGGTGACCGGCGAGACCAAGCCGGACCGCCTGCGCGAAGTGGCCAGCGCGGGCGTTGCGGTGCTGTACAAGCCGGTGTCGCCACGCGTGCTGCGGCAGGCCATTGCGGCGCAGCTTGCGGCGCTGGCCAGCGGCGCAGGGCATTGAAGCACGCGGGTTTCCACGCGCCCATGCCATTCGGCATAGATCATTCGGCCGATCCGTTGCGGTGCCTCCGCAGCATCCCCAAGCAGGGGCTTGCAGACATAACTCGTCTGCCTTATCGCGCAACCGGCGTGCGCTCCTTACATTGGGTTCAACGATCACTGCATTGCAGTCCATGTCCCCCACACCCTTTGTCGCCGCTGGTTGCAAGGTATGGCTCACGCTATGCCTGGCGCTGCTGTTGGCGATGCCGGCGCGGGCTTTCGGGATCACGGTGCTGCAAGCCGATGACCTGCCGGCGCATGCGGAGTTCGTGCGGCAGTTGAAGGACTCACAAGACCCGAGCGGCGGCTTCGCGCTGGTGCGCGTGGGCCCGCAGGGCATCGCCACGGCGAACGCCGACATGGCGGCTGTCGAGGACGACCGTGTCGGCGGCGGCGTAAGAACGCGCAGTGCGCGGGCCAACAACACTGGCACGGGCGCCGTGCCGCCTTCGATCACCATCGCGGTCGGCCTCGATGCTGCCAAGGCCGCGCTGGAGCGGCCCGGCACCGACCCGCTGGTACTCGCGATGCTGAGCCGGCTGGACTATGAAAGCCTCAAGGCCAACCCCGCGCTGCGCCGGGTCGACCGTCGCGTCGGCGTGCTGCTGCGCGACCCGGCCATGGCCGACGCGGTCGCGCTGGTGGATGCGGCGTTGCCGCGCAAGCGCCGGCTCGGCATCGTCGTCACCGACGAGTCGGAACCGCTGCTGCAGGACGTGCGGCGTGCCACCTCCGGCTGGGACCTGCAGGTGGAATACGCGGCCGATCCGCGCTCGCTGGCCCGCGCGCTCAAGGTGGTGCTGCCCAGGAGCGATGCGCTGCTGGTACTGCCCGACTTGATCGGCGACGACCAGGCCGCCACGCTGGCCGTGCTGCGCGCTGCCGCCACCGCCGGCGTGCCGGTGTTCGGCGCGAGCGATGGGCTGGTGCGCTCCGGCGGCCTGGCGGCAACGGTGTCCACGCCCACCCTGCTCGCGCGGCAGGCGCGCATCCTGGGCCGCAAGGTGATGGCGGGCGGCGGCGCCGGCGCCCCGCTGGTCGAGTCGGCCACGCCAGCGACGGTGCGGGTCAACGCCACGGTCGCCCGGGCCCTGGGCCTGCGCCTGCCGGACGAGCGCGAGCTGACCGAACGCGTCGCGGCGGTGAGATGAAGGCCCGCAGCCCCGGCCGGGTCACGCGCAGCACCGCGAGCCACACCGAATCCGCCGCGCTGCAGCCGCAGCGCGCGCCGCTGGTGGTGAGCGGCAACCTGCAGCACGACCTGTTGCGCCTGGGCCTGGTGCCCTGCGCCGTCGCGGCACTGGCGCTCACCACCTGGTTCACGCAAAGCCGGCTCAGCGCGCTGGACGCGGCCTTCAATGCCGAAGGCCAGGCCGTGGCGCTGCAGGTGGCCGCGATGTCGGACCTGAGTCTCTACGCGGGCGACGTGCCGGCGCTGCAGAACGTGGCCAACGCCGCCTTGCGCGGCGGGCAGGTCACGCGCATCGAGATCAGCAACAGCGCCGGTGTCTACGTCAACGCCGGGCGCAACACGGCGCCGGTGGACCAGCTGCGCGTGTACACCGCGCCGGTCACCCTGCGCGAGGCATCGCGGGCCACGGCCTTCTCGCCCGAGGGCGCGAGCACCGCCGGCGAAGCGCCGATCGGGCTGGTGCAGGCCTTCCGCGACACCACCACCTACACCCGGCAACGTACCCTCTCGCTGATGACCGGCATCGGCATCGCCCTGCTGACCCTGCTGGTGGCCTGGGCCGCGGTGCGGCACATGGCGCGCACCGTGACACGCCCCTTGCGCCGCATCTCGCGCACCGTGGCGCAACTCGAGGCCGGGCAGTTCGATGCGCGCTGCGAAGTCGTCGGCAGCAAGGAGTCGCCCAAGCGCGGGCATGAACTGGCCTGGCTGGCACATGACATCAACCGCCTGGCCGAGCGCCTGCAGCGCAACCAGCAGATCAGCGAGGAACGCGTGCGCGAGGCCACCTCGGTGGCGCTGGAACGCATGGCCGAAGCGGAGCAGGCCGCGCTGTCGCGCGCCCGCTTCCTCGCGGCGGCCAGCCACGACCTGCGCCAGCCGCTGCATGCGATGGGCCTGTTCATCGACGGCCTTGTGGCCACCGCCAGCGCCGCGCAACGACCGGCGGTGCAACGGCTCCAGGAAAGCACCGGCTTCATGGGCGTGCTGCTGGACGACCTGCTGGAGATCTCGCGGCTCGATGCGCAGGTGCTGACCCCGAGCATGACCACCGTGCCGCTGGCTTCGCTGTTCGACCAACTCGCCGCACAGCATGCCGCGCAGGCGGCCGAGGCGCGAGTGAAGCTGATCTGGAAGCCGCGCGGCATGTCCGTTCGAAGCGATCCGGGCCTGCTGCAACGCGTGCTGGGCAACCTGGTGTCGAACGCGATCCGGCATGCGCCCGACCGCACCGTGATGGTGGTCGCGCGACGCCGCGGCGATGGCGTGGGCATCGAGGTGCGCGACAACGGCGTGGGCATCGCGCCGATCCACCAGGCGCGCATCTTCGAGGAGTTCTACCAGGTGGCCAACACCGAGCGCGACCGGCGCCAGGGCTTCGGCCTGGGGCTGGCGATCTGCGCGCGTATCGCGGCGCTGCTCGGCACCCGCATCTCGCTGCGCTCCGCCTTGCAGGCGGGCAGCACCTTCTCGCTCAAGCTGCCGCGTGCCGAGGGCGCGCCCACACCGGTGCGCCTGCCCGAGGCCAAGCCGCCGACGCAACTCGCCGGCCTGCACTGCCTGGTGCTGGACGACGACCCGGTCATCCTCGATGGCAGCCGCACGCTGCTGTCGCAATGGGGCTGCAGCGTCGACTGCGTGGCCACGGCCGCCGAGGCGCAGGCCCTGCTGGCCAAGCCCGGCAAGCCCTTCGACGCCATCCTGTGCGACCTGCAACTGGCCGGCGACGACGACGGCCTGAGCGTGATCCGCAGCGCCCGCAACCTGCAGCCGGACGCGCTGGCTGTGCTGATCTCCGGCGCGACCGGGCCGGACGTGCTGCAACGGCTGCGCCAGGAAGGCGTGCTGCTGCTGACCAAGCCGGTGGCGCCGGCGAAGCTGCGGGCCTTGCTGTCGACGCGGCGGGTGGCGGTGTCGGCCTGAGCATGCTCGACCCCAAGGCGCTTCAAGACATCCGCCCTTTCGTCGCCACGCCGAGCTACGGCGGCATGCTCAGTACGATCCACGTGCGCAGCCTGCTCGGGTTGGTCAACCTCGCGTGGACGCATGGCTTCTCGATGCAGACGCGCTTTCTGGATGGCGACAGCCTGGTCACGCGAGCGCGCAACCGGCTGGTGGCGGAATTCATGGCGGACACGCGCTGGACGCACCTGTTCTGGATCGATGCCGACATCGGCTTCGAGCCCGAGGCCGCGTTGCGCCTGCTGCTCGCCGGGCGCGAGGTGGTGGCCGGCATCTATCCGCGCAAGACCGATGGCTGGCCCGCCGAAGGCCTGCACTCACCGATGCCGGCGGGCAGCACGCGCGCCGACTTCGAGGCGCGGCATGCGCAGTTCCCGTTCAACGCCCTGCCAGAGGCGCGCACGGTCGATGCGGATGGCTTCGTCGAAGTGCTGGATGCGCCCACCGGCTTCATGCTGATCGAGCGCTCGGTGTTCACGCGGCTGGCCGAGGCCCTGCCCGAGCTGCGCTACACGCCCGACGCGGCCCTCGACCCGCGTGCCGTCGACTGGCCGCACTATCGCTTCTTCGACGTGATGGCCGAACCGGGCAATGGGCGCTACCTAACGGAGGACTACGCGTTCTGCCGGCGCTGGCAAGCCATCGGCGGGCGTGTGTTCGCTGACACTCGGTCGCGGCTGGAGCACCAGGGGTTGCGTACCTACACGGGTGATCTGCAACGGGCGCTCGAGGTGCGCGCGGGCATCCAGCGCTGAACTTGCGCCGCGGTCCGAGGCATCTCCTGTCTAAAAGTCCGCACACCCATTGCGCCGATCCGTGTTGACGCAGTTCAGCAGGTTCGGCCGTGAGCGCACGCGCGACCATTCGCGCGCCAGCACGTCGCCGCCCTGGTCGGCGCGGTCGCCGTCGAGTGCGCCCGTGGCCAGGCAGATCGGCGCCTGGCCGAGGTTGCGGTCGTAGACGTAAGTAGTGGGTTCCTCGCGCAGCACGTCCGGCTTGGGCAGGCCGGAGAAGTCCGTGCGCCGGGGTGGCGGCACCACCGGGCCGTCCGGCCGGCGTGGCTCGACGATTGGCGCCTCCGTCACCGTCAGGCGCCCGGGCGTGACCGTGAAGGCATAGCCCGCGGGCGATACGAAGTTCACGCCGTCGATCGTGTAGAGGCCCGGCGGGCTGTTGCGGTCGGCCAGGGACCTGAGGGTGCCGTTGAACGAGGCATTCGAATCGCCAAGGATCAACCCGGTCACGCTGAAGACGAAGGGCGGGTTGTCGGTCCCGGCCTGGCGGGTCGCATCGTTGATGACGACCGCGGCCGTCGGTTGCTGCGCATAGATGAAGTGGTTGTCGGTGGTCGACACCGTCACCGCGCAGAGGCCGAGGTAGGCGCAGCTGTAGTAGTTGGGCAGCGGCCCCGAGCCGACCAGGCCGCCGCGCGTCTCGCCGACCCACGTGTTGGCCCACACGCGCCACGGCGCGCCGCTGAGGGTGAAGTTGCCCGGGTTCTGGAAGGTGCCCGCCGCGACCAGGTCGGCCGAGGTGGTGCTGCTCACGTTGCCGGCCAGCACCAGGTCGCCGGTCAAGGTGCGCACCAGCACCTGGTTGGCCGCCATCGATGTCGTCGTCACGGGCTGCGGCAGGTTGCCGGCCGCATCGAATCCGGTGACCGTGACCGAGCCGATGGCTACGCTGTCGGCATCCACGTAGGTGAACCTGCCGGCCGCGCCGCCACCGACCGTGTCGGTGCTGACGTTGTTGGCCGGGTTGTCGAGCACAACGTCGCCGCCGGTCGAGAGCGCCAGCAGCTTGCCCGCCGTGATCGGCGCGCCCGCGGCCTGCGTGATGTTGCCGCCGCTGATGAGGCCGATCTGCGTGCCCGACACCGGCGCGTTCAGCGTGATGTTCCCGCCGCCGCCGTTCTGCAACGTGAGGTTGGCGATGTTCAGCGGGCCGACCACATCGATGTTGGCCGCATGCGCATTGCTGCCGACCACGAGGGTCTGCCACGACATGTTGGCGAGCGTGTCGGCCGAGATCGCGAAACCGTTGGCCGCCGCGCCACCGATGGCGATCGGATTGGCCGTGCGATCGACCGGCGTGGCCACCAGCGCATCCGGCGTGCCCGCGACGTTGACGCCGCCCGGGCGCAGGTTCAATACGGTGCCCGCAATGACGGTCGCCCCCTCGTCGTGTGCGCCCACCGACAAGGCGTCGGTGGTGCCATTGTTCGCGGCGCGCAGCACCACGACGTTGTTGCCGGTCACGAGCGCTCCGGGTGCGCCCGGGATCTCCTGTTCGGGCAGGGGCGCCGTCGCCCCTGCGATCAGCACGCCCGCACCGGCACCCGTGGTCTCACCGGTGATGGTGATATTGCCGGTGTCGGTGGCCACCGCCGAACGGCTGCCCAGCAGCACGCCGTTGTCCGGCGGGGTGCCCTCCCCGCCGGCCTGCCGCAGGCCGTTCACCGTGATGTTGCCGCCCACGCTTTGCAGGGTCGCCGTGGCGCCGGAGAACTCGGCGGCGTTGATCTGCACGCCATGGCCAGGCGTGGAGAAGGTGTTCGCGGCGAAGCTGCCCACGCCGGTGAGCGTGATGCCGCCGCTTGTCGTGAAGACGCCGGTGGGCGCCTGGTTGGTGGTGACCACGATGCCGCTGCCGAGGGTGCTGGTGCCGAGCACGTCCACGTTGCCGGTCGAGGAGCTGATGACGGAGGCGTTGATGAGCACCGCTCCCGAGGTTTGCGTGAAGCCGTCGGAAGCCCGGGTGTCGCGCCCGACCAGCGACACGTTGCCGCCCGGGTTGGCATCCTTGCCGCCCGTGTAGGTCACGAAGCCCGATGCCGGATTGGTGATCGACAAGTTGCCCGCGCGCGTGTCGATGGTCGAACCGGCAATGCAGATGACGCAGCCGCTGAAGTCCTGCTCGCCCTGCACGCCCTTCATCGTGACGTTGCCGCCGTTGCTGTAGATCGCGCTGTTGTTGAACAGGCTGACCGATCCGCCGGTACCGGCGGTCGCGGCCTGGTTGTTGGCATCGGCATTGAGCACCACGTTGAGCGGTCCGCCCGTGTCGGCGGAGGCGATGACCGAACCGCCGTTCAACTGGATGCTGCGATTGGCATTGAGCGTGAATGTGCGCGCGCCGGCACCGGTGTAGAGGATCTGCGCGCCATTCAGGAAGATGTTGCCCCCGCCCGCGGGGCCGACGCCGAGGACGCCGGTGTTGATCGTCACGTCGGTGCCGCCGTTGAGGACGTTGCTGACGTCGGTGTCCTGGATGGTCGACGCGGCGATCGGTGTGAAGTTGCCGTCGTCGGGCAGGGTGGCGGTGGCCACGCCCGGGGCGATGGTGACGTCGAACGGGTCGATCAACCAGTTGCCGGTGGTGCCCTTCGGCGCGGACGCGTCGACCTTGATGCCCCGGACATCGAAGGCCCCGCCCGAGGTTTCGATGGTCCCGCCGTTGCCGCCGGATTCCCCGCCCCTCGCCTCGAAGGCGCCGTAGGCCAGGATCGTGTTGTCACCCTTCGCGAAGATGTTGCCGGCATTGCCCACCGCTGAATTGGCACTCGCCGCGATGCCCACGGTCGTGTCGATGGCCAGCACGCCGCTGGTTTCCGGGCCGTCGGCGCCGATCGCGTGAATGCTGATGTTGCCGGCCTTGCCGGCGCCGCTGCTGTCGATCACCACGTTCCGGTTCGGGTCGCCCTCGAAGCCCTGGGCGCCCTGGAGCCAGATGTTGCGACCCTGGATGGTGATGTCGCCGCCGGGGCCGGTCGTGCTCGCGGTGCTGATCAGCGTGGCGGTGTTGGCAGTCTCGAAGACCGGCGCGCGCGCCGTGGTGAAGTCTCCTTCCCCCCGGGCCACTTGCACCCGCACGCTGGCATCCTGCCCGTCGATGGTCAATTTGCCGCCTTCCGCCGTCAGGCTCCCGGTGGAAATATCGACCGCGAACGGATTGCCGAAGGGCTGGATCACGAGGCCGTTGACTTCGTCGTTGGCGACGGTGAACGAACGGCTCGGCACCTTGCCCAGCACGGTGAGTTCCTTGCCCTTGCCGGCGGAGATCGTGCTGTCGAAGAGGTCGATGCCCCCTCCGGCCCCGAAGGTGTTGCCAGAGGCCGCGGCATTGGCGAGGAAAGCCTGGTCCTTCGCCACCGCACTGAAGTCGCTCGCAGTGCCTTCGAGCTTGACATTGCCACCGGTCGCGATGGTCGTCGAAGACAGCGCAATGCCGGTGCCGCCGTCGAGGAAATCGAGGACGGTTTCACCGGTCATGCCGGCCACCCAGTTGCGCGAGTCGCCGACCAGGTGGATCGTGCCGGTGGCCGACCGCAGCGTCGGCACCAGGTCGGAGGTGACGTTGTAGGCCGCGAACGCGTCGATGCCGGTGGCGCCGAGGCCGCCTCGGCCTTCGATGGTCAGCGCTCCGGAGCCGGTGGTCACCGTGCCTCCCGCGATGAAGACGCCCGAGCCGCTGTTGGTGAAGGTCAGCTGTCCTTCGCCGACGTTGAAGGCGTCGAGCAGCGAATAGCCCTCGCCGCGCATGCTGATGCTGCCGCCGCCCGTGCAATCGGCCTGGCCACTGCCGCAGGTCGACACGGTGCTGCGACGCAATTCGATGCCCGACGTGTTCTGCGTCTGCACGATCGGCTCGCCACCGCCGGTGAAGGTGACGAGTCGCTGGTCGCCGACGGCACGCCCCTTGTCGGGGTCCGACTGCCCGTAGAAGCGGATGTTGCCGCCGTTGGACTGGATCGTGGCGCCACCGGTGGCGACGGCATTGCCCTGGGCATCACTGTCGAGGTTGACGCTCCCGAGCAGGATGGCGCCGCCGGGCGGCATCACGGTGGTGACGGGCGGCGGCTCCAGCGAGCCCTTGGAGTTCGCATTGAAATCGACGTTCAGCGCGCCCGCGCTGGACGCGATCACCGAACCGTTCTCCATCTCGATGTTGCGCTGCGAATTGACCGTGAGCGTGGCCGTGCCGCCGGCATCCTTGATCACCTGGCCGTTCTGCGCGAAGAGGACGCCGAAGCCCGGCGAATCGCCGACGGCGGTTGCCTTGCTTTCGAGGACCACATCGGTGCCCTTGCCGAGCGTGTCGCCGATCGTCTTCGTGTTCACCGTGCTGAGCTGGTCGAAGGCGGTGGCTTCGTCGGGCGAGCGCACGCGCAGGTCGGTGTCCGAACCCAGGGTCCAGCTGCCGTTGGCGCCGTTCGCACCGCCGTGGGCATCGAGGCTCACCGTGTGGGCCACGGTGACCGTGGCGCCGCGGGTCGTGATGCTGCCGCCGCTGCTCTGCACATCCGCCGCGCTGGCATCCAGCGTCCCGCCGACCTGGACCACGCCGCCGACGCCTTCCAGCACGATCTCACCATTGCGCTGCGTCATCGACTGCGCGCGCACGGTGCCGGTCTGGTTGATCACCGTCTGCGCGACCGCGGCGATGTCGACGCCCGCCTTCAGATTGACCCGTCCGCCATCGGCCTGCAGCGTGCCGCTGTTCTCGACCAGCGCCTTTGCTGCGTCCGCGGAGACCACGAAGGTGGTGAGCCCGTCGCCATTCGCATCGATGCCGATCTGCGCGGAGCGCCCCGACAGCAGTGCGATGGAGCCTTGCGCCACATTGATCGTGCCGGTGTTGCTGACCTCGCCGCCCACCAGCGCCACGGTGCCCCGCGCGCCGCCCGTGATGGTGGTGTTGTTGGTCACCTTGCCGGTGCTGTCGGCGACGCCGCCGAACTTGTACTGCCCCGCCAGGAAGTCCGAGTCGCTGATCGCCAGCGTGGAGGCCACCAGCCCGCCCACGTTGACGGTCGAGCCCTGCGCGAAGGTCACGCCGCTCGGGTTGACCAGGAAGATCGTGCCGTTGGAACGCAGCGAACCCATGATCTGGGACTCGCCGCCGCCCAGCACGCGGTTGAGGATCACGCTCTTCGGTCCGGGCTGGTTGAACTGCACCGTATTGCCGACGCCGATCGAGAAGGTGGCCCACTGCGCCACGTCGCGCTGGTTGAGCTTGCCCTGTGTGATGACGGTCAACGGGGAGCCTTCACCGGCGATCGAGAGATTGGGCGAGGTCGTTGAAAAGCCCGTCGGGACCTGCGCCAGCGCCGACCCGCATCCCATGCAGACGAGCGACATCGCGAGCGGCCGCAGCACTGGAGTCTTGTGGAATGGCTTCATGTCAGGTGTTCCTAGAAGCTCTTCTGCGCTTGAATGTAGAAGCGCGGGTCATGGCTGCCGCCGTCGGTGCTGGGCGGCGTGCCGTCGCGCCAGGCGATGGTGGCGTTGATGGAGAAGTTGCCGGGCCGCGACCACGAGACGCCGAAGCCGGCGCCGCGCAGGCTGTGCCAGTTGGCGCCGTCGAAGATCGTCGGCGTCTTCACGATCTTGCCGCGCGCCGCGTCGTAGAAGAGGAAGGGCGTGATCTCGTCGTTGAAGGACCAGCGCCATTCGACCGTGCCGATCACGCCCTGGTCGACCAGCAGGTCGCCCGAGGAATAGGCCCGCACCGCACGCGCGCCGCCCAGCGACAGCTTCTCCGAAGAGTCCAGGTTCTTGCTGGCCCACTGGCCGCCGACCGAGACGTAGAACGAATGCCGCGGGATGATCGCCTGCAAGCGCGAGATCTGGGCCGTGAGCTTGGTGAAGTCGCCCTCGGTCTTGTGGCCGGCCTCCAGCTTGTCGTTGAGAAAGCTGGTGGAATCGAGCAGGCTCAGGTCGCCGAAATAGACGTTGCCGGAGCTGGCCGTGTAGCCGCCGCCGAAGATCTCGTCGCGCTTCTCCCAGGTCCAGCCCAGGCCGATGCCCTGCACGCGCTTGTGCGAGGTGACGTCGACCGCGCGGTACTCGTCGGTCAGGTTCTTGCGGTCCATCGACAGCCGCAGGAACAGGTTCTGCTGGCGCTGGCGGATCAGCGGATAGTTCAGCGAGATGTCGTACACGTCGGCCACGCCATGCGCATCCAGCGGCTCGAACTGCCCGCCCAGTTCGTAGTTCACGCGTGCGATGCCCATGCCGGCACGCAAGCCGCTGGTGCCCAGGGGCGCCTCGTAGGAGAGCCGGCCGAACTGCAGCTCGTTGCTGTTGGACAGCAGGATGCGCGCATCGAGGTTGTCGCCAATGCCGAAGGGGCTGAGCCAGCGCACGGTGCCACCCGCGCGGTAGCGGCCCGATTCCTCGGTGCCGTGGTTGTCGGCCTCCGCCTGGAAGGCCCAGCGGCGGGCCGGCGTGACTTCCACCGTGAGGTCGCTGGTGCCGGGTGTCAGGCCTTCCTGCAGGCCGGAGGCGGCGCGCATGCCGGGCTGGTCCGACAGCAGCAGCATCGCGCGCTCGTAGCTTTGTGCGTTGACGGCCTGGCCGGGCTGCAGGTCCGACAGGAAGCCCCGCACGCGCGCCTCGCTGATCGGCGCGTCAGGTGCCACCAGCACGTCGACCTTGCCCAGCTTGCCCTCGATGACGCTGATCTCGACCACGCCATCGCGCACCGTCTGCACCGGCACCACGGCGGTCGCCAGGAAGTAGCCGCGTGCGCGGTACAGGTCGGTGATGGCCTTGGCCAGCGCCTCCAGGTCGGCCAGGGCGACGTCGCGGCCGATGTAGGGCTGGGTGGCCGACTTGAGTTCATCGGCCGACAGCGCCTGCGCGCCGTTGAGGCGGATGTCGTTGAGGCGGAAGGTCGGAGGCGGCGCGGGTGTGCGCGGCAGGTCTTGCGGCATGGCCGCGCCGGCCGGGGGTCGTGCGGCCTGCGCGACCTGGCGATTGCAACTGTCGCAAGGGTTCTGCGTAGGCAGCAGGGCGGTGGGTGCGGCCTGCTCGTCCGCCGCATGCGCGCGTTGCGCCGCCAGCAGCCACAGCATCGCGCCCGCGACGACCACGCTCGACGCCACCGCCACCTGCCTGCGCTTCGTGCGTTTGGCGCGCACAGTGAGCGGCTGGGTCATCTTCTTGTTGTCTTGGACTTGCATGCTCAGCTTCCGACAGTCAGGCGCCAATTGCCGATGAGGTTGAAAGGAGCCCAGAAGAAGGGATGCGACATGGCGGGGTTCTTCAGCACCGCCAGCTGCCCGGCCTGCATCGCGCGCTGGATGTCGCGGCCCTTGGCCAGCTCGGCATAGAGCGTGGTCATCAGCACCTCGGTCGCGTCGTCGGACACCGACCACAGCGAGGAGATCAGGCTGGAGGTGCCCGCCGAGAGGAAGGAGCGCGTGAAGCCGAGCACTTCGTCACCCGTGGCCACGCGGCCCAGCCCCGATTCGCAGGCCGACAGCGTGACCAGCGCGCTGCGTTGCAGCGGCAGGTCGAGGATCTCGTGCGCCTCCAGGAAGTTCTGCTTGCCGCCCTCGTTGGCCAGCAGGATGCGCGAATACAGCGGATCGATCTGGTCGGCCTCCGCATGCGCGGCGACGTGGATCAGGGGCGACTTGCCTGCCGCCTCGCGGAATTGGGTCTTGGTGGCGGCGGCGCCCATGTAGACGTTGTTGCGCGGGAAGACCGTGGCGATCTCCTTGACCTCAGCAGCGGCGCCCGGCAACTCGTGCTGGTCATCGATGCGCGGATTGCCGAAGGCGGTCAGTTGCGCATCGACGCGCGGCGTGGTCTGCGCCAGCTGCACGGCAATGCTCATCGAGGGCGCGACCGACACCGGATGCGTCTCGATCAGGTACTGGTTGTTGAGTCGCAGCGCCTGGAACGGCAGGTAGTGCAGCGGACCGTGCGGCACGATGATCAGCCGCACGCCCGGCGGCAGGTTGAGCGGGGCGAGCAAGCCGGTGCCCAGCTTCTCGGCATTGACGACCGTGTTGCGGCGTGCGCGCAGCACCTGGTTGCGGAAGCCGTCCACCAGTTCGTTCAGGTCGTCGCGCGTCACGGCCACGCTGACGGACTTGATCTCGTTCGGGCCGACCACCCACACCTGCAGCCGGTCGGGCAGCGAGTGGAATTCGATGACGCGTTCATCGGCCTTGAGTGCGCGTTGCAAGGTGGGCAGGTCCGCCGTGGCGGTGGCCTCGTCGCTGACCCTTGCCCGGCCGCGCACCGCGTCCAGCAACGCACGCGAACGGCTGCGTTCGCTGACCTCGAAGGCCGCGCGCGTGTTGCCCACGTCGCTGTAGATGCTGACGCCGCGCTCGAAGACCTGCTGCAGGTCGGAGAACAGGCCCATCTTGAATTCTTCACTGCGGAACTTGGAGCGCACGCCGTCCACGCTGGAGAGCGCCTTGCCCACGGCGACGGAGGCCGCCGCCTTGTCGCCCCGCGCCAGCTCGGCACGCGCCACGCCGTCCCAGGCCCAGAGCTGGTAGTAGCCGGAGTCGGTGCCGACCGGACGCGTGGTGAGCTGGCGGTACAGGGCCGCGGCTTCGTCGGGCTTCTTCTCGGCCAGCAACAGGCGTGCGCGGGTGCGCTCGAGCTGGGCTGCGAGCTGCGGGTCCGCTGGCGGCGTGAGCTGGTCAAATAGTTGCCGCGCGCGGACCGCGTCACCGGATTCGATGAGCGCGTTGACCAGCGACGATTGCACCAGCGGTGCATATCGCTCGGAGCTGTTGGCCAAGGCGGTCTCGTAGCTGGCCACGGCGCCGGCGTAGTTGCCGCGCCGTGTCAGCACATCGCCGATCACCTTGTTGGCCGGGCCGACCACGAGCTTCGGATCCTTGGCCTCGTAGACCAGCGCCTGGCGCGCGAACTCCTCGGCCTTGTCGAGCTGGCCGGAGTAGCTGTAGACGATGGCCAGGTCGCGGTTGGCCATGGCCTGCAGGTCGGGGTTGTTGGTGGCCTGCGCCACATGCAACGCCTTGCTGGCCGCACGCACGCTCTGGCGGAACTCGCCCTTGTCGGCCAGCGCCACCGCCTGGCTGCAGTACTGGTAGCCGGACAGCTTGATGTTGTCGTTCGCGTACAGCACGGCGCCGTCGTTGCTGAGCGCAAGGATGGTGTCGGTGTCGGCCAGGCGGGCCTTCTCTTGCTGGGCCGCGATGGCCTCGGCGTCGCGCGGGGCGGCGGCGGGGCGCGTGGCCGTGGCGCGTGTGCCTTGTGCCGTGGCCCAGGTCACCGTGCCAAGCAATGCGGCGGCCACCACCATCGACATGGGCCACCCGTGGCGGCGCTGTTCATGCAGCGTGCGACGCCGCGTTTGTCTCGAGAACCAATTCATTGGACCCCCACGCGAGATCTGCAGCCGCGCGCTTGCTTCACGCGCTATCGGCGTCGCAGAAGTGCGCGCCCGCTCAGACCTTGTCGGGAAAGTCTAGGAGGGGGTCGATGGCACCGCTATTCGCAATAAGCCATACCGCATACGGCTTAATCAATCGGGAGGAAATCACGGGTGTTTGCACTGCGAGGGTATACCCCCGAATTGCCGCTATGCAGGCACGGCATCCACGTTCGCGCGGTCCCAATGGCGATGCTTGGCAATCGCCGCAACGAAGGCCTGCGCCACTTCCTGCGCGGCCGTGTTGTCGCCCAGGTTGTTGACCGGCGTCGCAGCCACCACCACGCCCGCCGGCGCTGCCTCCGTGCCAGGCCCGATGCCCAGCGAAGCCAGCAACGCCACCCCCTCGCCCACGGTGCAGATGGCCTTGCAATGCTTGTAGGCCTCCAGCACGAAGTGCACCGCGTCACCGTTGCGCGCCATGGCCTCGGCGCCTTCCTTGCCGGCCGGCACCAGCACCGCATCGAACATCACCGACGGGCTGTTGATGAAGGTCGCATCGACATCGATCTGCCGCTTCGATGCGCTGGTCACGCTGCCCAGCCGCGGACCGACCACCTTGCATTGCGCGCCGGCATGCTCGATGGCCTCGCGGATCGGCTTCAGCGAGGCGGAGTCGACGCCGTCGGCCACGAGGATCGCGACCTTGCGCGTGCGCACCGAGCCGTCGCCGGTGCCGGCCATGCTGAGCGCGGGCGACTCTTCAACGGCCATGCTGATCCTGAAGTCGCGGAAGCCGGCGCGGCCGGCCGCGGCCTTGGCATCGGGCGCGCCGATGCCCAGCGGCTCGGCCACGCGGCGCGCGAGCTTCTCGTCGACGTGGGCCAGGTTGTCGACCATGCGCTGGCGGATCGACGGGACTTCCAGCTTGGACAATTCGAAGCGGAAGGCCGCGATGATGTGTTCCTTCTCGGCCGCGCTCTGGCTGTTGAAGAACAGGCGCGCCTGCGTGAAGTGGTCGTCGAAGGACGGGCTGCGGCGGCGCACCTTGGGCGGGTCGATCTCCTCGGGGAAGGACTGGAAGCCCTTGCTGCCGCCGTCGACGCGGAACTCCTGGCCGCTGGCCAGCGAGTTGGGTTCGTACGCAACCTGGCCGCGCGCGATGGTCTGGCGGTGCATGCCGTCGCGCTGGAAGTTGTGGAAGGGGCACACGCCCTTGTTGATCGGCAACTCGTGGAAGTTGGCGCCGCCCAGGCGCGAGATCTGCGTGTCGGTGTACGAGAACAGGCGGCCTTGCAGCAGCGGGTCGTTGGTGAAGTCGATGCCCGGCACGACGTGGCCCGGATGGAAGGCGACCTGCTCGGTCTCGGCGAAGAAGTTGTCGGGGTTGCGGTTGAGCACCAGCTTGCCGATCTTCTGCACCGGCACCAGCTCCTCGGGGATCAGCTTGGTCGGGTCGAGCAGGTCGAAGCCGAGCGAATGCTCCTTGTCCTGCGGAATCATCTGCACGCCCAGTTCCCATTCGGGGAAGTCGCCCTTCTCGATGGATTCCCACAGGTCGCGGCGATGAAAGTCGGCGTCCTTGCCGGCGATCTTCTGCGCCTCGTCCCAGGCCAGGCCGTGGATGCCGAGCTTGGGCTTCCAATGGAACTTGACGAAGTGCGACTCGCCGCTCGCATTGACGAAGCGGAAGGTGTGCACGCCGAAGCCTTCCATCATGCGCAGGCTGCGCGGGATGGCGCGGTCGCTCATGGCCCACATCAGCATGTGCGTGGTCTCGGGCATCAGCGAGGCGAAGTCCCAGAAGGTGTCGTGCGCGCTGGCGGCCTGCGGCATGCCGTGGTGCGGCTCCATCTTCACCGAATGGACCAAGTCGGGGAACTTCATCGCGTCCTGGATGAAGAACACCGGGATGTTGTTGCCCACCAGGTCGTAGTTGCCTTCACGCGTGTAGAACTTGACGGCAAAGCCGCGCACGTCGCGCACCGTGTCGGCCGATCCTGCCCCGCCGGCCACGGTCGAGAAGCGCACGAAAACGGGCGTCTTCTGCTGAGGGTCCTGCAGGAAGTCGGCGCAGGTGAACTGCGACATCGACTTGTAGACCTGGAAGTAGCCATGCGCCGCGGAGCCGCGTGCATGCACCGCGCGCTCGGGGATGCGCTCATGGTCGAAGTGGGTGATCTTCTCGCGCAGGATGAAGTCTTCCAGCAGCGTGGGGCCACGCACACCCGCCTTCAGCGAGTTGTGGTTGTCGGGGATCTGCAAGCCCTGGTTGGTCGTGAGCTGCGCCACCGGCTCGGCGGTGTAGCGCGCCAATTGCTCCTGCTTGCCGTTGGCCGGATCGGCGGCGGCTGAGGAGGCCTTGGGGCGACGACCGCTGGCGGCCTTGTTTTGAGCAGTCATGGAAAACCTTGTGTTGGGAACAGCGTGCCTTGGGGCACGAGGCGGAGAGAAAGTCAGCTGGCTTCGGCGTCGGAGTCCAGGAACAGGTCGACGGCATTGACGAAGGCCACCGCGCCGACGAGCGCGGCCAGGAAGGCCACCACCCACACCAGCGCGTCGTCCACCCAGGCACTACCCAGGCCACTCAGCAATGCAGAAAGCTCCATGAAATGCTCCGTTGGAGGTTGAAACAATCGATCAGGGGGATTCGCACATCGCTGCAGGGGACCTCAGGTGTCTTGCGAGCGAGCAACGATCTTCCCGGCAAGTGAGTCCATGCACCGTAGTGGCCCGGCGGCGCACGTTGTCAGCACGGCGAGTCGCTGCAGGTAGGAGAGGGCCGACGGACATGCGTCGCCGCCTACGCGCGTTCGGGCAACGGACACCCCGCTGCCTGTCGCCGCCGAGGACTACGATGAGTCGCATCTCCAGGGGCCGGCATCAATCGTGCATGCGCCCTTCCATCTCCTCCACACAGGGAAGCGCGTCATGCACATCCAGATCGGTTACGACATCGAGATCGGCGTCAGCGCACCCACCGCGTTGATCTACATGCTGCAGGTCCACCCCTCGCGCGAGGGCGACCTGGTCGGGCGCGAGAACATCACGCTCAGCCCGCCGTTGCGCACCGACCACTACCTCGACGCCTTCGACAACCACTGCGCCCGCGTGCAGGTGCCGCAGGGCGTGAGCAGCGTGCGCCTGCGCAACCGGGCCGTGGTGTACGACACCGGCTGGGCCGATCCGGTCGACTATGGTGCGCAACAGTGCGCTGCTGCCGATCTTCCGGTGCCAACGCTGATGTATGTGCTGCCCAGCCGCTACTGCGAGGTCGACAGCGAACTGCTGCCCTTCGCCTGGAACCAGTTCGGCAACACGCCGCCCGGATGGCACCGGGTGCAGGCGATTTGCGACTGGGTCCACAACCACCTGCAGTTCGACTACCAGCGCGCCCGCGCCACGCGCACCGCATTGGACGGCTACCGCGAAGGCTACGGCGTGTGCCGCGACTTCACGCACCTCGCCATCACCCTGTGCCGGTGCATGAACATCCCGGCGCGTTATGTGACCGGCTACCTGGGCGACATCGGCATTCCGCCGGTGCCCTATCCGATGGATTTCAGCGCCTGGTTCGAGGTGTGGCTCGGCGACCGCTGGTACACCTTCGATGCGCGCCACAACACGCCGCGCATCGGTCGCGTGGTGATCGCGCGCGGGCGGGATGCGGCGGACGTGCCGATCACGATGGTCTTCGGCGCGAACTCCTTGCAGCGCTTCGAGGTGACCACCGAGGAAGTGTTCCTCGAAATGGCCGCCTGAAAACTAGAGCTTTCGGTCGCTCGTCACCGCGAAGTAGAACCACTCGGTCCCGGCCAGCGCCTCCGGGTTCGGGAACACGATGAAGCCGTCTCTGTCGGCTTTCAGCACGGCACCATCCGCGCGCATACCAATGACCTCGCCGGCCGCCACCGGATCGAAGGTGGCCCATTCGCGGGCGAACTGGTCCTCGTCGTCGAGGCGGTCGGTGACGCTGACCAGGCGCAGCAGCACCGGCGGCTCGCGTACCGGCGCGGGCTCCGACACCATGCCCAGCAGGCGCAGGGCCGCGTGGATGGCCTGATAGGCGACCTCGGGTGCGGCCGGGTCTTCATGCTGGCCGCATTCGAGCGTGACGCCGTAGCCGCCGCGGCTGCGCATGTATTCGTTGGTGCCCCAGCCATAGGCCAATGCGGCTTCATCGAGGGGCTCGCCAGGGTTGCGCTGCTGCAGGCCGGCGGCGTAGATGTCGAGCCAGCCCTCGACCACGCGCGTGGTGCCCAGTTGCAGGGCGAGCCGGCCCTCTTCCTCCGCGCGTGCGAAGGGCTCCAGCGTGCCGTCGTTGTTGCGCGGGCCGATCATTGCGAAGGCATCGCCGGCGCTCTGGAAGGAATGCAGGTCCAGCAGCACGTCATGCTGGTCGAGCAGCGGGCACAGGACGTCGGTGAGGCGGGCTTCGTAGTCGGCCGGCTCCTCCCCCTCGGGCGTGGGCTGGAACAGGCGGTTGAGGTTGCGCTCGCCCTCGCGCCGCAGCAGCCGGCGCGCCAGCGGATTGGCCACCGGCACCATCGTCAGCGTGCCGCGCAGGAGCTTGACGCTGCCCTCGTCCAGCTCCGAACGCAGGCGCTCCATGCCGACGGTGCCGCAGGTCTCGTCGCCATGCACCCCGCCCATCACCATCAGGCGCGGCCCGGGCTCGAGCGCGGCGAAGGCGTGGATGCGCAGGACATCGGATTCGGGGGTGGGTTCGGGGGTGGGTTCGGGCATGGGCGTGGACATCGCAGGGCATCCTACAACCGTGCGCCCGCGGCTCCTACCCCCTCCGAGCACTCGCCGTGGCACAAGCAGGGTGAACTCAGGAGCACAACACCATGGCCAACCCCAGCAAGACCACCCGCGAACGCGGCCACACAAAGGTCGAGCAGGACGGCGAATCCGTCCCCAAGCTCCCGCACGAACTCGACCAGTCCTCGGACAGCCAGCAGAACGTCGACGGCACCGCGCCCAAGGTCGGCCGCCAGGCACTGGAGGACATCGAGCGCGGCCGCGTCGACACCGACCGCGGGCCGGTGACCGATCGCCTCTACAACGAGAAGGTCAAGCGCTGAGCGCATAGCTCTAAGGGAAAACGCCCCCGCCAATCGATTGAAGATTTCCCCATCGCCGCATAGGCTCGCGGCGATGGAACGACTTCCCCCGCTCAATGGCATCAAGGCCTTCGAGGCCGCCGCGCGGCACCTGAGCATCACCCTGGCCGCCGACGAACTGAGCGTCACGCCCGGAGCGGTCAGCCGGCAGATCAAGTCGCTGGAGGAGTCACTCGGCATGAAGCTGCTGGTGCGCGGGCATCGGCAGATCTCGCTGACGCGCCAGGGCGGCGAATACTTCAAGGCCGTGACCAAGGCCTTCGACGACCTCAAGGAAGCCACCCGCAAGCTGCAGCGCCGCAGCCCTCGCAAGCAGCTGAAGATCCGCGCCTACACCACCTTTGCGATGCGCTGGCTGATCCCGCGGCTGTCGGGGTTCCAGGCGGCCAACCCCGGCATCGAGGTGCTGCTGACCGCGTCGCTGGACGAAGTGGATTTCAAGAAGGAAGACATCGACGGCGCGATCCGGCTCGGCGACGGGCAGTGGCCGGGCGCGCACTCGCACCGGCTGGTGGACAACATCCTGCTGCCGGTGGCCGGCCCGGCGCTCGTGAAGAACGGGCCGCCACTCAAGAAACCGGGCGACCTGAAATCGCACACTCTGCTGCACTCGATCGCGCGGCCCGACGACTGGGCGCATTGGCTGGACGTGCATGCGTCACGCGCCGGCATCGATGCGCGCTCGGGCATGACTTACCAGAGCTCGGCGATGTCGTACATGGCTGCGGCCGAGGGCCAGGGCGTGGCCATCGCGCAGCGCTTCCTGGTCGAGGGCGATCTGCGCGAGGGCCGGCTCGTCGCGCCCTTCAGGCAGAGCGTGGACATGGGCGACTACACGTACTACCTGCTGACACCGGCGCATCGCGAGGAAGGCAAGAACATGCGGCTGTTCCGCGAGTGGTTGATGGCGCAGCTGGAGGCCCAATTGGGTTGAGGCCTCACGCACCCACGAAGCGTGGGGCGCGCCGTTGCGCGAACGCCTCCTTGCCTTCGCGACGATCGACGGAATCCCGCAAGGTGCCCCAGTACAGCTCGGTGAGCTGCTGCGCATCCGCATCGCTAAGGTGCGCCGTGCTCCGGGCCAGCCGCTTGATGGCCTGCACCGCCAGCGGTGCGTTCGCAGCGATGCGCGAGGCCAGCGCCGTCGCGCGGTCCATCAGATCGGCCGGGGCGCACAGCTCCGACACCAAGCCCATCTGCTGCGCCTGCGTCGCATCGATGCGCTCGCCGGTGAGCGCCATCTGCATCGCATGCGCGGCCGGCACGGCGCGCAGCAGGCGATGAACGCCGGACACGCCCGGAACCGACCCGACCGCCGCTTCCGGCAAGCCGAAGCTCGCCGTCGTCGAGGCGATGCGCATGTCGCACTGCAAGGCCAGCTCCAGCCCGCCGCCCAGGCAGTAGCCGTTGATGGCGGCGATCATCGGCTTGTGAAGCTGGAGTTCGGACAGGTCCATCAGGCGCACATAGACACCCAGGTTCGTCGCGATCTCGGTCGATGCGAACAGCCCTTGCGCATAGCTCGCGGACACGGCGGGCGCACCCTTCAGGTCGGCGCCGGCGCAGAAGGCCTTCTCGCCCGCGCCGGTGATGACCAGCACGCGCACCGCATCGTCGTCTCGCGCCTCGCCGATGCGCGCGCGCAGTTCGCGCAGCGCCTCGATGCTCAGCGCGTTGTGCGCTTGCGCCCTGTTCAGCGTGAGCCGAGCCACGCCTTCCTGCATCTCGTACAGCACGTTGGTCATGACTGCCTCACACGCTCGCCGACGAAAGGCTGCGCCCGCCGCACACATAAAGCGTCTGCCCCGTGACATAGGAAGCCGCGGGGTCGAGGAAGAACTCGATCGCCAGGGCAATGTCGTCCGGCGTACCGATGCGCTTGACCGGAACCGTGTTCTTCAAGTTCGTCTGTACCTCGTCGGTAAACGTGCGGAACAAGGGCGTGTCGACGATCCCCGGCGCCACCGTGTTCACCGTGACGCCCTTGGCCGCGAACTCGATCGCCAGGCTGCGCGTGAGGCTCACCACGCCGCCCTTGGCCGCCGAATAGTTGGCCTGCCCGAAGCCGCCCAGCCAGGCCCGCGACGAGATGTTGACGATGCGGCCGAAGCCGCGCTCCACCATGCCGGCGAGCACCGCGCGGCAGCACAGGAATTGCGAACGCAGGTTGGTGCCGATGACCAGGTCCCAGTCGTCGTCGGTCATCTTGAGGAAGCGCGTGTCGCGCACCGCGCCAGCGTTGTTGACGAGGAAGTCGACCTTGCCGAAGCGGTCCGCCACCGTCGCCACCGCGGCGTTGACTTCTGCCGAGTTGGTCAGGTCGACTTGCACGCCGAGCACGTCGAGGCCCTTGCCACGCAGTTCCGCCACTGCGCCATCCAACGCGGCCTGGTCGCGATCGAACAGCGCCACCTTCATGCCCTGCCGCGCAAGACGTTCGGCGATGCCCAGGCCGATGCCGCGTGCGGCGCCGGTCACCACGGCCACATGGTTCGTGTCGAATCGGGCCATCTCACACCCCCAGCAAGTGGACGGAGGACGCGGCATGGTCCACGCCCGCGATACCGCCGCCGGTGCATTGCGCCAGTCCGACCTTTGCACCCTCGACCTGCCGCGCACCCGCACGGCCCTGCAGTTGCCAAGTGAGCTCGACCATCTGCGCCACGCCTGTGGCGCCCAGCGGATGCCCCTTCGCGAGCAGCCCGCCGCTCGGGTTCACCGGCTGCCTGCCACCCAGTGCCGTCGCGCCCGAATGCAGCAGCGACACCGCCTCGCCATGCGCGGCCAGACCCAGCGCTTCGTAGTACAACAGTTCGGCAATCGTGAAGGCGTCGTGCAGCTCGACCACGTCCACGTCCTTCGGAGAAAGCCCGGCCTGCTCGTACGACACGCGCGCGGCGCGTGCCGTGATTTCGGCATCGAGGATGTCGTCGCGCGCACCTTCGCGCAGGCCCGACACAACGGCCGACGACAGGACTTTCACCGGCTTGTTGGCACTGCCGCGCTTCGTACTCAGCACCACCGCGGCCGAACCATCGACCTGCGACGGGCAGCACTGAAGCAAGGTCAGCGGGTCCGCGATCATTCGCGAAGCCAGCACCTCGTCGAGCGTGGTCTCCTTGCGCTGCTGCGCATACTCGTTGAGCGCACCATGGCGGCGGTTCTTCACCGCCACCGCTGCCAGGTCGCGCGGGCTCGCGCCGCGTTCCGCGATGAAGCGCGTGCCGCGCATCGCATAGACGGCAGGCAGCACCATGCCGGCCGTGGCGTACAGGTCCGTCATCGCATCGTTGCGCTGCAAGGGAATGGTGCCGCCGCCGAGCGCGGTCAGTTGCTCGATACCGAACACCAGCACCGTCTCGTACTGCTCGGCCAGCATCGCATGGCGCGCCAGGTGCACGGCGGTGGCGCCGCTGGCACAGGCGTTCTCGACGTTGTAGACCGGGATGCCGTTGAAGCCGAGGTCACGCACGATGACCTGCCCCAGGATCATCCCGCCGAGCACGTTGGCGCAATAGATCGCCTGGATGTCCTTCGGCTGCACGCCGGCATCGTCCATGGCGCGCAGGATCGCAGCCTGCGCAAGCTCGGGCGCCAGCGTGCCGGTGTGGCGGCCGAAGGGCGTCATCGCGGCACCGGTGATGTAGACGTCCTTGCTCATGGCGCGCTCCCTTCGATGCGGTCGAACACATAACCGAAGGCCGCGTCCGGCACCGCGCGGTAGCGGTCGCCGATGGCGGGCCGTTGCGCACCCTGCAGGCGGCCGAAGATCCGCACCGGACCCGGCAGGTCGACGTAGCCCAGGGCGAAGGGCGGCTCGCCGCTCTTGGGGCTCGGATGGATGACGGTGAAGCTGTAGACGGCGCCTTCGCCGTCGAGTTCGACGAGCTCGTGCGCATCGTCGAGCGGCGAGCTTTCAACGTAGGGCGGGAACGCGATGGCGCCCGTGGCCTTGTGGCGAGAAGCCAGCAGCGCGCTCGATGCGCCGGGGCTCCAGATGGATGGCAATGGCATGGCAGGGTCTCCGGGGATTGGCCGGCGATACAGCCGGGGTTGGAGGAATGTTCGGTCAACGACGTCCTGCGCTCAACCGACAAATCGGGCCGTTCGCTTGAACAAATCTCAAGCAAAAAGCGAAGGCCATCGTGCATCAGCTTTTCTCAATCGAAGCGCCTGAAATATCGATTGCCCGTGCGGCGTTTCCCCGCAACCATCGACGCATCCGTGGCCCTTCACGGGCACCTGAAAGGAACGCAATGGAGACACCGATCCCGACCGCATTGCACGACGACTTCGCCCTCGATGGCCGCATTCGCGGCAACCCGTTGCTGGACGACCTCGACGTGCGCCTCGGCCACATCCGTCCCGGCGAATGCACGCTCACGCTGGACCTCGGCGCGCGCCACCTGAACCGATCGGGCAGCCTGCAAGGGGGCGTCTCGGCCACCCTGCTCGATGCCGCTTGCGGCTATGCGGGCCTGATGACCGGTGACGACACGCCGCTGAGCCAGGGTGTCACGGTGATGCTGTCGATCTGCTACCTCGGCCGCGCGAGCAGCGGCCGCGTGCATGCGACCGGCCGCGTCGTCCGCTCGGGCCGCAGCATCTTCTTCTGCGCAGGCGAACTGCGCACTGGCGCCGGCGACCTCATCGCCACCGCGCAAGGCAGCTTCAAGCGCATCACCCACATCCCCCAGGAGACACACCCATGAGAAACGCACTCGACGGCCTGACCGTCATCGACTTCACGCAGATCGGCGCCGGCCCCACTTGCACCATGCTGCTGGCCGACATGGGCGCACGCGTCATCAAGGTCGAGTCCCCTGCCGGCGACATCGGCCGCACGCTCGGCCCCGGCTGGGTCGGCGAGGACGCGGCCTTGTTCCACGGCTTCAACCGCAACAAGCTCGGCATGGCGCTGGACTTCAAGAAGCCCGAGGGCCTGGCCATCGCACGACGCCTCATCGCCACAGCCGACATCGTCGTCGAGAGCATGCGCCCCGGCGTGATGCAGCGCGCCGGGCTTGCCCATTCGCAAGTGGCGGCGCAGCACCCGTCGCTCATCTATTGCTCGATCTCCGCCTACGGCCAGCAGGGTCCGTATTCGCAACGTGCCGGCGTCGATGGCGTGCTGCAGGCCGACTCCGGCCTGATGAGCCTGATCGGCACGCCCGACGGCGAACCCTGCAAGGTGCAGGCCCCCATCGTCGACGTGACGACCGGCTACCTGGCCTGCATAGGCATCTTGGCCAAGCTGCAGCAACGTAGCCGCGACGGCCGCGGCGGGCACCTCGACGTGAGCCTGCTGAATTCGGCGCTGGCCTTGCAGCAGTCGTCAATCACGAGCTACTTCGCCGACGGCGAGCCGCCCGTGCCGAGCGGCAGCGCGGCGCCGTACTCTGCGCCCAACCAGGCCTTCGAGACGAAGGACGGCTGGCTCATGGTGGCGGCCTACAGCGTGGAGCGTTGGGCCGCCCTTTGCGAAGTGCTCGACCTGCGGCACCTTGAAAAGGACCCGCGCTTCGCGACGTCCCCGCTGCGCGTGGCGAACCGCGATGCGATGACGCGCGAATTGACGGTCGCCTTCATGCGTCGCACCGCTGATGATTGGATCGCGCCGCTGCAGGCCGTCGACATCCTCTGCGCCAAGGTCACCGGCTATACGGACATTGCGGCGCACCCGCAAGTGGCCGCCAATGCGATGCTGCCGGCGGTGGAAGTGCCGGGCTTTGGCAAGCTGAGGATGCCGGGGTTTCCGATCAACAGTGCGAGCGTCAATGCGACAGGCATGAATCCCGCCCCGCAGTGCGGACAGCACACGCAATCGATCCTGCGCGAGCTGGGCTGCGACGACGAAGAGATCGCAAGCCTTGCGAAGGCCGGTGCAGTGTTCAGCCCGCAAGAAGAAGCGACGGTCGCACTGGCGGATGCAAGCTGAGAGGTCGTGTGCCCTGGCGGTGTCTCAATAGCCTGTCAAGCGCCGACCCGTTCGGAGAGCGAGCGATTGATGCGAACAAGCGCGTCGTTCAACGCCTTCAGGATTCGCTCCCTGGCCACGTCGTTGAACCTGACCGCAGGTACCGCCACATTCAACGCGCCGAGTGCCGTTCCCCCGCTGGACAGGATCGGCATTGCCAATCCGACGATACCGGGCGTGAACTCCTCGTTCACAGAGGCCACGCCTGTTTCACGCACTGCTTTCAACTGCCGGCGAAGTTCCTTGACCGAGCGAATCGTGTTCGACGTGATGGGCTCGAACTTCACGGTCTCGAGGTAGCGTTCCTGGTCTTCCTCCGGCATGAAAGCCAGCAGCGCCTTGCCGCCCGAGGTCGCATACAGCGGCGCAAGATCGCCTTTGCGCATGTGCGACACCAGCCTCTGGGAGCTGCTCACGGTTGCAACCACCTCCGACTCGAATCCCCTCAACTGATTGAAAGCGCTCGACTCGTTGATGGCCGCAGTGATGTCGGACAGAATCGGCTCGACGATGCTCAGGATGCTGCGACCCTGGTTGGCTTTTCCGGCGAGCTTGGCAACGGCTTCCCCAAGGCGATACCCGCGCGATATGGCCGAATAGTCGAGGTAGCCGCGCGCCGTGAGGTTTCTCAGCAATTGGGTGAGGCTGCTCTTGGGGATGTCCAGCGCTTCGCCGATGTCCGTGTGCGACATGTCCTGGCCGCGCCGGGCCAGCAGTTCGAGCAGGTCCAGCACGCGATCTGCCGATTTCACTGTGGTCTGAGCTGCGTCTTGCATAAGGAACTCGTTCGCCCACTGAAAATTGTTCGCTCGGACTCACAAATTGCCTACGTTGCAAGTCCGCCTCCTGTTCACCCATGTGAACGAAACGAGGTTACATCAGGTCGGCGGCACGGGACAAGCTGAAGTTGCCGGCGCGCGATGCGGGCTCGTAGTCCACTTGGTGCCTCGCAATCCGCATGGCCCCGAGCGCCGCGCGAACCTTCAGGTGCGCAGGATGATTTGCATACGCTTCAAGGTGCGCCCGTGACTCGAACTCCGAGTACAAGACGACATGGCACGCATAGTCCACGCCACTGATGTCGACGCCGATCTCCAGCACCCGCATGCCCGGGATCTGGTCGCGCAGCGATTCGAACTGCGCTTGCAACGCACGAATGTTGGCCTCTCGCTCTGTGGCGCTTTCGCCCCCGACATCCCACATCACGATGTGCTTGATCATGAACTTGCTACGGACAGCGCCGGCCCCAGCACAAAGTCACGCCGCAATACCGGCATGGTCGACTCGACGGTAGCACCGTAGGGCGTCTGACCAGGCTCCGCGGTGCCGAGCACTTCGATCAACGAGTCCTTGACCCCGAAGACCACATCCGAATCGAGGTAGTCGCTGTCTGCCAGGAACAGGTGCGTGACCAGCGTCTCATGCCCCGGCGCCGCGACCATGAAATGAACGTGGGCCGGACGGAACGGATGGCGTCCCTGCGCTTCGAGCATTTGCCCAACCGGGCCATCGTTGGGAATCGGATACGCGGCAGGCACTGCGCCGATGACCCAGAAGCGACCTTGCGCATCGGTACGCACGCGCGCTCGACCACTGAGCTTCGTGTCGTCCTTCTGCACGTCGTAGAGGCCGGCGTCGTCGGCGTGCCAGATGTCCACCGTGGCGTTGGCCAGCGGTTGGCCGTCCACGCTGCGCACGGAGCCTTCGATCAACAGTGGCGGCCCTTCGTCCGGCTCTGCGATGCGGGCTCCCAGTGGTACTTCGGGCGCGTGTTGGACATAGAAGGGACCCAGCACCGTGGTCTCGGTGGCTGTTCCCGGAAGGCGATGGTTGATCGCGTCGACCAACATCGAGACGCCCAGCGCGTCGGACAGCAGGATGAACTCCTGGCGCGTCGAGTTGCACATCTGTCCGGTGCGCGTAAGGAAGTCGATCGCCTGCTCCCATTCGGCCTGGGTGGGCTCAATGTCGCGCACGAAGTCGTGCAGGTGGCGGATCAACGAGGCGCTGATCTGCTTGGCCCGAGGAGAGCGGGCGTATTCCAGGCGATCGATCACCGCATCGGTGATGTTCTTTTCGTCGAAGTTGCGCATGATGTGTCAATCGAGGGTTGGGGCCGCGCCTTCGTAGGCGTGGCGCAGCAATTGGCGAAGGGGCTCTGCTTCCATCGGCCGGGGGTTCCAGTAGCTGTCGCTCAGCACCAGGTCCAGCGCGCGTTGCAAGCCATGCTCGGGCATGCCGATGTCACGCAGGGCGGTCGGCAGGCCGAGGCTGCCAAGCATTGCGTGCATGTGCGTCCATGGCGCCTTGGTGCCACCGAGTGCGCGGCCCAGGCGAGCCATTGGCTCGGGTGCCACGGCCGCGTTGTAGGCGATCGCATGCGGGAGCACGATGGCGTGCGTCTCGGCGTGAGGCAGATCGAAGCTCCCGCCCAGGACGTGGCAGAGCTTGTGGTGCAAGGCCATGCCGACCGCGCCAAGGCAGGTGCCGCAAAGCCACGCGCCATATTGCGCGTCCGAACGCGCGCCCGCATTGCCGGGCTGCTTCACGACTACGGGCAGGCTGCGCGCCAGGGCGGCAATGCCTTCTTCCGCCATCAGCGAAATGATCGGGTTGGCGTCGCGCGCGTAAAGGGCTTCGACGGCATGTGCCATCGCGTTCAGGCCGCTGCTGGCCGACATCGCGGACGGCAGCGACAGCGTCTGGTCCACGTCGTAGATCACGACCTGCGGCAGCAGCGACGACGAACGCTGTGTCTTCTTCACGCCATCCGCGGTCTCCCCCAGGATCGGGGTGACTTCGGAACCGGCATAGGTGGTCGGGATGGCGATCTGCGGCAAGCCGGTGCGCAGGGCGAGGGCCTTGGCCAGGCCGATGGTGGATCCGCCGCCGATGGCCACGAGCGCATCGCACCGCTGCGCCTGCAACGCTGCCAACGCCACCGCAGTGACATCGGTCGGTGTATGCATGGTGGCGCCGTCGAACACGGCGCCGGCCAGTTCTCCCAGTTGCGCCATCAGTGCGGCGCCGGTGGCACGCTGTTGCGGCGTGGTGATGATCAGCGCGCGCTTGGCACCGAGCCGCTGGAGTTCCGCGCCCAGCTCGGACAGCCGCCCGGCGCCAAAGAGGATGCGCGCCGGGTTGGCGTTGTAGGTGAAGGGTTGCACGCCGGCTCCCGTGTCAGAGCGGCTTGCCGGCCAGCCAGTCCTTGCCGCGGGCGTACAGCTTCTGCACTTCCGCGCCCTCGAGCTGCGGCATGTCCATCTTGACCTTGTAGCCAATCTGCGTCTGGATGTAGGCGAGGTGGCGATAGCCGGCAGGGAACTTGGAAATGGCGGCCTGGTCGAGTTCGAGTCGGGCACTCGGGTCGATCGGGTCCACGCGGTCCTTCTCGTAGATCGGTTGGCGCACGACGACGCCCCAGCGACCGTCGCGCTTCTCGACGAAGTCGTAGAAGCGACCCGTGCACACCACGTCGCAGGCGACGCCCTGCACGTCGCCGCGCTGGGAGATCGTCATCTTGGTCTGCACGATGGCGCGATCGCCGGCCAGGTCGATCGAGGTTCCGCCCAGGAAGTGCAGGATGCTGACGCCCTTGGCCCAACCTTCCTTGGTCACCCGGATGAATTCGGAAGCAGGTCCCTGGAACCAGGTGGCATGCATCACGCCGTCGTCATGCCACACGGTGGCAAAGCGCTCCCAGTCGCCCGCATCGCGCCAGATGGCCCAGTTCTCGATGAGGTCGCGGATCGCGAGGCGGTCGGTCATTTCGTTCGTCATTCAAAGCTCCTGCTGTGGTGCCCGCATGTCGTCAGGGACAGGATCGGGCCGGTGGGGGCAAGGGGCATTTCGCCGCCTTGAAATTCATGGATATGAACTTGAGCGAGAGTGTGAACTCAGTGAATGCATGAGTCAAGCTTGAAAAGAATGCCCTTTACTCAGGGAAAACCCCAGTTTCTAACTCACTTTTGGACTTCTACAGTTCATCCCATTGAACAAGTTCACAAACAGGAACTTGTTTAACCGGGTAAACCGGCCCCGTGGGTGGCATCCGCATCTCGGCGCCGAACCTCTCTGACGACTCTTCTCAACTTTCACAGGAGCATTCGATGGCCCTCAAAGGCAAAGGATTCATGGCGGTCTGGCACGACATCAAGACCGAAGGCGAGGCGGAATACAGCCTCTGGCACACCCGCGAGCACATGCCCGAGCGCGTGAGCACACCGGGCTTCCTGCGCGGTCGCCGCTTCGTCGACTGGTCGCTCGACAAGCACCGCTGGTACACGCTCTACGAGGGCGCCGAGACCGAGACCTTCAGCTCCGACGTCTACCGCGCCAAGCTGAATTCGCCCACGCCGTGGACGACGCGGATGCAGCCCAACTTCCTGAACTTCGTCCGCTCGGCCTGCGAAACGATCGCCACCAACGGCGTCGGCACCGGGGGCGCGATGGCGACGGTGCGCGTTCACTACAAGGACGGTGGCGCGGATGCCTTCCGTGCGGCTGCAAAGGCGCTCGCGGACAACCTCCTCCAACTCGACGGCGTGACCGGCGTGCACATCGGATGGGCCAACCCCACCGTGACGCGCGTCAAGACGAAGGAGACCGAACTGCGCGCCGACACCGGCGAGGACATCTTCGACGCGGTGGTTCACGTGGAAGGCGTCGGCCGGCCCGAGGTCACCGCCGTGATGAAGGAAGTGGAGCGCCAGATCGCAGCCACGGGTGTCGTGCGTCTGCAGGAAGCCGCGGTCTATGACCTGGCCTACCTGCTGGAATCCGAGGAGCTCTGAGATGGCCACCCAGATCACGGGCTCGACCCGCATCCTCGGCATCATCGGCGATCCCATCCGGCAGGTGCGCGCGCCTGAAGTGTGGACCGCCATGTTCCAGCGCAACGGCGTGGACGCCGTTTGCATCCCGATGCAAGTCACGGCTGCGGGCTTGAATGCATTCCTCGAAGGGGCCAAGGCGCTGCGCAATTTCGCGGGCCTGATCGTCACCATTCCGCACAAGCCGGCATCGCTTTCGCAGGTCGCCTCACCCAGCGCGCGGGCCAGGCATGTGGGCGCCGTCAACGTCATCCGCGTGCAGGACGACGGCCAATGGGCAGGTGACATCCTCGATGGCGTCGGGTTCGTCGGTGGCCTCAAGGCACGTGGCCAGCGCGTGGAAGGTCGCAAGGCGCTGGTCGTCGGAACGGGTGGCGTGGGCACCGCCATCGCCTTCGCCATCGCCGAAGCGGGCGCGGCGGAAGTTGCGGTGTTCGACATGGCCGAGGCACGCGCCGCGGACGTGGCAGCACGCATCGGCAAGACAGGCGTGCCCTCGCGCGTCGCGGCCGCCGACGCCGGCGACTTCGACCTGATCGTCAATGCCAGCCCGATGGGCATGAAGCCGGACGATCCGCTGCCCATCAACCTCGACCGGCTCAAGCCGGGTTCGATCGTGGCCGACGTGGTGGTCCATCCCCGCATGACCAAACTGCTCACAGCGGCGCACGAGCGCGGCTGCTTCGTGCAGCCAGGCACCCACATGATGGATGCGCAGATCGCAAGCATGGCTTCCTTCTTCGGCTTCGAAGGCGGCGCCTGGAGCCCGGAAGCCATTGCCCAGGCCGTCGCGGCCTGACCTTCACTCCCACCATTTGAGAGCGAGACACCCATGAGCACCGCCACAACCGTCGCCGCCGGCAGCAAGTCCGCAGCAGACCGCGCCGTCGCCAAATCCACACGGCGACTGATCCCCTTCCTGCTGCTGATGTACGTGCTGGCCTTCCTGGACCGCGCCAACGTCGGCTTTGCCAAGCAGGCGCTCCAGGACACCGTCGGCATCGCCGATGCTTCCTTCGCCTTCGGCGCGAGCATCTTCTTCATCGCCTACGTGCTGTTCGAGATCCCGAGCAACATCGCGATGCACAAGGTCGGCGGCCGCATCTGGATGTGCCGGATCATGGTGACGTGGGGCCTCGTCTCCGCGGCCACCATGTTCGTGCAGGGCTCGACCAGCTTCTACGTCTTGCGCTTCATCCTCGGCGCTTGCGAAGCAGGCTTCTTTCCCGGCGTCATCCTGTACCTGACCTACTGGTTCCCGGACAGCAGCCGCGCGCGGGCCATGGGGCTGTTCTACTTCGGAGCGCCGCTCGCGTTCATCTTCGGCGCGCCGATCTCCGGCTACCTGCTGAGGTTCGATGGCATGCTGGGCCTGCATGGCTACCAGTGGATGTTCATGCTGGAAGGCCTGGCTGCCACCGCCGTTGGTGTCTGGTCCTACTTCTACCTCGACAACAAGCCGGCCGATGCCAAATGGCTCGATGCCGACGAAAAGAAGGCGCTGACCGCACTCATCGCATCCGAACAGGTGACCAAGGAATCGCATGGCCCCAAGACCGTGCTGGCCTCACTGGGCGATCGCACCGTGCTGTACTTCGGCACCATCTTCTTCCTGTTGCAAATGGGCGTCTCGGTGGTGGTGTTCTACCTCCCGACCATGATTGCCAAGATGCTGGGCACCGGGCCGAACCTGCAAGTCGGCTTCTACGTTGCGATCCCGTGGGGCTGCGCCTTGCTCGCCACTTTCCTCGTCCCGAAGATCGCGGAACGCCACAACAAGCTGACCCTGTTCGGTTTCCTGAGCTTGCTGGTGGCATCGGTGGCCATGTACAGCTCGGCCGGTGCATCGCCAGTCGTTGGCGGCATCTGCCTGTGCTTGGCTGTCGCGGGCTTGTGGGCTGTGCAACCGATCTTCTGGACCTTGCTGACGAACTACCTGGGTGGACTGGGCGTCGTCGCCGGCGTGGCCATGGTGAACACCATCGGCAATATCGGGAACTTCGTCTCGCCGAACGTCAAGGCATGGGCCGATTCGCACTTCGCCTCACCGGTGGCAGGATTGATCGTCCTGTCGGCCGTGGTTCTTGCATCGGCACTGCTCTTCCTCGGCACGAGAAAGCGCCAGAGCGCACCGCTGGTGGCACCGGCCCACGCCTGACCCGGAAAGGTTGATTCACATGGTCCCCGCCTGCCTTTCGCTCGCCCACCTCACGGTGATCGACGCGCATCCCCTGGAGTTGGTCGACGCGGCGTCGGCAGGCGGCTTCGACGCCATCGGCCTTCGCATCGTTCCGCCAGCGCCTACGGACCCGTTGGTCCCGGTCGTGGGCGACGAGCCGCTGATTCGGGAATTGCTGGCCCGGATGAATGGACTGGACATCAGCGTGCTCGATGTCGAGACCATCTGGATCGGGCCCGACATCGACGTTGACGCATTGCTTCCAGCCTTCGCAGTGGCGCAGCGCCTTGGAGCGCGCAATGTGCTGACCATGGGCAACGACCCCGACGAAGGTCGCTTCACTTCCAGCTTTGCGCGCCTTTGCGAAGCGGCTGCGGGTTTCGACCTGCGGGTCGGGCTGGAGTTTGCGGCCTACACGCACTCGCCGTCGATCCAGGCCGCGCACAGGGTCGTCAAGGCGGCCTCACAACCCAATGGCGGCGTGCTGATCGATGCGCTGCACATGATGCGTTCGGGTGGCACCGCCGCCGATATTGCGATGCTCGATCCGACGTGGCTTGCCTATTGCCAACTCGCAGACGGTCGCGGGCCGCGTCCAACCACCACCGATGCGCTTCGCGCCGAGGCGCGTGGCGGTCGCTTCTATCCGGGGGAGGGCGAGTTTCCCTTGACGGCGATCCTGGATGCGCTGCCTGCGGGCTTGCCGATCGGGGTCGAGACGCCATGCGCACAACACCGGTCGTTGCCAGTGGTGGAGCGGGCTCGGCTGTGTGGTGCAGCGACAAGGCGCTTTCTCGAAGCCTACTCGCGCGCTGCTTGACCTGCAGCTTGAACCCGCGCACGCTGCGCCGCCGGTGCAGCGCGTCGATCACGCTTGCACCGACGAAGCCGCGTTGGCTCACTGCTCGACCTTGATGCTGTTGTCCTTCACCACGCGCGACCAGCGCGCCAGGTCGTCGGTGATGAGGCCCTTGAGTTCATCCGGCGAAGTCGGCTTCGGCACGAAGCCCTGCTTCACGAGTTGCTGGTCCACGGCCGGGTTGGCCATTGCCTCGACCAGCGCCTTGTTCAGCGTGGCGATGATCGGTTGCGGCGTATTGGCCGGCACCACCACGCTGTACCAGAGCGAGGCCTCGTAGTTCTTCAGGCCCGCTTCGCCAAAGGTCGGCACCTTCGGCAGCGCGGCCGACTTCTCCTGCCCAGCGATGCCCAACGCGGTGAGCTTGCCGCTCTCGATGTACTGCAGCACCGACGCCAGCGTGGCAAAGGCCACCTGCGTCTGCCCGCCGATCAGGTCGGTGATCGCGGGAGCCGTGCCCTTGTACGGCACATGCGTCATGCGCGAGCCGACCGTCGCCGCGAACACCTCGCCCGCGAGGTGCTGCGGCGTGCCGTTGCCCGGGCTGCCATACGCCACCTTGCCCGGATTGGCCTTCACGTAGGCGATGAACTCCGGCAGCGACTTGTAGGGCTCGCCGTTGTGCGCCACCAGCACCATCGGCACCGAGGCGATGCGGCCCACGGGCGCGAAGTCGCGGTCGATGCGGTAGCCGGCCTTCACCCCCAGCGCCGGGTCGATGGTCACCTGGTTGGAGGCGATCAACAGCGTGTAGCCGTCCGGTGCGGCGCGCGCCACGTATTCGGTGCCGAGGTTGCCGCCGGCCCCCGGCTTGTTGTCGATCAGCACGGTCTGCTTGAGGATCTGCGACAGCCTCGGCGCGATGATCCGCGCAAGGGTGTCGTTGCCGCCGCCCGGCGCGAAGGGCACCAGCAGCGTGACCGGCTTCTTGGTCGGGTAATCGCTCTGCGCATGGGCCGGCGCGCACACCGCCGCGATGGCCAGGGCCGCCGCGGTGGCGATGCGCGAGAAAAGGTGCATGGGCCTTGGTTGAAGGGTGGTGAAGGTCATGGTGCTTGTCTCTCGTCGTGATGAAGTGAAGGTGATCGTTGTCGATTCGCTTCCCTGCGTAAAACGACTTTTCGCGCACCTTCACTTGCAGAAAAATCAACCAGGCCTCACGCGATAGCCGCGACCTCTTCCTTCGGGAAGTCGGTCGAAGCGGCCAGCGCCTGCCACGCGTCCGTCTCCTGCGCCACCGCTGCATTCTTCTCGCGGATGGCGGCCAGCGTGTCGGTGCCCAGCGGCAGGCGCAGCGGCGGCACCTCGGCTTCCACCAGCGCGATGAGAGCTTGCGCCAGGCGCTCCGGATCGCCCGGCTGGTTGTGGTTGATGCGCTGGGCGGCGTCACGCACCTGGCCGGCGGTCGTCGCATAGTCCTCGATGATGCGCGGCGACACAGTCAGCGATGCGCTGTCGAGGAAGTCGGTGCGGAAATAGCCCGGCTCGACCACCGTCGCATGGATGCCGAGCGGCGCCAGTTCCGCATGCAGGCCTTCGGTCAGGCCTTCGACCGCGAACTTGGTCGAGCAGTACACGGCAAAGCCCGCACCCGAGCGGTAGCCGCCGACCGACGAGATGTTGATCACATGGCCGCTGCGCCGCGCACGCATCGACGGCAGCACCGCACGCGTGACGTTGAGCAGGCCGAACACGTTGGTCTCGTAGAGCTTGCGCACCTCGTCGGCGGTGGCCTCCTCGACCGCGCCGAGCAGGCCGAAGCCGGCGTTGTTGACCAGCACGTCGATGCGCCCGAAGCGTGCGATCGCCGCCTCGGCCGCGCGTGCGGCCTTGGCCTCGTCGGTCACGTCGAGCGACACCGCGAGCAACCCGGCCGGGTTGCCGAAGCGCTGCGCAACCGATGCCGCATCGCGTGCCGTCGCGACCACCGCGTCGCCATGGGCGAGCGCGGCCTCGGCGATGCGCGCGCCGATGCCGCGCGATGCGCCCGTGATGAACCAGACGCGCTTGAAATCGTGGGATGAAGTCATGATGGTTTCCTTGGGTTGGGTGATGGAAAAGTGCCTTGCGGTGAGGGAAATGTAGGTTTTCGAATGCCATCCAACTAGCCGCTGATCGCTGTGTTCATCCGCAAGCAAATCGTGATAATGCGCCCATGGCCTTCAACGAACTGCGCGCCATTTCCACCTTCATCCAGGCCGCCGAGCTGGGCAGCCTGCGCAAGGCCGCCGCGGCGCAGGCCATCACGCCGCAGGCGGCCAGCCTGGCGGTGGCGCAGCTGGAATCGCACCTGGGCGTGCGGCTGTTCCATCGCACCACGCGGCACCTGAGCCTCACCGAGGAAGGCAGCCAGTTCCTCGAGACGGCGCAACCCGGCTTCTCGACCCTGCAACGCGCCTTGCAGGGCGCGCGGCGCGGCCGCGAGGAGATCGCCGGGCCGCTGCGCATCGTGGCACCGCGCGCAACCATGCTGCAGATGCTCTGGCCCGTGGTGGAGGAATTCGCCAGGACGCATCCGCGCATCGAGCCCGACGTGCAACTCGACGACCGCATCGGCAACTGGGTCGACGAGCGCGTGGATGTGGGCTTTAGGGTGGGCGCGGCGCCGCAGGAAGGCCTCATCGCGCGCCGCCTCGTGGACATCCAGCTCGTTGTCTGCGCATCGCCCGCGTACCTGGCGCAATACGGGACGCCGATGAGCATCGACGACCTCGCGCACCACCGTTGCAGCTGCTTCCGGCATCCGGCGAGCGGCAAGCTCATGCCGTGGGAATTCAAGGTCGGCCCCGACATCGTGACGCGCAGCATGGCGCCGGCACTGTGCACCAACGACATCGACGTGGAGGCCCGCGCGGTGCTCGCGGGCCAGGCGGTGGGCCAGTTGATGGGCGCGACCGCCGCGCCGCTGGTGCGCTCAGGCCAGCTCGTGCCGCTGTTGCCGGCGCATGTGGCCGACCATCTCGGGTTGTACGTGTACTACGGCAGCCGCGTCGCGCAGCCGGCGCGCGTGCGGGCCTTTATCGATCTCGCGGTGGAGCGGCTGGCCGGGAATGACCAGTTCTTCCTGCGACCGGAGGAGCTGGCGCCAGCGGGGGCGCGGCGCAAGCGGCGATAGACCACGCCAGTCTGATCTAGGAGGACGCCTTCGAGCCAGTCGCCTTGCGCAGCAAATCCATTCCGCGATCGACCTTGCCGACACCCTGCGCAGCGCGAACACGAAAACGCGTTTCTGCATCGAACTCGGCCAGCATCAACGTGGCCATTTCATCGATCAGGCGATTGACGGTCGTGCCCCGCGCCTGCGCCAACGCGCGCAGCCGGTTGTGCTTGTCGTCAGGCAGACGGACGGTGAAAGCGCTCACCGGTGGCCCTCAACCCCTCGCCAACTCACCCCGCATCGCCGAAATCACACCCTTGTAATCCTTCGCCCCGAAGATCGCACTCCCCGCAACGAAGGTGTCCGCACCGGCGCTCGCCACGCGCGCGATGTTGTCGGTCTTGACACCGCCGTCCACTTCCAGCCGGATGTCTCGCCCGGTCTGGTCGATCAGCTTGCGGGCCTGCTCGATCTTGCGCAGTGCCGAGTCGATGAAGCTCTGGCCGCCGAAGCCCGGGTTGACGCTCATGATCAGCACCAGGTCGATGTCGTCGATCGCGTATTCCAGTGCCTCCAGGCCCAGCCCCGGGTTGAACACCAGCCCGGCCTTGCAACCGGCCGCCTTGATCGCCTGGATACTGCGGTGCATGTGCGGCGATGCGTCCGGGTGGAAGCTGATGTAGTCGGCGCCCGCCTGCGCGAAGGCCGCTGCCAGCGCGTCGACCGGCTGGATCATCAGGTGCACGTCGATCGGCACGGGCGTGCCATCGGGCGTCCTGGCGTGCGGCTTGAGCGCCTGGCAGACCATCGGGCCGAAGGTCAGGTTGGGCACGTAGTGGTTGTCCATCACGTCGAAATGGATCCAGTCGGCGCCGGCGGCCACGACGTTGCGGACTTCCTCGCCGAGCCGCGCGAAGTCGGCGGAGAGGATCGAGGGCGCGATGCGGTAGGTTTGGCTCATGGGGCCGATTGTCGCAAAGCCTGTCACTTCAGGTTTCCCACGCGCCGGCAATGGCCGCCCGGGGCACGAGGCGCATCGGGGGTGGGGTCAGTCCACTCCGTTACCATGCGCCCCATGTCAAACCAGCCGATCACCGTCGAGATCGAACCTCGCTACCTCTCCGACCAGTCTTCGCCGGAAGAGCACATCTATACCTTCTCCTATGCCGTGACGGTCACCAACCACGGCAAGGTCGCCGCGCAACTGATCGCGCGCCATTGGTACTTCGCCGACACCGCCGGCAACGTACAAGAGGTCAAGGGCCTCGGCGTGATCGGCCAGCAGCCGCTGCTGGCGCCCGGCAGCTCGTTCCAGTATTCCAGCGGTTGCCGCCTGAAGACGCCCAGCGGCACCATGCACGGCAGTTTCTTCATGGTGACGGAACATGGCGATCGCTTCGACGCACCGATCGCGATGGTCATGCTGGAAGCGGACTTCGGCGGCGCGCCGGTATCCCGCGTGCTCCATTAGTTTATTCAGGCAGGTCCGGCCGGCGGGCCCGCGCCTCTTTTCGCAGTCGCCGCCTCGCGCGGCATCCAGGTTCCTGTTGTTGATTCACGCATGTCCTCCTTCATCAATGAATTGACGAGTTTCTGGGCCGATTGGGTCCGGCCTTCGGCCGGCTTGCCGACGGTCCTCTGGGCGCTGCTGATCGCGGTGGCTGCGGCTGCGGGCCACCTGGTGCAGCGCTACATCGGCATGCCCAAGGTGGTGGGCTATTCCCTCGTCGGCACGCTGGTCGGGCTGGCCGGCTTCGAGGGCGCGGTGTGGCCGCTGCAAGGCGTGGGGCTGTTCCTGGTCGAGCTGGGCGTGGCCATCGTGCTGTTCGAGGCCGGCGGGCGCCTGCCGTTGCCCTGGTTCCGCCACAACCCGATGGTGCTGGTGCAGAGCGTGGTCGAGTCCGCGCTGACCTACTTTGCCGTGTACTGGGTGCTGGTCTGGCTCGAAGTACCCGGCCCGGTGGCGAATGCGCTGGCACTGATGGCCATCGTGGCCTCGCCCGCCGTGCTGTCGCGCGTGGTGATGGACACGCGCGCCTCCGGCCCGGTGACCGACCGCGCGCTCACGCTGTCCACGCTCAACACCTTCTATGCCATCACGCTGGGCTATGCGCAGGCCGGGCTGATCGAACGCGCGCCAAGCGCCATCACCGAACGCATCTACCCGGTACTGGTGGTCCTGGGCATGTCCTTCGCGGTGGGCTCGGCAGTGGCCTTGGCCATGCGCACGGCCCTGCGCGTGATGAGCCCGACCAGCGAGAACACCTCGATCCTGATGCTGGCGCTGATCGCCGCCGGTGCGGCCGTGTCGGCGCACATGGGCGGCTCCGCGCCGCTGGCCGCGCTCATCGGCGGCATCATGCTCAAGCAGCTCAATCCGCGGCCGTGGTCCTGGCCGAGGCAGCTGGGCACTGCCGCCTCGCTGCTGACGATGCTGATGTTCGTGCTGGTGTCGATCGTGGCTGCGCAAGCCGACTGGAACCTGCCGGTGGCCGGCCTGGTGTTCGCGCTGATCGCGGCGCGGGGCGTGGCCAAGGTGGTCGGCGTCTCGCTGGGCAATCCGGGCAGCGGCACCGACTGGAAGCAGGCGCTGTGGGTGGGTGGCGCAATGGCGCCGCTGTCCTCCATCGCGTTGCTGATCGCGTCGAATTTCGTCACCGCCTCGCCGCTGCTCGGCGTGCTGATCACCCAGACCGCCCTGCCCGTCATCCTGCTGATGGAAGTCTCCGGCGCGGTCATCGTCACCATCGCCATCCACCTGGCCGGAGAAAGCTCCGTGCCTTGGACCCCCGAGGCCTTCAGCACCACGGAGGACCAGCCATCGTGAGCGCTTTCAATCTTTGTCTTCCTTCTGCGTTCGGCTGCGCATTCCCGCACTCAACGGACCTTCCATGAGCATCAAGCAGAACAACGCCACCGTGATGCCGATGTCGCGCGTGGTGCCGCTGGAACCGTTCAACAAGTCGGAGGCCTTGTCGCTGGGCGTCGAGCTGGAGCTGCAGCTGGTCAACACCCATGACTACGACCTCGCGCCCTATGCCCAGGACATGCTGCGGCTGATGGCGCACACGCCGCTGCCCGGCAGCGTGGTGCCCGAGATGACTTCGAGCATGATCGAGATCTCCACCGACATCTGCCACTCGGCGAAGGATGTGCTCGCGCAACTCACGCCGATCCGCGACGCGCTGGTCAAGAACGCCGACAAGCTCAACATCGCGGTGGTCGGAGGCGGCACGCATGCCTTCCAGCAATGGCACGAGCGGCGCATCTACGACAAGCCGCGTTTCCGCGAGCTGTCCGAGCTGTACGGCTACCTCAGCAAGCAGTTCACCATCTTCGGCCAGCACGTCCACGTCGGCTGTCCCGATGCCGATTCGGCGCTGTTGATGCTGCACCGCATGTCGCGGTACATCCCGCACTTCATTGCGTTGTCGGCGTCGTCGCCTTATGTCCAGGGGCAGGACACGCAGTTCGATTCGGCGCGGCTGAATTCGGTGTTCGCCTTCCCGCTGTCGGGGCGGGCGCCCTTCGCGCTGACCTGGAAGGAATTCGAGGCCTACTTCGAGCGCATGACGCGGACCGGCGTGGTGCGCAGCATGAAGGACTTCTACTGGGACATCCGGCCCAAGCCCGAATTCGGCACCATCGAGATCCGCGTGTTCGACACGCCGCTCACGGTCGAACGCGCGGCCGACCTCGCGGGCTACGTGCAGTCGCTGGCAGCATGGTTCCTGCAGGAGCAGCCCTTCACGCCGACGGAGGACGACTACCTTGTCTACACCTACAACCGCTTCCAGGCCTGCCGCTTCGGGCTCGACGCGGTGTACGTGGATCCGGCCAGCGGCGAGCACATGCCGCTGCGCGAACATATCCTCATGACCATGACGCAGCTCGAATGGCATTGCGAGGCCCTGAACGCGACCGAATCGCTGGCGCGCCTGCGCCGCGATGTCGACGCGGGCCAGAACGATGCGCGCTGGCTGCGCGAGCGGCAGGGCAAGGAACGCCTGCTGGCCGAAGTGGTGCGACAGGGTGCGCGGCGCTTCCGCGGGGCAATCTGAACATGGGCGAATTCGACCTCATCGCCAAGTACTTCACCCGGCCCGCAAAGCGCGCGGCGCTGGGCGTGGGCGACGACTGTGCGCTGCTGGCGCCAGCGCCCGGCATGCAACTGGCCATCTCCTCCGACATGCTGGTGGAAGGCCGGCACTTCCTCTCGACCGTCGAACCGTCGCGCCTGGGCCACAAGGCGCTGGCGGTGAACCTCAGCGACCTGGCCGCCTGTGGCGCCAGGCCGCTGGCCTTCACGCTGGCGCTGTCGATGCCGACCGCGGACGAGCCCTGGCTGGCCGGCTTCTCGCGCGGCTTGCTGGCACTGGCCGACGAGCACGGTTGCGAACTCATCGGCGGCGACACCACGCGCGGGCCGCTCAACATCTGCATCACCGTGTTCGGCGAGGTGCCGGCCGGCTCGGCCCTGCTGCGTTCGGGCGCCAAGGTCGGCGACGACATCTGGGTCAGCGGCACGCTGGGCGATGCGCGTCTGGCGCTGGAAGCCTTCCGCGGCACGCTGTCGCTGCCCGCGCCCATGCTGAAGCAGGCGCGCATGCGCATGGAGCATCCGACGCCGCGCGTCGCGCTGGGCCAGGCGCTGCGCGGCGTGGCCACGGCGGCGATCGATGTCAGCGACGGGCTGCTCGGCGACCTCGTCCACATCCTGCTAGCCAGTCGCGTCGGCGCGCGCATCGATGCCGATGCTGCATCGGAGCTGGTCGCCGCGCGGCGCATGCCGTCGAATGCGGAATCCGGGCTTGCGCTGGAGACTTTCCGGACCTGCGCGCTCTCGGGCGGCGACGACTACGAACTGGCATTCACCGCACGGCCCGAGGCGCGCGACGCCGTCGAACAGGCCAGCCGCGCCAGCCACACGGCCGTTGCGCGCATCGGCGTGGTGGAGGCAGTGCCGGGCGTGCGCGTGGTGGATGCCCATGGCACGCCGCTCGCCCAGCGATTCACCAGCTTCGACCACTTCGGATGAGCATCTCGGGCACACTGCGCTCCATCGCGTCCCTCCGTCCACTCATGATCGATCCCCCGGCTCCGATCGCTTCGAGCCCCTCCGTCCAACCCGCGCTGCGCCGCCCGACGCTGCGCTTCATGCTGTCCCACCCCGCGCACTGGATTGCGCTCGGCTTCGGCTCCGGCCTGCCGCGCGTTGCGCCCGGCACCTTCGGAACCCTGTGGGCCTGGGCCGCGTACCTGCTGATGCAGCGCTGGCTCGGCGAGGCCGCCATCGGCTGGGTGATCCTGGCGTCTCTGCCGATCGGCTGGTGGGCCTGCACCGTGACAGCCCGGCACATGAACATCGCCGACCCCGGCAGCATCGTGTGGGACGAGGTGATCGCTTTCTGGATCATCCTGTGGGTGGTGATGCCCACCGGCTTCGTCGGTCAGCTCATCGCCTTCGCGCTGTTCCGCGCCTTCGATGCGGCCAAGCCCGGCCCCGTGGCCTGGGCGGACGGGCTGTTCAAGCAGAAGGGCGCGACCGAACCGAACTGGTGGCGCGCCGGCTTCGGAATCATCCTGGATGATCTGGTGGCGGCCTTCTGCACTTTGCTGGTGATCGCGGCGGTGCGCGCATGGTGACCAGCACCGACCTCCTGCTGCCGACGCTGGCCGAGCTCATGGTCGAGCAGGGCCTGATGCTGGCCACGGCCGAGAGCTGCACCGGCGGCCTGATCGCGGGCGCCTGCACCGAACTCAGCGGCTCCAGCGCCTGGTTCGAGCGCGGTTTCGTCTGCTATTCCAACGACGCGAAGATCGAGCTGCTCGGCGTCGACCCGGCTCACATCGTGGCCTATGGCGCGGTAAGCCAGGTCGTGGCGCGCGCCATGGCCGTGGGTGCGGTGGCGCGCTCGCGTGCGCAGGTGTCGGTCGCCGTCACCGGGGTGGCAGGGCCCACCGGCGGCAGCCCGGAGAAGCCGGTCGGCACCGTCTGGTTCGGCTGGCAGGTGCACGGCATGCTGCACAGCGAGCAGCGCCTGTTCGACGGCGACCGGAGTGCCATCCGTGCATCGACGGTGCAGCACGCGGTCCAGAAACTGGTGACGCTGCTGCAAGACCGGAGGTGAGTCCATGAGCGCAATCAACGAGCAGACCATCCGCCGCTTCTATGACGCTTTTGCCAAGCTCGATGGCGACACCATGGCGAGGTGCTATGCGCCCGACGCCGTCTTCAACGACGAAGTGTTCTCACTGAACGGCGCGCGCGAAATCGGCGGCATGTGGAAGATGCTGTGCAGCGCGACCCAGGCCAAGGGCGGGCACGTGTGGCGCCTGACGTATCGCGACGTGGCCGTGGACGGCAACTCCGGCCGCGCGCACTGGGACGCGCACTACCTCTTCAGCGCCACCGGCCGCACCGTGGACAACAGCATCGACGCCCGCATGACCTTCACGCCAGACGGCCTGATCGCCACGCACACCGACAGCTTCCCCTTCTGGACCTGGGCACGGCAGGCGCTCGGGCTGCCCGGCCTGCTGATGGGCTGGTCGCCGATACTGCGCAACAAAGTGCGCGCGACTGCTGCAGCCAACCTTGCGCTCTACCTGGCGCGAGGCGGCTGAATCGATCTTCAACACAAGCACGACCATGACCGACATCGCCATCTCGAACGAACCCGCGCAACACCGCTACGAGGCCAGGATCGAGGGCCAGCTCGCAGGCTTCTGCGAATACAACCTGCTGCGAGAGGCCATCATGTTCACGCACACGGAGGTGCTGGAGGCTTTCGAGGGCAAGGGCGTAGGTTCGGCCATCGCACGCCACGTGCTCGACGACGCGCGGGCGCAAGGCCTGCATGTGATCCCGGTGTGCCAGTTCATCGCGGGCTACATCCGCAAGCATCCTGCCTACGCCGACCTGGTGCGCGAGGACATGCGCAGGGCGTTCAAGATTTGAAGAATCAGGCCGCCGCGCGCTTGCGATAGAGGCTGGCGTGCGCTGGCGAGTAGTCGTCCAGCGGACCCACGCGAATATCCGACGCGGCAGGCATCGTCGGTTGCAGGTAGACGAAGGCCTCGACGGCATCGAGCTCCTCGCCACGCTTCGCCACCCGGATGCGCAAGCGCCGATAGCCATCCGGCTCGGTGATCCGCTCCAGCGCATCCATCCGCGCCAAGGCAGCCTCGTCCACCTCGAATAACTGCCCAGCCACGCAATGGCCCTGCCCCGGCAGATCGATCATCCAGGGCGAATGCCGCTCGCCCACCAGGTACATCGGATAGCGCTCCAGCGTCACGAACTCGCCCTCGACACGCCGCCCCTCATTCGTGGCGAAGTTCGGAAAGCCCTCCTTCAGCGTCCCGAAGACGAAGACCCGCTCCACGCGCTCAAGCCCCGTGGCACTTCTTGTACTTCTTCCCACTCCCGCAAGGACAGGGATCGTTGCGCCCCGGCGTCGGCTCCTTGCGCACGGTTTCCACGCGCGGGCCCATGCTTTTCCAGAGCTGGCGCAGGTCGTACACGGCCCAAATTGCGGCGCCGTAGTCGTCCAGGCGCTGCTGGCTCACGCTGGGCGGGGCGGTCTCGCTGAACATCGAGATGGTGGGCGTGGCCTTGTCGTCCTCGGTCAATTCGACGATGCAGTCCAGCGCGTCGTCGAGCATGCCGGCAGCTTCCTTGTCGCGCGGTGCGGCCCAGTCCTCGGGCCAGTTTTCCACCGCATACATGAAGCCAAGCGCCCAGACCTGCGCAAAGGAAGGGATCGCCTCGCCGGCCGATTCGGCACGTTCCTCCTCGGGCAGCGAGGCCAGGGCGCCGCGCACGTCCAGCACCTCCGGCTGGTAGGTGCGCTCGTCCTCGAGCGACTCGACCGGCGCGTCCAGGCCTTGCTCGATCTCCACCCAGCGCCGCTTCCAGTGCCAGACGAACTCCATGTACTTGGCCGGCTTGAACTCGTCGCCGAGCAGCACGGGCCAGTATTCCTCGGGCGGAATCGGGCGGCGCGAGCAGATCAGCGCGGCCATGAAGCCCTCGCAGAATTCCCACTGCGGCGTCTCGTCGTCGGCCTCGCGCATGAGGTCGAGTTCGCGGTCCAGCACGTCGAAGTCTTCGGGGGTGAGCGGGGCCGGAGTGGCACCGGCGGAAGGGGTGTCTGGAGAAGTAGTCATGGTGGCGCAAAAAAGAGCCCTCTATGATGCAACACCGTGTCGACCGGCCGAGGCGATCATTGCAATTCCCATGACATCTCCGATACCGACCCGATACACCACCTTCGTGCTGTGTATCGCCGGCCTGATTGTCAGCGTGCTCACCCTGCTGCTGTGGCCGTGGCTGCTGCGCGGCTGGATTGGAACGATGGCCTTCGCAGTGCTCACCGTCGTGGGCGTGCACGACCTGCGGCAGACGCGCCATGCCATCCTGCGCAATTACCCCGTCATCGGTCATTTCCGGTTCTTCTTCGAATACATCCGCCCGGAAATCCGCCAGTACTTCATCGAGAGCGACGCGGAAGCCGCGCCCTTCTCGCGCGCGCAGCGCTCACTGGTGTACCAGCGCGCCAAGGGCGACCCGGACAACCGGCCCTTCGGCACGCAGTTGAACGTGACCATTTCCGGCTACGAGTGGATCAACCATTCGATGCGCCCGACGAAGCTCGCCAACCACGACTTCCGCATCGTCATCGGCCCCGACTGCGCGCAGCCCTACAGCGCCAGCGTGTTCAACATCTCGGCAATGAGCTTCGGCGCGCTGTCGGCCAACGCGATCATGGCGCTGAACCAGGGCGCGAAGATGGGCGGCTTCGCGCACGACACCGGCGAGGGCTCCATCTCGCGCCACCATCGCGTGCATGGCGGTGACCTGATCTGGGAGATCGGCTCGGGCTACTTCGGCTGCCGCAACGAGGACGGCACTTTCAGCGAAGAGCGCTTCATCAAGGCCTCCGCCGACGCGCAGGTGCGCATGATCGAGATCAAGCTGAGCCAGGGCGCGAAGCCCGGCCACGGCGGCGTGCTGCCCGGCCCCAAGGTCACGGCCGAAATCGCGGCGGCGCGCGGCGTGCAGCAGGGCGTGGACTGCATTTCGCCCTCCTCGCACAGCGCCTTCACCACACCCATCGAGATGATGCATTTCATCGCGCGGCTGCGCGAACTGTCGGGCGGCAAGCCGACCGGCTTCAAGTTCTGCCTCGGGCATCCGTGGGAATGGTTCGGCATCGTCAAGGCAATGCAGCAGACCGGCATCACGCCGGACTTCATCGTGGTCGATGGCGCCGAAGGCGGGACCGGTGCCGCGCCGGTGGAGTTCACCGACCATGTCGGCGCGCCGTTGCAGGAAGGGCTGCTGCTGGTGCACAACACGCTGGTCGGCGTGAACCTGCGGCACCGCATCAAGCTGGGCTGCGCGGGCAAGGTGATCTCGGCCTTCGATGTGGCCCGCATGATGGCGCTCGGCGCCGACTGGTGCAACGCAGCGCGCGGTTTCATGATGTCGCTGGGCTGCATCCAGGCGCAGACCTGCCACACCGGCCACTGCCCCACCGGCGTGACCACGCAGGACCCGAAGCGCCAGCAGGCGCTGGTGGTCGACACCAAGGCCGACCGCGTGCGCAACTTCCATCGCAGCACGCTGCATGCACTGCAGGAACTGGTGCAGGCCGCCGGGCTCGACCATCCGCAGCAGATCACCGCGCACCACATCGTGCGGCGCATCTCCGACACCGAGGTGCGGCTGCTGTCGAACCTCGTCATGCAGGTGCAGCCGGGCGCGCTGCTCGGCCCGCTGGACAATCAGCACAATGTCTTCCGCATCTATTGGCCCCTGGCCAGTGCCGACAGCTTCCAGCCGCTGACCAACACGGCCCGGCTGCCGGTCGTCGACAGCGCGCAGGAAATGGCGCCCGCGGCCTGAAAGATCCCCTACCTCCCCGATGAATCCGCTGCGAAGTCGCGCAACCCAACTCCAGACCCGCAAGGGCAACGCCTCCGCGCCCGCCCCGCTCGACGCGAACGCGCCACCGCCTCCCCCCGGCGATTACGCCGCCTTCCTCGCGGCCACGCTGCCGCTCCAGACCGTGGGCGTGTCGCGGCATCGCTTCGGCACGCAGCGCGTGTGGCTGAAGAAGGCCGGCCCGCGCCATGCCATGTGGCGCTACCACCTGCTGGCCGCCGTCGCGAAGGCGTTCCGGCTCGACGTGCTGACGCCCGTGCCCAACCCCGGCGGCGAGGCCGCCATCGAGATCGAGGCGCGCCGTCTCATCGCCCTCGGCGAACTCGGCCTGCGCGTGCCCGCCGTGCTGGCGCGCCAGGCAGACGGCGTGCTGATCTCCGACCTCGGCGAGGGCAACCTGGCGCCCATCGTGCTGAACGAGCGCCTCGACCAGGCGGCAGCGGTGGGCCCCGTCGCGCTGCTGAAGGTGTGGCGCGAAGGCCTCGATGCCATCGCGCTGGTGCATGCACGCGGCGCCTACCTGAGCCAGGCCTTCGCGCGCAACCTGATGTACTGCCCCGACGGCACCATCGGCTACATCGACTTCGAGGACGACCCCGGCGAAACGCTGGCGCTGGCCGAATGCCAGGTGCGCGACTGGCTCAGCTACCTGCACTCCACCGCGGCGTTGCTGCACGCCGCCTCCCCGCATGGCGCGGGCGGCCAGTGGCACGCTGTGCTGGCCGATGCCAGCGACGAGGTGCGCGAACGCCTGGCCATCGCTGCGCAACGCATGCGCTGGCTGCGCCACCTGCCCGCCGACCGGCGCTGGGGCCGCGACACGCAGCGGGTGCGCGCCGTCGCCCGCCTGATGACGCGGTGGTATTCGCCCACCTTCGATGCGACGACCACGATGTCGGCGCCGTTGTCGAAGCGATAGCGCTGCAGAGGTCTAGGAAACTTCGACGCCGAGCGCAGCAAGTCGCTTGCGCAAGGCCAGCACCAGGCGATCCTTGCTGCGCAATGGCGCACGATGCGCGACGGCCAGGTCGATGAACATCTGGTCGTCCGGATCCTTGCAAACCACAGTGGCCCGCGGCGCGGACTCGACGCGCTGCGATAGCCGATCAAAGTCGGCCAGCACCGCTTCAGGCGTGCGCTGGTACCAGGCCAGTCGCGGCACGATCTGCGGATAGCACAGCACACGCGCCAATTCATCGCGCATCGCGGCAGTTGCCAGCCAGCGCAGTTCACCCGCATCGAGCGCGGCCTGAAGCGACTGGCAGGCCGGGTCGCCGAACACCAGCAGGTCGAGCGCTACGTTTGTATCGATCACGATGGTCATGGGTTGACGACGATAGCACTGCCGGACAGGCGGCAATTCAGTATGATTCGATCCATTCTCTGAACTATTCATTCAGCAATCCAATGCCAGCCCATGGCGCCGCCAACCCATCCGCCGAATCCGCGCGCGTGGTCGCACTTCGCCAAGCGCTTTCCCAGGGACCGCGACCCACCGACGCGCTGGTGAAGACGCTGCAAGTCAGCCAGGCGACCTTCTCGCGAACCATTCAGGCATTGGGCGCCGAGGTCATCAGTTTCCGCGAGCCCGGCATCCGCACGCCGCGTTACGCGCTCTTGCGCCCTGACCCGTTGCCCTCGCCCCAGGCGATGTTCCGGGTGAGCGAGGACGGCCGCGTCGAGGAGATCGGATCTATCAGCTTCCTGCGCGGCGGGGGAACCTGGGTCGATCTCCGCGACGGAGGTAGCCGACTGCACGACGGCCTGCCACCGTCGATGGCGTTCGCCGCGCCTTCGGGGTATCTGGGCGCGCGAATTGCCCGGGCGGTCACGGCAGAGATCAGCGTGCCGCCCGCCCTGCGCGATTGGTCGGATGACCATCGCGCGAAGTTTCTCTGCCTCGCAGGCGCGGATGTCGCAGGGTCGCTGTTGTGGGGCGCTCGCTCCTTCGCCGCCTGGATGGCATCGCGCGCCGCACCGCCTGTCGCGGCCGGCGATGTCGCGCAGGTCTACCGTGATCTCGCCGCCGATGTGTCGCATGCGGGCACAAGCGGGAGCGCCGGTGGTGATCAACCCAAGTTCACCTGCGAGACCGAAGCGCGCGGCCATCTCATCGTCAAGTTCGCACGTGCGGGCACCCGCTCGTCCGAGATGCTCGTTCTCGAGGAACTCGCGCTGCGCTTCCTCCGCAACGCAGGCATCGCAGCCGCGTCGGCGCGCTACTTCGAAAGCGACGGCTACGGCTACCTTGAAGTCGAGCGCTTCGACCGCGTCGGACGCTTTGGTCGGCGCGGCATGATTTCCGCGGGCGCGGTCGACGACGAGTTGTTCGGCAAGCGCGACAGCTGGCCCGCCTTTGCGCAACGCTGCGAGGATGCCGGCTTGCTCGACGCCGAATCCGCGCGGGTCGTTCTCGTCCTGACCGCGTTCTCCGAACTCATCGGCAATGGCGACCGCCACTTCGAGAACCTGTCGCTGATGACCGATGCGCGTGGTCGTCCGACGCAGGTCTCGCCCGCCTACGACATGCTGCCGACGATGTACGCCCCGGCGGGCGGCGGCATCGACCCCGAATTGCGCCTGGTCGCGCCGTCCTTCCGATCGCTTGGCGCCAGGCCCGAGGTGTGGACGCAGTCCTTCGAAGCGGCCCGGCAGTTCTGGTCAGCGGCGGCCGTCGACAAGCGGCTCTCCGTGTCGATGCGCGACGTCAGCGCCGCGAACGCACAGCACATCGCCGAAGTCGTTGCCCCCCTCTTGCCTGCGCGATGACGATGATGGGTCAGGCCGCCGGCTTCGCCCGCGCCGAGCCCTTCACCATGTCGAACTTGAACAGCCTGCATTCGATCGGCCCGTTCCACATCGGCACGCGGCGCGATTCCTTCAGGCGCATCTTCTGCGGCAGCTTGAGGTCCGGTGTCAGCACCCAGGCGGTCCAGCCGGCATAGTTCTTCTTCCAGTGCGTGGCGAGTTGCGAGAAGAACTCGCCGCCATCTTCCGTCGCCGCCTGCTCGCGCGCACCGGTGCGCGCCACGCCGCCGACCTCGATGCGTTCGCCATACGGCGGGTTCAGCACGATCACACCACCACCGGCCGGCGGCATGCGCTGCAAGGCGTCCCCGCCCCGGAACTCGACCGCATCCGACACGCCCGCGCGCTCCGCATTGCGCTCGGCGAAGTCGACCATGCGGTGCGACACATCGCTGCCGTACACGGTCACGCCATCCACGGGCCCGGGCGCAGCCACCTGGTCCTTCACCGCATTCCACACATGCGCCTGGAACGGCAACAGCTTCTCGAAGCCGAAGCGCCGCAGCGACCCCGCCGGTATCCCCCGCGCGATCTGCGCCGCCTCGATGGCGATGGTGCCGCTGCCGCAGCACGGGTCGTACAAAGGCGCATCGGACACCGCCCCCGTCTCCGGATTCCACCACCCGCTCGCCGCCAGCATCGCGGCGGCCAGCGTCTCCTTCAGCGGCGCATCCCCCTTGTCCTGCCGCCAGCCGCGCTTGAACAGCGGCTCGCCGCTGGTGTCGATGTAGAGCGTGCAGGTGTCGGTGGTCAGGTGGGCGAACACGCGCACGTCGGGCCATTGCGTTTCGATGCTCGGGCGCACGCCATTCGCCTTGGCCCGAAAGCGGTCGGCGATCGCGTCCTTGATGCGCAGCGTCGCGAAGTTCAGGCTCTGCAGCGGGCTGTGCTGCGCCGTGGTCTCGATCTTGAAGGTCTGCTTCGGCGTGAACCAGATTTCCCAGGCCACGCCGCTGGCGATGCCGTAGAGATCGTTCTCGTTGCGGTACGGCGCATGGGCCAGCTCGACCAGCACGCGCTGCGCCAGGCGGCTGTGCAGGTTGAGCAGCATCGCGTCGCGCCAGGCGGCACGCACGCGCACGCCGCCGCGCAGGGTGAGCAGATCCTGGCCGACGCGGCCGGTCAGGGCGTGTACCTCCTGGGCCAGGAAGTCTTCCACGCCGGCGGCGCAGGGCAGGAATAGGGATAGGTCGTTCACCCTCCGATTGTCGCCCCCGGCGCAAGTCAGACAGAAGATGTAGGGCGCATGGGAGCCCCTTCGAGAGTGAGGGGCTCCTCTATAGTGGTCTCTTTGATGAGTCCCACGCCCGCGCCCGACAACGCCGCGCCCCCGGCTTCACGCTTTGCCGTGCAGTGCGAGGTGCTGCGACTGAGTGCGCAACCGACCGGCCCGGCGCTGGTCGTGCAGTTCCTGCTGGACTGCGGCGTGGCCGCGCTGTTCGCCTGGCAATACGCGCTGACACCGGCGCTGACATGGCTGGGACTGATCGCCTTCACGACGACGGTGCGCGGCTTCTTTCCGCAGCACCCGCCCGATACGCTCACCCCGGAGAACCTGCCGCATGCGCTGCGGGTCCACACCTGGCGCATCGCGATGCACGAAGCCGCGCACGGCGCCGCCGGCGTGATGCTGTTCAACCCGAACGATCCGGTGGCGCAACTGTTGCTCGCCACCGTCATCATGGCGATGACGCTGTCGTCGGCCTTCTCGGTCTCGTACTACACGCCGGCGATGCGCCTGGCCATCACGCTGCTGCTGGCGCCGATCATCGCGATGGGGCTGATCTACGGCTCCCCGGTAATGCGCACGGCGGCGCTGCTCGGCGTGGGCCTGATGGTGATGGTGTGGAAGCTGGTCACCGACCGCTCGCGCCACCTCGAAGAAAACATCGGCCGTCGCCACGAGGAGAGCGCCCTGCGCGAGCAGGCCCAGACCGGGCTGCGCGAATCGGAGCAGGCGCAGGCCGAACGGTTGCGCTTCTTCTCGGCCGCCAACCATGACTTGCGCCAGCCCGTCATGGCGATCGGCCTGCAGGCCGAAGTGCTGCGCCAGCAACTGGAGAGCGACACGCCCAAGCACGTCGTGACACAGACCGTGATCGCGCTGTCGCAGGCCCAGCAGGCACTGGAGGGCTTGACCAACCAGCTGCTGGAAATCGGCCGCATCGAGGCCGCGGCCGACCCGCTGAAGCCCGGCCCGGTCGCGCTGGGGCCGCTGCTGCGCGAACTGGCCCGCCATTCCACGCGTGTGCGGGTGCGCTGCCCCGCCAGCGCGCTGGCCTGGACCGACGCGGTGGCGTTGCGCCGCGTGCTCGGCAACCTGACCGACAACGCACTCAAGTTCGCCCCCAAGGGTCGCGTGCTGCTGGCGGTGCGGCGCGGCCGCACCAACGGGACGTGGCGCGTCGAGGTGCGCGACAACGGCATCGGCATTGCGCCGGAGATGCAGCAGCGCGTGTTCGGCGACTTCGAGCAGATCGGCAACGTGGAGCGCAACCTGCAGCGCGGGCACGGCCTGGGCCTGGCCATCGTGCGCCGGCTGGCCGAGCGGCTGGGCTTCACGGTGACGCTGCGCTCGACGCCGGGGCGCGGGTCGGTGTTCGGCTTCGAGCTGGAGGCGGCGCCGGCCGACCTGGTGCTGCCGGAAGGCATCGGTGCCGACTCGAATGCCGCCCATGTAGCGCCGCTGCGCCCCGGCATGGCGGTGCTGGTGGTGGAAGACAACACCGTGGTGGCCGACAGCATCGCCGCGCTGCTGCGCCACTGGAAGGCCGAACCGCGCGTCTATGCCAATGCCTCGGAGGCGCTGGCGCTGGCGGACCTGGATGCGATCGAAGTGGCGCTGTGCGACATCCGGCTGCCGGGGGATCTGGATGGGGTGGCGCTGGCGGTGCTGCTGCAGAACCAGCGGCCGGATCTGACGATTGCGCTGGTGTCGGCGGATATCGAGCCTGTGACGCAGCGCATGGCGCGGCAGCGGGGGTGGCATGCGTTGCGGAAGCCGGTGCAGGCGGGGGAATTGAGGGCGGTGTTGGCGGCTGCGCAGGCTTGATTGCGTTGACGCTACTGCACAGAACGGCCCCGTCAAGCGCCTGACGAAGCCGCCGGCTGAGCGACGGCGGGCACCCAAGCTTTGCGACGATATTTAAGGTGGCCAGAAGGCAGCGGGCCTCGTTGTAAGCTGCGCTGCAACGAGGCCCCGTGTCAGCTGGCGCCGCCAGAGGCAGTAGCCCCCGGGCGGTACCGCTGCCGATTACGCCAGGTTCAGGTTCGTCGCCATCAAATGGTCCAGTGAATCCGAGAACGTGATCGACGCCACCAACCGCAGTTCGGCCGCATCGAAGGTGTTGTTGCCGTCGAACGTGGCTTCATTTCCAAAGAACAGGTAGCCCTTGTGCGTAGGATCGGTCAGGTCGGTCAACAAGATGGCCTGTGACGAACCATTGGTCACCTTCATGCCGCTCAATGCCGCTACGGCATCCGCTGCCGTCGGGGCGACACCGCTGGTGTTCTTGACGTCAACCACGACGAAGTGGTTGCCGGCGGCCAAGGACGTGCCCGGGAGACTGAAATTGCCATCGACCAGCGTGTTCGGCGTGCCCACCGTGGGGAAGAACGCGCTGAGATCCAGCACATCGCCGCCCTCGCCGAGGCTGAAGTCGGTGATGACATCGACTCCGTTGGCGGAGCCGCTGCTCTCGAACACAAACCTATCCGAGCCAGTGCCGCCGGTCAACGTATCGTTGCCAGTGCCACCTGTCAACGTATCGTCGCCCGCGCCACCGTCCAGCATATCGTTGCCTTGACCGCCGAAGAGTTGGTCATTGCCGTTCTGGCCCGAGAGTTTGTCGTTGCCCTGGATCCCGTACATGATGTCGTTGCCCGATCCGCCCGACGCTGTGTCATTGCCGATGGTGCCGTTGTAGATGCCATCGGTTGCGCCGTTGATGGTGATGGAAACGACCTTCGACGTTCCGTCTGCCGAGCGCACTGTGAAGCTGTCGGTGAGTATCCCACCGTCATTCAGCGCGTTGACTGCCGGATCATCGTTGTTCAATGTGTAGGTCCACACACCAGCCGATGTCACCGAGTAATTGCCGTGCGTCGCTGACCCTGATCCCTCCTGGAAAGCATCGTATGTGTTGTCAACGTCTTCCGACAACAGGTTGCCTGTCACATAGTCCAGCAGGGAATCCTCGGTCACGGAACCTGAGGCAATGCCAGTGATGATTGCAGCGTCGTTGACCGGGTTGACCGTCACGTTCACCGTCTGGTCCAGGGTATAGCCGTCGGCATCGGTGAGCGTGACCACGAAGCTGTCGTTGCCGTGGAAGTTCTCGACCGGCGTGTAGCTGTAGGTGCCATCGGCGTTGACCGTGACCGTGCCGTTGGCAGCGCCCGTCTTCAGGGCAACGGTGGTCTCGCCGTCCGCATCGACCGCGCTGATGCTGCCGGTAATGAAGGCAGCGTCCTCGTCACCCGAGGCGCCAGCGTTGGTCACCACCGGCGCATCGTTGACCGACGCGACCGTG